>JACXVB010000014.1 GCA_014763615.1 Sphingobacteriales bacterium | reverse complement strand
GCATCAATCAAAGTGTACCGAATAGCAAAAAGGCTTCGACTCCGCTCAGCCTGACGACTAAACCATAAGAAATCCTATTTTGATCGTTTCGTTAAAAAACATGCATTAGCTAAAATTGAAGTATGGAATTGGAGCAAAAATTCAGTATTGAATTAGGTAATTTGACCCAAGCTATTGCTACTTTTAAAGAAGTATTAGCAGTTAAGGAATCAAAAAAATATACAGCTATTGAGTTAGATTTGATTAAAAATGGTAAAATCCAAAAATTTGAATATTGTACCGAGCTCGCTTGGAAAGTTTCAAAAATATTTTTAGAACTAAAAACTGCTGAAATATTTATATCTCCAAAAATGGTGTATAAAAATTTGCTTTTAAATAAATTTATAAATGAACAGGATGACCATTTACTTTTTAAAACCTTAGAAGATAGAAATAAATTGAGTCACATTTATAAAGAAGAAGAAATAGTAAATGACATTTTTAAAAATTTAGAATTACATTTATCAGCATTTCAACACTTAATCTTGATTTTAAATAAATAAATGAAATTGCCTTACCCAGAATCTCACAACTTAATGAATATCAAAAAAATTATTTTCACTTTATTTCTCGGCATTGGTATTTTTCTTTCTTACCAATCGAAAGCGCAAAGCATCAACCAATCAAATTTCTCTAATGTGAGGGTAGATGAACTCACAGACGAGCAAATCAGAAACATCATGAACCAAGTAGCGTCTTCTGGGCTTTCCGATGCTCAATTAGAGCAAATGGCCACCGCTAGAGGAATGAGTCCTACAGAAGTACAAAAGCTGAGGGCAAGGGTAGAAGCCTTAAAAGCCAAGAGTTCTAATACTGGATCTACAGATGCTACCGTAAAAGGAAAGGATGGAAGCCGTGAACGAAGTTTTGAGGGAGAAGTTCAGACTGACCTATCAAATACTGCGAACCAAGATTCTACTTATAAACCTATAAAATCAAAAATCTTTGGTAAAGAACTGTTTGCCAATGCTTCTACCACTTTCGAGCCGAATTTAAATATTGCTACGCCTCAAAACTATATTGTGGGTGCCGGAGATGAGCTTTTGTTAGATATCTACGGTTTTTCTGAAGTTAGCAATACCTTAAAAGTAAGTCCTGATGGAACCGTAAATATTCCTTATGCCGGATTAATTCAAGTTGGCGGACTCACCATCGAGGCGGCCACCGCTCGCATCAAAAATAAATTAACCCCTATTTATAGCGGATTAAAAACAGGGAACACCAAATTAAGTCTTACTTTAGGCAATATACGCAGCATCAAAATCATCGTTACAGGCGAGGTCATGAAGCCAGGCACCTATACCTTACCTTCTTTAGCCACCATGTTTACCGCATTATATTCTTCTGGAGGTCCTACAGAAAATGGTTCCTTCAGAAATGTGGAGCTGATTAGAAATGGGAGAAAGATCGCTACCTTGGATGTGTATGATTTTTTGATCAAAGGCGAGTTAAAAGGGAATGTCCGGCTGCAAGATCAGGATATCATCATGATTCCCGTTTATCAAAAACGGGTGGAAGTGGTAGGCGAAGTGAAACGCCCTGCTATTTTTGAATTGAAACCCGGAGAAACTTTTGATAATTTACTTGATTATGCAGGTGGTTTTACCGAAAAAGCCTATAAGGAAAGAATTAAAGTATTAGAAAATACCAATACCGAAAAGAAAATTAGAGATGTCGTTTCGGATGCCTTTGCGACCTATATCCCACATGGCGGGGATAAGTTTTATGTCAATGAAATTTTAGATCGTTTTACCAATCGGGTGAGCTTAATCGGAGCCATTTTCCGTCCGGGAGAATATGAATTGACATCGGGTTTAACCGTGAAACAATTAATTGAAAAAGCAGAAGGATTAAAAGAAGATGCCTTTAGAAATAGAGCCTATATCAACCGTTTAACCCCAGATAATCAAACGGAATTGATTTCTTTTGATTTGGGAAAGGTGATGAGCGGGGAAGCACAAGATATTCCTTTACAAAGAGAAGATGCCATCAATATTTCCTCTATTTTTGATTTAAGAGAAGAATATGTTGTAAATATCAATGGAGAAGTAAGGAACCCCGGTCAATTTCCTTATGCCGAAAACATGAGCTTAGAAGAGCTCATCATGAAAGCCGGTGGCTTTAATGAAGCGGCCACCCCACAAAGAATAGAAATCTCAAGAAGGGTAAATAATGAAGAAAGTATTTCAGGCTCCTCTTCAGCCAAAACGGCACAAATCTTTCAAATTGCAGTAGATAAAGATTTAAAAGCGAATGCTGGTAAATTCATTCTCAAACCTTTTGATTTGATCACGGTAAGAACCGCTCCGGGTTATGAAACCCAAAAACAGGTGACTATTGAAGGAGAAGTGCTTTACCCAGGAACTTATACCCTAACTCGCAAAGATGAGCGCATTTCTGATCTTGTGAAAAGAGCAGGAGGCTTAACCCAATTAGCTTATGAAGATGGCGCCTCTTTGAAGAGAGCGGGTAAACAAGAAACCACTCTTGACCAAGAAAAGGAAAATCAAAAATTATTACAGTTTAAAAAAATACAAACAGAAGCCAAAGACACAACGGCTATTCATTTAGATAATAAAGTCATCAGAAATAATTTTGTAGGTATCAATCTGAAAGAAATACTAGAGAACCCAGGTAAAAAAATAGACCTTTTCTTAGAAGAAGGAGATATCATTTCTGTGCCGAAAGAATTGCAAACCGTAAAAGTGAGTGGAGAGGTATTATCCCCTAATACGGTGATTTATAGTAAATCTAAAGGATTTAGACAATACATCACCAATGCCGGAGGCTTTGGGCAAGGGGCACTCAAATCCCGATCTTATATCATTTATGCTAATGGAGCGGTGCGGAGCACTCGGAAATTCCTATTTTTCAATAACTACCCCATTGTGAAGACAGGGGCAGAAATATTTATTCCGAAGAGAGAAGAAAAGCGGAAACTTACCCCTACAGAAACAGTGGGTCTTATTTCAGGCTTGGCCTCTTTCGGTGCTATCATGCTAGGAATCATCAATATTGTAAAATAATGAGCGCACATTCTACTTGTCAGGCTGAGCTTGTCCGACGCTTAGTCGAAGGGAATGTCCTCCTGAGCAGCTTGTCTGACGGTTAGGCGGAGAGTCGAAGGAGAAGCCCAAATAAAAAAATAAAAACGCCAATGGCAGAAGAAAAAATAAATAGTACAGACGACGAAATTTCTTTAAAAGAACTGATTCTAAAAATTAAAGAATGGTACCAATACCTGCTATCCAAATGGAAAATCATTTTGATAGCAGGAGTGATAGGCGGTGCTTTAGGCTTAACTTACACCTTCCTCAAAAAGCCCGTTTATACCGCAGAAACCACTTTTGTGTTAGAAGATGGGGATAGCGGAGGAGGAATCGGAGCATACGCAGGGATTGCCTCTATGGTGGGTTTAGATTTAGGTGGTGGAGGCGGAGGTATCTTCCAAGGAGATAATATCTTAGAGCTCTACAAATCCAGAAGAATGATACAGAAGACTTTATTGAGTAAAGACACTTTTAATGGCAAAACAGAGCTCCTCATCAATCGCTACATAGAATTTAACCACTTAAAAGAAAAATGGGCTAAAAAACCTGAAACACAGAACCTCAAATTTACGGATGATGCCTCCCCATTTAACCGCACACAAGATTCGGTAATGGGTAAGCTGGTGGATGACTTTAACAAAAATTATTTAGAGGTCACTAAACCTGATAAACAACTGTCCATCATCTCTGTTAAATTCAAATCTAAAGATGAACTCTTTGCCAAGGCTTTTACTGACCATATTGTCAAAACTGTGAATGATTTCTACGTACAAACCAAAACTAAAAAATCAGCACAAAATTTAGCCATCCTACAGCATCAAGCGGATAGTATTAAAAATGTATTGAATACAAGTATTGCCGGTGTAGCCTCCGCTGTAGATGCCAATCCAAACAGTAATCCTGCCTTTCAAATTTTACGCGTACCTTCTCAACGGAAGCAATTGGATGTCCAAGCCAATGGAGCAGCCTATCAAGAAATTTTGAAAAACCTAGAAATAGCAAAGGTTTCTTTAAGGAAAGATCAACCTTTAATACAGGTGATTGATGAACCTGTGCTTCCACTTAAAAAGGATTCAATAAGTAAAATTATAAGTACAATTGTTGGCTTCAGCTTAAGTTGTTTTTTTATTATTCTCTATATTTTGTTAAAACTATATTTAAAAAGAAACATCTTATGAAGGTTTTAGGTATTATTCCCTCCAGGTTTAGTTCTGGTAGATTACCAGGAAAACCTCTTTTAGACATAATGGGTAAAACTATGATACAGAGGGTTTACGAACAGGCCAAAATGAGTAAGTTCTTAAATGAAGTTATTATTGCAACGGATGACCATAGGATAGTAGATTGTGTTAATAGCTTTTATGGTAATGTTGTAATCACATCAAATGAGCATAACAGTGGTACTTTGCGTTGTGCAGAATTAGCAAAAAAATACACTGATTACGACGTAGTCATAAATATTCAGGGAGATGAACCTTTTATAAGTCCATTCCAGATTGATCTTCTTGTTTCCGCTTTTGATGATAAAAAAATACAAATAGCAACTTTAGCGAAAAGAATTTTTGATCACAAAACACTTTCAGATCCGAATAGCCCAAAACTTGTACTAAATAAAGAGAGTGAGGCAATATATTTCAGTAGATACCCAATTCCTTATATAAGAGATATGGAAAATCAATCATTATCACTACAAGAGTACACTTTTTACAAGCATGTTGGAACGTATGGTTATTGTAGAGATGTCTTATTGGATATTTCAAACTTAGAGTCATCATGTTTAGAAGATGCCGAAAAACTTGAACAATTGTGTTGGTTAGAAAATAATTTTAAAATAAAGGTTAAGTTAACCGAAAGCGAGACATTGTCTATTGATACAGAGAATGATTATAAAAAGGCATTATTATTTGCTAAAGAGATGAATTTATGATTTTAATAGATGAAATAATAAATACGATAAAAATCGAAGCAGAAGAATTGATAAGATTTATTAATTATTTTGACAAAGAAACTTTTATCAAAGCTTTAGATATTCTGAATGAAACTGAGGGAAAAATAATTATTACTGGCATAGGAAAATCAGGACATATTGGAAAGAAAATGGTCGCTACTTTTTCAAGTACAGGCAAACCTTCGTTCTTTCTTCATCCCTCTGAAGCTTTGCATGGAGACTTAGGAATCGTTTCCAAATCAGACACATTAATAGCCATTAGCAGAAGCGGAGAAAGCGAAGAAATCAATTTAATACTTCCTTATTTTAAAAAGAATGGAAATAATATAATTTCAATAACATCAAACCCTCAATCAACTCTTGCTACAAATTCGAATCTAAATATTTTATACAGTATTACAAGAGAAGCTTGCCCTAATAATCTAGCTCCAACTACTTCAACAACATTAACTTTAGCTATCGGTGATGCTTTGGCTGTAGGCCTAATGATCATGAAAGATTTTAAGAGCGATGATTTCGCTAGGTTCCATCCAGGAGGTCGATTAGGTAGAAGACTGACATTATTTGTAAATGATATATTAATTCCTAAAGAAAACTTGGCGATTTTAAATAGTACAAATTGTTCTATGGAAGAAATATTGATTGCGCTCTCATCAAATGGCTTAGGTATAGTATTCTTTACTGATGACTTTGAATGTTTTCAGGGCATTATCACAGATGGAGATATTAGAAGACTGCTAAAAGATCATAAAAACATGTTTTTTGAGTTAAATGTCGAGGATTTTATAAATCGTAATCCAATTAAAATTAATGCTGAACTAAAGGCTACAGAGGCATTAAAATTAATGGAAGAAAGACAAAAACCACTAAATGTTTTACCAGTAATGGATGATTTTGGAAAAATTAAAGGAATTATTAGACTTCATGAACTTTATAAATTATTAAATTAATGTCTACAACTATAAAAATAGCAGGTCCAATTAAACTATTTGAAATTGGAAATGAATTACCCATAACATTTATTGCGGGACCTTGTGTTATTGAAAGTAGAAATTTTGCTTTAGATACAGCAAGTCAATTAAAAGAGATATTTGAAGATTTAGGGGTAAATTTCATCTATAAATCTTCGTTTGATAAGGCAAATAGAAGTTCAGATAAATCATTCAGAGGATTAGGAATAGCTGAAGGATTAGATATCTTAAAAGAAGTTAGGGAAAAGGTTGGAGTACCTATATTAACGGACGTACATACCGAAGATCAGGTTGACTTAACAGCATCTGTAGTTGATATACTACAAACCCCTGCTTTTTTATGTAGACAAACAGACTTTATACATAAAGTGGCCAGCTGTGGAAAACCAGTAAATATTAAGAAAGGACAATTTATGTCTCCTTATGAAATGCAAAATGTACTTAAAAAGGCTATAAGCACTGGTAATAATCAAATTTCATTATGTGAAAGAGGGACTTCTTTTGGTTATGGAAATTTAGTAGTAGATATGCGTTCTTTACCTATTATGTCATCTTTTGGTAATCCAGTTGTTTTTGATGCAACACATTCGGTACAGTTGCCAGGAGCTCAAGGACACTCTAGTGGCGGGCAAAGAGAATTTGTGAGTTATTTAGCATCAGCCGCTGTTGCAACTGGTATAGCAGCAGTTTTTATAGAATCCCATCCAGACCCTGATAATGCACCATGTGATGGGCCTAATATGCTATCGTTTGAAAGTCTGACTAAGTTTTTGAAAAAGTTAAAGAGTATTGATGAATTAGTAAAAAAATAAGAATTGAACTTAAGAAAAGTTGGATCACTTGCTGTTGTTTCGTTTTCAAACCTTGGCTTATCGTTTGTAACGCAACTTTACATAATCACAGTATTAGGAACTAATCGTGAAACAGATGCATTGTTTGCAGGAATGACATTGCCTCAGTTATTACTTTCTATATTAAGCGGCTCATTAATTAATGTGCTGGTTCCTTTATTAGTGGGTACCGAAAAGGATAGATTGAAAAGGGAAATATGGGGTTTCGTTATTTTTGTAACATTAATTTTCGGATTAATCACTTCTATTCTTTCATTAACAGCAACCATCTGGGGGCCTCTTATTTTTCCCGGTTTCGCAGGTTATAGTAAGGAGTTGTTAATACAACTTACTAGAATACAATTGTTAGGGGTGATTTTTACTGCTGTTTCAGGAGTATTTTGGGCATACTATTATTCTATTAATAAATTTATTATTACAGAACTTACACAATTGACAGCAGGAATATTATCTATTATTGCTTTGTATTTCTTGCTTCCAAAATACGGAGTTGTTGCAGCAGCATGGGTTTTTACTGGGAAAATATTTTTACAGGTAGTTTTTTTAATATACTTTGTAGGATTTAAAAAGCCTAGTCTTAAAAGTAGTATTTTTAAAACTACATGGCTAAGAATGAAGCCTTTATTATGGGGAAGTGTTATATATAAGACGGATCCAGTAATTGATAGATTCCTCGCGTCTATGACTCCGCCAGGTGCACTTTCTCTTTTATTTTTATCTCAACAGATTTTTAGTGCGGGAAATCAAATAATATCTAAGACATTAGTTATTCCAACTCTTCCAATTTTAACTAAATTTATAAAAGAGAATCAATGGAAGAGTTATAAATCAACTTTTTGGAAAAAATTTTATACGCTAATAATTGTTAATACTATTTTATTAACTATCGGTTTAGTTTTTTTTAAATTAATTACACCGCTATTTAGTATTTTAGATTATAGATATAACTACAATTTGTTCTTTAAAATTCTTTTATTATCTTCGTTTTCATTCATAATCCCTTCTATAGGTCAATTAATGGCTAATTCTTTTTATGCAATGGGAGAAACAAAAAAAATTACTAAACTTGGAATGGTTGCTTTTTTATTAGGCATACCTATAAAATTTACATTGTATTATTATTTTGATATTGAAGGTTTAGCATCTGCTATTTCCATATATTACTTAATTTCATTTTTAATAATAGTTACAGAGATTAATAAAAGATTTAAATTGCATGTTTAAGAGAATGTTTAAATTTTTTCATTCAAAAAAGAAGGTGCTGCCTTTTATGAATAGAGAACCCAACTACACCAAATTCAATATTGGAACGGGGACCTATGGTACTCCCGAGATCAAATTTGCTAATTCGGGTCATAATTTGACTATAGGAAATTATTGTTCAATAGCTAACAACGTGAAAATTATGTTAGGAGGGGAACATAGGATTGATTGGATTTCAACTTATCCCTTCACGAAAACAATAGTTTCCGCGAAGCAAAAGACTGGACATCCTCGCTCCAAAGGCGATGTTGTTATTGGAAATGATGTTTGGATTGGATATAACACATTAATAATGTCTGGTGTGAAAATTGGTAATGGAGCTGTCATTGCGGCTAATAGTACAGTAGTAAAAGATATACCGGATTATGCAATTTATGGGGGCAATCCAGCCAGATTTATAAAATGGAGATTTAAAGAAGAGCTTATTATAAAGCTTAATAATATTAAATGGTGGGAATGGTCTGAAAAGAAAATTGAAGATAATATTGATTTGATTTTATCCACTAACATCGAGGAATTTATAAATAAATTTGAAAATGGAAACTAAAAACTGTCCATTAGGATGTGTCCCGTTAGACATTAGAGTCATGTCTGGCGAGGACATTCTTCATGGTAAGTCAGGAGTGTTTCATATTGTGAAATGTTCGCGGTGTGGGTTAATGCGTACTAACCCTCGGCCTTCACCGGAAGAAATGGGGCGATATTACCCAGATGATTATAAGCCATTTTTAACAACGCTTATTAATTCTGAAGAAGTTATCCAAGCAGGGATTAAAGCAAAACTAGTGAGCTTTTTAAGAGGTAATTCTAAAATGCTTCCCTATCTCAAACCCGGTAAAATGTTAGAAATAGGTTGTGCTTCAGGAGCCTATTTAAATGAAATGTCAAAAAAGGGATGGCAAGTTCAGGGAATTGAGTTTTCTCCTATAGCAGCAGATAATGCAAAAAAAGAAGGGTATCAGGTGTATACAGGAGCAATTGAAACAGCACCTCAACCAGATACACAATTTGATCTGATTACTGGATGGATGGTTATGGAGCATTTACACGAGCCCTTAGAAGTATTGAGGAGATTAAATAATTGGACAAAAAAAGATGGCTATTTTGTCTTTTCAGTTCCAGATGCTGCAAGTTGGGAATTTCAATATTTTAAGGATAAGTGGTTTGCTCAACAATTACCAACTCATTTATTTCATTACACAGTACCAACTTTAAAAAAGCTTTTAAACGAAAGTGGCTGGGTTTTAGAGAAAGTTATATGGCATAAGAATCCAAATAATTTTTTAAAAAGTATGCTTTATAAAGCTCAGGCCAGTCATAATAAATCAAGAGAAGTTTTCTTGAATAAAATAATTAGAGGTGAAAAATTGAATGTATTGCATCTTATTATAGGGTGGTTAATGGGAATTACGCGACAAAGCGGTAGAATGACTATTTGGGCAAGAAAAATATGATACGAGTTGGTTGGAAGTTTGCAAACCCGAATGTTAAAATAGCTAGTGTTAGAATCAGAGGGTTCAATATTATTGAACACATCAACAAAAATATTGAAAATATTGAAGTTGAATTTTTTAAACATAAAGATATAAAAAAATATAATATAGTCATCTTTTCAAAGACCTATAGTGAGGAAGATATTTTAACTGCTAAGCATTTAAAAAAAGAAATGAAGTCCGTTTTTTTTGATATTTGTGATAATCATTTTATTCTAGGGGGAAGCAGAGTCCATCTTTTAGATGAGATGCTAAAGCTATCGGATAAGATTGTTGTTTCGACTTCATCCTTAAAAGAGATTATTTTAAAAAAAAATGTAAATCCTGATAAAATACTAGTCATACCTGATGCAATTGATACTTTTGAGTCAGAAAAAGACCACTGTTCTATTTCGCATTGGATAGAACACTTAAAACTAAAAAGATTTTTAAGTAGAATTAATACCTCCTCTGTTACAAAAGAGCATCGAATCATATGGTTTGGTAATAGTATCGGAAGTAATAATGATAGTGGTATGTTACACCTGAATAATTTGAAAGATTTGCTATTTAAGCTTAATACAGAAATTCCAATCTCTCTCACTGTTTTAAGTAACTCAAAAAAAAAATATAAAACTATATTTTCTTCGTGGCAAATTCCTACGTTTTATTATGATTGGAATATTAGTACTTATGAACAGGTTTTAAAACAACATGGGATAACTATCATACCTATAAATGTGAATGATTTCACTATTGCGAAGACTAATAATAGAATAGTCACATCAATTTTAAGTGGATTAAATGTTGTTGCTGATGAGATTCCGTCTTATAAGGAATTTAAGGAATTTATTTATCTTAATGATTGGGATAACGGATTACGAACCTATCTAACAAACCCATCAAAAGGCAATGAACACTTAGCTTTAGCAAAAAAATTTATTTTAGAAAATTATAATATAGATAAGATTAGTGATCAATGGGTTGAAATATTCAATCAAAATAGATGAAAATCCCTAATGCAGTAAATCATTTAAATCAAAGAAGCTTAAATAAAGACTTTCTGATTTTAGGGAAAGGTCCGAGTTTTAAATTTTTAAACGAGATTAATCCTGACAAGTACATAACTATTGGTATCAATCATGTATGTGAGTTAGTAAAAGTTAACTATGCACATATAATCGATATTGAAGTAATCGAACATATTGGAGAAATTTTGTATAAAAATTGCGAATATCTAATTATGCCTTTTGTACCTCATATAAGATCGGGTTTTAGAATAAATAATAAGGTAATATTTTGGCCATCAGCTATAACCTTAGTAAGGTGGATTGAAAAAATACCAATTTTAAATAAATTACATGAAGAAGGAAGACTTCTTTCTTATGACCTTTCATCAGTAAATTATTTAAAATATTCCAACGAAGTTTGTGTTCAAGTGCAAACATTTAGCGCCGCCACAATTGTAGCATTACTAGCAAAATCTACTGTTAAAAAAATATTTATGCTAGGTGTTGATGGTGGAAACCAATACAACCTAAATTTTAATAAATATAAAAATCAAACTAGACTTCAAACTGGTCAATTAGATTATAATGTGCAATTTGAAGAAATAGCTAAATTAAAATATGCAAATGATTTAATCATATCACATTTAGGAAGAAAAAGAGTTAATGTGATACTAACCTCAGGCGATGAAATAATTTATACTTTACAAAAGTTTATAATATCTTTATTCACATCATATACAGTAAGTTTTAATAGTAAAGTTATGATTGACCATATTAATATTTTTATCAAAGATGAAACTATCCCTCAAGAAGATCTGTCTCTATGTGTTTCAGATCTTAGTGAAATAGAAATAGTTACAGGATTAACAATTTATGAATCCCTTAATTCATTAAATATAAAAAATTATTATAAATATCAATTTCATATATTAGAATATTTATCTTCAAATAAAAAAATTAATTGGGTCATTTCTAATATAAATAATAACAAGCTCCGAAAATCACTTGGAAATCAAATTGATCATGAAAAAATTAAATCTCCGTTTGAGCTTAGTTTAAAAATAATATTTTTAGATTATTTAAATCATCAAATTGATTTAAAAAGCTTTTTGGCATTTTTGCGAGATAAACTGATTTTTCATATTAGTTCAAAGAATAGGTATATATTTGACATTACTATAAATAAAAATTATAATTATTTTAAGTTACTTACAGTTTATTCGACCTTAAGAAAAAGGTTTATTAATTATGGAAAAATATGATTTAAATATTTTTGTTGGTACGCAACCAGAGCAAATGTTGGCTACTAAACTTTTGGAGTATAGTATTAAAAAGCATACAAAGCTTAAAGTAAATGTGCAGGCATTATACAAAGCTGTAGAATTAAAGGGAATAAAAATCCCAACTCCAAAAGATAAAATTAATTATCCACGCACTCCATTTTCTTTTCAAAGATTTGCAATTCCTGCACTTTCAAATTATCAAGGAAGATCATTATATGTTGATTCTGATATGTTAGTGTTTAGCGACATAAAGGAGTTATTCGAAATGCCTTTTAATAACGCTGAAATACTTTGCGCACAAGGAGTTGACGGTTCTAGAAGGCCTCAATTTAGTGTTATGATTTTAGACTGTGATGCACTTAAGTGGAACGTTATTGATATTATTGATGGATTAGATAAAAAGCTTTATGATTATTCTGGCTTAATGTATGAAATGAAAGCTGCTAAAAAGATTAATCAAAGTCTATCTAAATATTGGAATGATTTAGAAGGTTATACAAAAGGTAAAACAAGATTAACTCATTTTACGGATATGCATAGACAACCGTGGTTGTCTGTTGTTAATCCCTTAGCTCCTATTTGGGTTACTGAACTAGCCAACTCTATTAATGATGGTTTTATAACTTTAGAAGAACTCGAAGAGAATATAAATTTGGGATTTGTTAGGCCTTCTCTTAGATTTCAAATTATTAATAAAAAATATGGAAACAAAGATGTCACTTTTAAATTAAAATTAATAGATCACCTTTATTTTGTAAAACCACATGAATTTAAAAATAACTTCAAAAAAGTCACCCAGTATGGTGTAAAGCCTAATTTAGTTGGAAAGATTAATAGGTTTGTTTATTCTTCTCTTCAAAATACTCTATTATATTTTAGTAAGATTTTAAAAGCTTAAGAGGAGCTTTAAATTTCCAATAAGCCTATTTCATTTTTTATTGAAAGCTTTAATTATCTAAATAAAAGGAAAGTTTATTTAAGAAAAAAAGCCTTTAGAACTGCTGTAAAGAAATGTTGACAAAGATCATTAAGTTATTAATTAATCTACTTGTAATTATTCTTTTAATAGATCCTGCAGATTTAATTTTCCATTTAAAAGTACCTTTGTTCTTACTAGTTTTTACATTTTGGATATTTTTAAAGACTAAATATCCTATAAAATTTACAAACGATTTTTTTTTTATATGTGTTATCTTTATCTTCATTCCCTTTATTGGTATAAGCTTCGCTCTTATTCAACAGAACTTAGATGATTATACATTTGCAGTAGGTTTTATAAAATCGGCCGTTACTATTTTTTTAATTATGATTTTATATGATTTAAAGATAAATCTATCATATTCATTATTTAAATTTAGTTTACTTATACCAATAATTATAATACCTATTTATGTATCTTTATTAATAGATTCTAACCTAATAATCCAAATAAATGAGTATGTTAAATCTAAAGATATAGCTAAATTTTCACGACGTAATTTTTATGGGTATGAAATAATAATGCTATATTACAGAACTTCTCCTTTATTAGTTTTCCCATTAGCATTTTATATGAATGCTTTTTTATATGGTAAAAAAAAAAAAATCAGTTTTATTTTTTCTGGGATTTTTTTGTTTACCCTAATTTTATCGGGTACCAGAGCAAATATGTTAGCGGGGGTGACGATAATTGTGTTTTGCCTCTTTTCATATCTTATCAAGAAAAAGAACAAGTTCCCTTTAGTTTTCATGACGTTAATTAGCATTTATATTATAATAACCTTCATAAGAACATTGTCATTTAAACAAACTGATGAATCATCGCACATTAAATCCGAGCATCTTAACTCATATATATCTTTATTTGAACAAAATCCTCATTATTTACTTTTTGGTAGCGGCTTAGGTAGTAAATTTTATTCTTCCGGTAATGGGTATTATGTAAGTCAAACCGAACTCACTTATTTAGATCTTATAAGATGGTTCGGTATCCCAATTACATTAATTTTTTTATTATTAATTTTATATCCAGTGATTTACTTATCGTCAAACAAATTAATTAATAACAAAAACAGTAACTTAATAATAGCATATTTTAGTTATTTGTTTATTGCAGGAACAAATCCTCTTTTAGTTAGTTCCACTGGCATGCTAGCTATAATAACAATGTATTCTTCAGTAGCAATATGCAAAAGAGAGGTTGAAAATTAAATCTGAATTACTAATTAATGAATTTTTCAATTAAGAATCTACAAATTATTATTGTACTATTTAAAGAAAAAATTAGTACCTCAATTTCCTATAAATCAATTACAGAAAGCGATCCAGAAATTAACGTTTTTATATATGATAATTCGCCAACTAGAGACCCTGATGCGGAGAAATTTCCCAATGTTGTATATATACATGATAAAAGGAATCTTGGTGTTAGTACTGCATATAATGAAGGTGCTAAGTTTGCAAAAAGCAAAAATATTGAATGGTTGCTCCTATTAGACCAAGACACTCAAGTTCCTGTTAATTTTTTATCTCAGCTTAAACTCAATATCAATATGACTAACCCGCTTAATTTATACGCAATGAGGTTGTATTCCAATGGTATGTTGCTTTCCCCTTGTGGATATAAATTCAAAAGAGGGAATTTCTTAAGGAATATTAAAGAGGGAAAAAATAATTTAAAAAAAATTACTTTTTTAAATAGTGGTTTATTATTATCCACAGAACTTTTTTTTAAAGTGCAAGGATATGATAAAAACGTTCCCTTATATTTTAGCGACTTCGTTTTTATTAATAGGCTTAGAAAACATATTAAAACTTTTACTTTATTGCCTATAGATTTAATTCATAATCTTTCCAGTAATGATACAAAAGATAAAAAAAAATTCCAAGGCAGATATAATTTGTATTTAAAAGGTGCATTTGAGGCATTAGCAAGTGAAAAAGAGGGTTATATAAGTTATTTTGCCACAACTTTTTTCAGAGCAATTAAACTATCTTTAACATTGAAAGATAGTTATTATATTAAAAGCTTTATGGCACAAGTAAGACTTTATAATAAAAGAAGAAAATGAGTAGAAGAAAAAAAGTATCTGTTTGCATAGCAACCTTTAATGGAGCCAAGTATTTATACAAGCAGATTAATTCAATACTCTTACAGATGGAAGAACAGGACGAAATAATCATATCGGATGATTCTTCAACTGATAATACCTTACATATTCTTAAATCTTTTAATGATAAGAGAATAAAGATTTATCCAAACCAAGCGTTTAAAAACCCCATTTTCAACTTTGAGAATGCTTTGAAAAATGCCAGTGGAGATTACATTTTATTAGCAGACCAAGATGATATTTGGGTAGCGGGTAAAGTAGAAGCATTTATAAATGCTTTTCAAAATTATGATATGGTAGTCAGTGACCATGTTGTTTTTAATGAAGAGGAAATCGTGTATAAATCATTTTTTGAATTGGTTCCCTCGAAACCTGGTATAGTTCATAATTTAAAAAAGAACACGTATTATGGTTGTTGCATGGGTTTTAAAAGAGAAATTTTAAAAAAAGCTTTGCCATTTCCCAAAGACATCCCAATGCATGATATTTGGCTGGGTTTTGTATCAGATATATATTTTAAATCTACCTTTATTAATTATCCATATACCCTATATAGAAAACATGGAAGTAACGTATCTAATGCCACAGAGATTTATAGCGGAAACACTATATGGATTAAAATTAAAAACAGAATAAATATTATTAAATATTTACCCCTATTATTAACACGGTAACACTATAATTGATGAAGAAATTACTAGTAACAGGATCCTCCGGCTTAATTGGTTCAGAAGTGTGTATTCACTTTGCGAATTTAGGATGGGAAATACATGGAGTGGATAATAATCAAAGAGCTGTTTTTTTTGGCTCTAACGGGGATACCCGGTGGAATCAAAGTAAATTACAATCTGAATTAAAGGATTTTTATCATCATGAGTTGGATATAAGAAACCGTGAGGGTGTGATTAATTTAATTAAAACAGTTAGGCCTGATGCAATTGTCCATACTGCTGCACAACCTAGTCATGATAGAGCCGCAGCCATCCCATTTGATGACTTTGATACAAATGCTGTGGGAACTTTTAATCTTCTAGAAGCAACTAGACAATATAGTACTGAAATACCTTTTGTACACATGTCTACAAATAAAGTTTATGGCGATGCTCCAAACGAAATTAAAATGATTGAGCTAGAAAAGAGATATGATTATGCTGATGAAAATTTCGAAAATGGCATATCAGAATCTTTTAGAATAGATCAAACAAAACACTCATTATTTGGCGCTTCAAAGGTATCAGCAGACATATCTGTTCAAGAATACGGCCGCTATTTTAACATGCCTACTGCATGTTTAAGAGGGGGATGTTTAACTGGCCCAAACCATACTGGTGTTGAATTACATGGTTTTTTAAGTTACTTGGTTAAATGTAATCTTGAAGAGAAAGAATATACAGTTTTTGGCTATAAAGGTAAACAAGTACGAGACAATATTCACTCTTATGATGTTGCAAGATTTATAGAAGAATTTATTAATGCGCCAAGAATTGCAGAGGTCTATAATTTAGGGGGAGGAAAAGATAATACTTGCTCAATTCTTGAAGCTTTTGACATCATTTCTAGAATTAGTGGAAAACCAATGAAATATAAATATGAAGTAACAAATAGAATTGGTGATCATATTTGTTATTATAGCGATTTGAGAAAAATGAAAAATCATTATCCAAATTGGGGCATATCAAAATCATTAGAGCTAACTTTCGAAGAGATATATAAGTCATGGATAAAAAGAAACTAAAGGTTTATACTGGAAGTAGCGTCGGTATAGATTACTTTTTCTTTTTAACAAGTACTATTGAGAATGCAGGTTTTGAGGTAAAACCACTTTTCTTAATCACAGAAATAGAATATAGAAGATTAGCTAAATCATCTGGTTATAGAAAAGTTTGGCTGCGTATTAAAATGTATATTTTTTATCCTTTATTCTTAATTTTTAAAGGTCTAAATGCACCAAAGAGAAGTATTTTCGTGATATCCAGTAATACTTTCTTTGCGCCAATATTGTTGCGTATTTTCTTAGGTTTTAAATCAATAAAAGTAGTTCATATGCTTTATGATTTATTTCCAGATGCGTTGGAAATAGCTGGCACTATTAAGTTTGATTCTAGAGTTTCCAAATTAATAGGTTTAATTACTAACGCTAATCTAAAAAAATGTGATGCTACAGTATTTTTAGGTGATTTTTTAAAAAAACATGCTGAACAAAGATGGGGGTATTCAAAGAAATCTAGTGTAATAGATATTTCAACAGATTTATCTTTGTATGATTATAAAAGAACGGATTTAACACAAACGAAAAAAATCATTATTCATTATGGCGGTCAACTTGGACATCTGCATGATGCTAAATCTATAATTGAAAGTGTAAGATATGTGTTGCAATCAGATATAAAGAATGAGATAGAATTTAATTTTTATGTCAGTGGTGCTCAAGCAAGGTTTTTAGAAGAATCATTGAGTAACTATCCTGTTAAGATTATTTCAGCAATACCTAGCCATCAATGGAGAGAAGACATAAAAAGTTTTCATATCGGATTAGTTTCTTTAAGTCCAGGTGGTGCAAGTGTTTGCTTACCTAGCAAAACATATGGCATGATGGCTGGGGGCATGTCGATTTTAGCGATCTGTCCAAAATGGTCCGATTTAGGTACATTAATAAAAGATTTGAACGCCGGGTGGATAATAAATAACTCACCCTATGTCAACATTGGTTGTTATAAAAGCCTTAACTACGAAAGTAATATTAAGAGAGAGCGTGATAAGTTAGAGTTGGCAATTGAATTCTACACATGTTTAAAGGATATTATAAACAATAGATTTTTATTAGAAGAAAAAAGATTAAACGCATTTAATGGTGTTAGGAACAAACATAATTTAAGTATATTAAGTGAGAAATGGAAAGAAGTATTAACTAATGTATGAAAATCATCCTCACTGATTCATCCGGCTTTGTAGGTAAAAATCTGCTCAATTATCTCCAAGATTTTAATATCCGAAAGCTTTCCTTAAGGTTTCAAACGAATCAGCAAATTGATTTAAGAGGGGCAGATGGTATCTGTCAAAGCCCACGATCTCAAAAAAGCATCTCAACCAAAAAATGATCATCAAGACTTTAGTCTCTAAATTCATCCTATTCTTTCTTCTGGGCTTTAATAGCTGATTACACCATATTCATTTTCATTATTATATTTGAGTATTCATCATCATATTGTGATTAGCAAAGCCCAATTAAGCGAACGCTTAAAAAATTTGGAATCAGATCGCATCGAGCGAACGATTTCCACCAACGATACGGATAAGTTTGGTATGGCTATTTGCGCTTTTGCAAAGGATTTTCCTGCGCATCAAAAACCTGGCTACTTACTCATTGGAGTGCGTGACAATGGAAGCTTGTCTGGTTTAAAAGTTAACGATGAATTATTGAAAAATTTAGGAGGGATACGTTCTGATGGGTTAATTCTTCCGCAGCCCCAAATGAACATTTGTCATTTCAACTTCGAGGAAGGAGATGTTGTGGTCGTTGAGGTATTGCCTTCAAATTTTCCACCGCTTCGTTATAAAGGAAAAGTGTGGATTAGAGTAGGCCCAAGAAAAGCCGTAGCGAATGAAGCGGAAGAACGCATTTTAATAGAAAAGAGAATTTCTTCTGCAACTACTTTTGATACCAGACCCTGTATAGGCGCTACTTTGACCGATTTAAATTTAGATGCCTTTACTCGAAACTACTTACCCAAAGCTATAGATGCAGAAAGCTTAAAAGAAGATAACAGAAATATTAAAGAACAATTAGCTTCATTACGTTTTTTTGATCTACAGCATAATTGCCCAACCTATGCAGGCCTCTTATTATTTGGTAAACAACCCGTATATTATTTATTTGGGGCTTATATACAATATGTTGGCTTTAATGGACAAACCCTAGGGGCAGATATCAATAATGAGTTTAAATTCTCGGGAGATTTATTTACTGTATTATCTAAATTAGATACTTTTATAGAGACCTCTTTGATCAAAAAGCATCCTATACCAGTAAGTGCACTAAGAGAAGAAACCGTAAAAAACTATTCCTATTGGGCAATCAGAGAATTGATGATGAATGCGGTGATGCATCGTGATTACGAATCTCATACGCCTATTCGGTTTTATGAATATACCAACCGCATAGAATTAATGAACGCTGGGGGATTGTATGGGAATGCCCGTCCAGAAAATTTTCCAAATGTGAATGATTACCGTAATCCTGTAATTGCCGAGGCGATGAAAGTTTTAGGTTATGTCAATAGGTTTAGCCGTGGCGTAACTAGAGTAAATGAAGAGCTCTTACAAAATGGCAATGGTTCTGCAATCTTCGATTTTTCTAAATTAACGGTATTCGAGGTTACTGTGCCCATTTCTGCCCATTATTTAGCCTTCACCGACCCAGTCACCGACCCAGTCACCGACCCAGTCACCGACCCAGTTATTCAGTTACTAAAATTGCTTACTAAAGGAGAGTTTTCTTCTGGCGAAATGAGAGCGACATTAGGAATAAAGCACAGAGCAACCTTTAGGGATAATTATATTCATCCAGCTATTGCTTTGGGTTTAATTATTCAAACCATACCAGATAAACCCAATAGTCGATTACAAAAATATAAGCTTACAGAAAGAGCGAAACATTTCCTCAAAGAAATCAAAAAATAAAGTAAGGATATATCATGTCAACTATGAATATTTTAATCACCGGTAGTTCAGGTTTTGTAGGGCAGAACTTAATCGCCTATTTAAAGGAATTTCATATCCTCAAAATTTCATTGCGATATCCATCAGAACAACAAATAAATTTAAAAAATACCAGTACCATCATCCACCTTTCTGGCAAAGCCCATGATTTAAAAAAGGTTTCGCAACCCCAAGACTATTATGAAGCCAATTTTGAACTCACCAAACAATTGTATGATGCTTTTTTGAAATCAGATGCCAAGAAATTCATCTTCATCAGTTCAGTTAAAGCAGTGGCAGATTCAGTTGATGACATCTTAACGGAAGAGGTCAAGCCTAACCCTCAAACCCATTACGGGAAATCTAAATTAATGGCCGAAGAATACATTCAAGCTCAACCATTACCAAAAGGAAAATCTTACTATATCCTCCGCCCCTGTATGATTCACGGACCAGGAAATAAAGGAAACTTAAATCTCTTGTATCAATTCGTAAAGAATGGGATTCCCTACCCTTTAGCTGCCTTTGAAAATCAACGCTCTTTTTTAAGTGTGGAGAATTTATGCTTTGTCATTAAAGAAATCATAGAAAGAGAAGATATTCCATCAGGGATTTATCAATTGGCAGATGACGACAGTTTATCTACTAATGAATTGGTACAAGAAATTGCCCAAACACTCGGCAAAAAGCCAAAACTTTGGAAATTATCTCCCGCCTTCATCAAAATATTAGCACAAACAGGAGATGCCCTACACCTCCCCTTAACCACCGAACGCCTCCATAAACTTACCGAAAACTATCTGGTCAGCAATCAAAAACTCAAAAAAGCCTTAGGAAAGGAGCTTCCCATCACGGCAAAAGAAGGTTTGAGAAAAACCATTTTGTCTTTTAAAGGCTAAGGTAGTGACGAGATATTGGTAGTTGGGAGAAGTAGGTCTTATTCCATTGGAATAATGGAAGGTTGGAATACTGGAGTGATAGATGCACCCTAGATCTTCCGCCTTCCGCCTGAGAAAATTAAAAAATGGAAATGGCTATCTGCATTCAGCCTTTCGCTTTAAGCTTTCTGCCTTCTACCTTCCGCCTTCAACCTTCTACCTTTCGCCTTAGAAAATTAAAAAATGGAAATGGCTATCTGCATTCAGCCTTTCGCTTTAAGCTTTCTGCCTTCCGCCTTTAGCCTCTTACTTGGAATAATGGAGTGATGGTTTACCTTAAACCATAAGCCTTCCGCCTTCCGCCTTTTGCCTTTTGCCTTCAGCCTGAGAAGATTGGAATAACGGAACGATGCTTAAATGAAAGGATAACGGGAGTGGTAAATCATGTCAATCCCAGCTAATTCCTCTCTATTTTTATAAAATTATAGTTATATCTATAATTTTATGTTATTTTGCACTTTATTATAGTCTTAGCTAAAATGAAAATCCCTGATGATTTAGAAATACGAAGCATCTATTTTGATAGGATAAAGCCTTTTATCGGAAAGCCTATCATTAAAGTGTTAACTGGACAAAGAAGGGTTGGAAAAAGCTATCTACTTTATCAACTGATCTCCACAATTCAACAGTTTGATCCTCAGGCTACTATTATTTATATTAATAAGGAGGATTTATATTTTTCTTTTATAAAAACTGCGGAGGATTTAAATGAATATATCCTTAGCCATATCCATCCTAAAGAAAAAACCTATATTTTTATTGATGAAATTCAAGATATTAAAAATTTTCAGGATGCCCTCAGGTCCTTATCCCTTCACCAAACCTTAGATATTTATTGCACCGGAAGCAACGCCAACCTCTTATCTAGTGATATAGCTGGAAAACTAAGCGGAAGATACATTGAATTTACCATTTATAGTCTCTCTTTTAAGGAGTTTCTTCAATTCCATCAATTAGAAAACAAGGAGGATAGCTTAGAACGCTATTTAAAATATGGCGGCTTACCTTACCTCAAAAATTTACCGTTAAAGGATGAGGTTGTTTTTGAGTATTTGAAGAATATTTATGCCACTATCGTTTACAGAGATATTATTAACAGGTATGCCGTAAGAAATACTATTTTTTTAGAACAACTGATTTTATTTTTAGCAGCTCATATTGGAAGCTTATTTTCTGCCAAGAAAATTAGTGACTTTTTAAAGTCGCAAAAAACCAATATCCCCCCAAATCAGGTTCAAATTTATATCAAACATCTGGTAGATGCTTTTCTACTGCATCAAGTACCAAGGTTTGACTTAATAGGAAAACGCTTATTTGAAATTGGTGATAAATTTTATTTTGAGAATCTAGGCATCAGAAATGGAATTTGGGGTTATCGT
Organism: Sphingobacteriales bacterium; assembly: GCA_014763615.1. Lineage (GTDB taxonomy): Bacteria > Bacteroidota > Bacteroidia > Sphingobacteriales > Sphingobacteriaceae > Pseudopedobacter. The sequence goes on along the minus strand of JACXVB010000014.1, from coordinate 58,935 downwards.
TTAGAAGACAAAGGTAAAATCATTGAAAACGTGGTGTATAATCATCTGCTAATATCTGGTTATCAGGTAAAAGTTGGAATTATAGATACCCAAGAAATAGACTTTTATTGCGAGAAGAATGGCGAAAAAAAATATATTCAAGTAGCGCTATCACTTTATGAAGAAAAGACAATGGAAAGAGAGTTTGGAAATCTTAAGAAAATTCCTGATCACTACCCAAAGGAAGTCATTACGCTAGTCCCATTTATTGGCAATACGGTTGACGGTATCAAGGCCACAGACTTAAGAAGTTTTCTTTCTGAATAACTTTAATAATGAATTGCTCTAATTTTTAACCACTGTCTCCAAGCTTCACTTAGAATGGCAGAATGAATGAGGTTCGCCATACGCCTTTAGCCTCTTGCTTGGAATGATGGAAAGTTGGAAGCGTTCAGCCTTAAGCCTTTTGCTTTCCGCCTCTTACTTGGAATAATGGAAAGTTGGAAGCGTTCAGCCTTTCGCCTTAAGCTTTCTGCATTCAGCCTTCCGCCTTCAGCCTTCCGCTTTAAGCTTTCTGCCTTCTGCCTTTCGCCTTAAGCTTTCTGCATTCAGCCTTCCGCCTTCAGCCTTCCGCTTTAAGCTTTCTGCCTTCTGCCTTCCGCCTTAAGCTTTCTGCATTCAGCCTTCCGCCTTCCGCCTTCCGCTTTAAGCTTTCTGCCTTCTGCCTTCCGCCTTAAGCTTTCTGCATTCAGCCTTCCGCCTTCAGCCTTCCGCTTTAAGCTTTCTGCCTTCCGCCTTAAGCTTTCAGCCTTCAGCCTTTCGCTTTAAGCTTTCTGCCTTCCGCCTTCTACCTTCTGCGTCCATCTATCCTAAAAAGATACGGTTTGTTCAATGTTTAATATTTACGAAGGGGCAGCGAAAGCGAATTCCTGCTAGGATAGGGAATTCAATAATTTTATCTCTTGGTATATGGATGTTGATTTATGTTAAAAAATTCATTTTCAGTTAATTAAACACAAAATCATCCCCTTTGCTAGCTTTAGAACTATTTCTGTTCCCGAACACAGGTTAAAGTGAGGAATCTAGTTTTGTGTTTCCTCTCTCCAAAAATAGTTATATTTATTTAAGTTAAGTCCTGTAACCTCTTTGCATAAACAGTTGTCTTAATGTTATCGATGCTTCATAAAAGTTCTGATATAGAAATTATAGATGCAGTGCTTGGTGGAAATCAAGCAGCTTATGCCGATTTGGTGAAAAGACATCAGCGTTATGTATTTACGCTCGCAATGCGTTTTACTAAAAGCAGGGAGGATGCAGAGGAGGTGGCTCAGGATACTTTTGTAAAGGCTTATCGTTCTTTATCGAGCTATCAGCGTTCGGCAAAATTTAGCACTTGGTTATATACTATTGTTTATCATACTTCGATGACACATTTGAGGAAAAAGAAAGTAAATACCACTTCTATTGATGATGATGCTAATTTTGTGCAATTAGAGAGTTATCAAAGCGATGCAGATCAATATGCTGTAGAGAAGAAATCGAGAAGTTTTTATGTGAATAAAGCCATCAAAAATTTATTGCCTGATGATGCTACCATTATCACGCTTTTTTACCAAGGCGAACAATCTCTAGAGGAAATTGCCAAGGCAATGGGTATGGAGGCTAATACAGTTAAAGTAAAACTACATCGGGCAAGGCAACGTTTAAAAATACAATTAGAAAATTTATTACAAGGTGAAGTAAAGGAGTTGTTATGAATCATATAGAAGAAAGAATTTGGGATTATATAGATGGGCTTTGTTCTGAGGAAGAGCAAGAAGCAATCTCTCATTTAATCATTCATGATCCTGTATATAGTCTTAAATATCAGGAATTAATGGCCCTACAAAAAGATTTTCAATTACTAGAATTGGATGAGCCTTCTATGGCTTTTACCTATAAAGTGATGGAAAAAGTAGCATTGCAGAGTAAGCCATTATCTGCGAAAGCCTTGATAGATAAAAGAATAATTTATGGGATAAGCGCTATTTTTGTGGTGCTCCTACTGATTTGTCTGGTCATCGCTGTGAAGGACATCAATTGGGCAGCTTCATTTAATACGCCAGCTCCAATTAATTTTAATTTAAGGCAGTTAGGCAGTCAAGTTAAGCTTTCTGAGGCCAATAAAACCTTCATTCTTTATGGCTTCTTCATGTTTGATATCATAGCGGCATTAATGCTTTTTGATAAGTTTTTGAGAAGAAAATTAGCTTAAAATCTTATTTTTAAATTTTTTAGTCTTGATGCTAATTTAGCGTCAAGATTTTTTATTTAAATGCTAAACCTTTTAAAAAACCTATTGTTATCCAATTATTATGGCTCAAGCATCAATACAGGTAATAGCAGCTTTACAAGAAACAATTGCTCATTTAGAGCAAGGCGCAACCTACCAATGGGGACACATGGGGAGTTGTAATTGTGGTAATTTGGCGCAAGTGATCACCAATTTAGACAAAGCAGAAATTCATAAATCTGCGATGCGTAGGCATGGAGATTGGAACGAGCAATTGATAGACTATTGCCCCACGAGTGGTTTTCCGATCGATCATATCATCGATGAAATGTTAGCCTTTGGCTTCACTAGAGAAGATTTGGCACATTTAGAAAGATTATCAGACCCTCAGATTTTAAAACTTCTACCTGAGGGTAAAAAATATTTAAAGCATAACTTCAGAAATGATGTAATTACTTATCTAAAAGCTTGGACTAAACTGCTAGAAAATGAGTTAATTGAAAACATTTCAATTGCCGAGGTTAAAGAAAAACCATTGGTTGTGGTTTAATTGTTAATAAGTTTAGGTTTGAAACCCTGTTGAGTATGTCGGCAGGGTTTTTTATTATAGAGACATAAAAATCATTATTTCTAAATTAAAATCCATTATGAAACTAATTTTTAAAACTTTAAGCATAGCACTTGCTTTCGCTTTATGCAGTCAATTTAGTCAGGCGCAAACAGAAATTACGCCAAGACCAAGTTCAAACCAAAGTATAACACAAGCATTTGGCTTGAGTCAGGTAACTATTACCTACAGCCGTCCGAATAGGAATGGACGTAAAATTTTTGGAGGTTTGCAACCTTATGGTGAGGTTTGGAGAACTGGAGCTAACGAAGCAACCACCATCCAGTTTAAAGATGAGGTAAATGTGGATGGACATCAAGTACCAGCCGGAAAATATGCGTTATTTACTATTCCTGGAAAAGACGAGTGGACCATTATCCTCAACAAAACAGCCAATCAATGGGGGGCTTATAGCTATAAACAAGCAGATGATTTATTGCGTTTTACGGTAAAACCTCAAACTTTAAAATCTACAGTTGAAACTTTTACCATTCAGTTTGAAAATGTGAGTGAAACTGCTATGCAACTGCATTTGATGTGGGAAAACACGGATATAAGCATTCCAATGACCATTGATGATGATGCTCGTATCTTGGCTAATATTGAGAACGCCATGCAAGGGGAAAAGAAACCTTATTATGCAGCGATGGAATATTATTATGAACACAATAAGGATTTAGCCAAAGCCTTAGAGTGGGCAAATATTTTAGAGAAAAGTGATATGAAAGCCACCTATTATAAACTTTGGAAGGCAAGAATTCAATTAAAAATGGGCGATAAAGCAGGTGCAATGGCAACAGCAACACAGGGACTAGAGTTGGCTAAAGCAAGTCATAACGATGAGTATGTAAGATTGAATGAAGCGGTTTTAAAAGCCGCAAGTAAGTAATTATAAACTTATAGATAAACTAAAAACGCCTTCCATTAGGAGGGCGTTTTTGTTTGCTTGTTAGCGACTATCTTAAACCACAGGATTCTATTATTTTTTTAAAAAAAGACATTTCCAAAACCTTAGCTTTACATAGCGAGGTGTTTCTATACCATAAAGATATGGTTAAATCAGCTTTAGAATGTTTGCTTTGCTTAAACGCTAAGGCATTTTGATGGTATAGGCAAGAATTCTCGAGATAAATTTTGATAAATCGAAATGTTTAGCTGATTTATATAAAAAAACAATAAATATTTGGTTATTATTAGATGAATTTTGTATAACTTATCGAAAAAATTTAAGAATCATTCAATTTAACGCTTTCTAAAATGGGAGTTTCATCTTTATTTCAAAATTATCCATCAGAAAATGGGTTTTATGATGAAATGTATAACGGTAGTAGTATTAGATTACCCTATCAGAGGCTATATGAGTTTCTAAAAAACGTTCCTGTTGAAGAATTAACACAAAAAGAAGAAATGGCTCGTAGATTATTCATGAGTCAGGGGGTAACATTCACGGTTTACTCAAGTGGAGAGGGTATAGAAAAGATATTTCCTTTTGATGTGATTCCCCGTATCATCACTGCTGAAGAATGGAGTTACATAGAAAGCGGCATCAAACAAAGATTAAAGGCCTTAAATCATTTCTTAAATGATATTTACTCTAATCAATTTATCATAAAAGATAAGATTGTGCCTATTGATATGATTTATTCTTGCGAACACTATCTGCGAGAAATGCACAATCTGAAAGTCCCACATGATATTTTTGTTCATATTTCTGGAATTGATATCATTAGAGATCTTGATGGAACATTTTATGTGTTGGAAGATAATTTGAGAACACCTTCTGGAGTTTCATACATGTTAGAAAATCGAGAAATCACCAAAAGAATTTTCCCTGATTTATTGCCACACAACGCTGTAAGAACAGTAACTAATTATCCTCAATTATTACATAAAAACTTAGCTGCTTTATCTCCTCGTCATAATTCAAATCCAAACATCGTAATGCTTACCCCGGGCATCTATAATTCAGCTTATTTTGAGCATTCTACATTAGCTCGTTTAATGGGAATAGAGTTGGTTGAAGGAAGAGATTTGGTGGTAGAAAATCATCGTGTTTTTATGAAAACTACCGAAGGTTTACAGCGGGTAGATGTGATTTATCGCAGGGTTGATGATGAATATTTAGATCCATTGGTTTTTAATCCAGATAGTATGTTAGGCGTAGCGGGATTAATGTCGGCCTATAGAAAGGGGCATGTAGCCATTGTGAATGCTCCTGGAAATGGCGTTGCAGATGATAAAGCAATATACATTTATGTACCCGATATGATTAAGTATTATCTGAATGAAGAGCCTATACTTAAAAATGTGCCCACCTATAAAATGGAAGATGCAAGCGAGCGGAAATATGTTTTTGAACATATGGATAAAATGGTGATTAAAAAAACCAATGCTTCTGGTGGTTACGGAATGATTATCGGTAATGCCGCGACGGAGGAAGAAATGGAAGATTATAAAAAAGCAGTTTTAGAAGATCCTCGTCAATTCATAGCACAACCCATTATTAGTTTATCAGCAGCGCCGTGTTTTATCAATGGAAAATTACAACCTCGAAGAATAGATTTAAGACCTTTTGCCTTATTTGGTCCATCGGGAATAGAAATTGTTCCGGGCGGTTTAACTCGTGTAGCGCTAAAAGAAGGTTCATTAGTGGTTAATTCTTCTCAGGGCGGTGGTAGTAAAGATACTTGGGTGTTGAATATTTAAAATAAGATATGTTAAGTAGAGTTGCCAATTCCCTATACTGGATGTCGAGATACATGGAGCGTTGTGATGGAATCCTACGCTTACTCAGGGTAAATTATGCCTATTCTCAAGATGAATTTGAAAAATTTAGCTGGCGCCCAGTTTTAATGATTTTTAGTGAAATACCTCCGGAAGAAATGGAGCGCATCAAATATGAGGGCAGAAAAGTATTACAGTTTATGGTTACGGATAAATTGAATATGAATTCTGTTTTTTGTTTGATTAGTAAATCAAGAGAAAATGCGAGGTCTGTTCAGGATAACGTAACCAAAGAACTTTGGCAGTGTTTAAATGATTATTACCATAAAGTAAGAGAAGAAGGAATCGCTGTTTCGCTCCAAAATAATGATCCAATCTCGGTTATTGATGATTTGGTAGAACAAGGCATGCATTACTACGGTATTTGTGAAATTACCATGGCCAGAGGAGAGGGGTATTATTTCATGAATATTGGAAAATATTTAGAGCGAGCAATGCAATCTGTAGATATTTTAAACGTAAAATTTAGCGAACTTAATTATTCTTTAGAAGAAAGATCAGATCCTACTTATTGGAAATATTTATTATTGTCTATTTCTGGGTACGAAGTTTTCTTGAAAAGCTATCGCTCGGCCTTAGACTCTCGGAATATTTTGCATCAAATTGTTTGGAATGAGCATTTTCCTAGATCAATTATCTATTCGGTTAAAAGATTAAGACAATCTTTTGAGACCTTAAAAACAGATCGTAATAGCGAAGCTTATAAATCATTAAGTTTCATGATTGGAAAATTAGAGAGTCATATCCGCTATACTGATATTAAAGATTTGGAAGCAATGGGACTGAAAGACTATCTTCAACAAATCAAAAAAGAACTTTTAGCAATAGGTAATGCTTTTAATCATTACTATTTCGCATTTAACTAAAAGCAAAGCCAATTAAATGTCAAAATTTACAGTACATCATACTACAACCTATACTTACGATGGTATGGTATATGATAGTGCCAATCAGATTATGCTTTATCCAATCAAGGATAAATATCAAGAAGTGATAGAGCATCAATTGAAAATTACTGGAGACCCTTCTGTAGATATATTTACTGATTATTATGGTAATGAGGTTGGTACTTTTACGCATCCAGAATTCCATAATCTTTTAAGAATAGAATCTATTTTTGTGGTTGATGTGAAGAAAAGACCGATGCCAGATAATAGTATTTTTATGAGCGACCAATGGGCTGCTCTGAAACAACTCTGTCATCAATTGCCTTATATTAATTTTATCAAGCAAGAGCATTTTAAGTTTAATGATGAGGTAAAAGATGTTTTTGAGATTGTAAAAGATAAAAATCAAACTCCTTTAGAAGTAGCTAAATACTTATGCGAATATGTTTTCCATAATTTTAAATACATTAAAGGTGTTACTACCGTAGAAACTACCATAGATGAAATTTGGAAGCTGAAATCAGGCGTTTGCCAAGATTTTGCACATATTCTGCTGTTTTTACTCAGGAGCATGCAAATCCCAGCTCGGTATGTGAGTGGCTATATTTGTCCGAATAAAAATGGAATGCGTGGAGAGGGCGCTACCCATGCTTGGGCTGAGGCATATATTCCAGATTACGGTTGGTTAGGTCTAGATCCTACTAACAATTGTTTGGTGGACGATACCCATGTAAGATTAGCCGTTGGACGTAATTTTGTGGATTGTAGCCCGGTGAAGGGAACCTATAAAGGTACTTCAAGTCATCAACTAGAAGTGAAAGTGAGTGTGGCTTATGAAAATGATCCGAAGCCAGTGATGGAAGAGGTAAATCCGGAGATAGTGAGCCAAGAAACCCAGATGAATTCTTACAGAAGATTTATGGAGATGCAGCAACAGCAATAATAATTAATTACTGTGCAATTTTAGAAGTGCTTTTAAGTAGATTTTGGAGTAGCACCCCAAACCCAATCACCAAACCGCATCCAAAAAGATTTAACCATAAATAGGCCATCCAATCAAATTTGTAGGCGATGAATACAAAAACTTCGGTTAATACAGCCGCATAAAAAACAGCTTTACCTCCAACTGATTTTACATAAAATGCCACTAAGAAAACGCCTAAAATAGTTCCATAAAATAGGGAACCTAATATATTTACAGCTTCTAATAAATTACCCAATTTGCTAGCGAATAATGCCATCCCTACACTCACTATCCCCCAAAATAAAGTGGTGAGTTTGCTGATATTCAGGTAGCGTAAATCTGTTCCGGTTTTATTGATGAGCCTTTTGTAAATATCTACAGAAGTGGTAGAAGCTAAAGAATTTAAAGCACTTGCGGTAGAACCCATAGATGCCATGCAAACAATGGCAATTAATAAACCAATTAAACCTTTTGGAAGGTATTGTGTAACAAAACGAAGAAATACATAATTGGTATCATCTAAATCTGCATTCACATCATTTTTCTTCATTACAGCTAGCGCATCGGCTCTTTTTTGTTGTAGGTTTTCATTTGCCGCCTTTACCGCAGCACTCGCTTCGGCAACATTTTTTTTGTTGCTGAGCGCACTTTCTAAAGCGATGACTTTTGCTTTTTTATCGGCGAAAGCCAAATCGAAATCTTTTTCTCTTTCTTTAAACTCGGTTTTAAAGCCAGAATTTTCAACTTTATTTACCTCATAAGTATTAAAGAAAACTGGCGGTTTTTGGTATTGATAAAAAGCGAAAACTAAAATCCCTATTAATAAAATCAGGAATTGCATGGGTATTTTTAATAGGGCATTCATCAACAAACCCATTCTGCTTTGGCCTACAGAACTTCCGGTAAGGTAACGCCCTACTTGTGATTGGTCTGTTCCGAAATAAGATAACTGCAAAAACAAACCACCGATAATTCCGCTCCAAACGGTGTATCTGTTGTTCATGTCGAAATGCCAATCAATCACATTCATTCTTCCCATTTTACCGGCAATAGCTAAAGCTTTAGAGAAGCCTACACTTTGCGGCAAGAGCTGCACCACCATCAATCCGGCTAAGAAAAGTCCTGAAAAAATAATGCTCATTTGTAGCATTTGCGTATAAGAAACCGCTTTTGTTCCGCCATAAACCGTATAAATGATTACTACAGTTCCGATAAATAGCGTGGTATAAGTGGTGTTGATATTAAGAATGGTAGAAAGAATAATGGATGGAGCGTAAATGGTAATTCCAGTGGATAGTCCGCGTTGTATCAGAAATAAAAAAGCGGTTAAAGCTCTGGTTTTCAAATCAAACCTTTGTTCTAAAAATTCATAAGCGGTATAAACTTTTAGCTTATGATAAATGGGAACGAAGGTGATGCAAAGGATAATCATGGCCAATGGCAAGCCAAAATAGAATTGCACAAAGCGCATTCCATCTGAATACGCTAAACCTGGAGCGGATAAGAAAGTGATGGCGCTGGCTTGCGTGGCCATGACCGAAAGACCCACACTATACCAAGGCATAGAACGGTCGCCTAGAAGATAGCCATCAATGTTTTTGCTTCCACGGCTTTTGTAGATGCCGTAAACTACGATAAATAAAATGGTACCGCAAAGTACTATCCAGTCTATCGCACTCATGAAAAGTGATTAGTGATGAAGCTAAAGAGAGAAATGAGAAAAACCAGCCACAAGATTACAACAAGGTAAAACTGTTCCCAACTTTTTATAAATGGAGGGAGCTCTTGCTTAGGCTCTTTGCTCCCCACGGCTTTTATTAATCAAAAACTGGAACAAACCGCCGGTTAATAAGCCTAAGATGGCTCCAATAATAATATGTCCTTCTACGGCATATCCACTTAAGGCACCAAATACCAAACCGATAACGTAGTATAACCAATTGTAATCCTGATAGTCAAATTGCTCTTCCATGTGTCTTTTAAGATTTATTCAAAAATAAGGGATTAAACCCTAACATAAAAATGCGGGAGGTAAAATAAGGATGATAATTTCTATCTGATGATTGGACGAGGAATTGGTTATCAAAATTTAAGGTTTTTTAACATTGCAGGGTATGATTATTCATTTATTTTGATGAATTTAGATAATACATGACGGAACAAGAAAAGTTAGCCTCGCCTGAGCAATGGAGGGTTTGGGGGCCATATCTTTCTGAAAGACAATGGGGGACAGTTAGAGAAGATTATAGTGCTGATGGAAATGCTTGGAACTTCATCTCGCATGATATGGCAAGAAGTAAGGCGTTTAGATGGGGAGAGGAGGGTATAGGTGGAATTTCTGATCAAAAGCAGTTGCTTTGTTTTTCTTTGGCTTTGTGGAATGAGAAAGACCCTATTCTGAAAGAACGTTTTTTTGGCTTAACCAATTCGGAAGGAAACCACGGCGAGGATGTGAAAGAGCTCTATTATTTTTTAGATAATGTGCCTTCTCACAGCTATATGAAGATGTTGTATAAATATCCGCAGCAGGCCTATCCGTATCAATGGTTGTTGGATGAAAATAAACGCAGAGGTAAAAATGACCCTGAATTTGAGTTAATAGACACAGGCATTTTTAATGAAGATAAATATTTCGATGCTTTTATAGAGTATGCTAAAAATGCTGAAGAGGATATCCTCATCTCTTATGAAATCTTTAACAGAGGTAATGAAGATGCACCAATTCATGTTTTACCTACCATTTGGTTTAGAAATACTTTAGATTGGGATCAGCCAAAACAGAAACCTATAATTTCAGTTGCTGAGCATAATACTTTATTGATGGAGCATCCTATTTTAGGGAACTATTATCTATATATCGATGGTGAAGCCGATTTTCTTTTTACAGATAACGAAACCAATAATCAAAAACTTTATCAGGCAGCCAATAAAAGTGCCCATGTAAAAGATGGGATAAATGATTTTGTAGTGAATGGAAATGCACAGGCCATCAATACCCAACAAATAGGCACTAAAGCATGTGCACATTTTAAAACTCAGGTAAAAGCCAAAAGTAATATTCAGATAAAATTAAGGTTGGTTCGTCAAAAAATAAATCAACCTTTTAGTCAATTTGATGAAATTCTTGAAACACAAAAAGCGAATGCTGATACATTTTACGCTGAAAAGCAGAAGGATAAATCTGAAGATGAAAAATTAGTACAGCGACAGGCTTGGGCAGGTTTATTATGGAGTAAGCAGTTTTATTATCTCAATATCAATACTTGGCTTAAAGGTGATGCTGGCGAGATTCCCCCGCCAATTCAACATCAAAACGGAAGGAATTCTGATTGGCAACATTTAATGGCTTTTGATATTATTTCTATGCCCGATACTTGGGAGTATCCTTGGTTTGCAGCTTGGGATTTGGCTTTTCATGGTATGGCTTTAGCCACCATTGATCTTGATTTTGCAAAAAATCAATTGCTTCTTTTATTAGAAGATAGGTATATGCACCCTAATGGCCAATTGCCCGCCTATGAGTGGAATTTTAGTGATGTAAATCCACCTGTCCATGCTTTAGCTGCATGGAAAATCTATCAATTAGAAGAAAAATCAAGTGGAAAAGGAGATTTATATTTTTTGCAAAAAGTATTTCATAAGCTAACCATCAATTTTACTTGGTGGGTCAACAGAAAGGATAAAGAAGGCAATAATATTTTTGAAGGTGGCTTTTTAGGTTTAGATAATATTGGGATTTTTGATAGAAGTTCTCCTATTCCCGGAAATGGAACTTTAGAACAAGCAGACGGTACCAGCTGGATGGCGATGTTTTCTTTAAATATGATGCGCATTGCCATCGAGTTGGCTTGTACGAGTCCTGCTTATGAAGATATGGCTATAAAGTTTTCTAATCATTATTTCTATATCGCGGGTGCTATGGCAAATATGGGTCATCAAAATGGTTTAGGTTTGTGGGATGAAGATGATGGCTTTTATTACGACATGATTCGTCTGCCAAATGGTGAGGGAAATAGATTAAAACTGCGCTCTCTGGTTGGCTTACTACCGCTGATAGCCGTAGAAGTTATTGAAGATAAAAAATGGCAAAAGTTGCCCAAGTTGAGAAATCACATGGAGTGGTTTATTAAACAAAGGCCAGATTTAGATGCTTTGGTAAGTAACTGGCAAGGCGAAAATGATACCACGCATTTATTGAGCTTATTAAGAGGTCATCGGATGAAATGTTTGTTTCATAGGATGTTAGACGAAAGCGAATTTTTCTCAGATTATGGCATTCGGTCTATATCAAAAATTTATGGGCAAAATCCTTTTATTTATTGGCTTGAGGGGGCAGAATATCAAGTGAAATATACGCCAGCAGAAAGTGATTCTGGAATGTTTGGTGGGAATAGTAATTGGAGAGGCCCTATTTGGTTTCCGGTAAATTTCCTCTTAATAGAGGCAATGAATCGTTTTCACGACTATTATGGTGATGATTTTAAAATAGAAATGCCTACCAAATCGGGTAAATTTTGTACTATCAAAGAAGCGGCTATTGAAATTTCTAAACGTTTAAATAGTATCTTTCTGAAAGACAAAAATGGTAGGAGAGCTGTTTTTGGGGATAATGAAAAATTGCAGACAGACGAGCATTTTAAAGATTACCTATTATTTCATGAGTATTTCCACGGAGACCAAGGGAAAGGTTTAGGTGCTAGTCATCAAACCGGATGGACGGCCTTAATCACTTTACTGACTTAAAAAAATGATAAAAAATGAAAAGATTTGAAAACAAAAATGTATTGATCACAGGGAGTACACAAGGTATCGGCGCAGCTTGTGCCACACGTTTTGCTAGTGAAGGGGCTAACATCATCCTCAATGGCTTAAATCTAGATGCCGGTGGTGAAGAGATGATGAATAAAATTAGCCTTTTGGGTGGTAAAGTGAAATTTGTAGCAGATAACGTAAGCAAGGCGCATCAATCTATCAATTTAGTAAATGAAGCAGTAAAAGCATTTGGAAGCTTGGATATTTTAGTAAATAACGCAGGTGTTGAGCGCAATAAAAACTTTTGGGAAGTTACCGAAGAAGAATATGATTTAGTAATGGATACCAATTTAAAAGGTGCATTTTTTGGAACACAAGCATTTACAAAATATTGTATAGAAAATAAAAGATCGGGTGTGGTGGTCAATATGAGTTCTGTTCATGAAGAGATTATTTTCCCACATTTTGCTGCTTATTGTGCCAGCAAAGGCGGTTTGAAAATGTTGATGCGAAATTTAGCAACAGAATTGGCCCCTTTAAATATTAGAATCAATAATGTAGCGCCAGGAGCCATTGGTACTCCCATTAATCAGAAATTAATGGCTGATCAGGAAAAACTGGAGAAGGTAACGCAAAACATCCCCATGAAAAGGATGGGAACACCAGAAGAAGTGGCCGCTTTAGTGGCATTTTTAGCCAGCGATGATGCCTCATATATTACTGGAAGCACTTATTTTATTGATGGTGGATTGACCTATCATTATGAGGAGCAGTAATTAAGAAAAGAAATATAAATTAAAGATTTAATTACGATTATCATCGATAACTTGTGGAGATTTAGTTAATCTATATCCATAAATTAAGCCTCCAACTGATAGGATCAAAATAATCAATAATCTAAGATTATATCCTAAAAAATACCCAACAGAATAGCCGGCATTGTATCCACTGTTTTTTATATTTTTAATTTGATCAATATTGTGAGTTACAGAATTAGAAATTAGGCTAACATTTAAAATAAGTGCAGTAATTAACAATGCAGAGATGATAATTAAAACAATACCAGTTGTCTTCGTTTTCATAAGTCTTTTTATTTAAATATAAATAATCCTATTTAGATATCAAATTCATCAATAAACGATAAGCTCCAGGTACACCTGCAGGCAATTCTCTAAAGAAATCTAATCCAGTATAAACGTATTTGCCCTTACCATAATCTGCAATTAATAAAGCACCTGTAGAAGGATTTTCTCCAGTATCCTTCATACTTAAGGGCATTTCGTAATGACTATCTACATCAGTAGCAAAATAAAGCCCTCGTTCCTGAATCCAGTTCTCAAAATCTACCGATGTAATTTTATTTGGATAATTCAAGGCTTTGCTATTTGGCTTTAAGAAATTAACGGTAGCATCCTCTTCGGTCACTCGATCTCTGCTAATGGTGAAAGGATAAGGTCCAATTTGGTCCATCATTAAAGGTCGGTTTACATTGTATTGAACCAAATAAACACCTCCATTTTTCACATATTCCATGAGTTTTGATTGCTCAAACGGGATTCGATCTTCCACATTATAAAGCCTTACTCCAGCAATGATGGCATCGTATTTGGAAAGGTCGCCATTCATGATTTCATTTTCTGAAAGTAGGGTTACATTTAGGCCAATTTCTTTCAGCATATCTGGCACTAAATCTCCTGCACCCATCATGTATCCGATATTTTTAGCAGTAGTTTTAAGATTGAGCTTCACCAAATTAGCTTCAGTTTCTGGGAAATAGGTAATAGTGGGGATATGCTCATAAGCAATTACTTTAATTCCCTTGCTAAAAGTATTTCCATCGATATTGATGCTGCCCTTTAGCAAACCATTTTCTGCATCATTGTTAGCCGTAATCAAGAAAGGGACAGCCAATTCTTCGCCATATTTTTTCAGATGGAAATCAACTTTTTCTGGTGTTGCTGTCCATCCTTTAGGCAATGTTAAACTAAAGGTTCCAGAAGCATCATTCTTAAAAGCTTTGAGCTTAACCTGAATACTTTTTGATTCATCACCATTAAAAATAAAAGATTTAGCATCAAGATGAGCGGTAACTGGAGGTGTAACAGCTAAAGGTTGATAAACTTCTCCTCGCACTTGGTCGGTATATTTATAAACGATTGGGCGAGTATAATTGATTTCTTGATGATCAATGCTTAATGTAAAATCTATGGTTTGTGCGGGCTTTCCCTCAGGAAAATATAAATTGCTTTGCTTGTCAATTTGGTACATTCCTACGCCATGAGCCTGCGCCAACCAGTAAGGTTGGCTGATGTGATGGGTGGTTTCTGTAGCTTCAAAACTCATCAATTGATTTGGATGGAGAACTTGCTCTTTTTGGATGAAAGGCGAAGAAATTTGAATACCTGGAATCTGCGTAATGGCATCAATTCTAATTTTATAAGGCATATTCACCGCTACATCTGGTTGTTCAGAATAAGCCTCGAACCAAGTTCCGCTGCAAGCTAAAATCAGATTTTTTACTTCCTCAGCTTTAGTTTTGAAAATAGGATCTTGTTTTTTTCTGCTTTCAAACTCTTGATATAAGCTCAATAAAACTGGAATGCTTTTCTCTGGATGTTCTGGTTGAAACTCAAAATGAAGATGATTTACTAAACGCTGAATGCCTGTGGTTCCTTCAAAACGATTCCAGTTAGTAATCACGCCATCCATCAAATCTGTTTTAGGCAAATCACCTTTCCATGAAGAAAAATATTCTATTGCGCTTCCTCTTTGCCGAGCACTTCCAAATCCTTGGCTTTTATGGTTAGAGCGACTATCGGCAGCAATTTCGCCATAGCTTTTGCCTAATAAAGGATTAAATAAACCTACATCAATCTTAAATTGATCTGGAGCAGTAGTGTTGTTTCCTCCAAAATTATAAGTATTCCATAAAATTCGTTTCGCTTGCCAAATTTGCACTTCTTTCAGTTGTTCAGGAAATCTTTTAGGATCTGCAGCAGCATCAAACGCTTCTTGAGCTAAAATAGAGGACGCCGCATGATGCCCATGTCCGGCTCTCGCATCTGGCGGAAATCGGGTAATAATTACATCTGGACGGAATTTCCGAATGATGTAAACCACATCAGAAAGAATCGAATCTCTATTCCAGATTTTAAAAGTTTCTGCTGGTGTTTTAGAATAGCCAAAATCATTGGCTCGGGTAAAAAACTGCAAAGCTCCATCATTTCTTCTGGCAGCCAATAGCTCTTGAGTTCTCATCAAACCTAAATCTTCACCCTGTTCTTTACCTATTAAATTTTGTCCGCCATCGCCTCTAGATAAGGCTAAATAACCGGTTTTATAACCTTTTTCATTGGCCAAATAAGCTAACAATCGGGTATTTTCATCATCCGGATGAGCGGCAATGTATAACACACTTCCAGTAACATTCAATTTTTTAATACCTTGTAAAATTTGAGCGCTGTTGAGTTCTGATGAGGTTTGTGCGCTTACAGCTAGGTTGATGATCAGTAAAAATGCAATGATGATTTTGAATTTCATTTTATCGGGATTCAAGTTAAGGCTCCAATTCACAGCAAATTAATAAAATTTTTGTTTGGCCTATTGTAAAATCCTTGATGAAGGGAATCAAAGAAATGTTAATTTTTAGAAATCAAAAATCATTGCTTAATTTCAACTTATGCAAAAGCAACAACACCTTTTATTTCTATTTATCATTTTAATAGGATTTACATCCTGTTCTAATGAGCGTCGTGCCCAAAAAATTATAGATCAATCTATCACATTTTACGGGATGGATAAGTTAAACCAAAGAACTGTAGATTTTGATTTTAGGCAGTATCATTTTACTTTGAAATTTGATGGAGGTAATTTCTTTTATCAAAGAACCTTTACTGATGATAGTTTAGGGAAAGTGAAGGATCAATTATCTAATCATGGATTTGTGAGAGAGGTTAATGGCTTTTTGGTGCCTCAAACTGCGAAAGATTCTAGCAAATTTGCTGCGGCCGTAAATTCTGTGGCTTACTTTATTTTGCTTCCTTTAAAATTAAATGATCCTGGAGTGCAGAAAAAATATTTAAGATATTTAATGGTAAACGGTAAAATGTATGATGAAATAGAAGTTACTTTTTCTAAAGATAATGGAGGAAAAGACTACGATGATACTTTTTATTTCTGGTTTGATCAGGTGGATCACAGTATGGATTATCTGGCCTACCGTACCGGAGGCATTAGATTTAGGGCAGTAAGAACCATTAACCAAAGTGGAGATTTGAAACTACAGGATTATGATAACCTCACCTCAAAACCCGGCACAAAAACACCATTAAAAGATTATGGAAAACTGTTTGAGGAAGATAAACTCATTAAGCTATCTCAGATAGAAATCAATCATTTAAAAGTTCATTAGCAATGATACACTTATAAAGTGCATCAATTATTAGTGAATTAAATGTATGAGGTAATATAAGATCCCCGAAATTAAGGCGGAAACAGGGATGGTTAATATCCAAGCCCAAATTAAGTTAAAGGTTACACCCCAACGTACTGCCGAAAGTCTTTTGGTTGCCCCAACACCAATTATGGCACCAGTTAAGGTGTGTGTGGTACTTACCGGAATACCCAATAAGATGGTTAAATATAAGGTGATAGCACCTGCACCTTCTGCGCAAACCCCTTCTAGCGGCGTTACTTTGGTGATTTTTGTGCCCATTGTTTTAACAATTTTCCAACCTCCAGACATGGTTCCTAAAGCAATAGCGGTGTAGCAAGCTAAGGGCAACCAATTAGGCATAGGGAAATTATGTAACGTTGCTGTACTGCCATTAGATTTAGCAAAAAACCATAATGCAGTAAAAATTAAACCCATGGTTTTCTGTGAATCACCACCACCATGTGCCAAACTTAACGCTGCCGAAGAAACCAATTGAAGTTTTTTGAAAACAGATTCGGCTTTGGATGGTCTTGAATTTTTACTCAGATTAATCACCACAATGGAGACAATAAAAGCGAGTATCAAGCCAATAATTGGAGATAATACCATAAATATTACCGCTTTCTCAATCGGAGCACTATTAACCCCAGAGAAACCTCCGGCGGCGGCAATACCTGCACCTGCCAATCCTCCTATTAAGGTATGAGAGGAGCTAGAAGGAATCCCGTACCACCATGTTAGTAAATTCCAAAAAATAGCGGCAATAGTTGCTGCTAGAATAACCTCAAAACCAATCAATTCTGAAGAAATAATTCCTGCGATAGTTTCGGCAACTTTATGCTCTCTAAAAACAAAAAATGCTACGAAATTAAAGGCTGCGGCCCAAAGTACGGCTTGAAATGGGGTGAGTACTTTGGTAGAAACAATAGTAGCAATAGAATTGGCTGCATCGTGAAAACCATTACTAAAATCAAAAAATAAAGCTAGTATGATGATTATGATTAAGAAAGTCATCTATTGAAGGTTATTATGCGTATTTAATAATGATTGATTCTAAAACATTTGCTACATCTTCGCACATATCTGTTGCTGTTTCTAGTGCTGAGAGCACTTCTTTGTATTTAATGATGTTTTTGGCATCATTTTCAAAATCAAATAAATTGGCAACAGCTTGATCAAAAACATAGTCAGCTTGATTTTCCATGCTGTTAATGCGTACGCAAGAATCTGTAATCACTCTGATATTTTTTAAATTTTTAAGCTCTTTTACGGCCTTATCCACATCATTACATCCTTGTATAATTAATTCTGATAATTTTTTGATAGGTTCTGTGATATCTGTAACGTTGTATAATAAGATACGATTAGAAGCACCATGAATATAATCTGCAATGTCATCCAAAGCCGAACCCAAAGCATGAATATCTTCTCTATCAAAAGGAGTGATAAAGGTTTTACTCAATTCTAAATAAATCTGATGAGTAATTTCATCTCCTTTATGCTCTAAAGTTTCTATTTCTTTACAAAGTTTTTCTCTCCTACTAGCATCAGCATCAACAAGTTGGTTTAAAAGGGCAGCCATATCAATTAAGTTGGAGCTGGCTTTTTCAAATAGCGGGAAGAATTTTACGTCTTTTGGTAGAAAATAAGAGAATATATTATTCATTTCGGATCAATAGTTTGAAACGCAAAACTACTATCCCTATGTTAATATAGTGTTAAGTTTTGAGGATTGGATTGGCATTAATCAATGGTAAATTAATACGAGGATCTTTACAACGTTTTAGGGTAAAACCAAAGGTGGAGCCCAAGCCTTCGGTGCTACGAACGTTAATAGTCTGATCATGAGCTTCTACTATGTGTTTTACAATAGCTAAGCCCAAACCAGAACCTCCAATTTGCCTTGATCTGCTGGTGTCTGTTCTAAAAAACCTTTCGAACAATCTGGGTAAATATTTTTCTTCAATACCTATTCCGTCATCTGTAATTTCTACCAAATACTGATCATGAAGCTGGAAAATAGTAATTGAGGTGCGGCCATTCTCTTTTCCGTATTTAAAAGAATTGTCAATCAGATTAATTAAAACCTGTCTTATTTTTTCTCTGTCAGCTTCTACCCAAGTAGGCATATCGTATTTATCCTTAAAAACTAAATTGATTTTATATTTTTTAGCTTTCAATTCTAAAGCTTCCATCACTTCTTTGATGAGTGCGGTTAACTCAAATTTTTGATAATTGATAGGGATTTCGCCGCTTTCTAGCTTAGAAATTTCATTTAAATCTTTAATTAAAAAAGATAAACGCTCTACATTTCTAGAAACCTTTTCTAAAAATTTCGGAGCCATTTCTGGGTCTTCTAAGCCACCATCTTGTAAAGCATCTACATAACCCTGAATGGCAAAAAGTGGCGTTTTAAACTCGTGAGAGATGTTTGAAAGAAACTCGCGTCTAAACTTTTCCTGTTTTTTTAAATCGTCTATTTCTAACTTTTTATCTCTTGCCCAATCTTTTACTTCTTGTTCCACATCATTGATAGGGTCGGGGCTAACATATTCTCCTAAAGCATCTTTTAAATCCTTTCCCAACTTTAGGCTGTGAATCATCTTATAAATGATTTTAATTTTAGAATATACATACTTTTCTATCAAATAATAAAAAACCAGGTAACTCACCAATGTAGAAATGCCCATTGAAACCAAGAAGAAGTACCAATTGTGCTGAAAATATAGATTTACACAACCGATAGAAATACCAACGGCGAAAGCATTAAAAGATACCAGCGTACGTAACTTCATGTGGCCAAGATAAATATTTTTTAGAATGCTTTTCCGTGAGTTTTTTTAATGATGAAATTACTTACTGGAGGAAATTGAGCAAGCAAAGCAATTGCAGCATTTGTCATCAGCTTGTTTCCAAAGAAATTTTGTAGGCCTCTTCCAATTTTCAGCCGAAGTGCAAATTCTTTATACCATAAATCATGATAACGATTTTCTAATTGTACTCTTTTTGCTTTCGAGATACCATCACTCATGAAGTTAATGATTTCATCCGCCAAAATTTTTGCGGAGTGGATAGCCATTGCCATGCCGTTTCCGCAGAGTGGGGCAATCATTCCGGCACTATCGCCACACATCAGAATATGGTTTTCTATGGGCGATTTTTGCTCGAAAGAAATCTCATTAATGGTTTCGGGTTTATCCCAAACAAATTCGGCTTCATTAAATATTTTTTTGAGATGAGGATTTTTTTGAAGCACATTTTCTTCCATTTCTGTGATAGTGCCGAAAGATTTCAAGTGCTTATTTTCTGTTAAATAGCATAAACAATACAAATCATCCTCAATTTTGCTCATCCCGCAATAACCACCTTCAAAATTATCTAGCTGGATTAAATCTTCAGGAAAATCAGTTTTGATATGATATTTTACGCCCATGTAAGGGCTTCTTTGGTAAAAGAATTTACGCTTCAACTTCTGATCTAAATTGGATCTTTTACCAAAACTACCAATTACCAAATCTGCGGTTAGGGTTTCATGAGATGTGCTTACTTGAAATTGTTCTTCCAAAAATTGAACATCTAAAACTTTTGTCTCTAGTAAAAATTTCACGCCTAAAGACCTTGCCAGTTGGAAACACTCCCAATCTAAACGATATCTGCTAATGCCAAAAGCACCTAAATCCAGATCATTTTCTAATTGCTTTCCTTGCGGAGAGGTGACTTTTAGTTTTGAGATTTTAGCCGCCCCCCAATTTTCGGGGTTTAACCCGATAGATTGCAGAAAAGGCAGTACCTCATTGCTTACATATTCGCCACAAACCCGATGAAAAGGATAATTTTTCCTTTCTATCACTTTCACTTCAAAGCCAGCTTTCCCTAATTGTATAGCGCAAATTAATCCGGCTAAACCGCCGCCAATAATGAGGATATTTGGCTTTTTGCTCATTTGTAAATAATGATTTGCCACCTGAAAGCCCACATCCATTTGATGCTGTAATTAGTGATTCCGGCTTGTTTTAACAATGCTTTTATTTCTGATTTAGTAAAACTTCTGAGCACAGAAAGTTTACTATCATGTTTCACCATGGGCGATTTTGAAAATAATTGGGTAAGCAAACCGATAGCATAGTAAGCTACAGGATGGCGATGTAAATCATTAATAATAACTACTTTTTTAGCGGATTGATTCATTTTTTTGATGAGTTTTATCCAATCCTCATCCTCAAAATGGTGCGTAAATAAACTGCTGATGATCACCTCAAACTCTTGTGGTTTGAAATCTGTTTTCAGAACATCAGCGCATCTAAAAGAGATATTTTCTTCCGATAAATTTAAGGCTTCGGCAAATTCTACCGCAGCAGGCGTGGCATCAATCCCGATGAAGTTTAGGTTTAAATTTTTTTGTAAAAAGTAGCGGTTTAACCATTTTAAACCATCTCCACCACCGCAACCCCAATCGCAAATGGTATCGCCATTTTCTAGCTTAAGCTTTTTAAAAGCATCAAAAAATACTTGAAAACCACCTAATTTTTTATTGATAATTTCTAGCTCGCTCAAAACAGGGTCTATTTCTTGGCGAGGCAATAAGAAATCATCCATGATTTCTATGGCCTTACTGCGTTGGGTAAAATTAGGCATAAGATAAGGTCATGCTTTCAAAGGTTAATCCCGGACCAAAGGCAAAACTCAAGATTTGCTCATTGCTGTTTTTGATTTTCAGCTTTTTACTCAGCTCGTCTAAAACGAATAAAATGGTAGTGGACGACATGTTTCCAAAGTTTTTGAGCACTTGATAAGCAGGTTCATTCTGGGCTTCGCCCAACTTAAAAACTTCATCACATACCTCTAAAATTTTTCTTCCGCCAGGATGAATCGCGAAAGCACCTATTTCATCTAAAGCTAAATTGGCTTTTCTCAACAACTTTTCAGCAACGTTTTTAATGCCCGATTTAATTTGCTTTGCAACCTGATTGGTGAGCTGCATCTCAAACCCATGGTTCCCAATTCTCCAAGCCATTTCGTTCCGAGCCTCGCTTACAATTTCGGTATAAAACGAGCCAATGGAAAAGATTTTCTGCAAAGCAAAATCTTCGTGTTGCACTAAAACCGCCGAAGCACCATCAGCAAAAAGCGAATTTGCTAACCAATTGTCTATGGTGTTTTCTCTTTGAAAATGTAAAGTGCATAACTCCACATCCACAATTAAAACATTGGCATTTTTTTGTGCCCTACAAATATAATCCGCCACTTTTAGGGCGTTAAAAGCGCCATAACAACCCATAAAATTGATGCAAGTGCGCTCCACATCTGGGTTTAATGCTAATTTTTCAACAAGCTCAATGTCTAAACCTGGAGCATACATGCCTGTACAGCTTACCGTAATGAGGTGAGTAATATTTTTTTGATTGAAATTTTGAAGATGAGAAAAACAGTTTTTAACAGCGTTTAAACTAAGTTTTAAAGCGTTCGATTCGAAAACCTGACCTCTGTGTTGGGTAGAAGGGAAAGGTTCTAAGCCAACTTCATTGCCAAAAAAATCATATTCGCCTCGGTTTTTACCAAAATCATTCAACACCGAATGGCGGAAATCGATACCCGAAACTTGATACAATTTTTCTAGCCTCCGAGCATTATTTGCATCTAATTGATGAGCATCTTTCATAAAATGAAAGATTTGATTTTGAGAAAATCTGTTTTCTGGATTGCTGGTTCCAATTGCTGAAATGATGCTGCTCATCTAATTTGTTTTTCTAAATTTAAGGTTAAAATATTAAAGCAATCTCATGATCGGCAATTCTTTCAAATCTGTTTTATTGCACCTCCGTTTTCCTTTTTCACTATTCTTATTGCCTATTTTTTTGTTTGCCATAGCTACTGTTCCAATGCTTAACAATGCGCATGCCTTTTGGGTTTTCATCATTTTACACCTATTGGTTTATCCTGCAAGTAATGGCTATAACAGCTATTTTGATAAAGACGAGGGAAGCATTGCTCTACTTAAAACGCCACCTAAGGTTAATTACGCTTTATATGTTTGCTCGGTTTGCCTAGAATGGCTAAGCGTTGCGCTTTCTTTTCTAATAAGTTGGCAATTCGCAGTGTGCGTTTTGGTTTATAATTCTTTGTCTAAAGCTTATAGTCATCCTAAAATCAGATTAAAAAAGTACCCTTATCTCAGCTTTTTAACGGTGTTTATTTTTCAAGGAGCTTTTATTTATTACAGTGTTTACTTTGCGGTTGCTGAGGTGAATTTTGGCTTTACAGCCGATGTCTTTCTAGCCGGAATCATCTGTTCTTGCTTAATCGGGGCCTCTTATCCGCTTACACAGATTTATCAGCATGAGGAAGATAGAAAAAGAGGCGATCTTACTTTGAGTATGAAATTGGGCTACTCCGGCTCGTTCATTTTCTCTGGATTACTTTTTTTAGCAGGGACTATTTTAATGGGATTTTTTTGTTATCGAAGATTAGCTTTAGCAGATTTTTGGGTGTTTTTGGCTTGTGGCTCTCCGGTTATTGGGTTTTTTAGTGCTTGGTTTGCCAAAGTGATTCAGGATAAAAAGAATGCTAATTTTACGTATATGATGCAAATGACGCTTATCAGCAGCAGCATGATGTTGATTTATTTTACTTGGCTTTGCATTTGGGGCTGAGCTTATTCTTTAATCATTTCAATATAGCGCATTATGAAGGATATAACTTCCTGTACTTAATGATGATTTTAAGCTAACTGGTGGATATAAATGATCTTCCTTTTTTTGCTGATAAAAGAATCTTTCATTTTACTTTTCTCCATTCCATTCTGCATAAAATTGCTCCAAGTATTGTTCCATAAATTGATGTCTTTGTGTGGCTATTTTTCTACCGCTTGTGGTATTCATCTTGTCTTTTAGCAATAATAACTTCTCGTAAAAGTGGTTTATCGTTGGTGCAGTGCTTTTTTTATAAGCTTCTTTGCTGAGGTTAAGTTCGGGTTTTATTTCTGGATGGTATAATTCTCGATTTTTGTAGCCACCATAAGTAAACGCTCGGGCAATACCAATGGCGCCAATGGCGTCTAATCTATCGGCATCTTGTACTACTAACATCTCTGGCGAGCTAAAATGGATTTCGCCTAAACTATTTTTGAACGACATATTTCTGATGATTTGTTGCACATGATGAATAATTTCTGGCTCAATAGCGATAGATTTTAAAAATTCACCAGCTTTTTGCGGGCCAATTTCTTCATCACCGTCATGAAATTTAGCGTCGGCAATATCATGCAATAAAGCTGCAAATTCAACCACTTCTAAATCAACATTTTCTTCTTTAGCGATGTTTTTTGCGGTTTTCCAAACGCGTTCGATATGCCACCAATCATGGCCGGCTTCTGCATTTTGGAGTTCTTTTTTTACAAAATTGATGGTTTTTTGGATGTTGGAATTCATTTATAGGTAAGAATTAATAATGCTGATTTAATTAAGAAAACAAAAATTTAAATTTAACAATCACCCAAAATTTTTACTCATCAATTAAAAATTAAGTATATAATTAATTATAGTATTGAGAAATTGGATAAAATTTGGCAGAGCAGATATCATCATCATTTAGAAAGTAATTTAAGTATCCTTCCCCGGGAATAAATATTAAGTCATCACTAATTTTTAAACAAAAAAAATCCTTTTTTTCCGAAATCTCAAAAAATCTTTCTATCCAACAAATTGCCATTTCTTTAGTATGAAATTCCTCTACCCAACAGTCTTTGGAATAATTATCAAATGCTATCCAAACATTTTTTTCGAAGAAAAAACCATTGCAAATATGATTATTTGTATTTTCTAAATTTTGTTTGAGTATTTGAATCGCTTTTTCACCTGTAAAAGTCATAATGTTTTCTTTTTATAAGTACCTCTGGAAACAAATTCAATAATATCTCTATCTCTTAATATTTGAAGCTGTTGCCTGATTTTATCTTTTATAAAACTATTATTAGGATATTTTAATTTTAAATGAGCTTCAAATTTGTAAACATCCTCTAATCTAAAATTTTTGTTAGGAATTAAATCAATACAATTTAAAATGTCAATTATCCAACCTCGTGATTTTTTATTTACATTCTTTAGGAATTCTGTTTCTTTCCATTTATGTAAAACTAAATCTCTATCTATTATTTTGGAATTTTTAATAAGAAAAATTCTACCAGAAGAAGGAATTTTGTCTAATAGAATATTACACCCTGTCCATCCAGCTCTTCTAGCATTTTCAGAAAGTGGTTTTCTTTTTTCAATAAAATCCGAAACGAAATAATGTTTAGGAATTATGAGAAAATTACGTACAGTCCAATCTGATTTATCATAGGTTAAAAAGAAAAAATTGGGATTATTTTCGGCTTCAATTCTATTAACCATTGTGTGATAAGCACCATCAACTATCTTAGAAGATAATTTACCATTCTTACTTTTTAACTCATACTCTTGACGGCAATTTTTGCAATAGAAATCTGCAACTGGTAAGTTATTGCTAAATTGTTCTAGACACCAATTATTACAATTTAGACAAAAAGAATTTTTCTTTACCCAATTTTCAGTCAGTATTCTTGAAATTTGTGAGTTGTTTGTGTAATTTTTTACTAAAGATAAATCTAGATTTAAATTCATTTTGCGTTAAAGATTGAAGCGGCATCCTTTTTTGAGGATATGAGCTAAGCATTGGTTTTCAAAAAAGATATAGCGAAAAGCGTGTTAAAAAGCACTATTTTTTTTCAACAAACCAGCGGCAGCTTTATCCACAAACCAATTTAAAGTGCCGTTTTTAGGTTTGATCAATTGAGAAGGATACTGCGCTACATCTCTTTCTCCTTCTAAAACAGCTTTTAAAGCAGGCGCTTTGGTCTCTCCAAAAGTTAAAAAAGCTACATTTTTAGCCTGATTAATCAATCGCACCGTCATGCTAATGCGGTAAACTTTTTTGTCTTCTAAATACACCTCTTTTACCAATTCTTCATTAATCCAAACTAAAGGAGTATGTGGGAAAATGGAAGCAGTATGTGCATCATCACCCATGCCTAAAATTATCAAATCAAAAATAGCTTCTTCTTTAAAATGCTTACAAATACAGCGAGCATAATCTTGAGCTGCCGAAGCCGGATCAAGACTGGTATCTATCTTGAAAACTTGTTCGTCAGCAATATTTAATGGGTCTAAAAGTGTTTCTTTAGCCATTAAATAGTTGCTATCTGGGTGATTGTGTGGCACATAGCGCTCATCCCCGAAAAAGAAGATTACTTTGGTCCAATCTATCTGATTTTTATAAGTATCACTAGCCAACAATTGATGTAATTTTTTGGGTGAATTTCCACCAGAAAGCGCTACAAAAAACTGTTGATGATCATTTATGGCCTCATTAGCACATTTCACAAAGAAATCTGCTAAAGCTTTAATGGCTTCATCCGGATTCTGAAATACATTTAAACTCATTTTTTATCTCCTTTTTTGATAGGTAAAGTAAACCAATGGAAGCCATCTTTTGCAATGAGTGCTTCAGCTATTTCTGGTCCCCAGCTATCTGCCGAATAATTAGGGAAGCTCAAGCTTTTTCTCGATTCCCAATTTTCTAAAACGGGCATCAATAACTCCCAAGCAGTTTCTACTTGGTCACCACGCATAAATAGCGTTTGGTCGCCCTTCATCGCATCTAAAAGCAAGGTTTCATAAGCCTCAGGCGTATCGGTTTCATAGGTTCCATCGTAATTAAAAACCATATCTACCGGATTCAACATCATATCTAAACCCGGTCTTTTTGCTTGTACTTGCAAACGGATACTCATTTCTGGCTGTATGCTGATGATTAAGCGGTTTTGTTGCCAACTTTCTGAGGATTGCGAAGGGAAAATTAAATGTGGAACATCTTTAAATTGTATGCTGATGATGGATGATTTTTGATGCATTCTTTTTCCAGTTCTTACGTAGAAAGGAACATTCTGCCATCTCCAATTGTCAATAAAGAATTTTAAAGCTGCAAAAGTTTCGGTATTTGATTCTGGTGCTACATCTTTCTCGTTTCTGTAACCTTCTACTTTTTTCCCTTGAACCCAACCTTCGCCATATTGACCCCGAACGGTGTTGAATCTGATTTCATCATTTCCAAACTTACGCATGGCTCTTAAAACCTCTACTTTTCTGTTGCGAATTTCTTCTGCATCAAAACTTACCGGAGGTTCCATAGCTACTAAACAAAGTACTTGTAAAATATGATTTTGCACCATATCTCTTAAAGCGCCTGAGCCATCGTAATATCCGCCGCGGTCTTCAACTCCAATATCTTCAGTAACAGAAATCTGAACATGTTCAATATAATTTCTATTCCAAATAGGCTCAAACAATGCGTTAGCAAAGCGGAAAGCCAACATATTTTGTACCGTTTCCTTGCCCAAATAATGATCTATTCTGTAAATCTGCGTTTCATTAAAAATAGTTCTCAGTAAAGCATTTAATTCTTTTGCCGAGGCCAAATCATGTCCGAAAGGTTTTTCTACCACAATTCTTGTCCTGTCTGTATTATCTGCAAGCTTCACTTTTGCTAAGTTGCTGGCAATGATAGGGAAGAAGCGAGGCGCAACTGCTAAATAATGAATCACTACGGGTGGTTCAGGCCAATCTTTTTCGCATTTTTCGATGATATCACTCATTTTTTGATAGTCCTTTTCATCGTTTACATTAGAGGTCAGGTAAGTGATATGTTGAGAAAACTCAGCCCATTTTTCTTTTTCGGCTTTGCCACTTCTCGAGTATTTATTTACACCTTCTAGCAAAGTTTTCACAAAAGCTTCATTGCTGTACTCTGTCCGACCCAAACCTATGATGGCGAATTCCTTGGGCATGTACTTTTCTAGAAAAAGATTGTACAAAGCGGGAATCAGTTTACGAGCAGCTAAATCCCCAGTTCCGCCAAAAATCATGAAAATGGTTGGTTTTGGTTTGTTGTTAGATTTCATTTTTTAATGATCTGATAAATTGCTTATAGTTTAGGTCTGTGGCTTAGTTCCATTGTGTGTGAAAGATCCCTTCTTGATCTATTCTTTCGTAAGTATGTGCTCCAAAATAATCTCTTTGCGCTTGGATTAAGTTAGAAGGCATTCTGGCAGTTTTAAAACTATCAAAATAGCTTAAGGCCGAGGTGAATACGGGCATACTGATTTGAGCCTCAATGGCATGATGAAGGATGTTTCTAGTACCTTTTTCTGTTTGTTTAATTTTATCGGCTACAGCCTGATTCAACAAAAGATGTTGTAAGTTTTTATTTTGAAATGCTTGATAGATATCGTCTAAAAAGGCTGCCCTGATGATACATCCACCTCTCCAAATTTTAGCACAATTGGCTAAATTGAGATGATAGTTTAATTCTTGAGATGCTTTGTACAACATTTCCATTCCTTGGGCATAAGTGATAACGGTGGCAAAGTAAAGTGCATTTTCTAAATCATGTAAAAAAACTTTTGCGTCTGTTTGAAAAGCTTTGGCTGGAGGATATAGCTCAGCAGCCTTTAAGCGCCAATCTTTTTGTTTAGATAAATCTCTCATAGAGACAGCGGTATCAATGCAAGTGGTGGCCGCTTGTAAATCCATAGATTCTTGCGAGGTCCATTTACCTGTTCCTTTTGCTTTTGCTTCATCTTTGATATAATTAATCAAGATTTTCTCATCGCCTGGAGCCGTGTATTGAAAAATATCAGTAGTAATTTCTAGTAAGTAAGAATGTAAACGACCTTGATTCCACGTCTTAAAAGTTTCGCCGATGGCAGCATCATCCATTTTTAATCCGGTTTTCATGATTTCATAAGCCTCTGCAATTAACTGCATCAAAGCATACTCAATACCATTATGAACCATTTTTACAAAATGCCCAGAAGCACCCGGACCGATATAAGTTACACAAGGCTCATGATTCACTTTTGCTGATACGGCTTCTAAGATTGGTTTTACCACATCATAAGCTTTTTCATCGCCGCCAGGCATCATGCTGGGGCCAAATCTTGCGCCTTTTTCTCCACCAGATATTCCCATTCCAAAAAAGTGGATGCCTTTCTCTTTCAAAAAAGTAAAACGATGATCAGTATCGGTAAAATGAGAATTTCCACCATCAATAATTAAATCTCCTTGCTCTAAAAGTGGAAGTAAATCCTGAATAACGGCATCTACTATTTTACCCGCTGGCACCAACATCATAATCGCTCTTGGTGTTTTTAAACTGCTGATAAAGGTTTTTAAATCTGTTGTTCCATAGGTGTTTGTAGCAATTCCTTCTTTGTTGAGATGAGCAACTTGCTCTTCGCTTTTATCGTAACCGGTTACTTTGAAACCATGATCGGCCATGTTTAACAATAGGTTTCTGCCCATTGTACCTAAGCCAATCATGCCAAAAACATTCTTTTCCATTTTATCTAAAATTTATTCATCAGGATGAACCGATTTTACGCAATAACCATCTGATGCATGCCAAAGAAATGCCCCACCTTTAATGCCGTCTTTATTGCTCACAATTTTTATATTATCATCTAGCTTAAAGCTGATTTTTTTGGCATTGCCACCACTAAGATAAAGCCTATCATAATTGATGACCGTTTTAAAAGTGTTTAAAACCTCTTTCATCTTTTTATTCCACTTTTCTTCACCATCTTGAATTAAAGCTTTATCGCCAATAAAAGCATCGTAATCTTTGTTTTTTCTCACCGGAAGGTGTGCTAATTCTAAATGCGGAAGTAACTTTCCGTCCATAAAAAGTGCAGTGCCAAATCCGGTACCTAAAGTGATGACCATCTCTAAGCCTTTTCTACTAATTACAGCTAAACCCTGTAAATCGGCATCATTAACCAATCTTACCGGTTTTTTAAATTCATTGCTAAGGGCTTTGCTTAAATTGAAGTTTTTCCAAGCCTCGCTATCTAAGTTAGGTGCTGTAAAAATGACACCATCTTTAACGTAACCCGGAAAGCCTACAGAAATTTTATCAAAAGATGGAAAATCTTGCAATAGAGTTTTAATGGCATCAATTAAAAGCTGTGGGGTTGCTTTTTCTGGTGTTTCTATTTTTTTATAATCAAACTGCATCTCACCGTTAGGATGTAAAACAGTTGCTTTAATGTGAGAACCTCCAATATCTATTGCCAGAAAGTTCTCTGCTTTATTAGTTTTCATTAATTAGAGAAATTTTACACTTTCCATTTGTTGGAAAAGTGAATGTAAAGATGAGTATGCTTTAATTACTATTTGTTCTATTTTTATCAAAAATTCAATCGTTTTTGGAATTGCTTAAACCTTCGGCTAATCTAAGAAATATAGATAAACTTACTGCACTTTGGGCGCTAAGCGAATCTGGTTTAGGCGGAATTTTACATGCATTTCAGATTCCATTCTCTGGCTTCTTTTTAGCAGCGTTCGCCATTTTGGTCATCAGACTGATTGCTTTTTACAGTAAGAACCCTTTCAGAAGCATATTAAAAGCTACTTTTTTGGTTTTATTGATTAAGGCAGCAGTAAGTCCGCAAAGCCCGCCAATGGCTTATTTGGCGGTAGCTTTCCAAGGATTTAGTGGCGCAATTATTTTTCAAATTGTTAAAAAGCAAAGTTTTGCAACCTTATTTCATGCCGTTTTTAGTTTGATGGAAACCGCATTGCAAAAACTATTGGTGTTGTGGATATTCTTTGGTACCACTTTTTTTAAAGCTTTCGATGATTTTTCTAGCGAGGTTTTTAAAAATTTAAACCTGAACATTAACAATTTCAGCAGTTGGATAATTGTAATATATCTGTTAGCTTATTTTACTTGGGCTTTGTATGTGGCATATTTGAGCATTAATGTTCCAAATAATTTAAGTAGAAGACAGTTGAAGTTTGATGCAGAAGAGGTAGTTTTGCCACAAGTATCAGCGGCTAAAAAGGGCAGTTATTTCATGAAAATGCTGATTCCTTTCCTACTAATCTTTGTCATATATTTTATCGCTTTATTCACCCATTCAGAGATTTTATGGAGTAGCTTTTACCGTACACTTTTTATGCTGTTTGTTTGGTGGCTAGCCTCGCCATTGATTAGAAGTGCGCTCATTTGGTGGTTAAACAAGCAAAGAGAACATTATCGACAAGATTTTTCAACTATTTTTATTTTACTGTCTAAAACCCAAAATCAGATAAAACCAGCAATGGCTATGGCAAAAAAGGATGCAAAAGGTATAAAAGTGTACAGAGAGTTTATTCTCAATCTATTGGCTTTAAGTTTACGTAATAATGATTAAAAATAGAGTTTTTATATTCTCTGATTCTATTCAATCTGGTAAAACAAGCAGGGTTTTTATTTGGATAAAAAATCAAGAAGGCGTATCAGGCATTTTAACGCCTGATATCGGAAACAAACGAAAGCTTTTAGATATTGCAGAACAAAAGTTATACGATTTTGAAACTGCCGATTTAAATCAGGAGGATATTACCGCAGTTGGAAGGTTTATTTTTCTAAATACGGGTTTTGAAAAAGCTAGAAGTATTCTTCGGCTTGCTGCAAAACATCCGCCAAAACTTTTAGTAGTTGATGAGATTGGAAAATTAGAATTGGATGGAAATGGATTAGAACCTGTTTTGTCTGAGATTTTGCTTGAAATTTCTGAAAAATCACCATCTACAGAAATTTTGCTTTTAGTGAGAGACTCTTTACTCGGCGAGGTGGTAGAGAAATATAAGTTTGAAAATATGGAGTTTGTAGATCACACCTATTTCTTAAACAAAAAAAGCTGAACTTGTTAATGTTCAGCTTTTTTGAATGGCTTATCGGGATATTATAATCCAAATTCAGCTTTTACTTTATCCACAAAATCTAGTTTTTCCCAAGTGAATAATTCAACTTCTACAACTTTCTGTTCGCCGTTAGCACCATAAAAAGTTTTTTTCACCACTTCATTTTCACGTCCCATGTGTCCGTAAGCAGCAGTTTCAGAGTAAATCGGATTTCTTAGTTTTAATCTTTGCTCAATAAAGTAAGGACGCATATCAAATACTTTTTCTACTTTTTTGGCAATCTCTCCATCAGTTAGATTAACTTTTGCCGTTCCTTTGGTATCAATAAAAATACCGCAAGGTTCTGCTACTCCAATAGCATAAGAAACTTGTACTAAAACTTCGTCGGCAACACCAGCAGCGACCAAGTTTTTGGCAATATGACGGGTAGCATAAGCTGCAGAGCGGTCAACTTTTGAAGGATCTTTACCAGAAAAAGCACCACCACCATGAGCACCTTTTCCACCGTAAGTATCAACAATAATTTTTCTTCCGGTTAAACCGGTATCCCCATGTGGGCCACCAATTACAAATTTTCCGGTTGGGTTAATGTGATATTTAATTTGATCATTAAAAAGCTTTTGCAATTCTGGTTTGATAGCCGCCTTAACTCTAGGAATCAAAATGCTAATGATGTCTTTTTTGATTTTAGCTAACATCGCAGCTTCTTCATCAAAATCATCATGTTGCGTAGAAATCACAATACTATCTATTCTGATAGGTTGGTGATCATCATTATACTCGATAGTTACTTGAGATTTGGCATCTGGTCTTAAATAAGTAATTTCTTTATTTTCTCTACGTAAAGCAGCCAACTCAATTAATAATTTGTGCGCTAAATCTAAAGCCAAAGGCATATAATTGTCGGTTTCGTTAGTAGCATAACCAAACATCATTCCTTGGTCGCCAGCACCTTGCTCTTCAGGGTTGGAGCGGTCAACACCTTGGTTAATATCCTGTGATTGATCATGAATGGCTGATAGAATACCGCATGAATTGGCTTCAAACATGTATTCAGACTTAGTATAACCTATCTTTTTAATAACATCTCTAGCAATTTTTTGAACATCTAGATAAGTAGATGATTTTACTTCTCCGGCTAAAACTACCTGACCAGTAGTAACCAAAGTTTCGCAAGCTACTTTAGAGTTTTTATCAAAAGCTAAAAAATTGTCGATTAAAGCATCCGAAATTTGATCGGCAACTTTATCTGGGTGACCTTCAGAAACTGACTCTGATGTGAATAAATAAGGCATATTTATGTTTTTATCAATAAAAAAATAAGGATGGTTGAAGTGATGCAGAATAAAAGAAATGCTTTAGCAATTTTTTTACGTGGTTGCAATCGTTTCAAATCAGTCCACTTTAACGCTTACAAAGGTATAACAATTTTTAATTTCCAAAAAAAATAGAATTACTTTGCAGCAATTTTAAAATCAGAATGGTTTGAAGAAAAAGATACTTTTTGTTGTTAATCCTATTTCTGGCGGTTTAAATAAAGCTTTCATTCCTTCACTGGTTGATCAACATCTAAATCACTCTATTTTTGATGCTGAAATTATTTTTTCAGAATATGTAGGGCATGCAAAAATTTTAGCAAAGAATGGGTTAGCCTCTGGGTTCGAAATTATTGCGGCTGTTGGCGGAGATGGCACTATTAATGAGGTTGCTTCTGAAGTTTCAAAAACAGATCAATCCATGGCAATTATACCTTCAGGTTCTGGAAATGGCTTAGCCCGAACACTTAAAATCCCTTTAAAACATTCAAAGGCCATCCAGAAAATAAATCAATTAAAAACTACTTTAATTGATGCTGGAGTTTTAAATGATCAATTATTTTTCAATATGGCGGGGATGGGTTTTGATGCTCATATTAGTGCGCTTTTTGCAAAAGATAAAACTAGAGGTTTTGGCGGCTATGTAAAATCATCAATCAATGAAATTGCAAAATATCAATCGCAAGATTATGAAATTGTAATTGATGGGCAGCATTTAGTGGAGAACGCCTTTATGTTGAGTATCGCCAACTCATCCCAATATGGTAATAATGCGCATGTTTCGCCCTCAGCATCAGTGAGTGATGGGCTGTTGGATGTTTGTGTGATTAAGCCATTTCCTTTATTAAAGTTCCCTGAAATGGCTTACAGAATGTTTGCTAAATCGGCAGATCAATCTAAATACGTTAAAATTATAAAGGCAAATGAAGTCTTTATCAAAAGAGAAAAAGCAGGTCCGGTTCACTTAGATGGAGAACCGCAAGAGATGGGCACTGAAATTAATATCGGTATTCAACATCTTTCTCTTAAGTTGATTGTTTAAAATGTGGTCATGAGTAAAGACAAAAAATCTAAAAAGTTTAGTGGTTTTGATGGATTAGTTTTTTCTACCAATCCCGATGTTTCATTAGATAAAGAAGAATATCAAGATGAAGAAAACCTAAAACCATCGCAGCAAGATCTCAGAGTACAGTTGGATAAAAAGCAAAGAGCCGGAAAGGCTGTAACTTTAGTTACTGGCTTTATCGGCAGCGAAGTTGATCTGAAAGAACTTGGAAAGCAATTGAAATCAAAATGTGGAGTTGGAGGTTCAGTTAAAGATGGTGAAATTTTAATCCAAGGTGATTTCAGAATTAAAGTACTGGAGATTTTGCTAAAAGAAGGGTATAAAGTAAAAAAAGTTGGAGGATAAAAATACACTAAGTTATGCTTTATTTCAACCTGATAATGAGCACTTTATCTCTTAGTGTATTCAATACAATTAGCTGATTTTTAGTGTTTTAATTTTCTTTTTTCGGATTTATTGTTCTTAATTTGTCCTAACCAATTATAAAATATGAGGAGGATAAAAATACAAGAACCCAATCTCAGCTATTTTAATTTTTCTAAAGATTTAACTATCCAATATCAGCTTTCTGTGCCTGAATTGGTAGAAAAATCCTTGCTCAGAGGAGAAGGGAAGCTCGCGGATAGCGGAGCCTTAGCTATTGACACAGGAGAATTTACCGGTCGTTCTCCAAAAGACAGATTCATTGTAGATGATGCAATTACCCATCAAGATGTTTGGTGGAGCGACATCAATATTCCGTTTGACCCTCAAAAGTTTGATCATCTTTATCTAAAAGTTCTAGCCTATTTAAATCAACAAAAAGAAATTTTTATCAGAGAGGCTATGGCTTGCGCCGATGAACATTATCGCTTAAGCATAAGAGTGATTACAGAACATGCTTTTCAAAACTTGTTTGCGCATCATCTTTTTTTGAGACCGGATTCAGAGTTAGTAAATTCTGAAAACCAGTGGACCATCATTTCAGCACCAGGTTTCAAGGCTCAACCTAAGATAGATGGTACTCGCCAATCTAATTTTTCAATCATCAATTTTTCTAAAAAGATGATTTTAATTGGAGGTACGGGTTACACTGGAGAAATTAAAAAAGGAATTTTTTCTGTCCTGAACTTTATCATGCCTAAAGAGCATCAGGTTTTGCCTATGCATTGTTCTGCCAATGTAGGCAAAAATGGAGATACCGCAATTTTCTTTGGTTTATCGGGTACCGGAAAAACTACACTTTCTGCAGATGCGAATAGAAGTTTAATTGGAGATGATGAACACGGTTGGAGCGACCATTCTATATTTAATTTTGAAGGCGGCTGTTATGCTAAATGTGTCGATTTAACCCCCGAGAAAGAGCCAGAGATATTTAATGCCATCAAGTTTGGGTCGCTTTTAGAAAATACCAATTTCTTTG
This sequence comes from Sphingobacteriales bacterium, assembly GCA_014763615.1. Taxonomy (GTDB): domain Bacteria; phylum Bacteroidota; class Bacteroidia; order Sphingobacteriales; family Sphingobacteriaceae; genus Pseudopedobacter. The sequence goes on along the minus strand of JACXVB010000014.1, from coordinate 23,712 downwards.
AAGATACTAGAACTGTTGATTTCTCTAACATCCAAAAAACGGAGAATACTCGTGTAGCTTATCCTATAGAGTACATTAAAAATGCTAAGCTTCCGTCTATCTCAACAACTCCTCAACATATATTTTTCCTAACCGCGGATGCATTTGGTGTTCTTCCACCTATTTCAAAATTAAGCAAAGCACAAGCGATGTTTTATTTTATCAATGGATATACTGCTAAAGTAGCAGGAACAGAGGCAGGTGTTAATGAGCCCCAAGCAACCTTTTCAGCTTGTTTCGGGAAAGCTTTTCTGCCGCTGCATCCACAAACTTATGCTGAATTATTAGGCGAGAAGATTGAAAAATATGGGGTAAAAGTTTGGTTAGTAAATACCGGATGGACAGGCGGTTCTTACGGAAATGGAAGTAGAATAAAATTACAATATACCCGGGCAATGGTTAATGCCGCTTTAAATGGGAGTTTAGAGCAAGAGCAATTTCAGAAACATCCAATTTTTGATTTACTGATGCCGATTAGTTGCGAGGGAGTAGATGCAGAAATTTTAGATCCAATAAAAACTTGGGATAATACAGACGCTTATCGGCAGAAGGCGCATCAATTGGCCCAATCCTTTGTAAATCATATTCATCAATATGAAGATTATTTATCTTCTGAAATAAAAAGCCTCCTATCTGCGCATACTGTAACAATATAGTAACCAAAAATTAAACGCTAATATTTGTTTTTTAGATTTAAAATAGTTTTTATTGTAAAAGATTGTCCTAATAAGGACAATTTTTTTTTACAAAAGCGTTTAATGGTCACTAATTTTTAACAATAATTCATGGAATGCTCTTGTAAATTAATGAAATACACAAAAAATTTGATTTTAAAGGATAAATCATAAATTTGTTGTTCGCATTCTAAAAAAAAACAAATATTTAAACACACATTATTTAACTCAAAAACTAAAAACTAAAAAACAATGGCAAACGCACCAAAACCTACCACGGCTAAGAAAGAGAACTCAAAGGGTTCAGGGATTTTCGCAGGATTAGCTATTTTAATCTGTCTTGCAATAGGATGGGTTTTATTCTTATTTGTTATGGGAGATCCATCAAACTTTGAAAACGGAGATCCAGCAGGACATCCCCTTCAAGGAAATTATTTTGGGATGATTTACAAAGGAGGATACATCGTACCGTTTTTGATGTCAATGTTATTAATGGTAATTGTTTTCTCCATTGAGCGTTTCATCGTCATCAACAAAGCGGCAGGTTCTGGTAACGTTGATACTTTCGTTAGAAAAGTTCAAAATTTACTAACTTCTAGTAATGTAGATGGTGCCATCAGCGAGTGCGACAAACAAAAAGGTTCAGTTGCAGCGGTAATCAAATCTGGATTGCTAAAGTACAAAGAAGTGGAATCAGATAATACAATGGATACAGAACAAAAATGTTTAGCTATCCAAAAAGATATTGAAGAAGCTACTGCACTAGAAATGCCTATGTTAGAGCAAAACTTAACCATTATCGCAACTCTAGTATCCGTAGGTACATTAGGAGGATTATTGGGTACAGTAACAGGTATGATTAAAGCCTTCGCTGGTTTAGCAACTGCTGGTGCTCCAGACCAAGCGCAATTAGCAACAGGTATTTCTGAGGCCTTAATTAACACAGCAACGGGTATTTCTACCTCATTATTAGCTGTATTATCCTATAACTTTTTCACTTCTAAAATTGATAGTTTAACCTACTCAATTGATGAAGCAGGTTTCTCAATAGTACAGACTTACGCTGCAACTCATAAATAAAATAAGATTAGTATTTAAGACGTTTATGATCAAAAGCGTCTTTAAAAAATTATTCATTCACTAATCATTAAAAAAATTATAAGATGCCAAAAGTAAAAATTAAAAGAAAAAGTACAGTAACAGACATGACTGCGATGTGCGATGTAGCATTCTTGTTGCTAACTTTCTTTATCTTAACGGCAACTGCAAGGCAACCAGAAGCACTTAAGGTGGATACTCCATCCTCTACAGTGACTATGAAACTACCTGATACAGATATATCAACCCTTACGGTAGGACAGGGAAAGATATTCTTTGGAGTTGTTGGTCAAGATGTGAGAATGAATACTTTAGAGCGTATGGGCGAGCAATACAACATCACTTTCACTCCCGAAGAAAAAAAGCGTTTTGGAGTAATCGAGAGTTTTGGTGTACCAATGGCCAGTTTAAAACAATTCATTGCTTTAGATAACTCAGAAAGAATGAAACTGAATCAACCAGGAATTCCTAGCGACTCAGGAGCTAACAATGAGTTAAAGCAGTGGATTTTACAAGCCAGATATGCTGTTAAAGAATTACACAACAAGGATCTAAGATTTTCTATCAAAGGAGATGCAAATGAAGAATATCCTGAAATTAGAAAAGTGATAGATATTCTTCAAGATCAAAATATTAATAAATTTAGTTTAATCACCTCTTTAGAAGGTGGGGATAGCAAATAAAAATTAACAGTTATGGCAGAATTAGATACCTCCGGCGGGGGTAGTAAGAAAGGTGGGAAAGTAAGAAGTAAGAAAATGTCAACCAGAGTAGATTTAACGGCTATGGTAGATTTAGCTTTCCTTTTAATTACTTTCTTTATGCTTACTACCACGCTGGCTAAACCACAGGCAATGGATATGTTCATGCCGGATAAAAATGATAAAAATCCAGATCAGCAGTTGGATGTGAAAGCATCAAGAACCATGACCGCTCTTTTAGGATCTAATAATAAAGTTGTTTGGTACATGGGGGTTTTAGGAGATAACCCTCCAACTGTGGATAATTTCGGTAAAAAAGGAATTCGAGAATCTTTTATCGATATGAACAAGGAAGTGGTTTCAAAAACCGGAGACCCCAAAAAAGGATTAATGGTCATTATAAAACCAACTGACAAGTCTAATTACAAGAACTTTGTTGATATTTTGGATGAGCTTAAAATTGCCGCTGTTCCATCTTACGGAATTGTAAATAAGATAGAGCCCGCAGAAATAGATATGCTTAAAAAACAAGGTGCTTATAACGACAGTAAAGTTCAACAGTAAATACGTTTAATAAACAAACTAAAACCAAAACATCATGTCTAAACTAGACATCTTAAAGCAAGATTGGATTGACATTGTTTTTGCAGGTAGAAACAAGGAATACGGAGCCTATCAGTTGCGTAAAGATAATGTTAAAACTACCAATAAAGCCGTGATCATTGGGGGTCTGTTGTTTTCATTAGCAATAGGTTTGCCTACTATCTTAAAGTACATAGAAGGATTTTCCCCAAAGGAGGATCAAAAACTAAAGCAAACAGAGGTAGTGCTTTCTGCACCTCCTCCAGTTGATGAAAAGGCCCCGCCTCCACCTCCGCCGGTAGAGCCACCACCACCAAAAGTGGATCAGGTGAAATTCCCGCCACCTGTTGTAAAACCAGATGAGCAGGTCAAAGAAGAAGAGCCTCCAACTGTTGAGGAATTAAAAAAAGCTGATCCTGGTCAGAAAACCATCAAAGGAGATCCCAATGCTGATATTGTAATCAATACGCCTGTTGGAGATGGACCAATTAATCAAGAGAAAACTGAGGATACCAATGAGATTTTTACAAACGTAGAAACCTTACCTAGTTTCCCCGGTGGTAATGATAAGTTCGGTAAATTTTTGAGCAAAAACTTAAGATATCCACCCATTGCTAGGGATAACGGAATTCAAGGAAGAGTATTCGTGAATTTTGTGGTGGAAAGAGATGGTTCTCTTACAGACATTAAAGTAGTGAGAGGAATTGGTGGAGGCTGCGATGAAGAAGCAGTTAGAGTCTTAAAAAACTCTCCTAAATGGAATCCGGGAATACAAAATGGTAGAAATGTACGTGTATCTTATACCATTCCAATTTTCTTCCAACTTCAGCAATAAATGAGTTAATGGCTTATCAAAAATTCAGAGATAGACAGAAATCGCCCGCAAAGCGATTTCTGTTCATTTTGGGGCTAGTGATGTTCGCTTTTTACTTTTTCATCGGCATCAGCATCATTTTTTGGGATAATTTTTCTAAATTATTTGGAATTGAAAAAGGTTGGAAAATCGCCTTTGGCATATTATTGATTGTTTATTCTTTTTTCAGATTTATAAGGTTAATTAACCCACAACAAAATGACTAAAAATAGCACATTCTATTTTTTGGCTATCCCGATATTTGCTATGATGCTGTTTACGGCATGTCATCAAGAGGATAAAAAAGGAAACGAAGTTGATCATGTTACTTATGGAACAACGACCATGTTAGCAGACGAGTCTTTGTTTCCGGTAGTAGATGATGAGTACGAGATTTTTGCAAATAATTATAAAAATGCAAAAATCAATCTTGTTTATAAACCTCAGCAAGATTTATTAAAGTTGTTTTTGGATGATAGCATCCAAGTTGCGATAATGGCCAGAAAGTTGACCAAAGAGGAAGCTAAGTTTTATGAAGATAGACATGTTGTAATCAGATCAACTAAGTTTGCTATTGACGGAATTGCCTTAATTACAGGACAAAGCAGCAACGATAGCACCATTACTGTTGAAACGCTAAAGGCTGCATTATCAGGAAAAGCACTTCAAAACAAAACTTTTGTTTTTGATAACCCTAAATCAAGTACTGTAGAATACTTAATGAATCTGAGTGGCGTTAAAACATTTCCTAAAAATATTTATGCGCTAGAATCTAATAAAGAGGTGATTAAATACATTATTAAACATCCAGAAGCAATCGGAATAGTAAGCGTTGCATGGTTAAAAAGACCTACACCAGATATTGAGCAAGATGTAGAAAAGGTGAAAGAAATTGCCATAAAGCAACCTGATGGTACTTTTCAAAAACCCACTCAAAGCAACTTAAAGTTAGGTAATTATGCTTTGACCAGAGATTTATACTTGATCAACTGCCAAGGACGAGCAGGTTTAGGCACAGGTTTTGCCTCATTTTTGGCTGGAGAATTAGGGCAAAGAATCATTTTAAAGTCAGGTTTAGCACCAGATTCTCTACCAAGTAGACAAATTAAAATTAGAAATTAAATTTTTTTATATAATTGGAGTTATGAATGTAAGTAAGAAAATAGCGATGTTGTCCATGGGTCTCTTATTCATGGCTTCTATGACCAATGCGCAAAGTTTAGAAGACGCACAGAAGGCCATAACTGCAGAGCAGTACCAAAAGGCCAAGGTAATGTTTAACAATTTGGTAAAGATTGAACCAACACCTGAGAATTTTTTCCATTTTGGGGAGTTGTATTTGACTTTAAACCAACCTGATTCTGCGAAAATCATCTTTGATAAGGGTATTAAAGCAGATGAAAAAGGTAAATATATGTTAAACTATATTGGTTTAGGTACCGTTGATCTGTTTCATAAAAACGCAGCAGCAGCACAAGCTAATTTTGCAAAAGCTACTGAAGGTATGCGTAAAAAAGATTACGAACAATATATCTATATAGGAAAAGCATATACTTATGAACCGTCGAGAGATTTAGATAAAGCTTTTGAGTGGTTTAATAAGGCAATGGAATTTGGTGAAACGAATCCTGAATTACACATTGCGATGGGAAATGCTTACAAGTTTCAAAAGAAAAACAGCGAAGCTGTAGCGCAGTATCAAAGAGCTTTGAATCTAAAAGATAATCTTTTAGGTGTTGAGGTAAGTATCGGTGAAATCTGGACACAAGCGTTCAACTTCGAGTTAGCAGAGTCAACGTTAAAAGGAGTAATAGCAAAAGATCCTAATTTTGGCCCAGCTTACAGAGCTTTGGCAGAGAACTATTATCGTTGGGCTTCAACAGTACCAAACAGACAAGCCGAGCTTTTGTCTATGGCTAAAACTAATTATTCTAGATATTTAGATTTAACAGACAGATCAACAGATTCTCGATACAGATATTTAATCTTCTTATTCAATGCTAAAGATTTTGCAACTTTAGAAAAGGCTGCAACAGAATTTATCAACCAGCCTACTTTTAATCAAGAGTATATTTTAGCAAAAAGATTCCGTGGATATGGTGCATTGGAAAATGGAGATAATGATACGGCTATTGAAGCATTGAATAATTTCATTTCTTCGGTTGATCCAAAAAGATTAATTCCTGATGATTACTTAAATTTAGGTAAGGCTTATCATAACGAAAAACAAGATTCTTTAGCAATTTTAAATTTTATCAAAGGTTATAATTTAGATACCACCAATACAGAAGTATTGAATACCATAGCCATGACTTATTTTAAGAGCAAAAAATATGGTGATGCTGCAAAATACTTCGGTAAATTAACTTTATTACCTAAGGCTTCATACACAGATTGGTTTTACTATGGATATTCTAACTATTTCCATTACGCTAATTTAGTAAGAGAAAATTCAACAGACTCAGTAGAGATTAAAAATACTCTTTTAAAAGCTGATAGCGCTTTCACTTACGTTGCCGTTAAAGCTAATAATGCTGATGCTTATTTGTTTGTAGGTAGAGTGGAATCTTATTTAAACCCCGTAAGTGATAATGCAAAAGTTAGAGACGCATTTGAAAAGTTTGTAGAGATTACCCTTGCTAAAGACCAAACTAAATTAACAGATAGAGATAAAGGTAATTTAGTGGAGGCTTATTCTTACTTGGGCGCCTTTTATATTAAAACAGATACTACTAAAGCGTTGGATTACTTTAATAAAGCTTTAGTGTTGTCTCCGGATAGTCAACAGCTTAAGGATGCCATTACAGCTTTGAAAGGTACAAAATCATAAAAAATAAGACCTACATTCAAGAAGGATAGCTATTTCGCTATCCTTTTTTGTTTATTGAGAATTGAAATCAAATATTATTTCTTCATTTCATTTTTTATGGCATCGTACAATTCAGAAATTCTCTGTGTCCCGATGATATAGGTTAAACCGTCTCTATCCGTTAATTTGATGGCATCTTTACCCCCGGCATAAAATCTAATGGTGCCATTTCTATGAAGATTGTAAACAGGATTATTTAAAAAATAGCTGCTGTATTTTCCTTTTTCTACTTTCACAATGCTATTCAAATCGATTTTAACTAAGCGTGTAGTCCACAAACCATTTAATATTACCGATTTATTATTAACAATCGTTCTGTAGTGCAACAGAAAAAGCATCAACACACTGATAAATAAAATACCGCAACCTACCAAAAGCAGTAAATCGCCATTGCGCTCTCTGTTTTCTGTTAAGTAATAAGCGATAAAACAAAAAATTGCCATCACCATTCTGATGCTGATGAAATTATAATCTCTGCCTAGATACTGTTTTTCATGGAATGGATATTGCTCAGTCATGTTCTTTTTTCTTCAACTCTAAGATAATTATTTTTTCGGTGTTTGGTTTTACTTTAAATCTATCGTCGGCTCTTAAGCCACATACCCAAATTACTTTTCCATCACCGTTGATCAAGATAGGAATTTGCTTTTTTTGAGAAACGGGAACTTTTTCAGCAATTAAAAAATCACTGATTTTCTTTTCTCCTCGCATTCCAAAAGGTTGAAACCGGTCGCCTTCTTGCCAAACTCTCAATTTTAAAGGATAGATGAGTGCTGTTGCATCAATGTAAATGGAATTAGCATCTGTTTTTAAATTATTTGGAATATCATTTATGTGATTGATGAAGATAGAAGAATGATTAAAATTGATGAGATTTTGCCCTTCAATAATCTGTTGTGCTCTAAAAATTTCATTCTGCCTTTTAGTAATCAGTAGTTTTTCTCGGTCTAAAACTATTTGATGGGTTTCAGAGAAAAAGATTTTTCCAGAAATTCCATCTAAACTTTTAAGAATATTTTCGATGGTGGTGAGGTTGAAATTAAATTCTTTGAGCAATTCAAAAAGTAGGAATTTTTTGGGTTCCAATTTTTTTATAGCCTCAATTTCTAGGGTAATTTGATGATCTCCTTGCTCAAAAATTTGAACTTTTAGTTGTTTGATTTGTAAGTTGAGGAAATCTTCTAAATCGCTGAAATATTCTAAATTCTTCCTGAAAGTATCTTCTAAAGACGGATTGAGCTTTTTCATTTCAGGCAAAATATCCAACCTGATTTTATTTCTCATGTATTTGTTTGAAGCGTTGGAGCTATCTTCTACATAATCAAAATCATTTTCGGCAATCATTTCGTCAATAGCGGCACTGTTAAAACACATTAAAGGCCTAATAATGTCTTCTCTTATGGGTTTAATCCCATGCAAACCAGCAATGCCCGTACCTCTGATTAAGTTAAGCAGCACCGTTTCCATGGCATCATTTTGATGATGCGCAATGGCGATTTTTTGATAGTTGAATTGTGCTTTTATTTGTTTGAAAAAAGCATATCTCAGATCTCGGGCAGCCATTTGGATGCTGATTTTATGTTCACGGGCATAAATCTCAGTCTCAAAATTTTCTAGATGAAAATTGACACCTAGTTTTTCTGCGAGGTTTTTAACAAATTCCTGATCGCGGATAGACTCTTTTCCTCGTAAATTAAAATTACAGTGCGCAATACCAAAAAAGAAACCAGCATCGGCAAAAAGCTGCGTCATCGCTACCGAATCTTTTCCTCCACTAACCGCAAGTAAAATTTTATCTTGCGGCTCAAATAAGGCATGAGATTGGATGAAATCTTTAAACTGTTGTAACGGTAATAACATCAATCAAAATTAACCGTTTAAAATCGTTACCAAAAAACTAATTTTGCTGCGTGAGAAAATATATTCTGTTTCTTTTTTTAATTCTTTCTGCATTTTTTTCTAATGCGCAAAAAGTTACCAAAATAAATCTAGTAAAATCAGACTCTTTTATTGGTTTAAAAAGAAATGGAGAAAACACTAATAAAGTGATTAATCCTATTTTTCAGCAAGATAATGCCACTTTAACTTGTGACAGTGCCTATTTCTACATCCAAAGAAATGGGTTTGAAGCTTTCGGGCATGTGCACATCAACCAAGCAGATACGGTAAATATTTATTCAGATCATTTAAATTATGATGGTAATACCAAGCTAGCCATCTTAAAAAACAATGTAAAGTTAACCGATAATCAGGCGGTTTTAACCACTAATGATTTGGATTATAATCTAGGTACAAAGCTCGGAAGGTATTATAATGGTGGTAAAATTGTGAATGATAAGAATACTTTGACCAGCCAAAACGGTTACTATTATACAGAAACCAAGGACGCTTTTTTTAGGTACAATGTGGTGGTGAAATCGCCAGAAGTTTTGATCAAATCTGATACTTTAAAGTACAATACTTTATCAAAAATTGCTTATTTCTTTGGTCCAACGCATATCTATGGTAAAACAGATACACTTTATACCGAGAATGGGAAATATAATACCGTAAACGATCAGGCGGCTTTCGGAAAAAATAATTTATATACTCAAAACTCCAAGAGCTTAAAAGGTGATAGCTTGTTTTACGATGGAAAAAAAGGTTTTGGTAGAGCAAAAAAGAATATCGTTTTTAGAGATACAGCTCAAAAAGTAGAGCTGAGAGGCGATTTAGGAATTTATCACAAAAGCGATGAAAGTATTGAGGTGACTCAAAACGCTTATGTGATTCTGACGACTGAGAAGGATTCTGTGAAGAAGGATTCAATTTGGATAACTGCTGATACTTTAAAAAGTAGAGTGGTGAGCAAATCTCAACTCTATGATTTGCAACATCCTAAATGGTTAGCTAAAGATAGTTCGGCTTCAAAACTGGTTTTGAAGCCCATCAAAACCCTAAAGCAAGATTCTTCCAGTAGAATACCGATTAAGAAAGACAGTCTTCAAAATGATTCATTAAAGTTGGATTCCATACCACCGAAAATAATTTTGAAGGATAGCATTAAAGCCAAACCGGTGTTGGAGAAATTAGATACCATCCCAGGACCTATTGGAGTTAGTGTGGTAAATAAGGCTCCCAAAGAAAAATTACCCGTCCCAAAATTGCAGATTCAGGATGCTAGTGTTTTAAAGGTTGCGGCAGTATATGCTAAAAAGAAGGAGATAAAAATACTGTTAGACACTTTACCCGCTGAGGCAACCGACACCACAAAAATCAGGATTGTGAGTGCGTATAAAAATGTGAAAATATTTAAATCAGATTTACAAGGCAAAGCCGATTCTGCATTTTTTAGTTATGGAGATTCTGTGCTTCGGATTTATCAAAAACCTATTATATGGGCGCAAGGAAGCCAACTTTCTGCTGATACGATGTATCTGCAAATGAAAAATAAGAAGATGGATCATGTAGATTTAATTCGAAATGCTATCGTGGTTAATACGGAAAAGGATTCAACAAAATATAATCAAGTTGCTGGTAAACTGATGAAAGGTTATTTCAAGAATGATAAACTGGATGTGATTTATGTAAACGGCAATGCCGAAAGTATTTATTTCCCTTCTGATAGTTCCGGCGAAGACGGCATGATGCGATCCATAGCCGCAAGAATGCGCATCAATTTTAGAAACGATAGTTTGATGGATATCACCTTCATTAGAAAGCCAGAGCATCATTACTATCCGCTTGCTAAAATCACTGAGGAATTGAAAACACTTCCAAATTTTAATTGGAAGCCCAAAGAACGTCCAAAATCAAAAGAAGATATTATTCCAAATCTCAAGCTTTTGCCAAAGGCTGGTGCGAAAGATAAACCTAAAAAGAAGCCTAAAATTAAAGATAAAGTGAAGCAGGCAAAACCAGCTTTAATCCCTAAAAAGGCGCAATAATTTAGATGGATTTTAAGAATTCAATCAGTTTTGAAATGGCAATTCCGCGGTGGCTGATTTTATTTTTCTCTTCCAAATCCATTTCCGCAAAAGTGATATTGTAACCTTCGGGTTCAAAAATGGGGTCGTAACCAAAACCTGTAAAACCACTTTTTTCGGTTCTGATAGTACCGTTTACGATGCCTTCAAATAGGTATTCTTTATCGGCTAAAATCAACGAAATTACCGTTCTAAACCTCGCTTTTCGATTCGTTTTTCCTTGCATTTTGGCTAAAACTAAATCCATATTCTCGTTAAAATCTCTGCTTCCAGAATATCTGGCAGAATAAACGCCAGGTTCATTATTTAAAGCTTCAATCTCTAAACCGGTATCATCCGCAAAGCAATTAGTTTGGTAATTTTTATGGATGTACCGACTTTTAATTGAAGCATTTTCTTCTAAAGTGGTGCCACTTTCGGCAATATCTTCGTGGCAACCTATCTCTGCAAGACTTACAATTTTAAATTGATCTGCAACTTTAGATTGAACTTCTGCAAGTTTATGAAGGTTATTGGTGGCAAAAACGAGTTGGTGTTTCATTAGAAATTTTTAAGCTCTTCCCAAAAAATAGCCTTTTTACTTTTATCGGCTTGTAGTTTTTGTAAATCCCAAGTTCCTAAAATGGGAATCTCTTTAAAGATTGATTTTTTGTTAGCGACTGCTCCTGTAATGTGGAGTAGTTGTGGATTAATGCCGAAAGTGATGATTTTGTTAAAGGCGAAGAAATTCTTTAAATCATCAAAATTTGGAGCAGTAATTTTTTCGATATTGATGATGGCTACATCGCTCAGTTCTAATTTTTTGGCGACCAGTATTTTTAATAAGAAAGTCAAATCTGGCGGTGTTAAGAAATCGGCGGAAGCCTCTTTAACCACAATCAAAATATATTTATTGTTATCTCCTAGATAATCAAAAGTTTTCTGAGGTATTGGGGCAGGTTTAACCTCCTCTATTTGGGCAGTTTCTACAGTTTTAATAGAGGTTTCGGGTGATTTTTTTTCGGTTTCTTCGTCTTTTAAAACATAAATATCCTCGTTTATTAGTAAACTTAGGGCTATTAAATCATCAGTTTGAAGCGAACTCATGATGCAAACTTAGCCGATTTTTTTGTTAAAAAAAGTTAAAGGATGTCTTATTTACGCGAAAAAGGATTTACTTTCGTTGCATTCATGATGCATCAATCTAAAAATTTGCTCTTTATTTTTTTTGTTGGATTTTTATTCACTTCCTGTAGCTATTTTAAGAAAGAGGATGAGCAGCCGATAGCTAAAGCTTATGATAAATACCTTTATCCGAAAGATTTGGAAGGCGTGGTACCTAAAAATACGCATCGTAAGGATAGTTTATCCATTGTGAAAGCCTTCATTGATCAATGGCAGCATGAGCAGGTGATGCAGCACCAGGCTGAAAGCAACGTAAACATTGATAATCAGTATATCCAAACACAGTTAGACAACTATAAAAAATCTTTAATCAGATTTCAGTATGAGCAAGAATTGGTGAGGCAAAAGTTAGATACTATTGTAACAGAGAAGGAAATAAAAGATTATTATGATGCTAATGAAGATAATTTTCAGCTTAAAAAAGCTATCTTAAAAGCATCATACATTAAGTTGCCCGCCAATGCGCCAAAGGTGGATATGGTGAAAAAGTTGTTTGTCTCCAAAGATCTGCGAGATCAAGATTTGTTAGAGAAATATTGTTTTAAGTATTCTCCTAATTTTTCTTTGATGGATACTGCTTGGCATTATACTGATGAATTAGAAAAACTCTTCCCGATTTCAAAAATTGGAGAAGATAATTACAATAATCTGAACCGTATTTTTCAAATTTCTGAGAATAATACATTATATCTCATAATTTTGCGAGATTCGAGATTTAGAGATAGTTTATCTCCTTTGGTTTTTGAGAAAGATAATATTAAAAACCTGATTTTAAATCAGCGGAAGTTGGCGCTTATCAAAAATATGGAAACAGAGGTTTTTAAAGAAGCGCAAAAGAATAATGAATTAGAAATATACGATAGATGAAGAAATTTTCAGTTTTAGTGGGGCTTTTCCTAAGTGTGATAAGCGGTGTTGGATTTGCACAGGAAAAGGTGGTTGATAAAGTGGTAGCTGTAGTGGGCGATAATATCATTCTAAAATCAGAAATAGATCAACAATACGCACAATATTTAATGCAAGGTAACAAGCCTGATGAGAATACCAAATGTGCATTTTTAGAAAATATGTTGAGTCAGAAATTATTGACACAACAAGCTGTTTTAGATTCTATTACCGTAAATGATGAAGATGTGGATGACGAGATCGATAGAAGAATGCGGATGATGGTTTCTAGAGCCGGGGGGCAAGATCGTTTGGAGGAGTTTTTAGGAAAATCTTTGATCCAATATAAAGATGAAATCCGACCAGAAATTAGAGAGCAGTTGGTGGCTCAAAAAATGCAAGTAAAAATCACTGAAAAGGTTGAAGTAACTCCGCTAGAAGTAGAACGTTTTTTTAAAGCTTTTCCTAAAGATTCTCTTCCAGAGTATAACACAGAAGTTGAAATTGGAACAATCGTAGTATATCCGCAACTCACAGACAAAGAAAAAGAGGTGTATAAAGATAAAGCCGAAACCTTGAGATTGAGGGTGAAATCTGGAGATAATTTTGCCACTTTAGCGAGGCTATATTCTCAAGATCCAGGTTCAGCCAGAGAGGGTGGAGAGTTGCCTTTTTTTGATCGAAATACGATGGCCAAAGAGTTTACCGCTTGGGCTTTTAAATTAAAGCCAGGAGAAATTTCGCCTGTTTTTGAAACCGAGTTTGGCTTTCACTTCCTTCAAGTGATAGATAGAAAGGGCGAGCAAGTAAAAGTAAGGCATATTTTAATCATCCCGCAAAACACCCAAGCATCTTTAGACAGAGCTAAAATTAAAATAGATTCTATTTACACCAAAGTAAAAACAGGTAAAATAGATTTTTCTAATGCAGCATCTTTATACTCAGATGATAATGAAACCAAATATAATGGCGGAATGATGTTAGATGCTGAAAATGTATCCATCAGAACAACACATATTCCAACAGATAAATTAGACCCTAAAGTGTTTCTAACTATCGACACGATGAAGGTTGGAACTTATTCTACTCCAGAGTTGTTTACAGATGCTCGCGGTAAAACAGGTTACCGTTTCTTTTATTTGAAATCTAAAGTACCTCCGCATAAAGCAAATCTGGATCAAGATTTACCCAAAATTAAGGATGCAGCCTATCAAGAAAAGGTGAATAAAACGGTAAGCGAGTGGTTCGAGAAAAAACGTAAATCTACTTATATCAAGATTGATAAGGATTATGATCATTGTGATTCCTTAAAAGATTGGATGATTACATCAACTGAAACTGCTAATAAATAGTAATGAATTATTCAACAGAGGTAGAGGCCGTTGATGCCTTAAGCAAAGCTTACGAAGAGATTAGAAAAGAGATTGCTCAAGTAATTGTTGGGCAAGATGAGGTGGTGAAGTCTGTGTTGATTTCTATTTTTAGTAATGGACATTGCCTTTTGGTAGGTGTACCTGGCTTGGCCAAAACTTTGTTGGTACAAACCGTTGCTGGTGTTTTAGATTTATCTTTTAACCGTATCCAATTCACGCCTGATTTAATGCCTTCGGATATTATTGGGAGTGAAATTTTAGGCGATGATCGGAATTTTAAATTTATCAAAGGTCCGGTTTTTTCTAATATCATTTTAGCGGATGAGATCAACAGAACGCCGCCTAAAACTCAGGCAGCATTGTTAGAGGCGATGCAAGAAAAATCAGTTACGGCGGCAGGCGTAACGCATACTTTGCCTAAACCATTTTTTGTTTTGGCTACTCAAAACCCTATTGAGCAAGAAGGCACTTATCCTTTGCCAGAAGCACAGTTAGATCGTTTTATGTTTAACGTGTCTTTAACTTATCCATCTTTTGAGCAAGAGCTTCATATCGTTAAAAACACCACTGGAAATAAAGTAGCTAAGTTAAAGCGAATTTTGACCACAGAGCAGATTATTTATTTTCAACAACTGATAAGGCAAATCCCAGTTGCAGATCATGTTTTAGAATATGCAGTAAAATTGGCCGCCAAAACTCGCCCGCAAACAGCTTTAGCAACGGATGAAGTGACTCAATATTTGAGTTGGGGCGCTGGCCCAAGAGCTTCGCAATATCTGGTAATCGGAGCAAAATGTCATGCGGCTGTTCATGGTAAATATTCTCCTGATATTGAAGATGTACAAGCAGTTGCTCAAGCTATTTTGCAACATCGATTGGTGAGAAACTATAAAGCCGGGGCAGAAGGAATTTCTACTGAATCTATTATCAAAAATTTATTCTGATAAGATTTCAATTTGATCAATAAAGGCAGTTTTTTCTGGGTCAGCATACACGCCATAAGCATCTACTAACAAACCTTTCGAACCGTCTTCACATTGTATCGCATATAAAATAGCGCTATCGTCTGGATTCGTCATTCCTTCAAATCTATGGATTTCAACAATTTTTAGTTGATGAGCTTTAAACTCTCCATTATTCTGTTGCTTGATTAAATGCGCATTTTTAAAATCAAATTCATAGGTAAAGCCTTGCTCTTTTAAACTATTCATGGCTTCAGAAAGTGTCTCGTAATTTTGTTGATGAATTTTCATGATGTTTTGGTTTTGATGATTAATAGCCCGCAAATTTTATTCCTAAACGTAGCTATTTTAAGATGAAGGAAGATAAACATCCATAATGATATTCCATTTCATGCTTTCGCTGATTTTCCAAATGCGTACATAATTAAATACTTTACCAGAAATAGTAGCAGTGCCATAAGTATAGGCCAAATCACCGCTAAAGGCTCGATCTATAAAAGTTGGAGAAGATGATAAGGCAAAATTTTGCGATTTAAAGAATTGAATTGCAGCGTATTTTCCTAAAAAAGGCAAATAATGAGGAAAATACAATCTTACTTGATTATCATAAAACTCATTAAAATTATCTAAACCGGTATCAAATAGCGCTTTTCCTAAAAGTAAATCAGTGCTGTACACAATATCTTCACGCATTTTTAATTTCTGCGGACCTAGCAAACGGTTGAAATAATGATCTTGTGGATCGAGGTATTCGTATTTCATTTCAGTTGTTGGTTTCTCATGCGGAATACCTACATCTAAAACCAATCTCCATCTGTTTTTATCATCCGATTTCCATATAGAAATGTAATGACCGTAAGAAATATTCCCCTTATTGTTGTAAGAATAAGGTCCAGTGGTAAAACCGAAATCACCATTTTTGGCAATCATAGCAAATTCAGGTTTCCAACTTAGCTGTCCTTTATCTTCATCATTCCTTCGAAAGTATTGCTTTGCGGAAACAGGATTAGGACGAAAAACCAAACATTTAGGAGCTATTACTTTCTGAAAACCTTTATTTATTCCCTTTTCTTTTACCAAAAAATTAAAATATTCTTCAGTATTCACTAATGAGCGTACGGTTCCATCACTAATTTGTGCGAAAACGGTATGAGAGAGTAATACAAAAAGAAGAATGGTAATATTTTTCATATTTATCGTTTCTATTTTTTTGAATATAATAGATTGCTTATATTCAGATTTTAAAGATAAATTATTTATGAAAACAGTTCGCATGACAATTTTATTGTTATTTGTTTTTGTTGGCATTACAAAAGCTCAATATTTACAAGATGTGCAAGGAAGACCAGTGATGGAGAAATCTTACACAGATATAGCAGGTACGCCATTACTTTTTGCCCATTGGATACCCGGAGATGTGAAGTTAGACAATGGAAGTAGCTACCAAAATATTCCATTGAAATATAATTTGGTGGATGATATTTTATATTTCATGAACCCGAAGGATAGCACCATGCTTGAGTTTGTGCAACCTGTTAAATCTTTTACGCTAAAGACCTTAACTGGAGATTTAAATTACGCCAATGGTTTCCCAGCTGTAGATGGTTTTAAAGCGTCTTCTTTCTATCAAATTTTGTATGATGGTAAAACAAAGTTATTAAAAAAGGCTACTAAAACAGTTTTAGAAAACAGACCATACAATTCTGCAACGGTTGAAAGAACTTTCTTAGATACTGTAGAGTATTTTACATTACAAGATGGTAAAACAATCAAAATAAGACCTTCAAAAAAGGTGCTTTTAGAGTTATTTGGAGAGAAAAGTAACCCAATGGGCGATTACTTAAAGAAAGAAAAAATTGATTTCAAAAATGATGATGACTTGATAAAAGTCTTTAAATATTACGATTCTTTATAATAGCATTAATTCATAAAAAAAGCTTCCTGATCATTTAGGAAGCTTTTTTTATGAGCTTATATTTTAGACCAGCTTGAGCCTTCTTTGCCATCTTTAACCTGATAGCCAATTTCATTCAAGCCAATTCTTATTTTATCGGATGTAGCGTAATCTTTATTTTGCTTCGCCTCGTTTCTGATTTTCAGGATAAAATCCATCACCGGTGCAATTTCATCTGCAGCTTGCGAATCATCATACAAACCGAGAATATCATAAACAAAACTTCCAATGAGTTTTTTTAACGATGCTAAATCAGCAGTGTTTATTTTGGTTTTTCCATCGTAAATAGAATTGATAATTCTTGCAGCATCAAAAAGTTCGGCAATTAAAATAGGGGAGTTAAAATCATCATCCATCGCTGCTCTAAACTTTTGCTCTAAAGCATTTACATCTACTTCTGAGGTTTCTGAAGTTTTTAGTTTTTCTAATAAAGCAAGCGCACTCATCAATCTTTTAAAACCTTTTTCACTTGCATCTAAAGCTTCATTAGAGAAATCTAAAGTGCTTCTGTAATGTGCTTGCAGCATAAAAAAGCGAACCACCATCGGGCTAAAGCCCTTAAGTAATAATGGATGATTCCCTGAGAAAAGCTCATGTGGGAGAAAGCTATTGCCCAAAGATTTAGACATTTTCTGACCGTTAACGGTAAGCATATTGGTATGAATCCAATAATTTGCGGGTTGTTTACCACAAGATGCCATATTTTGGGCAATCTCATTGGTGTGGTGCGTTGGGGCTAAATCCATTCCACCACCGTGGATATCAAATTGAGCTCCTAGGTATTTATTACTCATGGCAGAACATTCCAGATGCCAACCAGGGAAACCCATGCCCCAAGGAGAAGGCCATTGCATTAAATGTTCTGGTTTTGCTTTAATCCAAAGTGCAAAATCAAGTTTCCCTCTCTTTTCATCTTGCCCACCTAAATCACGGGTATTATTTAATAAATCGTCTAGTTTTCTTCCGCTAAGCGCACCATA
This sequence comes from Sphingobacteriales bacterium, assembly GCA_014763615.1. GTDB lineage: Bacteria > Bacteroidota > Bacteroidia > Sphingobacteriales > Sphingobacteriaceae > Pseudopedobacter. The sequence goes on along the minus strand of JACXVB010000014.1, from coordinate 5,613 downwards.
ATCTTGAGTACTATTGTATTTTTCGACATCAAAATAAACGGTTCCATTAATCTCATAAGCAAATCCAGAATCCAAAATAGTTTTAACCATTTCAATCTGCTCAATAATATGACCGGTTGCGGTAGGTTCTATACTAGGCGATAAAACATTAAAGGTTTTCATCACTTCGTGAAAATCAGTACTATATTTTTGTACAATTTCCATCGGCTCTAAAGCTGCAAGTTTTGCTTTTTTAGAGATTTTGTCTTCGCCCACATCTCCATCACCTTCTAAATGGCCTGCATCAGTAATGTTACGTACATATCTTACTTTATAACCTAAATACTGAAGGTATCTAAAAACAATATCAAAAGATATAAAAGTGCGGCAATTACCTAAATGCACATCGCTGTAAACCGTGGGGCCGCAAACATACATGCCCACGTAAGGTGGATTTAAAGCTTTAAAAACCTCTTTTTTTCTGCTGAGGGTATTGTATATAGAGAGTGGATGTTGCATGGCGCAAATTACAAAATTTGTGAATGTGATAAGTTTTAATTGTGGAGAACAACGTTACATCTGACAGGATAATGATCTGAATAATCTTTTTTAATGATTTTGTAAGATTTAAAATCAAACTGAGGTGTAGAAAGGATATAATCTATCTGAAAATTTGGAAAATCTCCGTTATAGGTAATCCCTAAACCACTCCCTTTCTCGTTAAAACCATTTTTTAAACCATCGGTCATTTGTGATACGGTGTACGAAACGGGAGTATCATTAAAGTCGCCCATTACGATATAAGGAGTGGCACATTGTGCCATATCGGCTTTTAAAATTTTTATTTGCTTGCTTCTTCTGATAAATGCATCTTTTAATTTTCTTACAATCCGTTTAGAAGAACTAATGTCTTTGCCTGTATTAATGTCATTTTTAACATCATTTAAAAAGGTGTAATCTTGAGGTTGAAAGGAGATAGAAGCGAGATGCACTACATAAACTCTGAAAATTTGTTCTCCTTTTTTGATATCAACCCAAAGCCCTCGATTCCCCGCATTATGCACATCGTATTCAATATCACTACTGGCTATTATAGGATATTTACTAAATAAGGCTACACCATTGGCTTCATAGTCGTTGTAAAGACCTTTACTAAAATGGTAATATGTAGTATTTAAAATTTTTAAGACAGAATCTTTTAAATCAAAATGTCCTCTTTTTCTGGTAAAAAACTCTTCAAATCCCACGATGTCAGGTTGTTCTGAGGCTATAATTTTTAAAGCTTTGGATCGGGTAGTGGTGTCTAATTCTGTCCCAAACTTTTTGAAAGAGTGAACATTCCAAGTCATGAGTTTGATGGTATTACTATCTACAGTAAAATCATTAGTACTTTTAAGCCTAAAGGCAAATGTTTTTTTTAATAAGTTTAATCCGCCTAAAATGGTGAGGATGGAGAGTATTGCATACCATTTTTTTAAGGATGTCCAAAATATAACGAAGAATACATTAATCAGTATTAAGAAAGGGTAAGCTAAACCAAATAGGGTTAAATACCAGAATTTTACCGGGTCTGTTTGGGTAGCTCCGTAACTCAATAAGAGACAAAAAATAGCTATAAGGTTAAAAAAAAGAAAGATTTTGTACCAAAAGTTAGGTTTACCTTTTTTCATCGCTTTTACTGGCATTAAACAAGAGTTCTTTTTCTTTTTTGGTGAGCTTATGGTAGCCAGTTTGTGAAATTTTATCTAAAATTCTATCAATTTCTTCTTGGTTGGGTAAATCTTGTTTTGCCCTAGAAGTATTGACGTTTTGATTTTTTGATACGACTTTTAACTTGGATTTTGGTTTAAATAAATTCTCGAAAGGTTTGCTCCAATCATTGCCTTTTTGAAGTGATTTAATAAAAAAGAAGCCGAAAATAGCTCCGCCAAGATGTGAAAGATGTCCGCCAGCATTTGGGCCAGTAAGGCTGATGAAGTCAAAAATCACATAAAATATGGCAATCCATTTTAACCTCACCGGGCCAATTAGCAATAAAGAAATGGTATAGTCGGGCAGTAAAGTAGCCGTTGCAATTACAATTGCAGTTACTGATGCAGATGCGCCAATTAATGTAGAGCTGAGTACATTTCCGGCGAAAACCGGAATAAGGTTATAACAAAGAATATAGAATAAAGCACCTGCAATTCCTCCGGCTAAAAAAACAAAAGTTAATTTTTTGCCATTTAAAAATTCTTCAAAAATCCTTCCCATCCAATATAACCACAACATGTTAAAAAGGATATGAAATAGCCCATCATGAAAGAAAATATAGGTGAAGGGTGTCCAAAATCGGTAAAGTAATTGCGGAAGGTAAGTGGGTACTCCAAAATAACTTCTTACTAATGGATCAATAAAGTTGGGTTTTACAAATAAGTAGGAGAAAACGCTAATCAGGGTAACTAAAAGAAATACAATGACATTGATGCCAATCAGCAAATTTACTCTGTTTCCTGAGTAGAATACTTTCATCTTCAATTCATCATAAATACTCATAAGGCTAATTTAAAAATGTTTTTGTTAACTCATTTAATAAAACTGACCGGGCCGCTTGATATTCCAAATTTTTAACAGAATAAAACCAATCAACATCCCTCCAAGGTGCGCAAAATGGGCTACGTCATCTCCTGGATTATTGGCTACTCCGTTGTAAAGCTCGAACAAACCGTACAGAATGACTAAATATTTTGCCTTCATCGGGAAGAAGAAATAAATATAAATTAAGGCGTTAGGGAATAACATTCCGAAGGCAAGCAATAAGCCAAAAATAGCTCCAGAAGCACCTAAAACTGAAGCATTAATATGTAAATCAAGGTATTCTTTTGTGATGTTTTTTGAGGCCGCTTTAGCATCAGGAGCATCGGGATTTTGTTTCCAATAATCTAAAACTCGATTAAAATCAGCTTGGTAATTGCTACTAACCTCATTTTGGATAAAGGCTTGGAAGTTGTTTATAGAAGGTTGGGCATCATAAATCTCCGCGTTTTTTTGCAGCGGACTAATCTGTAAAAACATTACGCCCATGTACAATATAGAAGCCCCTATTCCGGATAAAATATAATAGTTCAGAAATTTCTTTGAGCCCATATAATTCTCTAGTATGGACCCAAACATCCATAATGCAAACATGTTAGAGAAGATATGACCGATATTGGCATGCATAAACAAGTGCGTAACCAATTGCCAAACTCTAAATTTTGGCGAAGCAAAATAGAATAAGGCCAAATGTTCTGTTAAATCTATCCCTAAGCTTTGTCTGAAAACGTAGGTGGCAAAAAACATGATTCCATTAATGATGAGTAAGTTTTTAACTACAGGTGGAAAAAGTGTATTGCCTAAAGGGCGAAATTCTCTCATATTCATTTAAAATCTAAAGCTTAAAAGCGTTGGGCTAATTCTTCTAAAGTAAGTTTAATGATAATTTGTTTACCATAAATAGACAAATTAGGCATTTGACAAGCAAAAAGTTGATCAATTAAATCATTCATTTCTTCGGTTGCTAAAGCTGTACCCGTTTTAATTGCCGCATTTTTTGCCAATGTTCTGGCTAAATTATCACGTTTATCTAGTTTTAAAATGGTGTGATTATTTTTAAAACCCTCTATCAATTCTTCTAGCATGGTGGCTAAATCGTTATTTTCAGGAATATCTGCCGGAACGCCCTCAATCACTAAAGTGTTTTTTCCAAATGCGCTGATTTGAAAACCTAAAGCCTGAAAATCTGGCAGCAGTTCATTTGCTAAGGCGAAATCGGTAGTATTTAAGGTTACTGTTTGCGGGAATAAACTTTGCTGGCTTAAACCTTTATTCTGTTCTAATTGAAGCAGAAATCGCTCGTATAAAATTCGTTCATGAGCCGCTTGCTGATCTACCAACATCAAACCTGATTTAATTTGCGTGATGATATAACGTTGATGCAGTTGAAAAACTTGTCGGCTACCTAAATTTTCAATTTGATAATCTCCCGTTTTTCCCGTTTTGTTGGATGCCAGATTAAAAACCTGCTGCTCGCTTTCTTTTTGTTGCGTAATTTCGTAAAGCGTATCCCAATTGCTTGGAATACCTCTTTTGGTATCTATATCTCTAAGGAAAGGAATTTCTTTAGGAGATGATTTTTGATCTTCTTTAAAAGGATTAAAATCTGGATTAAAGTGAATAGATGGTGGCGTAATTTCATTAAGGGGTTTTTCAGTAATCATCCCTTGAAATGCCGTTTCCTGATTAAAATCTAGCGTAGGGGTGATGTTATAGCGCCCTAAAGAACGTTTCACCGCAGAGCGAATGATGGCATAAATCGCTTTTTCATCTTGATATTTAATTTCGGTTTTGGTAGGATGTACGTTGATATCAATTTTAGCGGGGTCAATCTCAATAAATAAAACATAAAGCGGAAAACAATCATCTGGCAAAAGCTGGTCATAAGCAATCATCACTGCATGGTTTAAATAACCATCTTTAATAAAACGATTGTTCACAAAAAAGAATTGATCGCCTCTGGTTTTCTTCGCGAAAGCGGGTTTACCAATAAAGCCCTTCACTTGTATAATGCTGGTTTGCTCATCTAAAGGAACCAATCTTTCATTATAATTATTGCCGAGTAAATGAACAATTCTTTGTTTTAACTGCGTTCCAGGTAAATGATAAACCTCTTGCCCATCATGGTGTAAAGTGAAAAATATTTCGGGATGCGCTAAAGCCACTCTTTGAAATTCATCAATAATATGCCGCATTTCCACCGGATTACTTTTCAAGAAGTTTCTTCTGGCTGGGATATTATAAAATAAATTTTTCACGCTAATAGAGGTGCCAGGGTTAGTAGCGCAGGGTTCTTGATTGATGACTTCTGAGGCTTCAATTTGGATTAAAGTACCCAGCTCATCCTCATGTTTTTTGGTTTTGAGTTCTACTTGAGCAATAGCCGCGATAGATGCCATTGCCTCACCCCTAAAACCCATGGTTCTGATGGCAAATAAATCTTCTGCTTTATTGATTTTTGAAGTTGCATGCCGCTCAAAACACATCCGAGCATCAGTCGCACTCATTCCACAACCATTATCCGTGACCTGAATTAACGATTTTCCGGCATCCTTGATGATTAACTGAATTTTATCTGCTCCGGCATCTAAGGCATTTTCCAATAATTCTTTAACGGCCGAAGCGGGTCTTTGTACCACTTCACCGGCAGCAATTTGGTTGGCAACCGAGTCGGGTAAAAGTTTAATGATATCTGGCATGAGCCACAAAAATAACAAAATTTTAAGGGCAACTCTTACCTCAAAATTGGTCGCCACCGCTTTGAGTTATTGCAATTTCATTTCCACAGTCCATCGGAACATGAAATGGAAGGTTTTTTATATCCCTTGGAAATGCACTTGGTGCACAAGGATGGTGACGGCAATTTGGCGGTAATTGGTCTGATGTTTAAGGAAGGCCGACCCAATGCCTTTTTGCAAACTTTTTGGAATCATTTGCCGCAAAAACCCGGCGAGAGCAAACGCTTGGCCACGGTGACTGTGGCGACATCCTTGGTTTTTCCCAAAAACTTGGAGTTTTATCGCTATTCGGGATCACTCACCACTCCACCCTGTTCAGAAG
>JACXVB010000046.1 GCA_014763615.1 Sphingobacteriales bacterium | reverse complement strand
AAAGAATCAAGGCTGACGAATATTTGTTCGATTAGTCTCAATAAATCTTTTAAGTACAAACCAAAGTCGTGTGAACGGCTCTGCTTTCTTCTTTTTTCTGCAACACTTATTGGTTTGTTTAACTTGAGTGCACTATGAAAGTTGATACAAAAGATTTATTGGCCTTCTCTTCCAAATCTTCTAATGCCAAATTTAAGCTAATGATTGGTTTGTCTGCTTTTCTTTTCTTTTTCCCTCACTTCCCACGTCACCCTGAGCGTCAGTGAAGCCTGCCTGTCGGTTTATCCGCCGGAGGAGGGCAGACAGGGGTCTCAGTCACTTTTATTTATGATTTATTGATCCTTTCATAAATACCTTAAACCAGGATGTAGGTCATGAGTCCGAAGACTCTTTTCTATTTTTTAATCCTTAGTCACGCTTCGCTTAAGACTAAGGACAGGTGGGGGGTAATCCGCTTCACTTTCTTCCTTCTATGATGTTTACTTCTTCGATAGTTAGCAGTTTAAGCAGTGCCGCACTGATAGGATGCTTGGGGTCTGACAATTCTTTGTAAACCTTTTCTATTGTCTTCAAATTCCCTGCCTTGCCGTCAGGCAGGTTCTCGTCTTGCCCTTCTTTCAGTTCAGGTAAATTGCCAAGATGCTTTAACACTTCTGCACCACCTGCCTTTATTTCTTCAGGTAAATACAACTCGTAAACCATTGCATCAATTAGGCGTTCAAAGAAAGTGGAATCACTATCTTGACTTTTTAACTGAATTATAAAATCGACAATAGTTGATATTGATTTCTGGTATACAGGCTTAGCTTTTTTAATTGGAAGTTCACCAACACTTCGAGCTTGGATTTCTGAAAATACTGTTTTAGTTGATTTGTGTTTGTTTACATAGTAGTAATCCATCAAGTTTGAGTTTAAAACGCCTAATAGATACTTTAAACCAAATTCTCTGTTCTTTGAAGGAAGAAGATTTACCGCAACTAAAGTGTTTAGTGCGAAATATTGTTCATTATCATAAGCGAAAATTAATTTTGATGATACTCGTCTAAAGAATAATTTTTCTTTTGATGTAAATACCTCTTTCGACTTGCCGGAATGAATTCTGTCCAAGTTGTAATCTAAATAAACGCCAGCCCATTGAATCTGATACTTATTTATATTTCTACCATCTAAAAGTTTATAAAACTTACCCTTAGGATTATTGTCTCTCAATGAGAGGCTTTTGTCTCCCTTTAATGCGATAGCTTGATTGATGTTGCATAAATCGCCTAATGGAGTTGTTGCCTTACAGATTTTCTCGGTGATGGCATTGCTTCTAAAATTAAATGAAAATGTATCCGATTTATAGAATTCCTTTTTGGTTTTCTCTGTATCAAATTCAATGATACTTAAGTTATCATTGAAATGCTTGATTGTATAATCAGGCATAGGGGATTTCAAGGCAAAGAAAGTAATATTCTCAACTACTGCATTTTCAAATGGTAGTTCATTGTATGAAACAATTTGTGTTAAGGTAGTTTTATCAAGCAAATATTTTCGAGTTTCCTTGTAGTAGTCTTGAGTTAAGATTGTATTAGGAATAATGTAGGTGATTACCCCTTTTTGCTTTAACAGTTCAACTCCAATGTGAGTAAAGAATATAAACGTATTCAATCTACCACCCGAAGTGCCAAAGCGGCTTTTTAAATACAACTTGTATTTATCACTCGCTGACTCATCTTTTGATAATTGATGGTATGGTGGATTGCCAATAACAATATCAAAACCGTCCGAATGTCCAAACATCCATTCAGGGTCAAACCAAGGTGCGAAAGTATTTTGGTCATAAGGGTCAAATGCTACAATCTGCTTTGCTACTGTTGTTTGCCAGCCATCGCTTTCCAGCATCTTAGCAATTTCTTGTCTTAGCTTTTTGTCCTGCTTTTGGTATTGCAGTTTTTCTTTACGGGTATTGGCTGTAAAGTATTTATGGCGGAGTTCTTTCAGTTGGTTTTCTTTTACTTCAATATCGGGGTTTCGTAAAAGTGTTTGTGCAGGTTTGTCTAAACCAATCAACGTGTTTGCTGCTACAAATTTTGTTTCCAAGTTGGGCAAACTCCGTATGCCAAAGTTTTCTTTGCTTGATTGTTTGTTTTGGTCAATAATGAGTGAAATGAAAAAACGGAGTTTAGAAATCTGAACTGCAATAGGTTGGATGTCTATGCCGTAAATGCAATTTTCAATCAAATACAATTTACGACCGTAATCACTGGAATTGTTTTCAAATACATCGTTTATCTCTGCCAGTCGCTTGCCTCTTTCTTCTTTATCGCCAATTTTAAAAGCGGCTTCTGTTTCTTCCATTGCCTTTTGGCGTTGCAGGCCTTTCCAGTATTTGTTTTCGGGGTCAAGCTTTTGCAGCAAATGCACCATTTTGTGCAAAATACCCATTGGGTATGCACCCGAGCCACAGGCAGGGTCAAGAATTTTGCAGTTGTTAATAGCTTCAATTAATGCTTTTGTTTCTGATTCATCAAAAGGATTGGGCGTTTCCGCATAAGAGATTAAATCACGTAAACGGGTTTCAAAATCGGAATCACTAATTTTTACATTTTGCTTGATGTATTCTAAAAGGGATTCGTCCACCATATAGTTTACAATCTCTCGTGGTGTGTAAAAACTACCTGTTTGTTTTCTTGCGGTAGTTTGGGTTTCGGGGTTGTAGCTTGCCAAAAGGTTTTCAAATACTTTACCCAATAATTCAGGGTCAAGGGCAATTTCTTCCTCTATTGGTGTGTTTTCAGCAACCGTAAATTTGTAGCTCTCTAACAGGTTAATTAAACCTCTTGATTTGTATTTCTTGTTCTTCGTGGCAAAAATATCATTCAGGTCAACTTCTCGTTCTTCGCCAAAGAAAATGTAATCGGGAACGCTGGCTTGTTTTTTCGGATTGCGGCTAAAGCCGTCCACATACACAATTTTGTTTTCTTCGTTGGGCTTATCCAAACAATCAAACAAACCACCATTCAGAAACGGAACATCTTTAAAGAGTGCCAATACTTCCTTTTCCGAAATAGTAAACAAGTCAGCATAGCGGAACAGGTTCTTTACTCCGTATTCTTCACCATTGGTTTTGATATTGCCCCCATCTTTCGCAAATTTTCGAACATCCATCTTTTGGTTCAGTGTTCCAAAAAACAGGTTCTGCAAAATGACGTGGTAATAGTTTTGCGATTTTTTGTTCTTGTTGAAGTCCTTTAGGATTTTATCCAAATGCGACTTGTTGAACAGGGCATTTGGCACCAACGATTTTTCTTTGATGAACCAAATAAAAACAACCCGAGTAATTAAGCGAATGAGGTTGGTAGCATTGCGAACATCTTTCTTTTTCTCCAAATCGTCAGGGAACGAAACGTTTTCCATTGCCCAGAAATACCAGTTTGCCAAATCCTGAAAGAACTTTTTGTTGAGGATGTTTACATCCAACACCTGCAACCAATGTTGGTGCAATTGGTCGTAATTGGTTACGCCAACTGGTTTAACCAAATCCAGTAAAATTCTTTCGTGTCCTGCGTGTGTTGATACTGTGTGTATGTCACGAAGGATAATTACTTTACCAGCCTTTTCGCCTTGTCGCCAGTTTTGTTTGTATTTAAAGCGTTCGCTAATGGCTATTGAAAAACAGGCTTCATCTCCCGTTTTATATTTCAATACCAAGGCAACAGGCATTTTCTGACTGATGCGGTTGAAGGTTCTTGTAAGGTCTGAAATTTCGGTTCTTGTGGGCTGTTTGCTCAACTCCAAAGCAAAAAGCATTAAGCCGTCATAGTTTTTGTCGCCTTGCTGCAATGCCTCTTTGTAGGAATAATTTACATCAAACATTCCTGTGGTTTGAAAAACGGTGTTGTCAATTATTCCAATGAAATAAGTTTTGCCAATGGTTTTAAAAGTATCGTTGTCCTTGTAATGCTGTTTGAGCAAATCCTTTACAGGCAATGGCTCGGCAGTATTGGAGTTGAGTTTTATACCCAACGATTGAAACAGATGGGTGGCTGCTTCAAATAAATTGGCTGTATTGAATATGTTTAAATTCATTGCTTACTTATTAGAAATTACAAACCAATTGATTAAATCGAAATTTTCTGCCTTGAATTTTTCCTCCAACTTTTTTTGTTCGGGAGAAATTTTCTTTGGCGTTGCATCGCCTGTAAACAAGTCTTGAATTTGATTTACTGCAACAGGCGTGGTTTGAGATTTTACCCAACCACCAACGGCAGCAGCCAACTTGTCTAAAACAGCTTGGTCGCCTTTGTCAATGTTTTGGGGAACATATCGGGCTTCCAGTTTGTGATTACGAAGCAAAGTCAAAATTTCCTGATTGTTGTTTAATACCAACTTTCCACTTTTGCCATCTTCAATACTTTGATGCAGCAAATGAATTTCATCATAAACGTGGTCAGTAGCTTCATCAGGTCGTTTTGGATAACCTAACACCGCCACAATGCTTTCGGGCATTGTTTTCCATTTTGTGTTTGGTCTGAATTTGAAACCTGTGAAAACTCCGTTTGGTATTTTCTTGAAAAACTCTTCGTTCTTTTTAAAGAACTCAAACAATTCTTGTCTGAACTGTTCTAATGAAAGGTCGTTCAATCCAAGTGTTTCGTCACTTACTTCCACATCATCCCAAGTTATTTGCAATTGCTCCAACATCTTTTGGGCTTGCTTTGGCAACAATGGATTTTCTTCCACCATTCGCTGAAACTCTGGAGTCATTTTGTCGTCCAGTTCTGTTCCCACCACACTCATCAATGCCATTCGGTTTTCAACTCTCGATTTTAAACGTAAATAATCTTCGTAGTTTTTGCCAGGCCAAAAGTTAATTCCCTTAATGGTTTTGTTTGGCGAACCAATACGGTCGATACGACCCATTCGCTGAATTAAACGAACTGGATTCCAATGTATGTCATAGTTTACAACTGTATCGCAATCCTGCAAGTTTTGTCCTTCACTTAAACAGTCGGTGGCAATCAAAACATCAATCGGGTTTTCAATTTTCTTTAGTGTTGCCTTATCGTGTGTGGCAATTAATTCAAGCCATTTTTCATAAGGCACTTTCCATTTGTCCGCTTCCTTGTAATCTTCTGAAAGGCTTGCTCTTTCATAAAGTTCTGACCAGTCTTTTTCATTGTAAAGTTTGGTGAAAGGAGCAAAGCGTTCCAAAATTGGTTCAAACTTGTCGCCCGAATAGCCGTCAAAAGTTTCGCTGATAGAACCTGAAACAAAAGCCACATTTTTAATTCCTTTCTTTTTCAATTCATCATACAGGAATTTTGCTGTGTCTTTGAAAACAGTGAACACCAATATTTTTTTGTTATCCGATTTCTTTTGTTTGGTGGTGATGTGTTCAATCAGTTTATTGAGTTTATCATCTTCGGCTTTACCTGTGTTAAACGCTGCTTCAAATTTTACAAGGCTTTCTTTGAGTTGCGTTAGCTTGGTTACATCTGCTTCCAAATGTTTTTTGAAAAGGTCAATGTTTGTAATAGAAGAAAGTGGAACAGGATTTTTCTTTCCAAGTGTTATTGGTTGGTCGTTCTCTGCTTCTATCTCTGCTGCTGTTTCATCAATTTCTTCTTGTTCTTCATCTGTGAAATTATCTTCTAAAGAACTGTCCGTTTGATTTTTGATAAACAGATTTACTTTATCTAATGCGTTTGTGTGGTGATTCAGAATATTTTCAACAGTGCTTTTAAATGAAAACCAACTTGATTCCAAGCGTTTCATCAAAAGGATATACATCATTTTTACTAAGAACTTTTCACGCTGTTTTGGATTTTCCAAAACGCTTTCCACTTTCAGGTCTTTGATGTATTCCGAAGGACGGTAAGCCGTAAGGTTTACCCGTAAAGCATTTAGAATGTCATCAAATGATTTTAAGTCACCTAAGTTTTCGGGTGTTATATATTCGTTTATTGGGTCGTCTTTTTTCGGGAAATTCATTTCTCCGAATTCGCCTTCAATCAGTTTTCTTGTTCTTGCTACAATTAAAGCATCGGTTAGCTTTTCAAACTTTTGTGGAAGTTTGGCAATGAAATCTGCAATTTTTCTATCGTCAAGGTCAGACCATTCGCTAAAATCTTTTTGTGCAGTTCTGAAAATGTTTTCAAGGCTGTCAATTTCCAAATCGGTTTCTTTAAATCCGTTGTCTTGCCCTTTGGTCATTAACTTAAACTGATTACGAATGTCCATCAGTTTATTATTGATTGGTGTTGCTGAAAGATGCAAAACCTTTACATCACGATTGGTTCTTTCGGGCAACAAAACATTGTCAACAAAAAATTTGTATCGGGAAGATTTGTCATTGCGTAAGTTGTGGCTTTCATCAATTACCAAAAGCAATTTTTGTTTGCGTTGCAGTTTGGAAAGTGGAAAGTCAGGATAGTTATTTGAAAGTCTTTCGTCTTGAAGGTCTGTGTGGTTTCTCACATAATATTCAATTTCGTCTTTCTCAAATCGTGAACCTCTGTGCGATTGATATTGCTCCCAGTTGTTGCGAAGTTTTTTAGGGCAAAACAAAACAACCGTGTAACCTTTGATTTCAAAGTATTTCATTACTGCCAAAGCAGTCCAAGTTTTACCTAAACCAACGGCATCAGCTAAAATTGCTCCGTTGAATTTTTGGAGCATTTTGATTAGGCTGATTGCCCCTTTTTGTTGGTATGAGAAAAGCGTTTTGTAGATGATGGTTTCTTCTAAGTGAGCAATTTCACGTTTGAATTCTGCGTCACCTGAAAGTTCAAGTAAATCGTCTTTGAAAAGTTCGTAAAGAACTTTGTAATAAAGGTCGTGAGGTGTGTATTCTTTGAAAAGGTTTTTAATCAATTCAACGATGTGTTGCTTTACTTCAACTTTGGTTTTGTCAGGTAATTCGATTTTTTCCAGAGCAACATTTTCCCATTGATGTTTGAACCACTTTTTTAATTCTTTATAATCGTTATTGTCGCCTGTGGATGCTGTGTTTAATTCAATATTGCTGCTCTCTTTAATTCCAAGTCCAGCGTCTGTAAGGTTGGAACTTCCAATGATGTGAAAGTTTTTTCTTGAATCTTTGTCGTTGTAGATATAAGTTTTTGCGTGGCAAAAATTCCGTTGAATTGATTTTACTAAAACCTTGTCTTGTAACAGAAACTCAACTGCCTTTTGTGCTGCTGCACTCAAAGCAAGTGTCCCGCTTATACTTGTGTTGCCGTTAAGCAGGTCAATTACTTTATTCAATTGTGCTTCGTCCTGCATTAGATTACCCAAAATCAGTCTGAATTTCTCTGCTTGGTTAATGTCGTCTTTCATTAAAGCCAAAGCATTAACAGAAAAGAAACCTGTCACAAGGTCAAGTCCACCGCTTTCAGTGTAGTTTTTAATGAAGTCAAACACTTTATAGTGGTCGCTGTCTTCTGTCTTGGTTTTATTATCTAATAGCATTAATTGTCTGTTAAAATGATGTCGTGAATATCGTAATTTATTCGTATTAGTGCGTTGGCAAAAAATGGCTCTTTTGGTTTTGCGAAGGGTCGGCTTGTGTGTGTGGCAAAACCAAAAGAGCCACTTGCGGGCTGGCATAAAATTGTTTTTAAAAAATGCGGGTGGGCAAAAATTTTTAAAACCATAGCGTTGGCTTGTGTGTCGCCAAGTTGCTCGTCTGGTCTGTGTCGAGTTACAGCGAAATGGTATGTCGAGTTTAGCTCGTCTGTAGAGTTAGGTCAGGATGTCAAAGGTCGATTGTTTTGGTGTCACGCTGATGGTGGTAGTGTCGTCTTTTAGGCTTACTGGTAACTTTTGGCAGCTATACGCATGCAGGGATTTTAACCACTGAACTTCCTGCGAAGAACTGAACCCCAAATTAAGCACTTTCCTGTCTTATGAAGCACGAAACCCCTGCTTGCGTATAGGTGATGTTGGCGGTAGTAGTTATTTTCTCTGGTGTTCTGTCATTCCACCCATTACCTTTTCCATTATTTTCACTTTTCCCAATCTTGGTACTGTCCGAAGTGAATATACCAACATTTTAGTCAAGAATCCTGGCAAAACGGTTGTCTTTCTTCCCAATGCAGTTAATATAGGAATACCCACTTGTGAAGGTGTTAGTGATATTGACATTTTCATATTTGCACGCTTACTAAATCCACTTTCAACTGGACCAGGTGCTGCGGCTAAAACGTCAACTCCCTTTGGTTTTAACTCAACAGCTATTCCTTCTGCTAATGTTTGTACGTATGCTTTAGTTGCTGCATAGTTTGCAGAATAAGGTGTACCTTGAAATGCCACCATTGAACTCATTAATACAATACCTCCACGCTTTTGTATAGCGAATTGTTGACCGTAATAGTGAGTTAATGATAGTAAGGCTTCACAATTTACTCGAAGCATATTTATTTCTGAATGAAGTGAGCTGTCAATAAAATTGCCCGAAGTGCCGTAACCTGCCGAAGCAATTAAAAGTCCAACTTTTAAACCTTTTGTAGCTTCAATTATTTGGTCGATTCCTTCCGTTTCTGAAACATCAACATTCACAATTTTAATTTCAATAGTTTTATTTGCTTTCAGGCGGTTTTCTACTTCTTGCAATTTTTCTAATTGCCTTGCAATAAGAACAAGATTAAAACCTGCACTTGCCAATTGTGTTGCTAATTCTAAACCTATACCTGACGAAGCTCCCGTAATAACTGCCCATTCGCCATATTTTGATTTTAGCCTTGCTTTTTCTTTATCTGATAATTTCATTTTTTTCTTGTTTTGATGTAAATAATGGTTTGCCTTGCAAGGCTTGAACAAGCGTCACAAATGCAAGTAATCCATATAAAATGGATATTATAATGGTGGCTTTTGTATTTTTTAAAATATAGAACGAAAGAATAGGCAAGACTTGTAAGGCGTGCATACCAATAAAATGGGAAACTCTTAAATCGCCTGCAGTCTTGCTCCAACCTACTATAAACCAATTTGAATTGTCATTGATTGCCCCAACTGTATGACTCAATTTTGAACCCATCGCAAAACCTTCAAAGGAAAAAACCACAAAAATTAAAATACCCAAACGAATTGCCCAAACATAATAATTGGGTAAATCTGGAAAGGAATGGCTGAAAAATAGAAAACCGACATAAGCGGTATAAAACGTCAACAAAGTAGCCGCTAATGCCATTACTGAAAACATTGTAGCGTAAAATGGGGTCGATAAATTATAATGTGAGGTTAGTCCTTTACTTGCCATTATGGCGATATAAACTATCTCAAAACCCAACAATACAATGACCGTCCAATTGAAAAACCCAACATTAAAACTTGGAAGATAATAACAATACCAAGCCATTGCCCAAGCAAACAGGAAAGTGGAAAAGGCAAATTTAAACGGCTTAAAGTATGCGTTCACGCCATAAACTTGTGTGGTAGTTGTTTTAGAGAAAACCAAAAATAAAAGAGCAATTCCCAAACAAACTAAACCGTAGTAAAATAAGGTTTCGTTTCTTGTTTTGAGTTCTTGAACAAATGCTATCATAGATTTTCACTTTTTGTTTTGAGTTCTGCAAGCCAGATATCGTGCAGTTTTTTTAGTTTTTTGGGTTGAAAAGTCTTTTCAAAAAAAGTGAGCCAACCGTTTTGAGATTCAGCAGTGAGGACTTTACACCCTTTTTCTGAGGGTATGATGAGCCAAACGTGAAAACCTTGAATACTTTTCTTTTTTGATTCCCAAGCCAAAAGTCTGTTGGGTTCATATTTCTGAATGGTAGATTCAAATTTTAAACCCATTGTTTTCCATTCAAAAACAGTATTACTTTTTAGAGTTGTTTCCGTTTTGTCTTTAAGCGAAATATCTTTTGCGCCTTCGTACCAAGATTCCCATTTTAGAGCATCAATTAGTATTCCCCAAACTATTTCGGGCGAAGCGTTGATTTCTATTTCGTTTTCAACGTAGAATTTGCTGTTGTTGGGCTTATATTTTTCTGGCCAATCAATTGAATTATTACTATTTTCTTGAGCAAACAAGGAAATAGAGCTTGTAAATAAACCAAGTGCGAAAATGAATTTTGTCATTACAATTTGATTTAAAATTATAATACAAATTTCAGCAGACTACGATCTACTAAACGATAACATTTGTTTAGACTTTCGGTATTTCAGATTTTTTTAATCGGCTTAAATGAACGGGTGAGATGCCTAAATAGGAAGCAATCATATGTTGAGGAACACGATTATGGATGTTCGGGAATACTTCTGTAATACTGTCGTAGCGTTGTTTTGGCGTTCTCGAAAAGGTGTTTTTTATTCGATTGTCTTGGTAGATAAAATAGTATTCAGCAATAAGACGACCCATTTTCTCGCCTTCTCGTAAATTTTTGTAACCCCATTCAATTGCCGACCGAGGCAAAACAACTACTTGTGTTTCTTCGAGTGCTTGCAAGGTGTAAAATGAAGGTTGCTTTTGCATAAAGTTGGAATAATCTGAAATAAATTGATTCTCCAATGCAAAGTGAACCGTGTGTTCAGTTCCTTCATTGTCAGTAATCATAACACGTATCAAACCTTTATTGATGAAGAAAATTTCGTTAGGTACAGCATTTGTTCGGCTGACCGTTTCGTTTCGTTTGAAAGTTTTGGCAATAGATTGACCAAGGAAGTCGTTGAGTTCGTCTTCCGTAATAGAAATCATCTGTTTAATTATTTGTCTAATCTGCTCCAATTTTTTCTATTTGTATCAATTTTTCGGGTTTCGTACTATTACCGCTAACGTCAGTTTGTCTAAAAACCCCAATTAGTTTTGAAACTTAGCCGTTATAAGGATAAATATAAGCGATTTACGGGTATAAAAGAATAAGCATGTTCTGTTTGGTTATTTTAAAGACTGAAAATGCGATGTCGCATAATCGCTTAAAATAGTCACAAACAAGGGTAAAAAAATAGGCAAGTACGCTAAAGTACTTTTTAAGCAAATCATGGTCAATAATATTGAAAATCCTCCGTAAGTTGAAAGCGGTGAAGATTAATCCCACAGCAGCAGCATGTTTGATGGTCTTCTTGGTCATGATGTAATAGAAACCCCACTGCCTTTTGATAATGCCATAAGGATGCTCTACAATCGCCTGCCGTTTACGGTACAACTCTTTGTTGAGTTCAATCCTGATTTTGTTGGCTTCAATCACTTCGGCATGTTCGGTACGTTCAATCAATCTTCCCGCTTTGTTTTTGGTGCAACGCTCAAAACAAGGACAAGAAAGACAAGCCTTGGTTTTATAATGCTTCATGCGGTTGGTAGTCTTACCATGTTTCTTGAAATACCACCTGCCATTGGTGGTTAAAGTTTGTCCTGCTGGGCAAGTATAAGCATCCATTTCTTTATCATAGCTAAAGTTAGCCACATCAAAAGCCAGGTCAGGAGCATGAGCAGCCACTTCAGGAATAGCCACCATCACTTCTACACCCAGTTTGTGCGCATAATCAAACTCAGTACCTGTATGGTAACCTTTATCGTAAAGAAGGGTAAAATCAGCAGTACCCAATATCTTTTTCGCCCTGCGTACCATATTGCCCATCGCTTTACTGTCGTTCTGGTTGGTGACCTTAAAATCTACCGCTAAACAATGTTTGGCATCTACGGTAGTTTGGATATTGTAAGCCACCTCGGTAATGTTGTTGCGAGTAATGAGCTGCCTGCTATCAGGGTCTGAGGTAGAGATCTGTACTTCGCCGGTTTCTTCCAAAGTCTTCTGAAAAGATTGGTACTTGTTTTTGTGGTGTTGATGCTTGCTGATTTTTTCTTGTATTACCGCTTTTTCAGGTGCGGTAAGGTCATGGTCTTGCTGGGCAAGTAAGGAGTTGTATTCGTTCAGCTTTTCATCAATATAGGCCAGGTGTCTTTCTAATTTAGCAGGATTGAAATTGTTCTTCTTGGAGTTCTGTGCTCTTAGTTTGGTGCTGTCGCCAGCGAGTAGCTTAGCGCCAATGAGGTCAAAGTTCTTAGCTAGGGAAACGGTGGCATGAAATAGCTTACGTATAGCTTTAGGGTTATCCTTTCTGAAATTGGCGATGGTATTATGGTCTGGCACTAAGCCTTTCATGAGCCCTGTCTGCCGACAGGCAGGCACATCAGCTCAATGTTGCGTTTACATTCTTTCTCTAAAGCTCTTGAAGAACGGATACGGTTAAGGTAGCCATAGATAAACAGTCGTAACAAATCAGCAGGATGGTAAGCTGGTCTGCCGTTATCGATAAAGTACATGTCAAAACCATAATCCTGAAGTTTGATGGATGAAATAAACAGATCAATCAGGCGGACTTCATTATCTTGAGCTACTGCTTGTTCTAAGCAGAAAAACTCGGTTTGATTCCTATCTTTTCCAGTAATGAATTTCATACCTGAAAATACCAAAACAACCACTCAATACCGCCGAAACTTATTCTTTTCTTGTGGAAAACTGAAGGGAGGTTTTTAGACAGTTTGACGGTTGGCAGCTACCCGAAGGGCGGGATTTTTACCACAAATGTTGATGCGGAGCACAAAACTTTCGGCTACTACTAAACTGTCTACGGAGCACGAAACCCCGCCTATTGCAAATGTGCTGTTAGCGGTTGTGGTTTCTATTCTCATTGTTTTAGTTGCCCAACTTTGTTAAGTGTTTCTGTCAATTCGTCTGGTTTGTTTGTTCCAATAAGCAATTTCTTTTTGTCGGTAAATTCGAGTTGTAAACCTTTGTCGCCCGAAACATTATATGCAGTTCCTTTCCCAAAAAGTCCAAGCCGTAAACCCCAACCACCATATTCTGTCAATGGTGAGTATTGTCTAACGAATGATTTTGTCAAACTGTCCCAAGAATAATGTTTGAACTTAAAATGAAACGGAAAAAAGCGAACATATATTCCGTCTTTTCTTATAATTGTGTCAAGGCGAAAGTTTACAAACAAAAGTGTCAAAACGATTGTCAAAGCTGTTGTAACTATAAGACCTACGTTGCTCATAGGTTTGTCGCCAAATTGTTGTCCGCCGATAACTTGTTTAAAAATGCCAAACGAAAAAAGTCTGTTAATCCCTATAAAGATTAACCACAACCACCATTGCTTGAATTTTTGTCTTTCTAAAAATAATATTTCATTGTCCATTATCTGTTTGTTTTTACGTTTTTACTTTCGGCTTACGGTCGTCTTACCATAACCGCTAACGTTTGGGCGCTTGGCGAAGAAGCGGATTTCGAAGCTCAAAACTGTCTGCCAGCACTGACCTTGATACGAAGCACAAAGCTTTATTTAAGCACTGAACCCGCTTTTTTGCCAAACGCCTGTTATGGGCTGCCTTTCTTGTCATTCAATAAGTTTTAGATGTCTTGCCAAGTCAATGTTTGTCGTAACGAGTAGGTTGTCCATTAAGGAATAAATTTCATTTTCTTCTTCACGTTTAAATTCAGAAGCACTTAAAATAATTGTCTTACCGTTTTCAGTTATAATTTCAAATGTCTGCGGATATGTTGTATAAACTTTATTTGAGCCATCAAGATTTGAAGTCCAAGTTTCTTCCCAAATTATTTTAAAGGCAACGATTTTTTGTCCAATGAAGTCAAGCCATTTAATGTCGGTTGAAACGTCCCATTTCTGTTCAAAGTCGTTAGTCGTTTCTGTCAAGTCAAGTTGTTTTGATTGAAGTCCGTAACAAATAAATGTATTGTCCCAAAAAACGTAAATCGTTTTGTTGTCTGTCTTGAAGTAAATGGAATGGTCAAGAGTGTCAATTTCTGGATACTTTGTCTTGTAGTATGGTTTAGGATTTATATTATTTCCGTCTTCGTCTGCATAGTATTTTAATTCGCCATAAATAACAGCAAGAATTATCTGTCCAACAAACATTTGTCGGCAGTCGTTTTCATAAGTGATATGTTTGTCTGTTAGTGTCATTGTCTTGTCCGTAATAGGTTGCCCATAACGGGCTTCGGCTTTGAGCAAGATTCGGAGGCGAGTAAACTCGCCTCCGAATCTTGCTCAAAGCTGATGATGTGTGAAGTTCGCGGAGCGAGCTTTACGCATCATCAAGGCGTAGCCGAAGCCCGATGGTGTGCAAGAGCGGAGCGAATTGCACACCATCGGCTGACGCTATGGCAAGTGCGGGAATAGATTGTTGCTCAGATGTCTGCCAGCACAAATGTATGTAAAGATTTCAAATGTTTCAACGAACACGCATACCCGCATTTGCTATAGCGTTTGTTGTGTGCTGCCAATTTTTATTTTTCTAGCAGATTTGATTCTTTCTTCAATGAATTCTTTATCTCTCAAATATATTGTGTTATGAGTGCTGAATGTTTCAATTTCTTTTAACTGTCTTGTTTTAGGGTTATAATTAAAAGTTTTAAATCCAAGCTCAATCAATTTATTATGAATTTGATTTTCATCATAACCATATCTTTGTCCAGAACCATTTAATTCGATTATAATTGCTTTTAAAGATATATTCGATAAAGTTTTTTCGGCACCATTTAGAACTTCTGTTTCAAATCCTTCAACATCAATTTTTAGCAGAATAGGACTTGGTTCTGTTGATAATATTGTGTCTAATGTATTAATATCAACGTCAATTGTATTAGTTTCATTTTCTGTTGCAACGTGATTAACCGTGTCAAATGATTTAGTAAATTTAAGTTTGCCATTTTTACTACCTAAACCAATATTTAATGCTTTGACTTTTCCTTGCATTTGATTAATCAAAATATTGTCCATTAAATTTTTAAATGTAGAAGGAACAGGTTCAATAGCAATTGTTTTTGCGTTAATTTCGGATGATGCTAAAATTGTATAAGCGCCAACATTTGCACCGATATCAATAAATAAATCGTTTGGTCGCAAAAAGTGTAATAGGAATGCCATATCATCGTATTCCATTAAACCACAGTAAAGATTTCCTGTAGCTCCTGTCAGTCCTTTCCAAATTATAAATTTTGAGTTCTCCGTATAAGGATATAAAATCGGGTAAGGATTTAAACGACAATTAATCTGCCATTTTAGGAATTTCATTATTCCGCCAAACTTGTTATCGGAATTAAAAGGATGATTGTAAATGAATTTTAAAACGTTCAATGTTTTCATAATGTGTATTTATGTTTTCTTTCTTTTGGTTGCACACAACGTTTTGCCGCTTTGCGAAGGCGGGGATTTTTAGCACTAAACTTCATTAGATGCACAAAGCTTGAATTTAGCACTTCACTGTCATAGAAGCACGAACCCCCCGCTTTTGCAAAACGGCTGTTAGTGGCTGGGCTTTTTTCCTGTCTTTCGTAAGTCATTTATATTTCCTTTTGAAAATGTGAAAGTTGCGTTGTAAAATAGGTCATAAATTATATTTATACAATATCTATTTTCTAAAGATTTTCTGATTGTAGTTGTCTGTTTGTTTGGTTTTCCTGAAATCATTAAACTTGGAGCAATGTGAGCACTCGGTAGAGGAAGTCCATTGTCCGTCATATATTCAACTTTAAGTTCGTTTAGAACTCCGATAAAATTAAATAATAGTTCTGGGAATGGGTTGAATTGCTTTACTTCACAAAATGTTATCAAATCTTTGTTTTCAACGTATGAAAAGGTTGTTTTTGTGTCGTAGTATTCCTTTGTATATTTTACTTTACCTTTTTTAATAACTGAAATGTCAGGTGATGTAAAAAGTAACTCGTCTTGAGAGCTTTGAACTGCAAGGTTGTGTTGAATTTCAAAACTTAAATTTCGTTTACCAACTTTTATTGTTGCTTCAAAATGTGAAAAGTTTGATTGTATTCCTGCTGGTGAGCATTTATATCTGTATTTGTTCGACTGAAGGTTTTTAACTTCTAATGAATATCCGTTTAGTTCATAGAAACGGACAATATAATTGAAGCAAGTCATTTCAAAATATTCGCTTGCTCGTTTGGCTTGATTCACTACTGTCGTTTTATATTTGTTAGCAAAGTCCGTTATTTCCTTTTCAAAAAGAGCAAAGTCTTTAAAAGGGGAGGTCTTCTTCGTCTGTTTGGTTTCCTTTTCTTTTTGTTTGTCTTTCTTTATGTAAGCTCCCCCAAAAACAGTACGGTTTAAAAGTAGAATAATTAACTTTAAACAGTAAGTATGAAAAGGAGTAAATTTTCCCCGACGCAAGTAGCCAA
>JACXVB010000013.1 GCA_014763615.1 Sphingobacteriales bacterium | reverse complement strand
GCATAACTGTAATCTCTTTGAGTACGCTTAACATACTCATTCTCTTTTTTTTCTTTCATAACATTACTTTTTATGTAACGCTATTTTAGGACGGGACAAATAGTAAAAATAAAAGCCCCAAATAAAAATTTGAGGCTTTTTTAAATCAACAAGAATATTTTATTCTTTTACAGATTTGATGAATTTCCCTGCTGTATCAAATAAATAATCTTTGCCTTTAACTTCTGCTTCAAAGGTTTTATGACCATTAGCTTTTACAATCATTGCAGATTCACTGATTTTGTAGCCTTCGCCGAATTTAGATTTTAAGTAAGAAGATACGCCAGATGGCAACTCTTTGACACTGATTGCAGTTTCTGTTTCTAAGATACTTCCTTTGGCATCTAAAAGGACAGACATTTCTTTGCCATTAGCTTTAAAACCTGCTTCATAATTACCATTTTCCTCGTCCCAATGGATGCTTTTTACTGTGGGATAAGCTTTGGTAAGTGCTGCTTTAACCGCATCAGGAATATTGCTTTGTGCTTTTACCGCTACGGTAAAAAATAGGGCGGTAGCCATAAAACCGCTAAAAATTAACTTTTTCATATATCTATAATATTTATTTAAATAAAGATAACCCAAGACTCTGTGGAAAATCTGAATTAGAAATTTAAAATAAACTGATGTTGATTTTTTTGATAAGAATAGGAGAGTTGTAATTGATGGACATCGGCAATTTTTTTACAGATAGCTAATCCTAAACCATTGCCACCCACTTCATTTTGCTCCGGTTTTGCAAATCTCCTAAATAAATATTCTTCCGAAAAAACGAATGGATCTCCGTCATTTTTAATGATTAAACCTTTCTTAAAAAGTTCCAATTCAATCACTCCATTTTCTGGAGCGTATTGAATAGCGTTAATGAGCAAATTTTTTAATAATTGGTTCAACAAAATGGCATTCCCCTTAATATTAGCTTCTTCAACTATATTTATTTTAATTTCTTGTGATTTGCTTTCGGCAAAAAAGGCAAGCTCATCTACCGTTTCCTCAATAATTTGGCTTAAAAGAATAGCATCTTTAAAAGTAAATTGCTGATTTTCAATTTTAGCCAATAGTAAAAGACTTTTATTGAGTTCATTAAGTTTATTTAACGTTTGATTCATCTGATCAACCAATAAACTTTGATTTTGGGTGAGGTTTTTATCTTGATAAAAAAGTTCGAGTTTAGATTTAATAATGGCAATAGGGGTTTGCAACTCGTGAGCTGCATTTTCCGTGAATTCTTTTTGTAAATTATAGGTTTTCTGGGTTCTATCAATCAGTTGATGGATTTCTTGATTCAACTCATTAAACTCATCAATCTGTAATTTTTTTGGTGCTATGGCGATGTTTTGGTCGAGCTCAAAATGTTTTAAGAAATCCAGAATATCTCTGAAAGGTTTCCAGAGCTTTTTACTGATATTTTTGTTGATCACTATTGAACCAATAAAAAGAAAGAGTAAAAGGGTGATTTGCAAAAAGAGAATGCTTTGTAAAAGGTCTTCTTTTTCTACCAAAGAAGTTCTAAAAGTGATGAGATAATCTTGATTAAATAGATTTATCTTTTTTTGAAAATTGCGATATTGTTCTATTTCATTACTAAGGGAGCTGTAAGCCTCTGAAGTAAAAGGTGATGGGTGAAAATTTGCAGCATGGTATTTTTCAATCTTTAAGTCTGAATCCATTTTTTTCCAAAGTTCTAGATCATTAGGCGTTTGGATATGGTGAATGTAATTAGGTAAATGGGAGGCTTCTAATCTTAAAGATTCATCCACCGATTTCAAAAACAAGGCATTCACTACAAAATAAAAAACAGGGATACTCAGTAAAATCAGCAAAGCTGATAGCATGAGGTAACGCTGAGAATTGTAGGAGAGGAGTTTCACTTAAACTAATTTATAACCTGTACCGTAAACCGTTTTAATGTAATCGCCAGCATCACCTAATTTTTTCTTTAGATTTTTGATATGGGTATAAATGATGTCGAAATTATCAAAATACATAGCCGATTGCCCACTTAAATGTTCTGCAATGGCGCTTTTATCTATAACTTTTCCTTTATTGTGTAGCAAGAAGATTAACAAAGCTCTTTCTGATTTGGTGAGTTCTATTTCTTTATTTTGGACTTTAACAATTTTTAAGTTTAAATCTACCATTAAATCTCCGTGTTGGATGATATTATTACCTTCAAAGTTTCTCCTTCTGATAATGGATTGAATTCTGGCACTTAACTCAGCTAAATGAAAAGGTTTGGATAGGTAATCATCCGCACCTAGCTTGAGCGAAAAAATACGATCTTCTAAAGAATTTTTAGCCGAAATGATGATGACTCCGTCCATTTTCTTTGCAGCTTTAATTTCTTGCAATAAATCTAATCCGCTACCTTTTGGCAGCATGATATCCAATAAGATGCAATCGTAATCAAATAAAGCTAGTTTCTCTCTCGCCAATTGAGTATCAGGCGCTACTTCACAGATATAATCTTCATTTTGAAGATATTTCACCATACTATCGGCAAGTGATTTTTCATCTTCAATGATCAAAATTTTCATCGCTAACAGGTTTTATTTTTATTATTCCGAGTAATGTAGGCAATACGATTAAAAGCAGCGGTAGTGCAAAAATAAATCCACCAATCACGGCTATAGCCAAAGGCTGATGTAATTGTGCGCCTGTCCCTATTCCTAAAGCTAAAGGCATTAATGCGATGATTGCTCCTAAAGCAGTCATCAATTTAGGTCTCAATCTGGTGCTAATGGCAAAGATTAATGCTTTATGCTGATCCATCTCTAACAAAGCTTCGCTGTATTGTTGATAGGTAAAAATGGCATTTTCACCGATAATACCCACCATCATAATTAAGCCAGTGTAGCTGCCCACATTTAAAGGTGTATGCGTGAGATAAAGCAAAATATAACTTCCGGAGATTCCTAGAACGGCTACTAAAAGAATAATTAAAGCTACTCTTATATCTCTGAAAAGGAATAACATTACTGAGAAAACCAACAAACTAGATAAGCATAAGATTAACAAAAGTTCTTTAAAGGATTGCTGTTGTTCTGCATAAGAACCTCCATAACTGATACTATATCCCTTTTCTAAAGCGATTTGTTGTCCAATTTTTTGCTGAATCTCTTTCATCGTACTACCTAAATCTCTATTATTTAACCGACTGCTCACCACGCCCATAGTTTGTAAATCTTCTCTTTCTAGCTCTGCTTCTCCTTTATTGAGCTGAATGCTAGCAAATTCGCTGATAGGTTTGAGCTGCCCGTTTGGAAGAAAGATATTCATCTTTTGGATGTTGGCTAAACTTCTGCCGCTCGAGTCTGAATTAATAAAGCGAATAGGGGTAAGCTGGTGTTTATCAAAAATTTGACCGCCTACATTGCCTTCTAAAGCATTTTGCAATTGATACTGAAAATTGGCAGGTGTAATATTGAATTGAGCTAGTTTATCAAAGTTTGGTTTTACAGTAATAGATGGGCCGGCGATGACAATTCCATTAAAAACATCCGCAGTTCCGGGTATATTTTCTGCAATCTTTCCAATCTGCTTAGAGTACTCTTGAATTTTCTTTTGATCAGGACCAAAAACTTTGATTTCTATAGGTTGTACAGAGCTCATTAAATCG
Organism: Sphingobacteriales bacterium; assembly: GCA_014763615.1. Classification (GTDB taxonomy): domain Bacteria; phylum Bacteroidota; class Bacteroidia; order Sphingobacteriales; family Sphingobacteriaceae; genus Pseudopedobacter. The sequence goes on along the minus strand of JACXVB010000013.1, from coordinate 81,616 downwards.
CCCAGCATATCACCAATAACTTGCCCAAAATCAATTCTTAAAGCAGGTTGCGAAGCTTCTATTTTTTGGCGGATATCATTAATCACCTCGTCTGTAGTTCTGCTTCTTTTCTTTTTCAGTTGAATCAAATAATCACCTCTATTAGGCTCGGTAATAAAGAACCCCATTTGTGTTCCGGTTCTTCTGCTGTAGGCTTCAACCTCCGGAATTTTAACGATAATTTTTTCGACTTCCTTCAACATTCTATCGGTCTCTTCTAAAGTAGTTCCCGGTGGCGAGTCGTAATCTAAAACTATACTTCCTTCATCCATTTCTGGTAAAAAACCAGTTGCTAAATGGGGCAAAATCAAAACTATGGATAGTATTAAAGCCGCTATAAAGGCAAAACTGATGATCGGTCTTTTGATAAAATAACCCACCCATTTTCTTTCTTTTACTTCATGTGCATCGTGTTTGATATTGGCTTTTTTCTTGTTGCTGGTGAGCGATAAATAAATTACAGGAAGCAATATCCAAGTGCTAAAGAAAGAACAAACTAAGGTGATGATCATGGTATTGGTCATCACTTTAAAATACGCTCCTGCTACTCCGCTCATCAACACAAAAGGCAAGAATATTACAATGGTACTGATGGAAGAACCTAACATCGCTTTAAATAAATATTGTATGGCTTTATGCACCAACATTTTACTATGTATTTCAGGATGTTCTTCATGCGTTCGATGGATCTGTTCTACCACCACTATAGCATCATCGATAATTAAACCAATAGCAGCAGCAATGGCACCTAAAGTCATGATGTTGAAAGTTTCACCGGTAAAATAAAGTACAATTAAAGTCAGCGATAGTGTAACCGGAATAGTTAACAAAATGGTTAAACTCGCTTTCCAGGATCTTAAAAACAAAATCGCCACAAAAATGGCTAAGGCTAAGCCTATCCATAAACTATCTGTAACACTTTTCACCGCATCATTTACAAAATCTGCTTGTACATAATAAGGTTTTACGGTAATGCCTGAGGGTAAAATCTTTTGAAGTGCAGCTACTTTTACTTTCATCGAATCAGATAAAGCAATCAGGTTAACATTGGGCTGTTTAATCACTGCTATTAATAAGCTTTCTTTCCCATTCGCATTTACTTTGATGTATTCTTTGGCTGCATGTATCTCTACTTTAGCCACATCTTTTAACTGAATCGCTCTTTTACCTTTATTTTGGATAACTGTTTCGCCTAATTGTTTTGCATTGGCAATCTGTGCATCGGTAACGGTAAGATACAGCAATCGATAATCAGAAAGGTATCCGTTTGATTTGATGAAGTTAGTAGCGTTTAAAGATTGAGCAATTCCATCAGGTGTTAAACCTAAGGAACTCATCTTTGCAGGATCCAAAATCACCCAATATTCTTTTGATTTTCCTCCAATAATACGGATATCACTAGTTCCTTCTACTTGCGAAAGAAAGGGTTTAATGGTATAAAGCGCAATCTGTTTCAGCTCAATAGGAGAGCGTTTGTTGCTGTTTACAGAATAGCCCATCACCGGCAGAATAGATGGATTCATCTTTTCTACCACAATATTTACGTTGGGAGGTAAACTACTTCTGATTTGATTGATTCTGGATTCTATTTGTTGCTGACTAAGATCAATATTGGTTTTCCAATCCATAAAAGCAGAAATCTCGCAGCTTCCACGGCTGGTGGTACTTCTAATTTTGATGAGATTAGGAACTTGTTTGATGGCATTTTCTAAAGGACGAGTAACCGCCACCGTCATTTGGCTTACGGGTTGTTGTCCGGCATCAGCAATAATTTTAATCTTCGGAAAGGTAATTTCTGGAAAAAGTGCGGTTTGCATTTTTTCAAAAGAGAAAATCCCACCTAAAATAATCAGAATAACAAAAACTAATAATGGACTTTTATATTGATGGAAAAAATTGACTTTCATGATTAATGTTGGATTTTTACCCTTGCTGTATCTGCTAAACCGTAATTCCCTGTTAATAATATTAAATCTTTCTCGCTCAGTGTTGGACTCAGAATTTCTATTCTATCATTATTTTCAATTCCTTTTTGGATAGGAATTTTCACCGCAGTACTGTCGTTTATCATTTTCATAATCCAAAAATTCTGCTGACTTTCATCCGTTAACACGCAAGATGTTGGAACGGTTAGTTGTGAAGAGGTTTTCTTGCTGAGTTTAATCGTAGCAATTAAATTTTCAGGAATTGGAGTATTACTTTTTACCTTTACCAAAACTTGCTGAGTTTGGCTTATCGAATCTAAAGCCGGCATGATTTGAGCAATCACTCCTGCCAGTTGTCTTCTGTCTGGTAAAAGAATAGTAACCTCTTCATTTATTTTAAATAAAAGATGGTATTCATAAGGTACATTCATCAAAAAGCCAAAGCTATTTTGGTCTGTAATCTGTAATAGTGGTTCACCGTCTTGCACATAATCTCCAGCCTGATGATTTAAACTACTGATAAAGCCAGAGGAGCTACTGATGATCCGATTTAAACCAGAAAACTTAAAAGTAGGATCGAGTTGATTAATGGTGTTTCCTAAACTTTGGGCTTCTTTGGTTTTCAAGGTAAATAAGACCTGACCCTTTTTTACAAATTGCCCTAGCCTAACATTTGAATTCACGATGTAACCATTGATGTTAGCTTTTATCAAATTTTTTAGTAAATAAACCGAATTTGCATTTAAAGTAAGATCATCATTTAAGGATACATTGGAGGGATTTACCACCGTAACCGGAGTAACTGCTTGAATGCTTTGACCATCATTAGATGGCTGATTTTGACAAGCTGCAAATAAACCGATAAGCAATAAAAGGGAGAGTTTATTTTTCATGTTATTTTACCGTGAAATAGCGTAGTTGATTAATGGCCTGCAATTGATTAATTTTGTTTTGAATAATGTTTGCCCTGAGTTGTAAATAATTGGCAATAGCTAATAAATAATCCGTCATTCTTACATCTCCACTACTCAATTGCAGTGCATTTGCCTCAACCAAAGTTTTAGAATAAGTAATTTGATTTTGAGACTGAGCAATCAAAACATCATATCTTGTAATGATGTTTTTTAATTGATTAACTTGTTGCTGATACTGATTTTGAGCAAAATATTTGTAGTTATTGATGCTCATTTGCTGTAGTTTAATTTGTTGCTCAGTCATTTTTCTTCGGCCTCCATCATAAATAGGAATACCAATACTTAAGCCCGCACTCATACCGAAATTTTTATAAGCTTGAGAAGGGAAGGAGCTGTTATAGCCCCCATCTGCGAAAGCAGACAAGCGAGGCTGATAATTCAGACGCAATAATGATAAACTGTTCATCGTTTTTAAACTATCAATTTGATAAGATTTAGCAGTTAAGCTTTCTTCAAACTTCGGAGCTTCTGTAACGGCATAATCTAGTGGTTTCAAAGAATAAATAGTAGTATCTGATAAGCCACTTAAGTATTGAAGGGTGCTTAAATCAGTTTTAAACTGATTAAAATTCTGTGTTACCACTAATCTTTGTTGCTCTAAATTAACTTTGAAAGCTAGATAATCCGTTTGTTTAAAAACTGAGTTTTGTGTAAGTCTCTTTAATAAATTATCTTCTTTTTCTAACAAATTCAAAATCTCTTCAGAGAGTTTTAGCAGTTCTTGGTCGCCCAAGGTATAGATGTATTGCGTGCTTATGTTTTGCGCCAATACTACCTGACTTAGGGCTTTTTGGGTATTTAAACTGTCTTTACTTAATTGTATAGATTGAATGTAAGTATTACTTCTTCTTCTGGTGTTAATCTCTTTATTTACAGTAATTAAAGCATCAAATAACTGCCCGTTTGTAATTACTGGATCGTAACCAAAACCTTTTACCACAGGCGCATAGAAAAGATGTGAAGCACCAGATACTTGAGGCATAAAGCCAGCCTTTATTTTAGCACTATCTAATTTTAATATGGAGACCTGATTGTCAAAACCTTTTAATAGAGGGCTATTTTGTTTTGCTTGATTTAGGAAGTAATCCAAAGATTTTTCCTGTGCTTTCAAAACAATAGGTAGTAAAAAAACGACCAATAAAATACTCAGATATTTTTTCATTACTCAAAGAAAGTAAATAAATCTGAGTGAAAACTGAAGAAAACTCAGAATTCAGTTTAGGATTTGGTCCATTTGAATACCCAAAAGTTAACCGTGAGCACCACTGTGCCACACAAAAACTGAAACAAGTGGCCAAAAGGATAAACCTTTAGAGAAACTATCCAACAAACTACACTTAAAATAGAAAGTAAATAAAGAACAGAAGTAAATAAAGTTGATTTTTGAGTTCTTGAAGCAGCTCTGCTCTTATAGCTATTGGAGTTTAAGATAGAAAATTCACCTCCATAATTTTCTTGATCTTGTTGATTTTTAGAAGGTATAAATGTTTTCATAACGTAACTTTTAATATGATATACGATGCTTATATGATTTTCGATACCATAAAAACCTAAATATTTTAAGAACTAAAGATAAATGCTATTTTCTACTCATCAATCACTTATTTAAATAGCTTAGAGATATCCGGTCTATATTTTTTTCTTCTTTTTAGTTCATTTTCATAAATCTTTTGTCCTAAATTCTTTAAAAATGGAAAGCATATTTCTTCGTACTCATAATGATTATCGTTGTAAATTTCATCATTATTAGATTGTATCACGGCGGCTAAAAAGAACTCCACTCCATTTTTCTGATCAACGATATAACTGTTATCAATGGCATAACCATAAGAATCACCAACCTTGTTAAAAATTTTAATATCAGGATGGATGAGTGCTTGTGGGTCTGCGCCATAAAAAATGAATTTACAATATGTAGGATAATATTCAGGGCGGGTATAGGTTGGATTTCTACTATCTGTTGGATACATACTCATATATTTATACAGGAATTGATAATCATCTTCGGTTAAATTGAATCTTTTAGATTTGGGAAAAGCATCCGGAAAAAATAAACGCTTCATTAATTCTTGCTGATCTTTTAAGGAAAAAACATTCATTCCTGTAAAATCAAAAGGTTCGTTTATCAATTTATCTTCATTATTTAAATAAGCCTTCCCTCTAATTAAATGATGCAGTTCTATGGGATAGTCATTCGCATCATAAGCAGCCGGTTTTTGATAAACTAATTTTTCTCCATTATAAAAGTTGACGGGGTTGGTATGTCTTGTACGCTCGCCACTATCCCCAATTGCCAATCGATTAATGATTCTGGAATTCTTAAAACCGTAGTGCTTTAATTTTTGGTTAATGATTGCCCTATCCGTAAATTCATATAGCCTGTTAAAGGCGTCATTATCGCTTACCAATAATATTTTTTTGATATAGTTGGCAACAGATGGTAAGCCGTTTGGCGCTGTATCATCTTGTGTTACCTTAGTTTGGCCAGTAAAAGCACTATCGGTCAACATGGTACTATATTTATCTAAACCTTTCACCTTTAGTTCATTTAGTTTTTCTAAGGCAAAAATGGCGGTAGGTAGTTTAACCGTACTTGCCGGGTAAAAATAATGTTTAGCATCTACCTGATAAGTGTAGGTTGTGAAATGTGGCTTTTGATCATGGTCTCTATCAATTTGAGTGTAAATAATTTGAACTTCTTTATGATTAGGATCCTCTAAAACAGCTTTAAACAAATCAGGATTATTATTTATAATTTCTTGAATAGGGTTTTGGGCTTGCGCCGATATTTGAACCATAGCAATAAGGATGATGAATAGTTTTAACTTTTTCATTTTTTGAATGATGATGTTTTTGGCTTTAAATTTAAATCTACAGGCATACTTTTTTGTTGCGTCTGTCGATTTCAAAAAATATAAAAGATAGCCTTTTATAATGCATTAAAAATGGATAATTATTCATCAGCAATTTAGTTTTTGTAAATTGTTAATAAAATTATTCAGCTCAAATATTTTAAAATTTTACTTTTGTGCCGTTATGGTTCCCGATTGAGGTCGGGATTAAAAGGGAATAAGGTGTAAATCCTAAACTGTCCCGCAGCTGTAAGCTCTCATAACTGTTTTTCAATCTAAAGGTCACTGTCCGCCTTCGGCGGATGGGAAGACCGAGAAACAGGGAGTAAGTCAGAAGACCTGCCACAACGTAATTATTCATAGCTTTCGGGGATTGAAGCTTTTGAGTGTGAGTACTTATCAGGTATTTCCATTTAAAAATCATTTCTGTTTGCTGTGGGTTCATACTCACAACAAAATGAAAAAAAGAAACATTCAAGTTGTAGCAGGCCTAGGGCTTGTTCAACTGGTACTTTTGAGTACCCACTTGTCTGCACAGACAAAAGACACCACCAGTTTAAATGAAGTTGTAGTTACCGCTTCACGTTCACCCAAAAAAATTGCCGACATTGGAAAAGTAGTGAAGGTAATTTCTCAAGAAGAAATTGCCAGATCACAAGGAAGAACCTTACCCGAATTGCTAAATGCTGTGGTCGGTTTAACTGTGGCAGGGAGCGGAAGTAATCCAGGAGAGGTACAATCTGTTTATTTACGAGGAGCTTCAACAGCTAACACTTTGATTTTAATCGACGGAATAGCAGTAAATGACGCATCAGGAATTTCAGGAGAATACAATATTGCCGCTATCGACATCAGTCAGATTGAAAAAATAGAGATTTTGAAAGGTGCTAGTTCTACCTTATACGGCTCTGATGCAGTTGCGGGCGTGATCAATATCATCACCAAAAAAGGAAATCAGAAGCTAAGTGCTCAGGCTTTGTTTACCGCGGGTAGCTACCAAACTTATAAAACGGCTGTTGGTTTAAATGGAAATATCAAGCAAACACAAGTTGCTTTCAATTTTTCTAACCTCGATTCAAAAGGTTTTTCTACTGCACAATCCACAACACCTGGAGCATCTTTTGATAAAGATGGTTTCAAGCAAATGGCAGGAGGTTTAAATTTATCCAGATTTGTTACTACCCATATCAAATTAACCGCTGGTTTGCAAATCAATCAAAACAGAGCCGATTTAGATAATGGAGCTTTTGCTGATGCTTTAAATTATACCTATGACAAAGTTGCTTTTTTGGCCCATTTAGGAACAAAAATCAGTTTTAATAAAGGTGATTTGAGCCTCGTTTTTTCTCAAAACAATGTGAAAAACAAATTTGATAATTATCCCTCGATAACCAATAATAAAGGTAATATTTCTAATGCCGAAGTTATTTTTAATCAACAGTTTACCCCATTTATTGGAGTTACCTCTGGTATCAATTATAGATACGCTTCAACTGATCAGGTTTATCAAGATCCTAATTATCCTTCACAATTAAATGCCAATAATAATATCTTTAGTGTATATCATTCTTTCTTTTTAAAAGCAGGAAAGCTTTTCAGGATGGAATTAGGAGGCAGATATAATCATCACAGTCAATACGGAGATAACTTAACTTATACCGTTAATCCTTCCATATTAATTGCAAATCAGTTTAAATTTTATGTCAATGTTTCCTCCGCTTACAGAGTGCCAAGTTTATATCAGTTGTATTCTACCTACGGAAACTTATTGCTTAAACCCGAAACTTCAGAAAATTATGAAACAGGAATTGAAGGAAGTATTTTAAAAGATAAAATCACTTATACCGCCTCCGTTTTTAAAAGAGATATTAGAGATGTCATAAATTTCGGATTAATTACTACTAATAAGTACGGTTATATCAATCAAAATCAACAACATGATAAAGGTTTAGAATTAGAAATCGGCTTAAAGCCCAATAAAAAATTAAACTTTGATGTATTTTATGCTTATGTAGATGGTAATGTGAGATTAAGTAGTACCTCGCCAGAGACGTTTAATTTATTTCGCCGACCAAAAAATTCTGTTGGAGCTAATTTGGGTTATGCCTTTAGCAAAAGCTTTTTAGTGAGTTTAAACTATAGATGGAATGATAAACGTATCGACCAATATTATGATGTGAAAACCTATAGTTTGGTATCAACTAATTTGAAAGCATACAGTAAATTAGATGCTTATTTTCAATATCAATTTAAGAAAATGAGGCTTTTTGCGGATATTAAAAATATCTTTGACACGCCATACAATGATTTTGCAGGCTACAACGCAAAAGGAATCAATTTTAATGCTGGGATAAGTTTTACTTTTAACTAAAGAATTAATAGATTTACAAACAAATAAAAACTATGTCACTTAAAAATTTAAACGCCAGAAACTGGATACTTTTCTTTATGATGATTGCCGCTGTGGCTACTCGTTTTATTTATTTAGGCGAACAAACAGTATGGTCTAATTTCACGCCAATTGGTGCTATTGCATTATTCGGAGGAACTTATTTTACCAATAGATATAAAGCCTATTTAATTCCATTAATTATTCTTTTTACAAGTGATATTTTTATTACCTATAGTTATACCGGCAAATGGACTTTCTTTTACGGAGGTTTTGCTTTAGTTTACCTGAGTTTTACCTTAATGGTTTATGTGGGTAGCCTAATCAAAAAAGTAAATGTGAAAACCGTTTTATTAGCTTCTTTGGTTTCTGTGGTATTACATTGGTTATTGACAGATATCCAACCTTGGTTAGCAGGTACTTTATATAGTAAAGGTATAGAAGGTTATTTCCAATCTTTGGTTGCTGCCATTCCGTTTGAGAAAAATTTATTGCTAGGAAACTTATTGTTTGGAGCTGTTCTTTACGGAGGATTTGAATTGGCGAAATCAAAATTCAGTGTGCTTAAAACACAAAAAGAATTAGTTTACTAATCAATGCTTAAAGTATAGGAAGCGATGAGTAATCATCGCTTTTTTTATGGATTTATATTTCAAAAAAGGAAAAAATGATTTACTACATCACCGGAGGGGCAAGGTCTGGTAAAAGTGCTTATGCTCAAAAATTAGCTTTAGAACTTTCCTCTAATCCAATTTATTTGGCTACGGCCCGAAACTGGGATGCCGATTTCGACCAAAGAATTAAACGTCATCAAAACGATAGAGACGAGCGTTGGGAAAATATCGAAGAAGAAAAATATCCTTCAAAAATTAATTTTAGTGGGAGAGTAGTAGTACTAGATTGCGTTACGCTTTGGCTAACGAATTTTTATGTGGATGTTAAATATGATATTGAGGAGGCTTTGCATCAGATAAAAACAGAAATTGATCTTTTGACACAACAAAAAGCCACATTTATCATCATCTCTAATGAATTGGGGATGGGTTTACACGCAGATACCGAATCGGGCAGAAAATTTACGGATTTACAAGGATGGACGAATCAATATATTGCTCAAAAAGCGGATCAGGCTGTTTTTATGGTTTCTGGTTTGCCTTTGGTTTTGAAATGAGTGAGAATAAAGAAGTAATGAACAAAGAGTAAGGCTGCTCAAAATCGTTAGTATTTTCAATTGAATCGAATGAAAAAGAAAATCATCATTTTAACAGGGGCTGGTATTTCTGCCGAAAGTGGTTTAAGAACTTTTAGAGATACAGATGGTTTGTGGGAAGGTTATCATATTGAAGATGTGGCTACGACGGAGGCATGGCAAAAAAATCCTTCTTTGGTTCAAGCGTTTTATAATGAAAGAAGAAAAGCTGTGTTATCCGCTCAACCAAATGCTGCCCATCTCGCTTTATCCAAATTGGAAGAGCAATTTGGAACACTCATCATCACACAAAACGTAGATGATTTGCATGAAAGAGCGGGTTCAAAAGCGGTGATGCATTTGCATGGAGAAATTATTTATGCGCAATCTTCTAAAAACCCAGCTTTACTGTATAAAATGAACAAGCCCACTATCGAAATGGGCGAATTATGTGAGTTAGGTTCGCAACTTCGTCCGCATGTGGTGTGGTTTGGCGAGCCTGTGCCGATGATCACTAAAGCCATGTATGAAATGCCGAAAGCAGATATCGTGATTCTGGTAGGTAGTTCTTTGGCCGTTTATCCCGCTGCAGGTTTGCTAGAATTAGTCCGACCAGCTATTCCAATTTATGTAGTTGATCCAAAAATTCCTGCTGTTTATTTACCAAATCCAATCATTAAAATTCAAGAAAAGGCAAGTATTGCTATGCCTTTATTGGTTGAAAAACTTTTAGCTCATGAATAAAAAACAATGTATTTTTAATTGGAGCGGCGGAAAAGATTCTGCTTTGGCTTTGTATCACTGCTTACAAAATCCAGAATTGCAAATTAAATATTTGGTGACTTCTATTAATGATTCCGTGAACCGAATTTCTATGCATGGAGTGCGTTACAACTTACTGAAAAAGCAAGCAAAAGAAATAGGGATTCCTTTGTACGAGATTCGCCTGCCCGAAATGCCAACGATGAGTGCTTATGATGAAACCATGCGTTTACATTTAGAGAAGTTAAAAACAGAGGGAATTACCCATTCTATTTTTGGCGATATTTTTTTAGAAGATTTAAAGCAATACCGAGAAGAAAGATTAGCTGAAGTAGGTTTAAAAGCCATTTTTCCGCTATGGAAAAGAGATTCTCATGAATTGATTAATGAATTTTTGGACTTAGATTTTAGAACTAGCATCGTTTGTACGCAAGAAAGATTAGGTGATTTTGTTGGAAAGGTAATTGATAAAGAGTTGATTCAACAACTGCCTGATGATGTAGATGTTTGTGGTGAAAATGGCGAGTTTCATACCTTCGTTTTTGAAGGACCTATCTTTAGAAATTCCATTCCTTTTACTATTGGTGAAAAAGTTTTTAAATCTTATCAGGCACCTAAAAATGCGGATGATAATTGCTTTAAGTCAGAAGATGAACAGCCTAAGAATTTAGGTTTTTGGTATGTGGATTTAATAGAGGCCTAAAAAAAAGCCATTCTGAACATTCAAAATGGCTTTCTAAAGTTGATTTAAAAAATCTTTATTTAGAAGAAGGATTGCCTTGGGCGTTTGCAAATGTCACGATTCCAATTCCTGCTATTAATAAGCCTCCAAAAAATTCTAAAGCTGATGCATTGGTTCCATTAGTAGAATCCATCGGGTTAAAATCTTGAGATTTCGTTAAAAACAAAGCACCTAAAATAATCGAAGCACCAATCACCATGATTGCAATTCCTATGTTTTTTTTCATGTTTTTAATTTTGTTGCACAAATATAAATATTATTCATAAAAGACATCAAAAAACCTCAATAAAGATATAATTATTGCTCGTTTTCTAAGTATTTTCTAAAATTTTCCTTTTTGCTGAATAATGGACTAAAATCAAATTGATGATGTTGATATTTTTCTAAAGCTATTTTTAAATGCTGCTCATTAAATTTTGAAGCTTTAATTTTTGAGACGATAAATCCGGCAGTATAAATGATTCCTGAAGTGGCCAAATACCAGAAAACAATTTGATTTAATGTGCTCTTGTTATGATTTTTGAACATCAAAGCTGCACCGCCTAACATCACCGGAGAAGCAATAGCCAAATTGGTATTTGATTTTTGATATTCACTGTGCGCATCCACATAATATTTAATTAAAGCTCGGCTACTATCATCTACACCATATTGTTGGAGATATTTAGCTTTCAGAATAGCGTCTCTTTTTATTCTGTTTTGCGCTTTTAGGGTAAAGGTGAAGCTAATTAGTAGCAGGAAAATTGTAACTTTCTTCATCATCATAAAAATAAAGATAAATGTTTAATCTGTATCTTTTAATTGTGATTTGATGTGCTTTTAGATTTGGTGATTAGAATTAAATCGCCAAATTTGCGACATCCACAAAATAAAAACCATGGGAATGAATCCTAAACAATTAGTTGGTGAGGCGGCAGCAGCACATGTTAAAGATGGAATGATTGTAGGTCTCGGAACGGGTTCTACCGCATATTTTGCCATCCTAAAAATTGGGGAAATGGTGAAGAATGGCTTAAAAATAAAGGGAGTTCCAACATCCAAACAAACTGAAGAATTAGCCACAACTTTAGGGATTCCACTTTTGCCGATAAATGAAGTGAAAAAAATTGATTTAACCATTGATGGTGCTGATGAATTTGATGCACATAAAAACCTGATTAAAGGTGGAGGTGCAGCCTTGTTAAGAGAAAAAATCATCGCTTCGGTTACGGATTATTATATCATCATTACAGATGCTTCTAAACAATCTGAAGTTTTGGGAAGCTTTGCACTTCCGGTAGAAGTTACGCCTTTTGCAAAAGAAATCACCTTGATGCAGCTCAAAGCTTTAGGTTGCGAGGCCACATTTAGAAAGAAGGGTGGAGATTTATTAGTGACAGATAATCAAAACTACATTGCCGATTGTAAGTTCGAACGTATTCCCAATCCTGTAGAATTGAACTTAAAAATCAATCAGATTCCTGGCGTGGTAGAAAATGGTCTGTTCACAGAAATGGCAGATCTGATTATTTCTGAAGATGGAAAAGGCAATCTTATTCAGATAAGTTGATTGTTTTTACTTTAGATTGATTACTTAAGTTGAGGTAAGAGATTCTACCATCTTCGGGTTCGATATCGAATTGAATTTTCGAAATTGAACTATAATCAATTTGCAGGTTAAAAGCTCTTTCTAGAGGAAAATCCAAAATATAGGAAGCAAAAGAACGAATAATCCCTGCGTGGGTAATGATCACCACATCTTCAGCATCAATACCTATTAAATCTTCAAAAAATTGAATTGCTCGTTCGGCTAAATCCAAAAAGTTTTCACCGTTAGGAACCGTATAATTGACAAAATCCAGCATCCAAGGGTCTAATTCTTCTTTTGGAATTTTATCCCAAGGTTTCATTTCCCAATCTCCAAAATTTAATTCTGATAGTCTTTTATCGATGATAAAATCATGATCACTTAAAAAAGATGCCATTTTAGTGCATCGCCTAAAAGGACTTGAATAAAAAAGTGTTTTTGGAGAAAGGTTTAAATGCTCCTTGATCCAATCAAAATCAGCAGTGAAATTTTCTTCCAACGGAATTTCAGATTGCCCATAACAAAGTTTATTCGGGTTGTAAACAGCACTATGTCTGATGAGGTAAATATTCATGATTTTGATTTGAAGATTTGAAAATGTGTTGATTTGAAGATATATCAATTTGAAGATTTGAAAATGTGTTGATTTGAAGATTATTTACTAATGAACTATTTCAACCAATGAACTTTAATACTAATAACACACTTAAATAATAGATTACTTCAGAAACTTGTTGCACAGTGCCTAAGCAGTCTCCGGTATAACCGCCAATCCATTTATTGAAATACTTAGAGAAATAGATTTTTGTTAAAATCAGCGGAATGATACTTAAAAACACATAGTAATTACCCATCAATATTAGTGGAGCTAAACCAAAGAAACAGGCGATTAAAAAATCGGTAGTGCTCATTTTGGTGGCCAAAGGCTTAGCTTTGCTCAATAAATCTTCTCTGGCATACTCATCAGTATAAATTAAACTTACAGAGTTTAACCGACTGATTGCGTGAGCGCTGATGATGGTTGGGATAATTAATGGTGATGCAATGGAGTGTAAAGCGGTAAATTTTAAAGCCATCAACAATATTAAACCCACCAAACCGTAAGTTCCTACTCTAGAATCTTTCATAATATCGAGGATTTTCTCTTTTGTCCAGCCGCCTCCAAAGCCATCACAAACATCAGCAAAACCATCTTCGTGAAATGCACCCGTGGTAAGTATGGAAGCTACAAAACTTAGTAACAGCGCAATTTCTAAAGGAAATATCCATTGAGAAAGATAGAACACCAATGCTGAAATACTGCCCACAATAATCCCTACCAAAGTAAAATATTTAGCAGAACGATTGAGATATTCTGGGTCATGATCGGTGTAAGACGGACAAGGAATTCTGGTAAAGAACATCAAAGCCGTAAAAAATATCCTGATTTCTTTCTTCATGTTTTATTTATTGCTTACTCCAGCAGATTCAAAACTAGCCATTTCATTTAAGAAATTAACCGCTGCTTCCACCAAAGGTAGGGCTAAAGCCGCCCCTGTTCCTTCGCCTAAACGCATATCTAACTTTAATAAAGCATCTGCATGCAAATATTGTAGCATCTTCTGATGACCTTTTTCATCAGATTGATGAGAAAAAATGCAGTAATCTAAAATTTCAGGATATAGATGTTGAGCAACTAAAAGGGCAGAAGTCACGATAAATCCATCAATTAAAATTGTCATTCTTAATTCGGCAGCTTCTAACAGGGCACCGCACATCATGGCAATTTCATAGCCGCCAAAAGTTTTCAAAACTGCTAAAGGTTGTGTAGCCACATGATTTTCTATGGCATGAGAAAGTACACCTATTTTATGCGCTAAACCATGTTGGTCTAAACCGGTTCCTCTACCTACACATTCTTCTAAATGGATACCGGTTATTTTGCTCATGATGATGGCTGCTGCCGATGTATTACCGATGCCCATTTCGCCAAAAGCCACACAATTGCATCCTTTATCTGCTAATTCTGTGACAAGTTGTGCACCACTTTCTATGGCTTGGATGAGCTCAGCATCCGTCATGGCGGGCTGATTTAAGAAGTTGTTGGTTCCTTTATTGATTTTGAGATTTCGTATGGGAAGCTCGGGAGGAAAATCATAATTCACACCAGCATCAATTACTTCTAAATTCCATCCATTCTGTTTTGCAAAAACATTGATGGCCGCTCCGCCCGAAATAAAATTCATCACCATTTGCCAAGTCACTTCTTGCGGATAAGGACTCACACCTTCGGCTACAATTCCATGATCTCCGGCAAAAACTAGGAGAGTAGGTTCACTGATTTTTGGGCTTAGCGTTTCTTGTATCAAACCGATTTTAATGGCCAAGTTTTCCAATTTTCCTAAGGCTCCCAAAGGCTTTGTTTTGAGATCAATTTTATGTTTCAGCTCTTTTTTAAGAGGAGAGTCGGTAGCGTTTATTTTGAATGATTTGATCATATATTTGGCATTTTTAAGGCTCAGAATATTATTTTGTTGCTATATTTAACTTACTTAAATACAATAATTTATGATTATTATATTTTTATTTACTTGATGTAACGCACATGTTAATTCATTGATTAACCTTGTTTTTACAGAATATCATTTTGTTTGGCGTGTTATTAAATATTAAGTATTTATATTATAATAAGTTAGCTAATTCTTATGAAGTGTTAGTTGTACTTGTTGTAAGTGTCTATGAAATCCTTTCTCATCTCCGCAAATCGGGCTACAACTTTAGAGATAAATGCTTCATCCAAGATTTCAAAAACTCCATCTACCCCGTTCACTACATCCATCTCAGAGAGCTTATAGGTTTGTTCTAAAACGCCTTGCTCAAATTTGATGATGAATTTCATATTCATCGAAAAGATGGTGATCTTAGATTCTGGATGTGGCAATTCTGCGATTACTCTCATACTACTGATTTGAAGATTTGAAAATGTGACAATTTGAAAATGATCTGTTATGGTGTGTTCAAAGGATTGACTCCATTGATGGTGCCTTCACTTTTTAAAATTTTAAAGCGGGCAAA
This sequence comes from Sphingobacteriales bacterium, assembly GCA_014763615.1. Classification (GTDB taxonomy): domain Bacteria; phylum Bacteroidota; class Bacteroidia; order Sphingobacteriales; family Sphingobacteriaceae; genus Pseudopedobacter. The sequence goes on along the minus strand of JACXVB010000013.1, from coordinate 66,123 downwards.
AAGCTCTTCGCTGTACCAATCTTCTTTTCGGGTTAATTTAATCACCTCCGCATGTTCTTGATCTTTGTAAGCAAACTGCTTTACATCTTCTAAGCTTTCCCACACAGAAAAGGTCGCCTGCATAAAAAAGGGTGCCTCGCCAATGCCAACGGAAGTAATAAAACCTTTAGATTGATCCATGATGGCGGCTACTTTTGGAACATTTCTCCAGAAGTTCTTTAAGCGACTAGGACGAATAGTAGCTCTAGTCAATACACCTACCATGCCTTCGTGGTTTTTGATTTTTGGCTTACCGAAAGGTTCTTTCCCGCTCCATTGACCATGAGATTCTACGGGTTCGCATAAAACTGTCCATTGCTCCGAGCAAAAGATCTTCCACCATTTCCCGATAAACGAATTGTTCTTGAAGTGTTGAAAGTCTTCTTCTTGCGTCCAAACGGCTAATAAACCCCATTGCTGATAATCAGGATGAATGTCAAAAGTTCCGCTTTTGCCGCAACCTAATAGTTTCCAAAAACTGCATGGCTTGTTTAACCACAATGGAAAGCGATGAATGGCCATCGCCAGAAAGGCGAAAGGAATAAATTTCTTAGGATATCTGACAATGGTTAATGAAACAATCATTTCCTGCTAATTTCGGGAAATAAAGTGAAGCTTTAAGAATAGTGGATAACTTGTGTAATGTTGAATCTTTTAATTGGAAAACTTATTTACTGATTTCTTCCAATATCTTCTTTTTGAGGTGGGTTTTAAAGTTATCATTCAAATAAAAGACCTTTTCTTCATCTATTTCAGCAATTTGTTTCTTCACCTCATCTAAATCTTTTTGAAAGGATTTACAATATTTACACAAGGATAAATGGAAGTTTAAACTCAATTGTTGATAGGTCCTTAGCTTTTGGTGCTGACCTTTAGATATCAATCTTGTAGCCTCTAAACAGTTAAATAAAACACTCATATCATCTCTTCCAGTTAGTTGACATACAGCTTCTTAATTGCAATTTGGCTCGATGTAATATCACCCAATAATTTGCATCTGTGATGTTTAGCATTTCGCAAATCACTTCAGATTTCTCCTCAATTAACATTTTGAGTTTAAAAACCGTTGCCAGTTTATTGGGGAGAATGCTCAAACATTTATCCAACACCTTATAAAACTCTTTCTTTTCTAAAGCGCTATCCGCACTTTCAAAATCACCAATAATGGCATGTTCTGATTTCCAATGACCGTTATCTTCAAAAAAGAAATGGTCTATTTCTTCACCATCATCTTGATGCAATGGCTGATTTTGATGTTTGTTCTTACTTCTGTAATAATCAATAATCTTAAACTTCAGAATGGCAATTAACCATGTTTTCTCTGAACTATTGCCATCAAAATTGGCTTGAGATTTTAAGCCCCCCAAAAAAGCCTCTTGAACCAAGTCTTGAGCCACTTCTTCGTTATTCACTCGCCTTAAGGCATAAGAAAACATGATGTCAGCATAATTCTGAACCCATAACTCTGGTTTTAACAATGTTTTAGTTTCTTGGTCGCTGATCATTGCTTTACCTTACAATGGCTTTAAAAATTATCCTCATCGCCAATAGGAGAGCCATCTGGCATCGGTAAAGGCTCTGGTAACTTAAATGTTTCTGGGTGTTGTTCAAATCTTCTAATCAAATTATTCATCAGCTCATAAGTTCCGAATTCAAAATCTTTTCCATAATTCACATCACTTCTTCTATCTAAAAATCTTTTTATATCATTTAGCGTGAAAAATAAATAAGCTTTCACATTATCCGAAGTTCTATCCGAAGCTAATAAGTTCAATATCTGCTTTAGTGTAGCTACTTGCTCCATTCTAAAGAGCTCTCCATTAAAGTTGGCGGTATTCATTACCGGCTGTTTAATAGTTTGATAGGTAAGTTGATTTAAAATAGTATTTAAATCTGGTTGAGCGGCATCTCTGGCGTGGTGTTCTATAATCCGCTCTAAGCGTTGAGGGTTTAACAGTAAACCTAAAGTGGTATTGGTTAAACTCTCGGCTGCCGCCAAAGGATCAAACGTTAAGCCTGTATTGGCTTTAAAGGTTTCTCTGGTTCTTGGATAACCCACTGGGCGAGGAGGTATTTGCGCTATGAGTTTCTCTGGTATGCTTAAGTTTTCTGGACTCAATACATTCAACAGTTCTTTTAAAGCTGCCATCTGATATTCTGGGCGGATGAATGAGGTAAGCGTTTGTCCATCTCCTTTAACTGCATAAGTATAATTTAAACCGCCCACAATCTTAGAAACGGCCTCCACTTGGTAGCGATGCAATAAATAAATCGGAACTAACACTTCTTCTAAGGTAGCCATTGGGGCACCAGTAGGGATAGCATCCGCTGAAAAGCGATTTAATAATACTTTTCTGATGTTCATCAAATTCTGCAAACTCGTCACAGGGTCGGTTCCATCATCCCATAAATGTGCGTTTGGATGTGCGCTTCCTTCTGGGCGAGCATCTTGATCTGAAATAAAGACTAAGCCTTGTTTATAAGTTTGTTGAATGATATTATTTAAAGCTTGATGTTCATCCGTTCCTTCGGGGAAATCTTGGTAACCATAAATAATGGCTCTTTTATCCCAATCTCCAATACCTACTGCATAAGCATTGGATAAATCAATTTTACCTTCGGCATTCATCTCTATATGCGGAAAAGGATAATCCATCACCGAAGAACGATCTTTAGTACTCGCCGCATAGTTGTGCATCAAACCTAAAGTATGTCCCACTTCATGAGCGGCTAACTGACGAATGCGGGCCAAAGACATGTTCATCAGTTCAGTGGTATCATTTTTACCATCGCCGAAAGGCTGAATTAATCCTTGTGCAATCAGATAATCTTGACGAACCCTGAGCGAGCCTAAGGAAACTTGCCCCTTGATGATTTCTCCGGTACGAGGATCGGTAATGGAAGCGCCATAAGACCAACCTCTGGTAGAACGATGCACCCATTGAATCAAATTGTATCTGATATCCATAGGGTCAACACCTTCTGGTAGAAGTTTTACTTGAAATGCATTTTTATAGCCGGCCGCTTCAAAAGCTTGATTCCACCATGAAGCCCCTTCCATTAAAGCAGAACGAACAGGTTCTGGTGCTCCACGATCTAAATAATAAATTATGGGTTTTTTAGCTTCGCTGATTTTGGAATTCGGGTTCTTTTTCTCTAATCGATGACGCTCAATAAAACGCTTTACAATAGGTTGGGAGATAGGCGTAGCAAAATCCATAAACTGCATCCCTAAATAACCCGATCTCACATCATAAGCTCTTGGTTGATAATGATTATCTGGTAGTTGTATAAAGGATTGATGCGTGTGTACGGTTATGGCATCAGGATCTGGCGTAACCGAGCTAATTTCTCTTCCTTTGGCATTTCCTACTAAAGTAATGATGGATTCAAACTCGGTATTTTCTGGGAAGTTTTTGGTGTTTGGGAGATATACTGCCGAGCGACCTTCGTCGGTATGGTAATTTCCTTGTCCCATTGCCGCTAGTTTATCGCCAATCTGATGCACATCACGCATCAAAAAAGGGGTTAAATCTATCAAAGCTTTACCTTCATCTTCGGCTTCTACTTTAAATCCCCAAATTACCGAACTGGCAAAAGCTTGTTCTACCGATTTACGTTCGTCCTCATTCTGAGTAATGGCCCGATAATCATAATTGGGTTGTTGCAGCAATACTTTCGGGCCAATCTTTACAAACTTCAATATCTTTTGCTCGCCAATTTGCCCACGGTCTAAACCTAAATCATTAGATCCGATACCAAAAGGTAAAGAGCTTACATACAGAAACTCTTGATTAAATTTATCCACCTCTAAAAACACTTTTCCATTGGCTTCATCCCAATAGAAATTGAAATAGCCAGGATATTTTTTAAAAGTTTTGGTTTTGTTATCAATATTTTGCGCCAAAAGGAACTGAGCAGATAAAATCAGTAAGAATAGGGGTATCATTCTTTTCATAAAGTGATTATTTAAGCAAACAAGATAAAAAATTGAAATGATAGTTCTTGTAAAATTATCAATAGAATTTTAAAGTAAAAGCTGGCTTTGTTGTAGTTTTGCTACATGGCAGAAGACTTACAAATCATTAAAGGAGATAAAAAAACTCAATATCAGTCGCTAATTCCACAAATAGAAGGTTTAGTAACCGGAGAAACCGACTTGGTAGCCAACATGGCGAATGTATGTGCTGCTTTAAAAGAACAGTTTAACTGGTTTTGGGTGGGATTTTATTTGGTGAAAAATGAAGAATTGGTATTAGCGCCTTTTCAAGGTCCGGTGGCCTGCACTCGTATCCAAAAAGGAAGAGGGGTTTGTGGCACTGCTTGGGCAGAAGCTAAAACATTGATTGTACCCGATGTAAATCAATTCCCTGGTCATATTGCTTGCAGCAGTTTATCGCAATCAGAAATAGTATTACCTATCTTAAAAGATGGCGTGGTGTTTGGCGTTTTAGATGTGGATAGTGAACATTTGAATCATTTTGATGAGGAGGATGAACAAGGCCTCACTCAAATTTTAGCGCTCCTTCAATTTTAAATAGGTTTTAGCATTTATATTCTTCTTGAATGGCTTTTGATGAGTTTTTCAAACAAAAAGCTTAATTTCATCAGATATTGCTATTTCTTAATTTACAAGATGGATATCAAAGATCAATTTACACAACTGCCTCATACCTTATCAAAACTTAAAATTCCACGCTTCCGTGTGATACAACCTAAGCGAAAAAACCCACCAGGACAAGGCCCCGGCACTTATTATATTAACGATAATGCGCTTAGCAGTAAGCTTTTTGTGTATTCTTATGATGAAGAACATTTAGATGAATTGCAAACTACTAGTATTGATGAAGCTTTGCAATTTATGGCACACTACCCAGAACGTAGCCATTGGCTAGACATTAAAGGTTTAGGAACACAAGAGGTATTGAATACCATGCAAATACATTTTAAGGTCAATCCTTTGGTGCTAGAAGATGTAGTAAATACTTATCAGCGACCAAAAGTGCAGGATTATGAGGATTATCTGTTCATCACCAGTAGAATGTTAGAACTAGATAGAGGTTTACAACTAAAAAATGAACAGCTTTCATTTTTACTTTTCCCAAAATTAGTCATCTCTTTTCAGGAAGATTATGATGATGTGCTAGATCCGGTGAGAAACCGCTTAAGAAAGAGCGTGAAGGGCAATATCAGGGCATTAGGTGCTTCCTATTTATTATATGCTTTAATGGATACCGTGATGGATCATTATTTTACCATTGCCAACCGTTTAGGTGAGGAGCTAGAAATGATAGAAGACCATCTTTACCAAAAACCCAGAAAATTATTGATGTACCGCATACAAGGCGTTAAGAAGTTAGTCATTTCTATGCGCAGAGCTGCTTGGCCCGAGCGAGACAAACTCAATGAGCTTTTAAGAACCAATAGTGTTTTAATTACTGAGGATACAAAAGTTTTTATCAGAGACGCTTATGACCACAGTATTCAAGCGATTGATTTAATTGAAAGTATGAAAGAAACCGCCTCCAGTTTGTTGGATTTGTACCTTTCTTTGATAAGTAATAAAATGAATGAGGTGATGAAAACTTTAACCATCATTTCAGCCATCTTTATTCCGCTTACTTTTATTGCAGGGGTTTACGGGATGAATTTCCAAAGACAAGACCCCGTGACCGGAAAAGTGTTAGCCAACAATATGCCCGAATTGTATATCCACAATGGTTATCTCTATGTTTTAGGAGGGATGTTGCTGATTGCCATTTTCCAAATTTGGTATTTTGCAAAAAGGGGCTGGTTTAGAGATTAGATAAGTTTATCCTTGGCGGAAGACCCTCACTAGCGCCAGTCTTCCGAATAGTGGCAAAGAGCAATAGGTGACTGTTGCCATTTACCAATTTTCATTATTGACGCAAGTCTTCCCAAACTGGTTTGAGTGTTCCTTTTTCAGGATCAATAAATCTTAAAATGATAAATGAGGACTCTGTCCGGGAATTAAAGAAAATACTTTAATTTTAATGATGGTTAATAAACAGAATTAAACTTCTTATTTCTGGACGCAGTTCTTTGTTTTCAAAAAGGATTTATTGATCCTGTGGAACACTTAAACGAGTTAAGTAACATAGATATTTTAGAATAAATTAAATACCTTAAATTAACACATAAGAAATAATTATGCAATACCAGAAAAATGATATTTTTCATTTTTTTTGTTTTTAACTGGCTCTTTCTCTTATATTTATTTTTACGATACCGAAGAAAAGCACCTGTGAAATAGATTTGTTGCTCATGATATTTTTTTGTGAGGTAGGAGAAAAAGGCTTTTCTTTAATCAATTTAATGGATAAAAATAAAAGAGATTACAAGCACAAAACATGCGCATATACAACCGTTATGCCTCCCCCCAAGCTGGTGCGAGCTTGTAGCTCGTACTATTTAAATATCAATGAGTAGAAAATATAAATTTTACAATAAAGAAGGACTCTACTTTGTAAGTTTTGCAACAGTATATTGGATAGATGTTTTTGTGCGTGATTTATATTTTAACAAGTTAGTAGAAAGTTTATCTTATTGCAGAAAAGAAAAGGGAATGGAGTTATACTGCTGGTGTATCATGCCGAGCCATGTACATTTAATATTTAGAGCAAAAGATGGAAATCCGGGCGAAGTGTTAAAAAGCTTAAAAATGTTTACTTCCAAAGCTTTACAAGCAGAAATTGAAAATAATATGCAAGAAAGCAGAAGAGAATGGATGCTTTGGTTAATGGGGCGGGCTGGTTTAAAGAATAGTAATGTTAAAAAAAGACAATTCTGGCAACAACATAATAAGCCAATAGAATTATGGAGTGCAGAAGTAATAGATCAAAAAGTAGATTATATCCATCAGAACCCAGTAGTGTCAGGTTTTGTAACAGAAGCACATTTTTGGAAATACAGTAGTGCAATAGATTACTGTGGAGGTAAAGGAGTTTTGGAAATAGATTTTGTGGGATAAAATAAAAAAGTTAAAGTACGAGCTGCAAGCTCGCACTAGCGAAGGGGAACAAAGACATAGAAACGATAATACAAACGGACAGCTTCTAAACCGACACGCTGACCGACCTTATGTTTTTTATTTTTTTCCCACCGCACATTTTTTAAAAACAATTTTAAGCCACCCCGCAAGAGGCACATTTTATTTTGCCCATCCGCACCAAGCCCACCGAACAAGACAAATGACACCGTTGGACTTTAAAAATAAATTCAACGCAAAACGTTTAGAAAACACAACTGACCATATTACACCAAGAGACCCAAATTTCACAAAATATGACGAAGTATTTCAAAACAAATTCGTGAACAACATTGGCAATCTTGTTTTAATGGTTTGGGGCGACAATTCAGAGAAAAAGAACAATAACCCAATTAACAAAATACATTTATTTTAAAGAATAACCACTCATACCCCAACTGTCCTTAGTCTTAAGCACAGCGTGAAAAGGATTTAAGGAATAGAAAAGAGTCTTCAGACTCGTTACCACTCACTAGCGCCAGTCTTCCGAGTGATGGCAAAGAGCAATTGGAGACTGTTGCCTTTTAATTCATGCACACAAGTGAGGCTTTTGCACATTCAACCCGCCAAGACTTGCGCAATGAATGATCCTGATAGGCATAAGGATGACAAAGCTGAAATAAACATCATTGAAAAATATTATCAGCGAAAGCTTACATTTTAAACCTTTAACCTTAATTTAGCAGCAATGCAATCTTTCGAGCTAGATAAAACCGACATCCAAAAGATAAAACAGGCCCTTGAGGGTTCTGAAGAAGAATTATTATTACTTCTTGAGGATTATCATGCTTCAGAAATTGCCATTATTTTTGAGTCTATCTCTTTGGAAGATCAAAAGAAAATCATCCATCTTTTACCTGCCGATTTAGCTTCTGAAATCATTTCAGAAATGAGTCATGAGGCACACCCAGAAGAATTATTGATAGAGATTGATGCCGAAAAGCGTCAGGAGATTATTGAGGAGCTGGATTATGATGACGCTACGGATATCATCTCTCAAATGGATGCCGAAGATCAGCAGGAAATTTTGGAGGAGATGGATAAAGAAGATGCGGTGAATATCCGTAACCTCTTAACTTATCCAGAAGATACTGCGGGTGGTTTGATGAACACCCAAGTGATTAAAGTGGATGCTGAAATGTCTAAAAAGCAGGCCATTGATCAAATCATTCTGCAAAGTGAAGAAATTGAAGAATTTTATACCATTTATGTAGTTCATGATGATAATGTACTGCAAGGAATTGTTTCTTTAAAAGACATCATCAAATCCAAAGCTAATGCTAAAGTGGCTGATTTGGTGAATACCGATTTTATCTACGTTAGAGCCGATGTAGATCAGGAAGAAGTAGCCGATTTAATCTCTCAATATAACCTGACCAGTATTCCCGTAGTGGATGTGAACATGCGTTTACTCGGTCGTGTAACCTTTGACGACGTGATCGACGTAATGGAAGAAGAGAATACCGAGGATATGTTGAAGATTGCAGGGGTTTCTGAAGATGAAGAATTGAGCGGTAATTGGATAGAAGCCGTAAAATCTCGTTTGCCTTGGTTAATACTCAATTTAGGTACTGCATTTTTGGCTTCTTCAGTAATCAGATATTTTGAGCCAACGGTTTCTAAGATTGTAGTTTTAGCAGGTTATATGACGATTATTGCCGGGATGGGCGGAAACGCGGCAACACAAGCTTTAGCCGTCACCGTACGTAGAATTACTTTAAGTGATTTAACCGATTCGCAAGCTTATCGTACAGTGATTAAAGAATTAACTGTGGGCTTTATTAATGGAGCAGTAAACGGATTAATCGTATTTGCCTTTGCTTTCTTTTACGATGGCAGCCCTCTATTAGGTTTAGTAATTTTTTTAGCCATGACAGGGAACTTAATCATTGCCGGAATTACGGGTGCCGGCATTCCTTTACTCTTAAAAAGGGTAGGGATAGACCCTGCCATTGCCTCTTCCATCATCATCACCACCTTTACAGATGTCTTCGGATTCTTACTTTTATTGGGCTTAGCCTCCAAATTATTGCTATAATTGTAATCGAAATTAGACCATGGTTCACTGTCCATGGACAAATACTAAATAACACATGACTACTAAACATAACTGGACTAACGAAGAAATATCCGCCATTTACCATCAACCATTTTTAGATTTAGTGTATGAAGCGGCTACCATTCATCGTGAAAACAAAGACTATGCTGAAGTTCAAATCAGCTCTTTAATTTCTATTAAAACAGGTGGTTGCCCAGAGGATTGTGCTTATTGCCCACAAGCAGCCCGTTACCATACTGATGTAGATGTACATGCCATGATAAAGGTAGAAGAAGTGGTGGCTGCTGCACAAAGTGCTAAAGATGGTGGTGCTTCCCGTTTATGTATGGGTGCTGCTTGGAGAGAAGTACGTGATAACCGTGATTTTGACAAGGTGATTGATATGGTGAAAGCCGTTAACGCTATGGATATGGAGGTTTGTTGTACTTTAGGGATGCTTACCGCAGATCAGGCTCAGCGTTTAGCGGATGCAGGTTTATATGCTTATAACCACAATTTAGATACCTCAGAAGAAGATTATAAAAGAATTATCACTACCCGTACTTATGATGAGCGTTTAAAAACCATTGAAAACGTACGCAAAGCTAAATTAACAGTTTGTAGTGGTGGAATTATTGGCTTAGGAGAAACTGTAAATGATAGGGTAGCCATGTTGCGTGTATTAGCCAATATGCCTAAACACCCAGAATCTGTGCCGATTAACGCTTTGGTACCCGTAAAAGGAACGCCTTTAGCTAATCAACCACGTGTGCCTATTTGGGATATGGTGCGCATGATTGCCACCGCAAGAATTGTGATGCCTAAAACAGTAGTGCGTTTATCTGCCGGTAGAAATGAAATGAGTACGCTAGAACAAGCTTTATGCTTTATGGCAGGTGCTAACTCTATTTTTGCAGGAGATAAACTTTTAACCACGCCTAATCCTGATTTTAAAGATGATATGGCGATGTTTGAATTGTTAGGTTTAACACCTCGTAAAGCTTTTAAAAACGGCAGACCACAAGAAGAAAAAGAAGCGATGGCTTAATTCCATAAAATTAAATCAAATGAAATCCTGAGTTGTTATCCACTCAGGATTTTTTGTTTTCAGGAAAAAGCTTTAAAATGCTTAATTTGCAATATTCCTTATTTTAACCTTTATGCAGTTTCAGAATACGCTAGCCTTTGCCCAATCTTTAGATCAACAAGATGGTTTATCCGCTTTTAGAGATCAGTTTTTAATCCCTAAAGTAAATGGAAAAGACATCATTTACCTTTGTGGTAATTCTTTAGGACTGCAAGCTAAAAGCACTAAAAAAGAGCTAGATAAACAACTCAATGCTTGGGAAAACTATGCTGTGGAAGCTTGGTTTGAGGAAGATACCCAATGGCTACAATATCATCATGCGATTAAAGACTTGTTAGCACCTATTGTAGGAGCAAAGCCCGCAGAAGTGACCTGCATGAATAGCTTAACCATCAATCTACACCTTTTACTCACCAGTTTTTATCAGCCGAAAGGTAAAAAGTATAAAATATTGATGGAAGGAGGCGCATTCCCCTCAGACCAGTACGCTGTAGAATCTCATGTAAAAACCAGAGGATATACGTATGAGGATGCAGTGATAGAGGTTTTTCCGAGAGAAGGAGAGGAAACCTTAAGAACAAAAGATGTTTTAGCAATCATCCAACAACACAGTGAAGAGTTGGCTTTAATCCTTTTTGGAGGAATCAACTATTATACGGGTCAGTTTTTTGATTTAGAAGCCATCACCAAAGCAGGTCATGAAGTAGGAGCGATGGTAGGTTTTGATTTGGCGCATGCTGCTGGAAACGTTCCAGTAAAGCTGCATGATTGGGAAGTTGATTTTGCTTGCTGGTGTTCTTATAAATACATGAATTCTGGGCCAGGAGGCATCTCAGGTATCTTTGTACATGAGCAGCATTTTGATAGTGATTTACCCAGATTAGCAGGTTGGTGGGGTTATCAGCTAAAGCAACGCTTTAAAATGGAAAAAGGCTTTATTCCTGAAGCTGGAGCAGAAGGTTGGCAGGTGAGTACGAGTCCTATTTTATTAATGGCTACCCACAAGGCAGCTTTAGAAGTTATACATGCTGCAGGGTTTGAAAACATGAGAAAGAAAAGTGTTTTGTTAACCGGCTATTTAGAATTTATCATCCAAATGGTGAACGACCAAGTAGGAGAAGAGTGCCTCAAAATCATTACCCCTAAACATTCATCGGAAAGAGGTTGTCAGCTCTCTATTATCTGTAAACGTGGCGGAAAAACTTTATTCGACGCTTTAGTAGGGCAAAACATCATCGGCGATTGGCGGGAGCCTAATGTTATCCGATGGAGTCCGGTGCCTTTGTACAATACATTTGAAGAGATTTATTTTTTGGGACAAACCTTGTTGAATAATCTTAAAACATCATGTTAATTTTTTGGGGAAAAGTAAAAAGTTTAAAGTCAAAAGTTTAAAGTAAAAAGTCAAAAGTGGAGAGTAGAGAATTCAAAGTAAAAATGATAAAGTAAAAAGTCAAAAGTGGAGAGTAGAGAATTCAAAGTAAAAATGATAAAGTAAAAAGTTGAAAGTAAAAATAATTTAAACTTAAATCTAATCAACTAACAAACTGATATATGGGAAAAGTAAAAAAACTCGCTTGGTTAAATTTTATCTTCTTTACCATAGCCTGTGCGGTGGCTAATATCAGTCAGCTGAAGATATTTAACGGACAAACCAATGCAGATGTCTCTAATCGTTATCCAACAGCATTTACCCCTGCTGGCTTTACCTTTGCCATTTGGGGTCTGATTTATTTATCGCTCTTTGGCTTTACCATTTTTCATCTCCTTAAAGCTTATCGGGAGGAGGAGCAAAGTGAGGCTAATCAGGCTTTATCCAAAATCGGAAATCTATTTATCATCAATAATATCGCCACTACTTTTTGGGTCTTTGCTTTTGATGATGAATACCTCTTAGCTTCTGTGATTTTAATTGTGATACAGCTCATCACCTTGCTTCTGATTTTTATTAGATTAGAACTTTTTGATCGAGATAAATCCTTTAAAAATAAGCTCTTTACCCAATTCCCTTTAAGTATTTATTTCGCTTGGTTATGCGTAGCTAATGTGGCCAATATTGCTTTGTATTTGGTATCCATAGGATGGGATGGCGCTCCACTTTCTGGAGATATTTGGGCTGCTGCACTCATTGTTATTGTATTTCTGTTAGCTCTTTTCATCGTGTTGAAAAAACATAATGTCTTTTTTGGCTTGGTAGTGCTTTGGGCGGTATATGGTATTTTGAAAAATCATATGAGTTTTGGAGCTACGTGGGATATCACTTCTTCTGTTTGTTCTTTTGTTTTAGGGGCACTGGGTGTGGCAGTATTATGGAAAATTACTAAAAGCATTAAATAGTGATGAGCACTATTTTTATTTGTCATCCTGATGCAGATCAGGATCTCAGGATTTTTCTTATTAAAGGAGATTATTTAGTTCAGTTTAAAATCCTGTCGCCTCATTCGCCGGCGGAAAGGCTTGTTACTTTTTTCCGCAAAAAGTAACCAAAAACTCTCCGCTGCCCGCCCGTTCCGTTCGGGCGGGCGCCACTTGCTTTCAATGCTTTTGCCAATTATTCTGTATCTCTGCCGCAAGCGACAAGGCGGAATTTAAGCGTATTTAAGGTTTATGCGCTATTATTGAAGTGGTTATAAACCTTTCATTCTCATTGTCACCCTGAGCGGAGTCAAAGGGTCTTTGCGGAGCGTTTCACTGCCTTTCATCTTTGTCATCCTGATGCAGATCAGGATCTCAGGATTTTTCTTATTAAAGGAGATTATTTAGTTCAGTTTAAAATCCTGCCGCCTCATTCGCTGGCGGGAGGGCTTTTCTTTTCAGATGAAAAGAAACAATCCCGATAGCTATCGGAATCTTTTTTTATCCGCTCAGGTGCTTTTGCCGCACAAGGCTTCCCTCAATCATAAAAGTAGGAGCGCTTATTTTTACTCGTAAGTGCCAATTGAAGGTTAGTGCAAAGCGAACGTAAAATCGCTAACGCTATAGGCTTGGTAATGCTAATTGGATGTTAGTGCTGCTACTTTTATGATTTCTCCAGCACTTCTCCAACGCTCTTGATTAATCTATATCAAGCCTCAGCAAAAGCAGAACAAGCACATAAACTCCGCCTTGTGATTTTTGGCAAAGATGAGCTAACCTAACAGATGCCATTCATAAAAAATGCCGCAGCGGCGGCGTTTTGGTTCTTTTGCGCTGTTGCAAATTGCGAAGCACTCTTGAATGCCAAATAAATCATCAAAAAAGGATGAAAAAAGAACTAGCCAAGTCCCTGCAATGAGGGACGGAAAGGTATGAGCGTAAAGGCAAAAGGCTTCGACTCTCCCGATAAAAATCGAGACTGGCGCTCAGGGTGACGGGGTAAATGAAGGGAAAAAATAAGCAGACAAACCATTAGTCACTCATCATTTTTAAAAGAAATCTAAACTATTCTTTAAAATTGCAGTTAAAGCAAACAGCTATGCTCAAAATTGCTTTTGATCCCATTTACGCTCATCCTTTGCCTGCAGGTCATCGTTTCCCGATGTTGAAATATGAGCTGATTCCGCTGCAATTAAAACATGAAGGAGTGATTAAGGATAAAAATCTATTTTCTCCAGAAGTACTAGAGGAAGAATGGGTATTGCTGACGCATGAGCAAAGCTATTGGGAGAAGCTCAAACATCTTAAACTATCTTATCAAGAGGAGCGGAGGACAGGTTTTCCGCTCTCGGCGCAATTGGTAGAGCGTGAACTCCGCATTGCTAAAGGGACTATTGATGCTTGTCATTATGCGATGGCATACGGTGTGGCTTTTAATGTGGCCGGTGGAACGCATCATGCTGGCTCGAATTGGGGTGAAGGTTTTTGTTTACTGAATGATCAAGCGATAGCAGCTAACTATCTATTAAATAAAAATTTAGCATCTTCTATTTTAATAATTGATTTAGATGTGCATCAAGGGAATGGAACAGCACAAATCTTTGAAAACAATCCGAAAGTCTTTACTTTCTCCATGCATGGCGAGAAGAATTTCCCCTTTAGAAAAGAGCATTCTGATTTAGATTTGGGCTTAGAAGATGGCTTAACAGATGAAGCCTATCTCGCTATTTTAGCTCAACAACTCCCTGAACTTTTTGCTCATGTTCAGCCTGATTTTGTATTCTACTTAGCAGGTGTGGATGTATTAGTGACGGATAAACTAGGGAAATTAGCACTTTCTAAAACGGGCTGTAAAAACCGTGATGAGTTGGTTTTTGCGGCATGCCAATCCAGAGGAATTCCTGTTCAGGTGAGTATGGGAGGGGGCTATTCGCCAGATATCAAAGATATTGTGGATGCGCATTGTAATACCTTTAAAGTAGCTCATGAGCTTTATTTTTGATGTTTTAAAGATTGATTCTGATTCACCTAAGCGCTTTATGTTCTAATTTCTTCTTGTCCAAAAGGTAACCATAGGGTGAAAGGTAGTGTTTTCAGAGGCCCCGAAATGAATTCGGGATGATAAAGTTGAAAGGACGAAAGGCAGTGCTTCAGTAGGATTAATTAAATTAAGAGAGAAAATAAGCAGCCATTCCATTGACCAATAAGGTTTTAGGATTTTAAACAGACCCATCAACTTTCTGAAAAAGGTAACCCTAAGCCCTAGCCTAGATTAGATTCAATATAAATTAAGATTTCTTTAAATGAGCAATTGTAAGTATTTTGTAGTTTAGAAAAAATAATTTTATGAAAAAATACGCTATAATATCAATGTTATTGGTGTTAGCCTACAGTTGTACGCAAACTAATAAAACAGCAAGTAATCAAGATCAAACCGTAAAACTTAGTGAGGCAGAATTGAGTGAGGCAGCTTCTTTAATAGAGAACAAATGCTACACTTGCCACAGCCCAAATGCAGCTATGGATAACCGTATGGCACCGCCTATGGTGGCTATCAAACGTCATTATACAAAAGGCGGTACAACCCAAGAAGAATTTACCAAGAACTTAATAGCATTTGTGAGTAATCCATCCGCAGAAAAATCTAAAATGCCAGAGGCGATTGAGAAATTTAATTTGATGCCAAAAATGAATTTTAACGAGGAAGATTTAAAAAAAATAGCGGCATATATTTACCAAGAAGATATAGAAAAGCCAGGTTGGTTTGAAAAACACATGCAAGAAGAAAAATCAAAAGAAAACATGAATAAAAACAGCATGACCAGTGAAAAACCTTTAGAACAAGGTAAAGAGATTGCCATGCAGGCTAAGGCTGCTTTAAGCGAAAATCTATTAGCAGCAATAAAAGCTAAAGGTGTAGCCAATGCAGTAACTTTTTGTTCTACTAAAGCTATTTCTATAACAGATAGTGTAGGCAAATTGGTTAATGCTAAAATTAGAAGAGTATCAGATAAAAATAGGAATCCAAATAATGCGGCTAACAAAGAAGAGTTAGCTTATATCATGGAGGTAAAAAATTCAATTGCTAAAAATTTACCTTTAAAACCAAAACTCCTATCAACGTCCAATTCCAATATTGGCTATTATCCAATACTCACCAATAAAACTTGTTTACAATGCCATGGTAGTAAGGATATGGATATCGCAAAGAATACCTTATCTAACATTAAATCCATTTATCCTAAAGATAAGGCTACAGGTTATAAAGAAGGAGAATTAAGAGGCATTTGGGTGATAGAAATGATTAAAAATAATCAGAAATTAACGAGTAAAGTGTTAGATTAAAAATGACTCATTAAAAACAAGAAAACTTAAATATGGCAACCACAAAACTAACCGTAAATAGCAACGGATCATTAAAAGTTCAAGGAGATTTTGAAATTGTAGATAAAGATGGAAACGTTTATAATTTACAGGGTAGAGAAATAGTTTCTATTTGCAGATGTGGATTATCTCAAAACAAACCCTTCTGCGATGGCTCGCACAAAGGGCATTTTGAGCATGAAGCAGTAGCTTTTGATTTGCCTCCAAAAAAGGTTTAAACAGCTAACTGATTGGCAATTTTATGGATTTCAAAAGCGATCTTTTGAATCTGCTCCAGTTGTTCGGTGATGTGCTCATCAGCGATTTGATAAGAAAGGTGAATGTGTAATTTATTATTAGTTGATTCTTCATTCACATTCACCTTTTTAAATGCCTCCTCTAAATAAAACCTACTTTTTCTAATCAGCTTGAGTTGCTGATGACCAATTGTAAGTCCCCCGTCTTTAAAGCTTGCTGATAAATTAGCTAAATAGGAGGAAAGGGTATGATTAAGCACTACAAATTTTAAAATTTCATCCATATTTTGCTGCTTATTCTTTGGTTCGTTCATCATCCTTTGAAAAGCTGCCGCTAAGTTGGCAGAGGTTACATAAACTTCTTTTCGGGCTAATTTATATTCAGTTTCATTGATGGGTAATAAAGATTGGCGCATCACAATGTGTTCTAAATAATTCAGATTGGCTTTAATCATTTTAGAAAAATGATTTTTAAGTTGTGCCGATTCCCAATCTGGGAGGATGAAGTAACTAAAAACAATGGCTAAAACAGAGCCAATTAAGGTATCGATAATCCTTTCTCCGGCGATGGTGGTAGCGGTATTTACATTGATGAAGCTAAACAAAATGAGGATGAAGGGTGTCATGAAAATGACACTCACCAAATACTGAATGCGGATAAAACTATAAGTCATCAACATAAAAAATAGCAGGAATAGAAACTTGATGGTTTCATCTGTTACCCACCTTAAAATTAAAGCACCTATTATTCCCCCAATGATAGTACCTAATACCCTCTCGTAATTTCTCTGTTTAGTACCACTAAATCCAGGTTTCATAATCACCAGAATGGTTAATAATATCCAATAGCTATGATGACCGAGGGCAAAGAGCTTGCCTACATAAAACCCGGTAATACTCACGAAGGCTAGGCGCAAAGAAAATTTAAAAACTGAAGATTTGAGGTTGAGGTTATCTCTAAACAGCCTTAAATCAAACTTCTGATGGTTTACAAAACGAGACAACTCTAATGAAGTCGCACCGCTTCTTAAAGCTTGAGTTTCCTTTTCAAAATACTTTAAAATGTCGTTCACTTTAAAAAAAATGTTTCGCAGATTAATCAGAATTCTTTTTAAGATGAATACACTTTCACCAGCATGTTCTAAAGCATCAACTTTAGCTTTTAGGGCGTCTAAATCATGAATAGTGATGCTTTGTTTCTGAGGTTTTTCCTGATGTATCAAACAAAAACCTATATAATCAATATCTGTTGCGATTCGCTCAATAACCAAAGCATAAGCAGGTAAAATATCTAAATGTCCAAATTTTTTTCTAATGGTCTCATAATCATTTTGTGTAGCCATGGTTTGTTCAAATAAATCTACCATATCCACAAAAATCATGATCATTAAACGGCCTGCATTGGTGCTTTCATTCAGAAGTTTTCTAGTTTTAAATAAAGCTTCACGGGTATTGTCTAATTGCTCATTCACTTTTACTTGTTGCTTTACCAAATCCCTAAAATTTTCATTGATATCAAAATCTACATCGTAAAAACGAGCCCTTAAACGCATGTAATTAGAGATTTCCTCAATACATTCTCCTAAAGTTTGTTGTGCATAACGATAAGGCCGAAGTGTAGAGAACAAAGTACTGAGCAGGAAATACCAAATGCCTCCAGCAACAATCAAATAGCCATGTTCGAATAGTTTTAAGGAGCTTTTATCAGGATTGATATTCAAAATCATGACCAATAAAGCAGCTGTACCCACAGATGCCGCTCTGCTGCCATATACATTGAACATGGAGAACAAAAAGCTCAAGGTGAAAATTTCAACAGCTAATAAAAAGTCGTGTTTATTTAATAAAGCGGTAATGATAGCAGTTAAAAAGATGAAGATATTGGTATAAATCATCCCATTTTTGCGGTGCAACCAAGGGCCAGGACTGTCTGCAATACTCACGCATAATGCCCCTAAAGACAGCGTGATACCTATCTCTAAACGATTTAACTGAAAGAAAATGAGCGAGGGGAGGAGTACACCTAAAGTCACTTTGACCCCATCAGAAAAATACTGGGTATAAATAAAATTCTTAAAATCGTCTAGCGGCTTTGTCATGATTGAAATCTAGCGTAAAAATAGATTTTAAATTTTGCTTTCATTAAAAGCTTATCTTTGAAAACACAAAAAAATAAGTTTTGGCAACATTCTCAGATCTAGGCGTATCAGACGTATTCTTACAAGCACTTCAAGAAAATCAGATTTTTGAACCTACAGAAATTCAAGAAAAAGCAATTCCATTTTTAATTCAAGAAGGTACAGATTTTATCGGCCAAGCACAAACAGGTACCGGAAAAACAGCAGCTTATGGCTTACCCTTGTTACATCGGGTTAAACCCGAAGTAAGGCAAATTCAGGCTTTAGTGCTTTGTCCAACCAGAGAATTGGCGCAACAAATTGCTAAGCAACTGTTCAAGTTTACAAAATATACTAACCTTAAAATCTTTACAGAAGCGATTTACGGAGGGGAGAAAATTGAAGTTCAGATAGGGCGATTAAAACGTCCAACACAAATCGTGGTGGCTACTCCGGGTCGTTTAATTGATCTGCTAGAACGTAATGCCATCAATTTAGAATCAGTGAAAACAGTGGTTTTAGACGAAGCTGATGAAATGTTAAGTATGGGCTTTAAAGCCGATATTGATAAAATTTTAAGCTTTGCCATTGGAAAAAGCTTTACATGGTTATTTTCGGCCACGATGCCTTCGGGGATTCAAGAAATCATTCATGAGTTTATGGATGAAGATGCGTTTAGAATTGAGGTAAATGCAGATCAAGTTATTAATCAAGAAATTTCGCATCAATACATTATTAGCGATATCAAAGATAAAATCAATGATTTAACTCGATTTTTACATCAATACAAAGATGAGAGAGGAATTATTTTTTGCCGAACCAAAGCAGGAGCACAAACTTTAGCCAAGCAGTTAATAGCTAAAAATGTATCAGCAGAAGCTATCCACGGAGACTTAGGTCAACGAGACCGTGACCGAGTGATGCGCTTATTTAAAAGTAAAAGATTGCAATTATTAATTGCTACGGATATTTCTGCCCGTGGAATTGATGTAGAGAATTTAGCTTATGTGTTGCATTATCAATTGCCAGATCAGGTGGCTTATTACACACATCGGAGCGGTAGAACTGCAAGAGCAGGGAAAAAAGGTTTTTCTTTGGCTTTTGTGGCACCTTCTGAGTTGGATAAAATTAAAGAATTATCATCTGCTTTACATATCGAATTCGAAAAAATAGAGCTGTAAATAAATCTGAGCAGAATCCCACTTCTTCAGTTGGATTATAGTATATTTGTAAATATTTCACAGCAAAATCCTTTCGAGCAAAGCAAATTACTTGCCATTTCATTCGTTTAACTACGTATCAATAGAACCTGCTCATTTTTTTGGAAATAAGATGTTGATTTTGTCAATTTCATTTAATTCATGATTTGATTTTTCTGTGAACACTTACACATATTTTGAAACAATTTAATAACACGAATGGGAAGATCACAGGAAACCTTTAGTAAAAAGGAGAATGAAAAAAAACGATTAAAGAAAAGACAAGAAAAACAGCAAAAAAGAGAAGAACGTAAAGAAAATTCTACTGACGGCAGTTTAGAAAACATGATGGCTTATGTAGATGAATATGGAAATATTACAGATACACCGCCAGATCCGATCAAAAAGAAGAAAGCTTTAGAACAAGATGTGAGCTTTATTGAGATTGGTACACCTAAACAAGAAGAAGAAGATTTAACCATTCCTAAAAAAGGTAAAGTAGATTTTTTTAATGATGCTAAAGGTTTTGGTTTCATAAAGGAAACTGGAACGCAAGAGAAATATTTTGTTCACGTAAATGGTTTGATTGATGATATCCGTGAAGGTGACAGTGTAACTTTTGAATTAGAAAAAGGAATGAAAGGTTTAAATGCTGTAAAAGTTAAGCGAGTTTAAATATTCATAATACGTTGATATAAAGTTTTTTATCTTACATTATATTAGTTATGAGTTTAGTTTATTTGAGAACTGAAAATGCTAATATCTTTTTGTATTATAATTAATATTATGTTAAGTAATGAATTCCAATATAAGGGGAACTTATCTAAATGAGTTCCCCTCTTTATTTTAGTTAAGCCGAGTTTCTAGCCGCGTTTACAATTCCATATAGCGTTCTTAAAATCAATTTTTGATAAATGGCTTTCTCCTCTTCATTTATTTTTGGAGATAAACTTTTGATAATGGCATACCGTTGAATGATGACTAAAGGCAAAGTAATTTTCTCACGAACGGATATTGATTGTTGTTCGCTTGGATAGCGTTCCATTAAAACTGAGGTGTTGGTTAAATCTAAAACCAATTGCTCTGTTAAGTCATATTCTGCTTTCAGCATCTTCCAGAAATCGCCAAAGGTCTCATCTTCTGCTAAATAGGCGGTTAGTCTAAAATCAGCCTTTTTCATAGACATCATACAGTTGTCTATTACAGTTTTGAAAAATCCTGAATTTTTGTATAGTTCTTTGGCTTCAATCCATTTATGATCTGCTTTTATGGCTTTTAATGCTGTACCCACGCCATAAAATCCGGGAATATTCTGCTTTAACTGTCCCCAGGAAGTTACAAAACTGATGGCTCTTAAATCTTCTAATTTTAATTCACTATCAGTATTTCTTTTCACTGGCCTACTACTGATGTTGATTTTTGATAACATCTTTAAAGGGCTTTGTACTTCCAAAAATTTTAAAAACAAAGGATGATTTCTCAATTTTATAAAAGCCTCATAGCTTACATTGGCCATTTGGCTAAACAACGCCTTCTCTTCAGTGTCCATCGTATCCCGATCTTGCTTATCTAAAGCAGAGCTGATGCCAGCATGAATCAATTGCTCTAAATTGCTGGTTGAGCTTTCAAAAGTCCCGAAATGAGAACTGATGGTCTGTCCTTGAACCGTCACCTGAATTTGTTTATTGGCCACATCTTTACCAAAAGACGCATAGAATTTATGAGTTTTACCTCCGCCTCTTGCCGGCGGACCTCCTCTCCCATCAAAAAATGCCAAATCGACACCATTTTCTCTAGCCACTGAGGTTAAGGTCGATTTTGCATCATAAATAGACCAATTGGCCATCAAGTAACCGCCATCTTTGGTGCTATCAGAGAATCCTAACATGATGACTTGACGATTTTTTCTGCGCTCCAAATGCTTTTGGTAGATAGGGTGCTGATATAAGCTCCTCATAATTTCGTCTGCCTCTTTTAAGTCGTCAATGGTTTCAAAAAGAGGAACAAAATCAATATCTAAATCTTCTAAATCCCATCCGCACCATAAAAATAGCTGCATTAATTGCAAAATATCTGAGGCTTTTTGGCAATTAGAGATAATGAAACGGTGGCAAGCTCTTTTTCCATTTTTCTCTTGCATACTTTTGATGAGGTGAATCACATCTAAAGTATCTTTACTTAAATCGCTAAATTTTGGATATGCTTTTAAATCAGTTTGTTTTAAAGGGATAAAATCAATCTTTTCTTTTTCAGAAAAGTTTAAATAATCTTTAGCAATCAAGAATTGAATTTCGGTGGTATCCATGCACTCCTCAAAAACGTTTCTTAGCACCCTACTATCCTGACGGATATCTAATGAAGCGAAATAACAACCGAAAAGTCTTACTTTCCAGATCATATCATCCACAATATCAGTAAATAAGCCATCATGATAATCAGCTAAAACCCTTTTGATATTCCTTAGATTAGTTAAAAGCTCCTCTTTGATATTCTTCTCTTCCGGATGGGAATCAAAAGCATTGGTATATATCATTCGCTCTAAAATGTCCATGAATTTTTCTACGCCATTAAAGGTTACTCGGCGTTTCATGTTCTTAAAATCACGAAAATAGCATCTAAATAATGCTTTTCTAAGAAATGCGGAAACCTGTTGAGTAGTTTCAGCAGTTACAAAAGGGTTTCCATCTCTATCCCCGCCTGGCCAAAAACCTAATTCAATTAAGTTATGATTTCCTAAATCAAGTTTAAATACCTCTTCTAAATTATTGTGAACTTTTGAAGCTGTTTGATAGAGGATATTTTCTAAATACCAGTTCAAACTGATGGCTTCATCTACCGGAGTCGGTTTTTTCTTCTTAAAAAAAGGCGTTTTTCCTAATTGTTGTAAAAGTAAATTGATGGTAGTGACATCATTTTCTTTAATAGCTTCGGTTAAATCTGTTGTGATTCCTAAAACCGGACCTGGATAAAACTGCGTTGGATGCGCTGTTAAAACTAGGCGTAACTTGAATTTCCTTAGTGCATCTTGAATTTGCTTATAAAGCGTTTCATCCTCTAAAGCTTTATTCATCAGATTATTGAGCGAACGAGCCTCCTCCTGACCCGTAATCTTGGAAAATGCGGCATCTTCTACCGCATCAAATAGAACTACCTGACGTTCAATATATTGAATAAATCTGAATAGTAAATCAATGTGCTCTTGTTGATCTGTTAAACCTTTTTGCTTAGAAAAAAAAGAAGATATGATCTCTTCAGGATTTAGGTGCTGTTCTATCCCCTCTTCACAATGTTTAAAAAAGTAAGGTAAAGCTAATCCTGTATTTTTTACGCTATAAAACGGTAAAGTAAGAAATAAGCTATTATAAAGATCAAACTTGGTGGTTACCTCGTTTTTAAAGATGGTTTCTTTTGAATTGGGTTGTGCGCTTAGTTTTGACATGGTGTGTGAAAATTACACTAATCTTTATTTCTACACAAATAATAGAAGCAAAAAGACTAAAAACGTTATCGGATTACATCTATCACTAAACTATTTTTTATGTGGGAAAGCTAATTAAAGGTGTAGATGGATAGAAAATGCCATTTATCATCTATTTTTTTGAAATTTAATATTCTGATGATTAATCCTTTACATCAATTAAACATTAAAAAAGCAAAGGATTTTAATTTTTTATTTGTCATAATCGTTCCCTTTCGTACTTTTGCGGCGGAGAGCTGGCAGAGTGGTCGATTGCGGCAGTCTTGAAAACTGTTGACTGTAACAGGTCCGGGGGTTCGAATCCCTCGCTCTCCGCACAAAAAAAGCTTGAATTTTATTCAAGCTTTTTTTATTTAAAGTGATTTAAAAGAAGAGGACTTTCCAGTAAGCCCTAACTCACAAGTATAGACATGGTCTTCTCAATCAAGCTTTCAATTGCATTTTGTGGATTTTTAGAAAAAATACCGCCAATCCGATTAGCAATAATGGCGTTGATACTTAAAGCTTGATGCCCTAAAAGCTTAGCCATACCATAAATACCAGCAGTTTCCATTTCAAAATTGGTGATTCTGTTTCCTCTAAATTCAAATTCACTTAATTGATCAATAAACTTGGGGTGTCTTAAACCTAAGCGTAAAACTCTACCTTGAGGTCCGTAAAATCCTGGACAAGTTACCGTAATACCATGATGAAATCCATCCTGGAAACGCTCTAATAAAGCCTGACTTGATGGGTTTACATAAGGTTTTGCAACAGCGTCACCCAGGCTGGTTTGTTTTATAAAACTGTTTAACAGCTCTTTATCAAAGTGGCTAGGTTCAAAATCATAGAAGTTTAATAAATTATCTACTCCAATTCCATGAGTTGAAACCAGGAAGCTATCCACTGGAATATCTTTTTGTAAAGCTCCGGAAGTGCCTATTCTTACAATATTTAAGGATGTTAAATCCGTTTTGATGCTTCTACTGATGAAATCGATATTCACTAAAGCATCCAACTCATTAAAAACAATATCAATATTATCAGTTCCAATGCCAGTGGATAATACCGAGAATCGCTTTCTACCGATATAGCCCGTATGCGTTACAAATTCACGATGGTGACGTTTTAACTCGATGGAATCGAAGTGTTTACTTACCTCTTGCACCCTTTGCGGATCTCCCACAGTGATGATGTTATGTGCAATTTCTTCGGGTCTTAAATCTAAATGATAAATCGCTCCCCTACTGTTTAAAATTAATTCTGATTCTTGTATTCTTTCCAATTTGCTTATTGAGGTTAAATGAAAGGATTTAAAGTTAGAAATAAGTAGCAGAAAATTTAGATAATTCTAAATGCTAAACAAAGGCGTTTTTCAACATTTAAGAAAGAGTATTACATTTAAAACATGAAAACAAAAATCACTACTCTTTTTACAGATATAGGCGGCGTATTACTTACGAATGGTTGGGACCGGAAAGCAAGAGCTGAAGCAGCTCGACTTTTTGATTTAGATATCCAAGATTTAGAAGAAAGACATCATCTTACTTTTGATACTTACGAGGTAGGTAAATTGACATTGGATGAATACTTAGCTCGATTAGTTTTTTACCAAAAGCGCTCCTTCACTCCTTCTGCATTTAAAGATTTTATGATGAGTAAATCTGCCCCTTTTCCGGAAATGATTCAACTCATTAAAGATTTAAAAGCAAAATATCATTTGAAAGTGGCTGTAATTAGTAATGAAGGTAGAGAGTTGAATCAGTACCGAATTTCTACTTTTAAGCTAAATGAATTTATTGATTTTTTTGTTTCTTCAAGTTTTGTACACTTTCGGAAACCTGATGCTGATATCTTTAAATTAGCGATAGATATTTCTCAAAGCGATTTAAATAGTAGCATTTATATTGATGACCGTAAACTATTTGTTCAAGTTGCTGAAGGTTTGGGTTTAAAAGGAATTTACCATCAAAGTTATGAGGATACAAAAATGAAACTTGCTGATTTAGGTTTAGTGCTGTAGTTTTATTGATGGTTTATTCCATCTTCATCATCATTTAAAAAATTCCTTTTTTGTTGATTGAAAAAATGCACTAATTCTTTTAGGCAACAATTCGACAAACTATTACGTTAAACTATTTTTTTTACCTTTGGAAACTTCAGTTAAACGTGGTAATCAATTAACAATCAATTCATGGCGAAAATAAAATATTATTTTAACTCTCAGACACTTAAGTACGAAAAAGTAAAATTAAGTTGGGGAGTTAGGATTTTAAAAGGTTTGGGCTTTCTTTCTACTGCGCTAGTTTTTTCATTCATTATCATTGCTTTAGCTTATACCTTTATTGATTCTCCTAAAGAAAAACAATTGAAAAGAGAAATCAGTGCTTTGACTTTGCAGTATGATATCTTGCAAAATCGATTAAAACAAATGGATATAGTGATGAATGATTTGCAAAATCGGGATGATAATATTTACCGTGTTATTTTTGAAGCAGAGCCGATTCCATTAGATGTAAGAAAAGCCGGTTTTGGTGGGATTAATCGATATAAAAATTTAGAAAATTATGATTATTCTAAATTGATGATTGAGACCACTAAAAAGATGGACATTCTATCGAAAGAGATGTATGTAGAATCTAAATCTTATGATGAGTTAGCTAAAGCAGTAAAATCTAAAGGAAATATGATGGCAGCCATCCCAGCTATTCAACCTATCAACTCTAAAAGGTTAAGAGGAATTTCTGGCTTTGGTTATCGTATGCACCCCATTTATAAAATCAGAAAGATACATGAGGGGATAGATTTTGCAGCTCCAACAGGTACACCTATTTATGCTACCGGTGATGGGGTGATCATTGCTGCAGGCCAAGAAAGAGGTTATGGAAATAGGATTATGATTAGTCATGGTTTTGGTTATGTGACCAAATATGCCCACATGAGCAAATTCAAAGTTAAGAGAGGACAGCGTGTGCATCGTGGAGATGTGATTGGTTTTGTTGGAAATACAGGAGCATCAACTGGCCCTCACTGCCACTATGAGGTAATAAAAAACGGACATCCGATTAATCCTATTAATTTTTTCTTCAACGATTTAACTCCTTCGGAATACTCAACTATGTTAGAAGTGGCTTCAAGAGAAAATCAATCATTAGACTAAACCTTATTTTATTGTCATGCCTTATAAAGAAAGAGATATCAACAGATTATACTACCCAATAGGTGAGGTAGCTGAAATGTTTGAGGTGAATACCTCGCTCATTAGATTTTATGAAAAAGAGTTTGATATTTTACAACCCAAGAAAAATGCCAAAGGAAATCGTTTGTTTAGACCAGAAGATATCGAGAACCTGAAAGTGATTTTTCACCTCATTAAAGATAAAGGTTTTACCATTCAAGGGGCTAAAGAACACCTAAAATCAAATAAAAATGAAATCCTAGAAAATCAAAAAGTGATTGATTCATTACAAAAAATCAAATCATTTATGATTGAATTAAAGGATCAGCTTTAATTGCTATTTATGGACAAAAAGCTCATTGACAAAATAGATTATATCTACAAACTGCTTTTTATCATTGCTTTATTAGTATTCATTCTGATTTGGGGTAGCAGTCTATTTATTCCCATACTTTTAGGTGGTTTTATCGCTTTTGCCTTGATGCCCGTAAACCAATGGCTAGAAAGAAGAAAAATACCTCGCATTTTAGCTATTAGCCTTACGCTTATTACATTTATTATAGTTATCGGATTGTTTGCTTATTTGGTTAGTGTACAATTAGCAGATCTTACGCAAAACCTTCCTAACTTACAAGAACGCTTCAATACCTTACTAGAAAATGGACATCGGTTTATTGAAGATAAGTTTGGTCTCAATATTCATGAGCAGCAAAATCTTTTCCAAAAAGGAGTTACCAATGCAAGCTCTTACATCAGCACCATATTACTTTCTACCTCTGGCGTAATTGCAACCATCATTCAAATACCCGTTTATGTTTTCTTGTTTCTTTTGTACAGAAACAATTTTAGAAATGTTTTAATTAGCTATTTTCCTATTAAAAAAAGTGATGATAAAAACTGGATGCATCAAATTAAAAGAGTAATTCAGGGTTACGTATCCGGATTATTATTAGTTATTGCCATCATCGCCACTTTAAACTCTGTTGGATTATTAATATTAGGTATTCCTTATGCCATATTTTTTGGGGTATTTTCTGCAATACTCACTATCATTCCATACATTGGAAATTTTGTTGGAGCATCACTTCCTGTAATTATGGCCTTAATTACTAAAGATAGTGCTTGGTATGCCGTAGGTGTAATTGGCGTTTATTTACTGATTCAATTTTTGGAAGGAAACTTAATTACTCCTAAAATTATGGGAAATAAGGTAAGTATCAATGCCCTTTCTGCCATTATAGCCTTACTAATTGGAGGTAAAATTTTAGGAATTGCTGGGATGATTATCGCTATTCCGGCTATGGGCGTTTTAAAAGTAATCCTCTCCCATTCACAACAACTCAAACCCTTAACCCTCTTAATGGATGAGATGGATAAAAAATTTAATCCCGAAAAGGATGAAGCTTTGGGGGAATAAAAAGCATGGTTTTCTTAAGAAAAAGTATATAATTTTTCTACTAGGTATTTTTAATTCAAAGAAGATTACTTATTTTCATTGAGTTAATATCTTGTACATGAAGAAATTATCTACCTTCATCTTCTTTTTTATAGTTTATCAAAACGTTTTAGCACAGCTAAACAGCGGATCTCGTTTAACAGCCTTAGGAAATGCGTCTGTAGCCATGGAAGATGTATGGTCGGCAACAGCTAATCAAGCAGGTTTAGCAGCCTTAGCACATCCAGAAATTGCAGCAGCCTATGAAAACCGATTTGGTTTGCAAGAATTAAGCACCAAATCGGCAGTGTTTGCAATTCCAATTAAAAATTATGTACTAGCAACTTCATTTATTTCTTATGGCGTAGAATCTTACTCAGAAAGTAAAAGCAGTTTGAGTTTAGCTAGAAAATTAGGGCCTAAACTCCATTTAGCACTAGCACTTAATTATCATCAACTAAGAATTAATCAATATGGTAATGCTAAAAGCTTCTCTTTTGAGGCTGGTGTGCAGTATCAACTCAATAAATCTGTCGTATTGGCTTCGCATATCGCTAATCCTAATCAAAGTGAATTTGGCAACCTGACTGAAGAGGTGATTCCGGCTCATATTCAGTTTGGGATGAGTTATTGGCTTTCTAAACAGTTGATTATTTGTACTGAGATTGAAAAGATTTTAGATAAAGAGGTTGACTTTAAAAGTGGATTAGAATATCAAATTGCTGATTTTTTGGCTTTACGGGGAGGCTTAAACATGAATCCTTTTAAGCAATATTTTGGGTTTGGCCTAAATTATCAGCAAGTAAAACTCGATTTTGCCCTAAGCTCTCATCCTACTTTGGGCTATTCTCCTCAAATTTCATTAGGATATGTGTTTTAAAAAGGGAGTAACCATGATGATTTTATGGAGTTGCTTTGCTGCTTACTCCTTCGGCCAGCAAAGTAGCGACCCTGTTATAGAAAACATCATCGAGACCCTCGCTGCCAACCAAAGTGAAGATTTTGATTATTCCGAATTGATAGATCGGTTAAATAACTATCGAAAAAATAAAATCAACCTAAATAAAACTTCGCGAGAGCAATTGCAAGAATTGTACTTTTTAAACCCTTTACAAATCAATGCGTTACTAGATCATATCGCTGTTAACGGAAAATTAATTCATGTTTTAGAACTGCAAAGTATCGATGGTTTTGATTTAGAAACCATTCAACGTTTGCTTTATTTTGCAGATATCAATACGCCATCAGGTTTTGAGAATTTCTCCTTTAAAAAGCTATTTAAAGATGGAAGAAATGATTTAATGCTACGTTATAATCGTTATTTAGAAACACCATACAGCTACACCATTCCTGATACGTCTAGCAAATCTCGCTATTTAGGAACTCCTGAAAGGCTATACACTCGTTACCGGTTTTCTTTTAGCAATAACATTCAGTTTTCTTTGAACTTGGAGAAAGACCCAGGTGAAAAAATATGGAATAATAGCGATAGACAATCTGGACCTGATTTTGTCTCCTCAAGTTTATATATCAAGGATTTAAGACGATTTAAAAAAATTGTAGTCGGCGATTTCGCCTTACAATTTGGACAAGGATTAACCTTGTGGAGCGGTTTGAGCTTTGGAAAAGGTGCAGATATTTTTAGTGTTGCCAAGCAAGATTTAGGTTTGAGGCCTTATACTTCGGTAAACGAGTTTTCTTTTTTTAGAGGATTGGCCACTCAAATAAATTTTGGCCGATTTGATTTTACGCCTTTTATTTCTTCCATCCGTTTAGATGCAGGAATTGATTTAAATCCTTTAACTAATGCAGAAGATATTTCTGCTTTGCAACAAACCGGCTTGCATCGTACGGCTAATGAGCTCAATAATAAAGGCAGGATAGCACAAACTGTTTACGGCGGTAATTTACAGTTTAATGAGGGGAAATTATCTTTAGGTTTAACGGCTTATCATTCGCATTACAGTCAAAACTTTGCTCCTGGAAACTCACTCTATAATCAGTTTGATTTTTCTGGAAATCAACTCAATAATGTGGGTTTCAACTACAGTTATACCTACAGAAACACTTACTTTTTTGGGGAAATTGGTCATAGTTTGAATAGTGGATTAGCTTATGTAAATGGCTTAATGAGCAGCTTATCCCCTACGGTTTCTTTGGTTTTGTTTTATCGAAACTATCAAAAAGATTATTTCTCGTTTTATAATCAAGGAATAAGTGAAGGCAGTAATGCCGTAAATGAAAAGGGTTTTTATAGTGGATTACAAATAAAGCCCGATAGAAAATTAGAGATTAACTTTTATGCTGATGTATTCAAGTTCCCTTGGCTAAAATTTAGAGTGGATGCACCTTCTAATGGTTATGATGTGTTTAGTCAACTGAGTTATTTACCTAGCAAAACCACCAGATTAACTTTTAGATATCAGTTTCAAAATAAACAACAAAATGCCGATAGAAATACTGTAACTGATGTTTTAGGCTTTGTGAAAAAATCTAATTATCGGGCGGAGATGGCTTATCAAATCAATAAAGCCTTCTCTTTGAGAAACCGGGTAGAAATGGTGCAATATCATGAAGAAGATGCCAAGATAAGATATGGTTTTTTGGCTTATCAGGACGTTAATTATCATCCTTTAAGCGCTCGTTTATCAGGTAATATGAGATTTGCTCTATTTCAAACCGATGGTTTTGATACTCGGATTTATGCCTATGAAAATGATGTTTTATATGGATTTTCTATTCCGGCTTTCCAAAACAAAGGTGTGCGTTTTTACCTCAATGCTAGGTATAATTTAAAAAGAGGAGTAGATTTTTGGTTGAAATACAGTTATACGCAATATAATGATCAAACCAGTGTGGGTTCTGGCTTAGATTTGATACAAGGAAATCATCGCTCTGAGCTAAAAGCACAAGTAAGATTTCAATTTTAATGATTGCTTATTTTAAAACAGAGATTCCATTTTTACGCCTGCTCTTATTTTTTATTAGCGGCATTAGCTTAGCGGTAGTTTTCAATTTACCTCCTTCTTTGTTATTAGAAATAAGTTGGTTAATCCTTTTTATGTTGATGATGATTTTGAGTTTATCTTTCAGAAAAAGCAAAATCTATCTCCATTCCTATCTTATCGGAATTTTAATTTATACAGAAATGCTGCTTTCTGGCATTGTTTTATGTGGCCAGCACAAAGAGATTTTTAATCCAGAACATTTTTCTAAATTTTCGAGTGATGAATTGGTGGTCATTGTAAGCGAAGAGCCGCAAATTAAAGGTGATATTGCCCGATTTAATGTGGAAGTAAAATATAATATTGATCATCAACAGATTAAAAAAAGCATAGGAAAATTGCTTTTAGCCATGCGTTTTGATACTACTAAAGCTCTAAATATCAATTATGGTGATAAACTTTTAATCAAATCAAAATACAATGAAACAGAGCCACCATATAATCCGGCCGAGTTCAATTATAAACGTTATCTCTCTTTTCAACAGGTTGAGCATCAAAGTTTCATCCATAAAAAGCAAACCGTTAAACTAGCTGAACATCAAGGGAATTTTTTAAAAGAAGCGGCATTAAATTTCAGAAAGCTACAGGTAGAAAAATTTAGAAAATATCTCCCGGATGCTGATGCCCAAGCAGTAGCTGCAACACTCATCTTGGGTTACCGAGCTAACTTGAGTAGAGATATTTTAGATGCCTACTCAAAAACAGGAACCATGCACGTACTTTCTGTTTCTGGAATGCATGTAGCTATTGTAGTCTTATTATTAGATTTTTTGCTCCGTTTTCTGGATAAAAATCGGAAAGCTAAAATGATTAAAGCCTTCATGATGATTGCTTTAGTGTGGTTTTATTCATTTATTACTGGTTTGGCTCCATCTGTAGAAAGAGCGGCAATTATGCTCACTTTTATCTTACTTGCGAAAGCTTTTGGTAAAAAAGTCAATATCTTCAATATCATTGCTATTGCAGCTTTTATCATTCTTATTGAAAATCCATTTGCCATTACTAATGTCGGTTTTCAGTTATCTTTTATCGCTGTTAGTGGACTCATTTATCTGCAACCTAAAATTTATGATATGTACCGTCCTCAAAATAAATTCATTAGCATTTGTTGGTCTTGCATTTCTGTTTCAGTAGCTGCTCAGTTAGCCACTGCGCCTATTAGTCTGTATTATTTCCATCAATTTCCGTTGTATTTCATTATCAGCAATCTCTTCATTGCGCTTCCGGCGGTACTCATCATGTACACTGGAATTGCTTTTTTAGCGGGTAGTTTTTCTGTTTTTTGGATGAAATCTATTGGATGGCTACTCAATGAATTGATTGAATTTACCAATGCTGGGCTCTTCCAAATAGAGCAAATTCACTATGCAAACATCACCCAGATATGGTTTAGTTTTTTTGAAATCGTACTTTTTTATCTTTTGTTGTTCTTTATCCTTCAATCACTTAAACAAAAACGCTATCTAAAATATAGTTTCAGTTTGATTTTTATTTTAGTGATGATGAAGAGTTTACAAGCTTACGTACACATGAAACAAAAGCAAATTACTTTTTTTAGTTTGAGGAAAAATACGGCAATAGCTTTAATAGAAGGAAGAAATGCTTTGCTAATTACTGATCTTCAACCTGATGAATATACCTTTCAATTTTCTATCAAGCCCTATTTAGATAGTTGCCAAATTCAGCATATTCAACTCGAAAATCCTCATCTTACAAAGAGCGAAAAATTATATACTTTTGATGGTCATCAATTAAAAATCATTCATCAATCCAATAAAAACTTATCTAAACATAAATTAGATTGGCTATTATTAAGTGGCGACGAGGTTTACGATTTAAAGCCTATTTTAAAACAGAACACCTATAAAATGCTTTTTATTGATGGAAAAAATAGAGATTTTGTAACTAATAATTTTAAAGAGCAATTGACAAAACAAAATCTGTCTGCATACACTTTAAAAAGAAATTTTGCGATAGAAATTAAAACTCCATAAATATAGCGTCTATGTTAGTAGATTATCAGGTAGAGAATAGAATTGCAAAAATTACTTTAAACAGAGCCGAAAAAAGGAATGCTTTTAATTCTGATTTGGTAAAAGAATTAATCGCAGCATTTGAGCAAGCAGAACATGATGAAAAAGTTAAAGTAATTGTGCTAAAAGCAGCAGGTGAGGTTTTTAGTGCTGGCGCAGATTTAGATTATTTGAAAAAATTGCAGTCTAACTCTTTTGAAGAGAACTTAAAAGATTCAGATTTATTAAAAACACTTTTCCATCAAATTTACCAGCAACCTAAAATTGTGATTGCCCAAGTAGAAGGACATGCTATTGCTGGTGGCTGTGGTTTAGCTTCTGTTTGTGATTTTATTTTTGCTGTACCCGAAGCCAAATTTGGATATACTGAAGTTAAAATCGGCTTTATTCCTGCTATAGTAGCTATTTTTTTAATTAGAAGGATTGGAGAAGGCAAAGCCAAAGAGTTACTTTTTAGTGGAGATTTAATCAGTGCTGAAAAAGCCATAAATATCGGTTTAATCAATTATTTATCAACAGCTGATAAAATTGAGGCTGAAGTAAATGCTTTCGCCGCCAAACTTTGTAAAGGCACTTCGGCACAATCTATCGCTTTAACCAAGCAATTGCTTAATAATGTGCAAGATTTAACTTTAACTGATGCCTTAGACTTTGCCTCAGAAATGAATGCGCATGCCCGATCTACAGAAGATTGTAAAAATGGTATTTCAGCTTTTTTAAATAAGAATAAAATTGAATGGTAGCTATTTTTACTGTAACTTTTGAGCTTAAAAACTATCTAAATATCAAACTAAAAAGAAAAAAATGTTAAAAAACTTAAAACTAGGTCTTATCGCATTCATTTGTTTAGGATCTACTGTAGCTGCTAAAGCACAAAAAGCGATTAAAGAGGGCACCATTACCTATGCTGTTGAATATGATTTGCCTCCAAATCAACAATCTATGGCAGCCATGCTCCCCACAGAGTATAAAGTGGCTTTTAAAGGTGAATTAAGCGAATTTAAATTGGATATGGGCATGTTTTCCACCCAAGTTATTTACAATGATTCTTCTAAGGAAACCTTGAGTTTAACCGATGTTCCGATGCAAAACAAGAAAATTGCTGTTAAAATGAATAGTGAACAATCTCAAAAAATGAGAGAAATGCAAGGTGGAGATAAGGATTATGATATTAAAGCCACCACAGAAACTAAGCAAATTTCTGGCTATAACTGCACCAAATATGTTTTTACCGATAAAGGTTCTAGTGATAGCATGGATGTTTGGGCTACAAATGATATTTCTGTTCCAGTAAATAGCGTTTCAGTGGCATTGAAAGGTCTAAAAGGTGTTCCAGTACAGTTTGAAAATAATGCAAGAGGGGTTAAAACTAAATTAACTTTAAAATCTATTTCAACAGATCCAGTGGCCGAAATTACGATGACTGTTCCTGATGGTTATGAAACCATGACTTTTGAAGATTTGATAGCTCAAATGGGCGGTCAATAGAATTTCACTTTTTTGGGATAGACTTTTAAACTGATTTCAAATTTTTAGATTTGCGCCATGTTTAAAAGTCTATCTTTTTTTATCAAATATTTTCTGTTTTGGATCTTCTTTTTCTTCATCAACAGACTATTATTTGAAATTTGGTACGCCCCCTCCTTTTTTGATTCTTCTTTTGACGAAACCTTAAAAACCTTTCTTTACGGCTTGCACATGGATGCCTCAATGGCGGGATATATCAGTGCAATTCCTTTTTTGATTTACATCAGCATTTGGCTTTTCCCTAAGTTAAAATTCCCGAATAGGTTTCTATCCATTTATACCTACACCTTAATTTCATTCACTGCACTTTTTACTTTGGTAGATATTAATATTTACAGAGAGTGGGGAACAAAATTGAATAATAGAGCTATTGAATTCTTTTTAAATAGTACATCAGATGCGATTGCTTCTAGTGCCTCTTCTCCTGTTTTGGCTAGTTTTACTTGTATTGGTTTATTGATTTTAATTGGGATTTTTACCTATCGTAAAATATTAAACAAAACATCAGAAAATATAGATTATAAACAATCTATATTTTCAAAACTGAGTTCATCAATTTTAATTTTAGGATTTACTTTTTTGGCGATTAGAGGTGGTTGGGGAGTTGCCCCAATGAATACCAGCAAAGTTTATTTCAGTAAAAAGCATGAATTTAATTTAGTAGCAATCAATACCGATTGGTTTTTGATATCAAGCATATTAGAGGATAAAAAAAATGATAAAAGTTTGTATCAGTATTTTCCTCAAGAAAGAGTAAAAGAAATCAAAGATTCTCTTTTTTATGCTTCCGCAGATGCTAAAAACCTTTCTATCCTCAAAACTAAAAGGCCTAATGTGGTGATCATTATGATGGAAAGTTTTACCGCAGATTTAGTGAAAGAATTAGGTGGTGAGACAGGCGTTACTCCAAAATTTAGCCAGCTAATTAAAGAAGGCTATTTATTTAAACACATCTATTCAGCATCAGACCGTACAGACAAAGGAATTGTAGCTGTATTGAGCGGCTTCCCATCACAAGCTATTAAAAGTGTAATTAAAGAAGATGAAAAGCAATTTAAGCTCCCTAGTTTAATGCAAGAATTCAATAAGCAAGGTTATCATAGTTCTTTTGTTTATGGCGGAAATTTAGATTTTTCTAATTTCAGAGCATACTTGATTAGTCATCATACCCATAAAATTATTGATGGCAGCGACTTTTCCATTAATGGCGAAAAATCTGCTTGGGGTTATCCAGATGATTTGACTTTTGAACAAAGTATGGCAACTTTAAATACACAGAAACAGCCTTTTTTTCATTCCGTCATGACTTTAAGTAACCATGAGCCTTTTGATTTACAAACGCCTTATATATTTGGAAATAACAATACTGCAAATAAATTTAGAAGTACAAGTTATTTTAGCGATCAGGCTCTTTATCAATATTTTGAAAATGCTAAACAACAAGTTTGGTATAAAAATACTTTGTTCATCATCGTGGCAGATCATGGACATCGAGAACCTTTAGAAAAACATGATATCGAAGATCCTGAACGCTATCATATTCCTTTACTGTTTTTAGGAGGCGCTTTAAAAGAGGAATATCGTGGAAAAAGTAATGATAAGATTGGTTGTCAAGTGGATATTGCAAGTACTTTATTAAATCAAATGCAACTCTCTGATACTACTTTTCATTACAGTAAAAACCTACTCAATCCAACAGTAAAAGGCTTTGCTTTTTATGCTTGGGATAATGGTTTCGGGTTTATTGACGCTCAAAAAGCCATTAGTTATGATCCTGTTGGGAATTATATTCTTTATCAAATGCCAAAAAACCTCAAGG
Source organism: Sphingobacteriales bacterium (assembly GCA_014763615.1). Classification (GTDB taxonomy): domain Bacteria; phylum Bacteroidota; class Bacteroidia; order Sphingobacteriales; family Sphingobacteriaceae; genus Pseudopedobacter. The sequence continues at coordinate 30,166 of JACXVB010000013.1, read as the reverse complement.
GTAAAGAAAAATCAAGCGCTTTGCAAAATGCAAAAGCATTAATGCAAAGCGTTTATCAAGATTATTTAAAACTATAAAATGAGAAAATTCATCTTATTTACCCTTTATATTTCCGTTTTTAGTTATGCTAGTGCCCAATCTTTAACTCAAAATGAAAACTCCACAAAATCTAAACACTATCATATTATTGCAGAGTATCAAATATTAAAAAGCACTCATTCCACAAAATTTAAAGGCTTTAACGTGATATTTTCAAAGAATATAACTGCAAAGAAGTCTTTGGGTTTGGGTATAGAATATGCTTGTGCGCCTTTTCATGGGGATAATGGCTATTATCTTTACCATCTCAATTTTATTCCAGTTTTTATAGATTACAGGTACCACTTTAATCAAAAAAGACTTTCTCCTTTTGTAATTGCCGATGTGGGTTACAGCTTTGTGACTTATGAAAGAGAGCTCATTGGCTCTCCTTCTTCAAGAGAAAAGATTAAAGAAGGAGGAATTTATCTTCAAGGTGATTTTGGGTTTTCCTACAAGCTTAATAAATATATTGAACCTCTTCTAAGCATTGGCTTTAAAGGTTTTCACAACTCATTCAATAATTTAGACATTAATCCGCATGGATTAACTTTTAGAGCTGGTTTGCTGATTAATCTATAAAGGCCAAATTTAATTCTTGCGCTAAGCTTTGCATCCAATTTTCAAACAATTGGTGTTCTATATTTACTGCTATTGCTGCATGTATTTCCCAATTTGACGAGAATAATTTCAACTGATGAATCATTTCTTCCAAATGGCCTTCTTCCTCTAAAATGATAGATTTTACCATTACTTTAGAAGCAGTTTCAGTTAAAATAGCTTGATAAACAGGATATAATTCATCAGCTCTAACTTCAATGGCGTAGGTTACTAAAAGATACGCCGCAAAACGTAAATCGGCACCAGATAATTGGAGTTCTTTCTTTAGGTATTTACACACCTGCACATCCAAATTATTTAAATAATACTTACTGGCTTTCTGAGCTAACAAATATTGATTTTCATAATTTTCGCAAAGCCCCTCACCTATTTTTCCAATTTGTTTTTTCAAATAATAAGCATGACGATGTTCTTCTGCGGCGTGTTTTAAAATAATCAAGTTTACCTTTTCTTTATCTTCTGAGGCTGAAATTTTTCTAGCACCTGAATTTTCCATGAAAGATAAAGTATTTAACCATTTAGCATGTTGATTTGGATCGGCTACGATTTGCTCTAAAATATCTTTTAATTCCATATTTAAAACTGGGATAAGGCTTTCTTAATTTGTGTGTAAATGTAATCTAAATCCTCGTTACTGATACAATAAGGAGGCATAATATAAATGATGTTTCCTAACGGACGTAAAATTAAATCTTGATCTAAAAAGAATTGGTATAAAGTATCTCTGATGCTGTGAAAATAAGAAGTTCCATCTGTGTTCCATTCAAGAGCGATAATAGTTCCGGTTTGGCGCACATCTTTTAGCTTTGGATGATCTTGAATCTCCGCTTTAAATGCTTGATGTTTTTTCTCAATCCTTTGGATATTTTGGATGGTTTCTGGTTGCATTAAAATATCAAAACTGGCATTGGCCACCGCACAAGCTACCGGGTTTGCAGTAAAAGAATGTCCGTGAAATAGCGTTTTCATTTTATCATCAGACAAAAAGGCATCATAGATTTCTTGGGTACAAGAAGTGATACCTAAAGCCATGGTTCCGCCGGTTAAACCTTTAGAAAAGCACATAATATCCGCTTTGTGTTGGGTGTGGTCTGTGGCAAATAATTTCCCTGTGCGACCGAAACCAGTCATCACTTCATCGGCAATGGTCAACACCTTTTCTTGTTGGCAATGTGCCATCAATTCATCTAAATATTGGGCTTCGTACATCAACATGCCACCAGAACCTTGTATTAGCGGCTCAAAAATAAAGCAAGCCATATCTGATTTTAGATTGCTGATTTTAGATTTTAGATTTTCAAGATTCTCCTCGCTTGGTAAATCGATGAACTCTACATCAAACAATAAATTATCAAAAGGCGCTGTCCAAGCACTTCTCCCTGAAACTGCCATGGCTCCAAAGGTATCGCCATGATAAGCGTTTTTAAAAGCTAAAATCTTCTGACGCTGCTCGCCTTTGTTATACCAATATTGCAAACACATTTTCAGCGCAACTTCTACCGCTGTGGAGCCATTATCAGAAAAGAATATTTTTTGTTGATTTTTAGGTAAGATGCTCAACAAATTTTCAGCAAGCTTTACCGCTTGCGGATGCGTAAAACCCGCAAAAATAACGTGTTCTAAGGTTTGCAACTGCTCAAAAGCTTTTTGAGCGATATAAGGATGACTGTGTCCATGAATATTTACCCACCAAGAAGAAATAGCGTCTATTAGTTTTTCTCCGTTTTCTTTGTATAAATAAACACCTTCGCCTTTTACAATGGGAATAGGTAAAGTTGCCGTTTTCATTTGTGTGTATGGATGCCAGATGGCGTCCAAATCTCTACTCACTAAATCTTTCATAATTTTTCTACTTTCAATAGTTCTACTACATATTGGTCCACAGGAAAAGTAACAGTATCCTTTTGAAGTTGCTGAATGGGCACCCAACGAAAACTTTGCTTACTTTTTCCTTCCTGACCTTCAAAATCATAAACTTTATGGCTAATTTTTATTTTTAGGTCCGCTTTTGCTTTCACTATATAGTAAACAGCAATCAACTGCCCACCACCAAAAACAGACTCCACAAAAAAATCTGTAGTATAAAAATGGCGGATAATTTCAACCGCTAGATCACATTCTTCTAAAAACTCTCTTTTTAAGCCCGCTATCAAACCCTCTCCATATTCTAATCCTCCACCAGGAAATTTAATAAAACGTTTACCATACTCTTCCTCATCACTTAATAGTACTTCCTGATACTCATTTATCAATAAACCATATACCCGAACATTAAAGTTTCCCATGGCTTAGCTCCTCTTCAAAATGTTTTTGATTTTTGGTCACATTGTCTAAACTCCATTCGATAGTTCTGGTTTGCGGTTCTTTTCTCACTTTACAATCCGGCATCGAACAATAATGACAACATTCTGGAATACAAGGATCTGCATGAATGAAAAACTCAGTATCCGCAGTTACATTTTTATTGATGACATGCTCTATCTCTAATACTTGTTGATGGACTTTTGTGAGCTCAAAATAATAAGGTAAAGTAACATGGCAATCGATATGAATTTCGGCTCCATATCGCTGAATCCGAAGATTATGAATATCAATCCATTCTGACTTTCTGTTTTTATTTAGGTAAGATATGATTTCCTTAACCACCGAAACATCAGATTCATCCATCAGACCTCCAACAGATTTTCGCGTTAAGCGATAACCATTAAAAATAATATAAAATGCTATTAAAATGGAAATTACCGCATCCAACCAAGAGATTTGAGTAATAAAAATGAGCAGCAAACCAATTACCAAGCCAAAACTGCTCACCATATCGGTAAGCAAGTGTTTCCCATCTGCTTGTAAAGTAAGTGAATTAAACTTTTTACTTTTTTGGATGAGATAAAAACCTAAAGCACCATTAATTAAACCCGTAAAGGCAATAATGTAAGAACCTTCGATGATATCTGTAATTTCTTGAGGATAGAATAAATTATAAACTGCTTTAAAGATGATGATGATTCCGGCCATCATAATTAAAACACCTTCCACAAAAGCAGAGAAGAATTCTACCTTACCATGTCCATAAGGGTGGTTTTGATCTCGCGGAAGCGAAGATAAATAGATACTATAAAATGCGAATGAACTAGCTACCACATTGACAATACTTTCGGCAGCATCAGTTAAGATGGCATTGGATTGAGTGATAAAATAAGCACCAAATTTCATCAACATTAAAAGGATGCTGATAACGAGTGAACTGAGTATAATCTTAATTTTGGGCTGCAAATCTTTGAATTTGCTACAAACTTATGAATTTACATCTCCTCTACACATAGAAAAGTATTTTTATATATTTGCGTTCAACTTAAATCATGACTATTTTATCCAACAGAATTAACAATCTGGCAGAAAGTCAGACCATTAAAATGGCCAAATTGGGCAGAGCGCTTTCTGCTCAAGGCATCAGCGTCATTAACCTTAGCTTCGGTGAACCTGATTTTCATACGCCGCAATTCATTAAAGATGCAGCTGCTGAAGCTATGGCTAACAATTTTACTTATTACACGCCAGTTTCAGGTTATCCTGATTTGAGAAAAGCCATCGCAGAAAAGCTAAAAAGAGAAAACGGCCTAGATTATGGTTTTGATCAAATTGTAGTTTCTACAGGTGCTAAACAGGCTTTAGCCAACGCTTTAATGGTGATGTTAAATCCTAGAGACGAAGTGATTATCCCTACGCCTTACTGGGTTTCTTATTCAGAGATGGTGAAATTGGCAGAAGGAGAATCGGTTTTTATCAACGCTACGGCTGAAAATAACTTCAAAATTACAGCCGCTGAGTTAGAAGCAGCCATCACGCCAAAAACCAAGATGTTTATGTTTTCTTCGCCTTGTAACCCAACAGGTAGCGTTTACAGCAAAGAGGAATTAGCTGCTTTAGTTTCTGTTTTTGAGAAATATCCAAACATCTACATCATTTCTGATGAGATTTATGAGCACATCAACTTTATTGGCGGACATGAGTCTATAGCGCAATTCCCCTCTGTAAAAGATAGAGTGATTTTAATCAATGGTTTTTCTAAAGCTTATGCCATGACTGGTTGGAGAATTGGTTATTTGGCTGCCGACAAAGAAATTGCCGATGCTGCTGATAAATTACAAGGACAAATCACTTCCGGAACTTGCTCAATTACCCAAAAAGCCGGTGTAGCTGCCTTAAATGGTGGCTTAAAAGAAGTCCATGAAATGCGTGACGCTTTCTTGAAACGTAGAGGTATTGTTTACGATTTATTAAGCCAAATTGAAGGTTTAAAAGTGAATTTGCCAGATGGCGCTTTCTATTTTTTCCCTGATGTTTCTGCTTTCTTTGGTAAGAAAACAAAAGATGGTGAGGTATTAAATAATGCAGAAGACATCTCTTTATATTTATTGAATACCGCCCATGTTTCTACCGTTACCGGTGAAGCCTTCGGTAACGAAAAATGTATTCGTATTTCTTATGCCGCGTCTGAAGAAGAATTAAGAGAAGCTTGCAAAAGAATTGGCGAAGCATTAACGAGTTTAAAATAAATCATGTAGTCATCTCAAATGGAGGGAGTTTTACCCCTCCATTTGAAATGATAAAAACCAGAAACCATTGTACAACAATCTCTTCGATAGCTTTAATCAACTCAACATTCTCATTATTGGGGATGTGATGATTGATGCTTATCTCTGGGGTAAAGTAGATCGAATTTCTCCGGAAGCACCCGTACCTATTGTTTCTGTCAATAAAAAAGAATCTCGTTTGGGAGGCGCAGCCAACGTAGCTTTAAATATCAAGGCGCTAGGTGCAAATCCTGTTATTTGTTCTATCATTGGCGATGATAGTGAAGCAGATGAGTTTTTACGTCTGTTAAATATAGAACAAATATCTTCTGATGGAATTATCAAAGTAGCTCATCGCCAAACTACCGTTAAAACCAGAGTAATTGGCAATAACCAACAGATTTTAAGAGTTGATGCAGAAACAGATGTAGCAATTGGCATCAATGAAACCAATTTAGTGTTGCATAAATTCCGATTGATGTTAGCGCAAAACCCAATTGATGCGATTATTTTTCAAGATTATGATAAAGGATTGGTTACTCAGCAATTAATTGATGAGGTCACTAAAACGGCCAAAGAAAAGCATATTCCAATTGTGGTTGATCCTAAAAAACGTCATTTCTTATCTTATAAAAATGTAGATGTTTTCAAACCGAATTTAAAAGAGTTAAAAGAAGGTTTAAAAATTGATTTTAACCCAAAAAATTTATTGGATTTAAGAGCTGCGGTGGTTCAACTTCAAGAGTTGATTGCTGCAAAAAACATTGTGGTTACGCTTTCAGAATTGGGAATATATACCTTCCAAAATAATGAAGAACACCTTACTCCAGCACACATCCGCAATGTTGCCGATGTTTCTGGTGCTGGCGATACCGTGATTAGTGTGATTGCTACTTGCATAGCAGCAAAGGCAGATATTAGTTTAGCAGCACAATTGGGGAATCTGGCTGGTGGATTGGTTTGTGAAAAAGTAGGGGTTGTCCCTATTGATAAAACTCAACTATTAGCTGAGGCTGAAAAGATATAAATCTCAAAACTACTACTCAAAATCTTTCTTTAATTGATTCTGATTTTTAAGAAGAAACTCTCTTGGCGTACATTTCAATAGTTTCTTTAGGTGTTCCTAGCTCATCCCAAGTTTGTTGAGCACCAAATTTTTCTGGATAATGATTAATTGCTGTTAAAATATGATAGATATAATTCATTTTAGAAGAAAACTTTCCGACCAATTTTAGCAAGCCCATAGGCACTTTTGTGATCTTTAATTTTTCTTTATGGTAGTTTTGAATAAAAAGCTCCACGGCTTTCTCCATGGTGTAAGCTTCTAGACCTTGGATGATATATTCTCTGTTTTCATCGGTTAAAACTTGAAAAGATTTAGCTACCTGTTTACCATAATCAGCACCGCTAATCCAATATTGTTTAACTTCTGAATGACCCGCTAGATTCATCGTCTTTCCCGTCTTAAAACCTCCTTTGTCAAAATTTTCCATAAAATTAGATGGATAAAAAATAGTAAAAGGAATGCCTCCACCTTTTAATATTTGAACAGCTTTTAGTTTTACCGCAAATACCCACCATTTGAAACCATTTTGCCCTTGATAATCTTTAACTAAAGAAGAAAGATAAGCTAATCTTTGAATTCCATTGGCTTTTGCGGCTTCTAAAAGATGGAGCAGGCCATCGGTCTCACACATAAAATCTTTAGGATGCGCATTTTGGGAAATGTGTAAACTTAAATAAACTCCTTCTTGACCTTTTAAAGCCTCAAATAAGCTCATTTTATCTTCTAAGTCACCATAAATAATATGTGCATCCCTAAAAAGAGCTCTTGCTTTCTCTACATCTCTGGCAATGATGGTCACCTCAAAACCTGCGGCAATCAAGGCCTGAGTTACGGGTTTACCCAATAATCCAGTTGCTCCTATAATTGCTATCTTTTTCATGCCTTTTCTATTTCTTTTAAAACGTTGCCAATTCTCAATTGCATGGTATCTAAAGAAGCATAACCTTTTGCAATCATGTAGAAGTTACGGTCGCCAACTTTGATAAACGCCGCAGGATAACCCGTTACCTGCAACTGACGAGCTAAAGCAAAATCATAATAGGCAGCTTGCTTAAATTCCTCACTGTTAAGTTTTTCTATAAATTCTTCTGCTGGAATAACAAATGGTTGGATAAGTGGTAAATAATTTTCGTCTTGTTCTAAATCAATACCCTCAAAATAAATGGCTTTTTGTAAAGCATGAGCAAATAATATCGCCTTTTCCGGGTGAAAAGATTTAAAAACTGATAGAGCAATTGATGGTTTTTCAGAGCTAAAATAGCGTGATCCTTCTGCCAATGCTGCTAAAAATGGCTCTCCAAACTTTACACCTGTCATCTCTTCGATATTAGGGTAATGACTTTCTATTAAAGTTCTTGATTCACTCAAATTCCCTGCTCGCTCGCCCAAAACCATACCGCCAGAAATGACCTCAAAGTCAAAATCATTTTGGTATTGCTCGTAAATATTTCTCATCACTCCACTAAAACCATAGCACCAGCCGCAGAGCGCATCGTAAACATAAATCAAACTTAATTTAGAATCTTCCATCGAACAAAACTAAAATTTATGAGTCGCTCAATTGTTGTTCAACGGTCAAAATTGAGCTTACGATTACAAGCTTTTAGTCATTTTTAATACTTGATATTGCTGGTTTTGGAAGCTGATAGTGAAATCATTAGGGATAAATTGAAAGCCAGATTTGAGGTAACAATTTATAGCTACATCATTACCTTCTAACACATATAAATCCATAATTTGGATGTTTAATGTGCTTTTTCCTAACTGATTTAAAGCGGAAATCAGTTTTTGACCTAAACCCTTTCCTCTCGAGCTATTTTCGCCAATAATTAAATGCGCCAACCTTGCTGAATTCAATTCTTACGGAATGATTTCACCAAAAGCAATGGCTTGATTATCCTCGTTTAAAGCCAGATATAATTTCCTATCGGGATATTGAGCCATGTAAGCATCCAATTGTTGTGCTGTTAAAGGGAATTGAAAAGCAATACCCGAAAATAGAAAAAGCGTTTGCTCATCTTTTACCCAATTGAGAAGAATTGGATCATGTTCTTTTTGAAAAGGAATTAATTTCATAAAAATAATCTACACAAACTTCATCGCTTGTGGACCTTGATTAAACAAAAGGTCTATCATGCTTAAGTTTGGCTGATATCCAATTCTATCCTCAAAAACTTGATAATAAGGTTTATTCTGATATGACGAAGGCTTTTTAGGATGCATTTCCCCTCTTAAATCCACTAATCCTAGATATGCCTTTTCATAAGCTTCTGTAAAGCTGTAGCTCAATGGGAATTTTAATAGTTTTAATAATAAATCCAGCAACTGCTGATTGTAATCCAGTAAAAAATCATATTTCTTCTGATAAAAAGGCAAGAACTCATCTTCATAAAACTCGAAATAGGCCGAACTGCGATAGCTGGCTTCTAAACTTAACCAATGAATGCGTTGCCAATCATCATCATTAGCTATACGAATTTCTTTATAGGGAGTATGACCCTGCGATCCTTTATTTTTCTTTACCGGGACGGTTAAATCTAAAATACCATTTGGGCCTGCAATTCGAGTTCTGTTTCTAAAAGTTTGTTTTGGGAAATGCTCTTCACGTTCTATTAAAATGCTTTCATCCTTAAGATGATGTAAATTTTTAAAGAATTCTATCGATGGTAAATAAAACAAAGGAAATACAGCACCTTTTTCCATTTCAAAATTTTTATGTTTGCAAATAATCCAACGAAATTAATGATAAATAAAGGGCTTTCTAAAGTAGCTGCGTTTTTTTTGTATTTGATATCGCTGCTCCCTTTGCCTGTACTGTATGTTCTAGGTGATTTTATCTCCTTCATCTTGTACAATGTTTTGAAGTACAGGAGAACAGTGGTGATGGAGAATCTGAGAAAGTCTTTTCCTGATAAATCTAGCGCTGAGCTTCATCAGATTGAGAAAGAATTCTATAGGTATTTTGGGGATTTAATGGTAGAGACCATCAAAATGTTGTCTGTTTCTCCAAAAGAAATCGTAAAACGCTACACATTTACCAACACACAATTGGTAGAAAAATACGAAAAGGAACAAAAAAGCTTTCTTTTAGCTGTTGGGCATTATTGTAATTGGGAATGGAGCACTTTAGTCATTCCGGCAGCTATAAATGCGCAAACTTTAGTAATCTATAAGCCTCTAAATAATTTGGTTTTTGATGAGGTATTTAAAAAAGCGAGAGAGAAAAGTGGCATTAAGATGATTAGGATGAAGATTGCTTTACGAGAAATGATTCGTTTTAAAAATCAAACAACTTGTACCATTTTTGCTACCGATCAGACCCCTGCTCTAGGTGATACGCAAGATTGGTTTCATTTTTTAAACCAGCCTACTACCGTTTTTATGGGTTTAGAAAAAATTGCAAAAACCACTCATTCGCCGGTTTTATTTGCAGATATGAGCCGAGTAAAGAGAGGTTATTATCAATGTGATTTTAAATTGGTTTGTGACAATCCTGCTGAATTTGCTGAATTTGAGATCACTAAAAAGCATTTAGCTATTTTAGAAAATCGTATTAATGAAAAACCTGCATATTGGTTATGGTCTCACAAAAGATGGAAATATAAACCCAAAGACCATGAAAATGCCTAAAGTTGCCATTGTTATCCTAAACTGGAATGGGCAAAAATTTTTAGAGCAGTTTTTGCCTTCTGTATTTAATAGTCCTTATCCTAACTTGCAAATTATTGTTGGAGATAACGATTCTACCGATGAATCTAGGGAGTTTTTAGAGCAAAACTTCCCATTGGTAAAAGTCATCAGAAATGAAAAGAATTTTGGTTTTGCAGAAGGCTATAATAAAGTTTTGAGCCGTGTAGAGGCTGATTATTTTATCCTGTTAAATTCTGATGTTGAGGTAACTCCAGGATGGATTAGTCCAGTGATTGAAATGATGGAAGCTGATGATAAAATTGCTATTGCACAGCCTAAAATCAAATCTTATTTAAATAGAGATCAGTTTGAGTATGCGGGTGCAGCAGGTTGTTTTATTGATAAATGGGCCTATCCTTTTTGCCGAGGAAGAATATTTAATACCGTTGAAAAAGACGAAGGTCAGTATGATGATGATAGAGAAATATTCTGGGCTGCTGGTTGTGCTTTGTTCATTAAATCTGAAGTATGGAGAAGGGTAAATGGCTTAGACGAAAAATTTTTCGCCCACATGGAAGAGATTGATTTATGCTGGAGAGTAAAAAATTTGGGTTATAAAGTGATGTATTGCGGTGCATCTACTATTTATCATGTAGGTGGTGGCACATTAAATGCCGAAAGTCCTTTCAAAACCTATCTCAATTTTAGAAATAATCATTACCTCATCAAAAAAAACCTGCCTCCAAAAACTTCAACTTGGTTAATTCCTTTCCGTTTTTGTTTAGATTTTTTAGCACTTATTAAATTTATGATGGAAGGAAAATGGAAGAATGCTGCTGCCGTTTCAAAAGCACATCGGCATGTGGTTAAAGCATTCTGGAATAAAAAAGTTAAATACAACAAAGATATTTCTATCAATCCGAATACAGAAGGTATTTATCCCCGAAGTGTTGTATTAGATTATTTCTTGCTAAACAACAAAACCTTTAAACAATTAAGGAAATAAAAAGTTAAGCATTGCATGAAATTAGAAAAGTCTGATGTGCTAATCATGGCATTAGCCACTGGATTTATAGTAGCCAATATTTATTATGGTCAACCTTTAATTGTTTTAATTGCTAAAGATTTCAATATCAGCGAAAGCTTAGCTGGCCATACTGCCTATCTTACGCAAGCAGGTTATGCGGCAGGTTTATTATTTATGGTGCCTTTAGGCGATAGATTAGAAAGGAAAAAGCAAATCTTATTTACCACAGTTTTAGCTGTAATCTCTTTAATAATTGCTGCTTTAGCTAAAAACTTCATCATTTTAGAAATTGCGTGTTTCTTGATTGGTTTTAGCTCAATGGTAACCCAGCTAATTTTACCGCTGGCGGCACATCTATCAGCACCAGAACAAAGAGGAAGAGTAGTTGGAACGGTAATGAGCGGACTTTTAATAGGTATTTTAGCCTCCAGAACTTTAAGTGGCTTTATCGGCGAAATTTATGGCTGGCGCACCATGTACTGGATTGCAGCAGTTATTTGCAGTATGATTATCGTATTGATTTACTATAGATTTCCTACCAGTAAACCAGATTTTAAAGGAAGTTATTTAAAGTTAATGCACTCCATCACTGATTTAATTAAGACAGAACCTGTTTTAAGGGAGTGTTCTGCTATCAACTTTTTTGTGTTCATGGTGTTTGGTAGTTTCTGGACTAACATGGTTTTATTATTATCTAACGCTCCATATCATTTTAAAAGTGACCAAATTGGTCTATTTGGATTAGTGGGGGTTGCTGGTGCTTCTGTAGCTCCTTTGGTAGGCAGATTAGGCGATAAAACCAATCCCAGAATACCAGCAGGTTTTGGTTTAGTTTTATTATTGATAGGTCAAACTATGGTTTTTGTATTTGATTTTCAGCTTTATGCTTTCATAGCTGGAATTATTTTACTCGAATCTGGACAACAGATGGTACACATCAGTAATCAAACCAGAATTTATGCCTTAAATGCTTCGGCTAGAAACAGATTAAACACCGTTTTAATGACCATGAGTTTTATTGGTGCAGCATTAGGCTCGGCAATTGGATTGGCTCTTTGGGATTTAGGCAGGTGGAATTTTGTTTCTTTTGGATCAATTATAATGATTATTTCCGCACTCTTAATTTACCTGTTTACCTACAAAAAGTCGGTTTTACAAAAAGCTTAATAAAGCCAACTCGTAAGAGCGTAAACCAAACCCGGTGATAATACCCTTGCAGTTTTTTGCCATCATACTATGATGACGATATTCCTCTCGGGCATATACATTAGAGATATGCACTTCTACCACAGGCGTTTTAATGGCGGCAATAGCATCAGCAATGGCTACAGAAGTGTGCGTGTAAGCGCCAGCATTCATGATAATTCCATCAAATTCAAAACCAACATCATGTAATTGATTAATCAACTCCCCTTCTACATTACTTTGAAAATAAAATAGCTCAACTTTAGGATATTTTTGCTTTAACGATGTGAAAAAATTTTCGAAGCCTTCACTTCCGTAAATTCCAGGTTCACGTTTTCCTAGTAAGTTTAAATTCGGACCGTTGATTATTTGTATCTTCATGCAATCAAACTTAAAATAAATTTCTAAATAATTTTGGATTGGTTAACCGCAAAAAAAGGATTTAAGAGCTATCTAAAGTTAGAGCGTTCACTTTCTGCAAATTCTATCGAGGCTTACATCAGAGATATTGATAAAATTTGTCAATACTTGGCTGCTAAAGATGTAGAAAAAGGACCTTTAGCCATTCAAAGTCAAGATTTAAAAAACCTGATTGAATGGGTAAATGAATTGGGGATGTTGGCTACCAGTCAAGCTCGATTAATTAGTGGAATCAAAGCTTTTTATAAGTATTTGGTGTTGGAGGATTTATTAAAATCAGATCCATCCGCATTAATTGAAGCCCCTAAAACCAGAAGAAAACTTCCCGATGTTTTGACAATTTATGAAGTAGAAGCTTTGATTGATGCTCTCGATTTAAGCAAAGTAGAAAACGTAAGAAATAAAGCGATGCTAGAGGTTTTATATGGCTCTGGCTTGAGGGTGAGCGAACTCATTAACCTCAAATTATCAAATTATTATCCTGATGTGGAGTTTCTAAAAATTACCGGTAAAGGAAATAAAGAGCGGTTGGTTCCTGTTGGAAGTTCGGCTATAAAATATGTGGAGATTTATAGAAATACCGTTCGTAACCATATCGACATAAAGAAAGGAAATGAAGATTTTATCTTTCTCAACCGAAGAGGAACTAAACTTAGCCGTGTAATGGTTTTTATGCTGATTAAAGATTTAGCCGACAAAATTGGTTTAAAAAAGAGTATTAGTCCGCATACTTTTAGGCATTCTTTTGCCACTCATTTAATTGAAGGTGGCGCCGATTTAAGAGCAGTACAAGAAATGTTAGGCCATGAAAGTATCACTACTACCGAGATTTATACTCATTTAGATCGAGATTTTTTGAAACAAACCATTCAACAATTTCATCCCAGAAGTTGAGCTTTCAAAATCCTGAAATTATGATTGATATCTTTTATTAAATCGGTTTTAAAGCCTTTTTCTTGGAGGAGATGTGCTGTTTCTTGAGCCAATTGTTGATTCAATTCGAAATATAAAACTCCTTCTTTTTTCAAGTGATTTAAGGCAAAATCACCAATTTTATCGTAAAAAATTAAAGGCGCATCATTGCTTACAAATAGAGCCAAATGAGGTTCATGATTTTTTACCATTTCGTCCATTGTTGCGCTTTCCTTCTCAGCAATATAAGGCGGATTACTCACTATCACATCGTATTGCTGAAATAGGTCTGAATTTAAATTCAAGGCATCAGCAATAAAAAAATCAATGGCTACTTGATTTAAAACCGCATTATTTTTGGCTGTGGCTAAAGCATCTTCGCTAATATCAAAAGCAGAAATATGAGCTTTTGTTAAATGTTTCTTCAAACTAATTGGAATACATCCACTGCCTGTACCGATATCCAAAATTTGAATAGCTGTGTTTTTTTGTTCTTTGATGATCAAATGCACCAATTCTTCTGTTTCCGGACGCGGAATTAAAACCGAAGGGTTGACTTTAAAAGTTAATCCATAAAATTCTGCTGCTCCCAAAACATATTGATAAGGGATTTTCTGCTTTAATTGTTGAACATCATCTTGAAACTGTTGGATTTGTAAATCGTCTAATAAAATATTATTAAAATGAACATATTTTTGCCCACAGATATGAGAAAGTAAAATTTTGAATAAAACCTTCAATTCACTTTCATCATAAATTGATGAAAGGTTTTGGATAAACTCTTTTTCTAAATTTTGCAACAAGGGCTGAAGGTTAATTTTTCAAAGGTAAGCTAAAGTAAAAAGAACTTCCTTCTCCTTTTTTACTTTCTAGCCAGAATCTACCGCCGTTTTTCTCAATAAATTCCTGGCAAATCATCAATCCAATTCCTGTACCTTTTTCTTTATTTGTCCCAACTGAAGTATGAAAAGATCGTTTTAAGATTTCGTTCTTTTGCTCTTCATTTAATCCAACTCCATTATCCTTAATACAAACCACAATATTCATCTCTTCTTTTTTAGAGCTTACGGTAATCTCACCACCTTCTGGTGTAAACTTAGCAGCATTATTGAGTAGGTTTCTAATGACTACACTCATCGTTTCGGCATCGGCGTAAGCATAACAAAACTCTGCGTGATTGTAAATTTTAAGCCGTTTCTTTTTATGTTGAACTTTTATTAAAGAAATGGCATCATCTATCATCTGGCACAGATTAATTCGCTTTTTGCTTAACACCTCACCTTGCATCTGAGATTTTCCCCAAACCAATAGATTATCTACTAAGCTTGAGGTATTTACGAAATTATAATCTAATTCCCTCATGAATATTTTAAGCTCTTCTTCATTCATGTGGCCATCTTCATACAATTTTAACATGGCACTTAATGAAGAAAGCGGACCTCTTAAATCATGAGAAATGATAGAAAAGAACTTGTTTTTAAGTTGATTCAGTTCTTCTAATTCTAATTTCTGAGTGCTGATTTCTTCGTTTTGATGAATTAGAACCTGATTACTTTTCCTGATTTTTTTATTATTGATATAAATGAGATAAGCCAAATAAATGCTTAAAGAAAGTAGTAAGAAAATAGCTAAAATAAAGTAATTTCTATTCTCTAACTGTATCTTTTGATTGAGATTTAATTTCTTTAAAAGCTCATTTTCTTTTTGTTTTTGTTCGGTATCAAAATAGGCTCTAAATTCATCTAATTGCTTAAACCTATTTACGTTATATAAACTATCATACAAACGATTATACTCCCTTTCAAAGCCTAAAGATTTTTTAAAATCATTCCTTTTTTCCGCTAATTGAGATAGACTTTTCAGCGTTGCTAGTCTGAGTTTAGAAAAGTGATTCTTAGATACCAGCTGATTTGCGCTGTCTAAAAGTGATTGGGCTTTATAAAGCTCGCCAAAGTCTATTGCGATACTCCCCTGTAAAATCAGGTTTTGAACAATCATTTTATCATCATTTACCTTATTGGCATAATGTACTGATGTTTTGCTATTTTGGATAGCAGCCTTAAAGTTGGATAGATGACGGTAGGCAATGGCTTTTTCATAATAATTTTGCCCCAACCATAATCCATTGTGGTTTTTCAGGTTAAAGGCAATGGCCAGATCAAAAAACTTAAGAGCCATTTTACTTTTTTCTTCATCATCATATAATGTGGCAATATTGTGCATTACAGCTCCTTTATAGCTATGATTTTGGCTAATTTTATTCAAATAATTTAGGGATTTTTGAAAATATTCATGCGCATTCTCGTATCTTTCTAAATGATAAGCTGCCAAACCTTTAGCATTATATGCCCTTGCTAAAAGTTCAGAATTTTTAATTTTTTTGGCAATTTCAATACACCTATTTTGATACTGATCGGCAATTAAATAATTTTCTACGTGATAAAAAGAAATCCCCAACAAATGAAATGCCTCTGCTTCTCCTTTTAAATAATGGCGTTTTCGAGCTAATTTTAAAGATTTTTTAGCCAGCTCAAAAGATTTGAGATAATCAGCAGGATGTAGCTGATAAGCTAATTCATTAATCTGATTAATAACATTTATACTACCATTATTGGTATCTAAAGCTTCATAAGCTCTAATAATAACGTCTTTTTTAATCAATCCCCTATCTTTAAAGGAAGTAGAATCTGAGCCAATAGTAAAAGTGCTCAGAAATATAAAGACATAATAACCAATCATATAGGGTATGAAGATAATGTTTTTATAAACTCATCAATTAAAATAATTTAACTTTGATACGTGTTACCACATGAAATAGTTATAAGACGAGCTATCGAATTAGCAAAATTAGGTGCAGGTAGTGTAAGCCCTAACCCAATGGTTGGTTCAATAGTGGTTATGGATGATAAAATTATCGGCGAAGGCTATCATCAGAAATATGGAGAAGCACATGCAGAAGTTAACGCAATCCAACAGGTTTTAGATTGTTTTGAAGATGCAGAAGAACTTTTAAAACGAGCCACGATTTATGTTACTCTAGAGCCTTGCTCCCATTTTGGTAAAACGCCTCCTTGTGCTGATTTAATTATTAAATATCAAATTCCAAGAGTAGTAATTGGTGCTTTAGATCCCTTTGAAAGTGTAAACGGAAAAGGTGTAGAGAAGCTGAAAAATGCGGGTATAGATGTAATAACAGGTATTTTAGAGGAAGAGTGTAAAACTTTAAACGAGCGTTTTTTTACACGAGTACAAAAACAAAGACCTTTTGTAATTCTAAAATGGGCACAAACTGCTGATGCCTTTTTTGCATTGGAAAACGGAGAACAGAAATGGATTAGTGGCGAGGAAGCTAAGAGATTGGTGCATTTATGGCGATCACAAGAAGATTGTGTTTTAGTAGGAAAAAATACAGCATTAGCTGATAATCCTCAATTAAACGTTCGCTTAGTTCATGGCAGAAATCCTAAAAGAGCGGTTATTGATAAAAATTTAGATTTACCCTCACACTTAAATGTTTTTGATAATAGTATAGAAACTTTTGTTTTCAATGCCGTTAAAACTGATTTTCAGGATAAAACACTTTGGGTTTCTATAGAAGATTTTGATTACTTCTTACCGCAATATGTCTTGTTTCAGCTTTATCTACAAGATATTCAATCTGTTATCATTGAAGGTGGTGCTCAAACTTTACAAACTTTTGTTGATGCCAATTTGTGGGACGAAGCCCGTATCTTCCGCAGTCCTGCTTTTTGGGGAAGCGGAATTAAAGCTCCTCAAATTAAAGGAAATATAAAAGAACAAATTTCAATCGGTCAAGATCAACTCACTATTCTTAAACCAAACAAATGATTTACATTGCTTTAGCTATTTTTTGTAGTGTTGTAGTCAGTATTAATTTTAAATTATTCAAAAGATATTATACTAATGCCTATCAAGCTATTGTGTTTAATTATCCTACGGCAGCAATTTTCTGTTTCCTGTTTTTCAAACCCGATTTAAGTATCACACCTAAAAACAATGAATGGTTGTTATTTATCATCATTGCCATCTTGCTTATTTCTATCTTTTACTTTATCGGAAAAAGTATCGAAACTTCTGGCATAGTACTCACTTCAATAGCTCAAAGATTATCGGTTGTCATCCCCGTTCTGTCTGCTTTTTTAATATTCGGTGAGACTTCTACAACCCTAAAAATTATTGGATTAGCTATTGGTCTGTTGGCTATCATAGCTTCCAAACCATCAGGAAAAACAGATTTTAAATCATTGGCTAATTGGTATCCCATTATTGTGTTTTTAGGAACAGGTTTAATTGATATTTTACTTAATCTATTAACTAAATTAGATCAGTTAACTTTCACATCGTCATTAGTTTATATTTTTTCTATTGCTGCTTTTTTAGGCTTTGGGAGTTTGCTTTTCCAGAGAATTAAAGGAACGCTAAATTTTCAAATAAAAGCAGCTTTTGCCGGCGTTGTTTTGGGTTTATTTAATTTCGGTTCCATCTATTTTTACATCAAAGCTTTGCAGATTGAAAGTCATCAACCTTCGGTGGTTTTTTCTTCTTTGGATATTGGCGTAATTGCTTTAGGTTCTTTAGTAGGTATCATCTTATTCAAAGAAAAATTAAGCCGATTAAATATTATTGGTTTAGTGTTGGCCTTTGCTGCCATCCTAATTCTTAATTTACCGAATGTTATTTGAGGATAAATATCAAACTATCAAAACTCCTACAGAAGGAATTTTTAGAGATAAAGGCAGTAAATTTATCGCCTACGCCTATCCTTTTCATCAAGAAGAGAAACTCAAAGAAATTATTGCCGATTTAAAAAATCAACATCCAAAAGCAAGGCATTGGTGTTATGCTTATCGTTTAACGCCTAATCGTTCTGTTTTTAGAGTGAATGATGATGGTGAACCTTCTGGAACAGCAGGTCGCCCGATTTTAAATGTTTTATTATCCCAAGATTTAACTAACATTTTGGTGGTAGTGGTGCGTTATTTTGGAGGCACATTACTTGGTGTTCCTGGTTTGATTCATGCTTATAAAAGTGCAACAGAAGAGGCTCTAACGCAAGCTGAAATCATTGAAAAAAGAGTGCAAGACATTTACCAAATCTACTTTGATTATGCGCAAATGAATGATGTGATGAGTCTTATCAAAGAAGAACAATTAGAAAGCAGCAATTATCAATTTGATTTATCTTGTAGTT
Source organism: Sphingobacteriales bacterium (assembly GCA_014763615.1). GTDB lineage: Bacteria > Bacteroidota > Bacteroidia > Sphingobacteriales > Sphingobacteriaceae > Pseudopedobacter. Next base: position 11,444 of record JACXVB010000013.1, on the reverse strand, counting down.
TAAAAATTGCCATTAATCAAACTGAGGTGAATAAAATTCTAACTTTGTTAGAACATATCCATTCGGTAAAAATAAAGTATCTAGAAAGCGTTTAACCGATAAATCAATGATTTTTAACTTTAAGTAATTAATCATTGATGCTCTTGATGAATTCTACTTTACCTAGTTCGGAATAAGAAACAGTTTTAATGGAGTTCGCAAATGATGTAATTTCTGCATTAAATAAATTGATAGTCAATATTTATATCAAATTAAAATACTTAATCGTAGCAAAGTGCGCAATAACTGACATATTGATAACGATAAGATATTTCCTGACCTTTTAAAAAGGACCAATGTTTTATTGGCTAGTTATACAGGTCTAAAATACATCCAATCATCAAAATGGAATAGCACCATTTTTTTTGTGATTCTAGATAGAGTTCACTTTATTTCCTATTTAAATACTTATTTAAAAAAATAATTGTTTTTTGAATTTGCATCATAAAAATAAATAAAATATTGATTAATAGTAATTTAACAAAAAATTAAAAAATTAAAAATAAGTATTTTCACGTATTTACTTCCATTAAATAACTACACATCTTTGATTATTCACATACAACAAGATGAGTATAAAAAAGATATTTTTAGACAAAGTAATAGGTTTACTTTTCTTTGCATTTAATTTTAATGCCAATGCAGATAATGTTGAAATTTCAGGAATCCCATTTTCTGGTAGTCATATCACATTCCATATTGCGTGGGGAAATAGTTGTAATGCAAGTGTTGCTCCAAATAATAGTGATGCTGACAGAGAATTAAAATCAATCGGGTAGGTTAAGTATTTCATTATCATCTCTAAAAACACAAAAAAAATGAAAAAAATAATTTACCACCTGATATTAGTCTTTTCTTTGGCTTTGCATTCTTGTTCACCTTCAGACGATGGAACGAGCAATATTAATACAAGTACAATTTCGCAAGAAATTGATCCAGACAAAAGTTTTTATTTGGCCAATGGCGCAACCTTTCAATTCAGATTATACTATTATCCCCCAACCGAAGGAAACACGGCTAATAACAACAATCAAGCGGCTGAAATCAATAAAATAATGGAGCAAAATGGTAATGTTACTGTCTTGGCAACATACACTTTATTTGGTCAAAGCATGCAAAGTTGTGGTGCGGTGCTTAATTGTAAAGGTGATTTTATTTCGCCACAAACCCCAACAGCTGTTGGCTTGCAGTCGCAATATATTAATGATGATTTCGAGGTTATGGCAAACAACAATTTGGTTTCTTATAGCCATAGTAGTTCTATGTTTGAAGGAAATTATGGCTATGTTGGGTTAAAGTATCACAACCATACTTTGAATACTCATAATGGACCTATTTCAGCAAGTGCAAATCAAGGCTATATGGGACAGTTAAATAATCAGTTTTTTATGTTGAGTATGGGATTAAATTCTAATTATGGACATCCTATGCTTTATAATTACAATCCAAATACAGGTGTTTGGAATGGTACGACAGTAAGCCAAATGGACTGGGTACAAGGTGTGATGACCAATCTTCCCACAACAAATCACGCTTCAAAAGTGGGTAATACGGACAAGATTTTTTGGGCTTGGTTGAGTTTTAATACCACTCCAGACAATGGTAAGATTAACATCATCAGTTATAATGGCTCAACTTTTAGTGCGATAACTTCGCTAACAGGAATTGGAAGTGTAGGAACAAGTTTAAGTTTTGAATACAAGCATTCCATTCGTCTATATAAAAATCCAAATAATTTATCCAATCCTTATATAGTAGTTCGCAGATACAATACAGATATTTTAGATATTTATAAATTCAACGGAACTGCAATAGAGGTGGTCAAAACTGGAATCAGCATACCTTCAGCCATCCCAATAACATCTGGAACAACCCGGATGTACCAAGAAATTGCTTTTTCAGGGAATGCTATTTATTTCATAAGCGGGAAAGATAAAAACTTGTTCAAATTGTCTGGGAACACTTTTTTGGTAGATAAACCCAATTTAACGCAAGCAAACGAAAGAATCTCAGCATTAGAAAGTACTTCAAATGGCGTATTGATTTCAATCGTAAAATCAATTTTGTCAAAACCACAACCCAAAATGGTTTCAGACGTGGTCTTAATTCCTAACTAATTAGTTGTCAAATGAAAACAAGAATTTTATTTTTAACAGCGTTATTTATCAGCTTTTTAAGCCATGCACAGGTAAGTGATAAGAATGGTTTTGCTTATGAAACAGTAAAAATCGGCACACAAATTTGGACGGCCGAAAATCTTTTAACAACTACCTTTCAAAACGGAGACCCAATTCCAGAGGCTAAGAATATGGAAGAGTGGATAAAAGCAGGTAGTGAAGGAAAACCGATGTTTGTTTCATGGGACAAATCATCAGATGAGAAAGCTTATGGGAATCTCTATAACTGGTACGCCATAACCGATAAAAGAGGTATTGCCCCAAAAGGTTGGCATGTCCCTACTGATAAGGAATGGAATATCCTAGTAAGCACATTGGGTAGTGCACAAAAAGCAACAATAAAACTAAAAAGTATATACGATTGGGAGATGCTGAATCTTAATATAAATTACGGCGAAAGTGGTTTTGAAGGACTACCTGCTGGGATAATAACATCGGAAGGTTTCTATGAAGATAAGGGAACGTTTACCTATTTCTGGAGCTCGTCAGAGCAAGAAAGTTTTGGTTTAAATCGGAATTTATCTTATGATGATTCTCCTTTTGATTCAGCTTTAGGAAAAAAAGGCAACGGATTGTCAGTACGTTTGGTAAAGGATTAATCACCGATTTTCAGGCAAAACTTGATTAAAGAGTAATTTTGTAAATTGGAATGCCACCTGCTAAATTTGTTTTCATTGCTTTAGGAAGTGAAGGAAGAAAGGAACAAACCTTAAAAACTGATCAAGATAGTGCCATCATTTATGAGGATAAAGCTAATGAGCAAAGAGAATTGGTGCGAGCTTATTTTCTAGATTTTGCCACTAAAGTCTCAGACCGTTTAAATGATATTGGTTTTGTGTATTGTGATGGCGGTTATATGGCTTCCAATCCGCAATGGACACACTCGCTCTCTCATTGGAAAAGAAATTATAAAAGTTGGATAGAAGACACCTATCATAGATTTGGTACGTGTTTAGGCATTACAAACCCGGATTTTCAAAAGAGAAAATACCGGTGAAAGATTAAAAGCTTTAAGAAAGGCAGGGATTTTTTCTGATGAACAGTTTAATGAATTGATGCAATCTTATTACTATTTAATAGCTTTGAGACTAAAAAAGCAAGCCAGAGACATCATTAAAGATCATAAAGCACCTAGTAATTTTGTGGAACTGGAATCGCTTACTAAAATAGAAATAGTGACCTTGAAAGAAATTTTTAAAACCATTCAGAACTTTCAAGCTGGTATCAGATTGAAGTTTACTGGCAATTTATCTTAAGCCATCATCACGCCTAAAAATATTCCGGTTAAAATAATATAAGGTGTTTTAATCTTGGTATATCTCAAGATTAAAAAAGTAACAAATATAATCGTGAAATTTAAATAGCTTAACCCTACTGGTTGTAAAAGTAATAAGAATGCCGCAATCATAAAACCAACGGCTACCGCATTTATCCCACTTAAAGACCGTTTAATTCTAGTGATTTTCTTTAAATCGTTCCAAAATGGAACAATAAATAAGATTAAAATTATCCCTGGTGCATTAATACCAACAACAGCTATAAGACTGCCCAATATTTGTCCCCATATCCCATAACCTCTATTTCCTAAAGACAAGGCTCCAAGAAATGAAGTGAATGAAAATGTAGGACCGGGTATCATCTGCTGTAAAGCAAAACCAGAAAGAAATTCTTGTCCGGTTAAATAATGTTTTACATCTACAAATTCTGTGTACATCAAAGGAACAAGTACTTGCCCACCACCAAAAATAAGAATCCCGTTACGGTAAAAGTTCTCAAAAAGCCTGATGGGTAAACTAAATGGAGATGTTCTATTAATGATGGCTCCTAATAAGCCAAAAAATAATAAGACGCCGATAAAATAAGCTACTTTTCTGGTATTGATGTTGGTGAAAAGCTTTACCCTCAATTCATTTTCCTCATCTTTAACTTCTAAGGCCGAGCTGATAATTCCTCCCAACAAAATCAGAATTGGAAAAGCAAATGCGCTTCTTAAAATTAAGCTTGCTGCAACAGCACCAACTGCTAAAATAATGCTTATTTCTGTTTTTAAAGCTGTTTTCCCGAAAGCATAAGCCGCATAGGCCACAATTCCTAAAGCAATGGGTTGTATAAATGATAGCACCTTAACAAATTCCGCATGACTTGAAAATTGTACTAAATTAATTGCAATAAAGCACATGGCGGCGGCAGAAGGTAAAACCCAAATAAAAAAAGTGAATAGAGCTAGAGGTATTTTGCCAATCTTATAAGCAATACCTATTAAGGTTTGAGTAGATGATGGACCGGGTAAAATTTGAGTTAAAGCGTACAACTCCATTAACTCTTCTTCGGTAAGATATTTTCTTTTCTTAACGAAATCATTTAGCAAAATAGCAAAATGTGCTTGCGGCCCTCCAAAAGAAGTGAGCATAAATGCGAGAACATCTCCTATAAATATAAGCTTTTTGTATTTCAATTCTTAATCGTTAAGTTCATCTTGTAAGCTGTTGTAAACACCTAAAAGCTCATTTAACGCATGTTGATCTTTTATTTTTTTTGCTATCGCGATACCTTGCTCATAAATCTCTAATGCTTTATCAGACTGTTGCAATTGTTCATACAATTTACCTAAGTGATAATAAGTTCCGATATAATCTGGATGTTGATTGACCAAATCTAGATAAAACCATAATGCCTTTTCAGGGTTATTTAATCGGAGGTATTCAGTAGCTAAAGCATACTTTAAAAAAGGATCGTGAGGTTCATTTTTAGAAAATTCCAGCAATTGCTCTAGTCTGTTGATAGCCATTTTATAATCCACTTAATTCATTAAATTTGCAAAAAACCAATTATATGAAACAATCATGAATTGCCAAAAATTAATCAATAATCATGATTATTCATCACTATTAAAAAACAAAAGATAAAATGATGAAAATTTTAGTTTGTATTAGTAACGTACCCGATACGACCACAAAAATAACTTTTACTAACGACAACACTCAATTTAATCAGGCTGGTGTTCAATTTGTATTGAATCCTTACGATGAAATTGCGCTTTCTAGAGCTATCGAGCTGACAGAGAACGGTAACGGAACGGTAACCGTAATTAATGTAGGAGAAGTAAGTACCGAACCAACCATTAGAAAAGCTCTTGCTATTGGGGCAACAAACGCAGTTAGAGTGAATGCCGTACCACATGATGCTTATTTTGTGGCGAAGCAAATTGCAGCTTATGCGAAAGATCAGAATTATGATATGATTTTGACCGGAAGAGAATCTATTGATTACAACGGTGCTAAAGTTCCGGCCATGATTGGCGAATTATTAGATATCCCGTCTGTTTCTATCATTAAAAAATTAACTATTGATGGAAATTCAGCCACGGTTGAAAGAGAAATTGAAGGTGGAAAAGAAATTTTAACCATTCCTTTCCCCTTTGTGGCAGGAACTGCTGAAGGTGTTGCAGAATGGAAAATTCCAAATATGCGAGGAATCATGTCGGCAAGAACAAAACCTTTAAGTGTAATAGAGCCTGTAGAAGTAAAAACCTTATCAGAGATAGTGAAATTTGAAACACCAGCTCCTAGAGGGACTGTAAAATTAGTTGATGCTGCAAATCCTGAAAAGTTAATCGATTTATTACACAGCGAAGCAAAAGTGATTTAATTAATCATCTATTCCTTAAAAAAAGAAAATTATGTCTGTATTAGTATATGTAGAAAATGCCGAAGGCAAATTCAAAAAGTCAATATTTGAAGCGGTATCTTACGCAAAAGCGATAGCTCAAAAACTGAACACCAATTTAGTAGCCATTTCTATCGGAAATGTGGCTCATGCTGAGTTAGAAAATTTAGGTAAATATGGTGCTGAAAAGGTTTTACACATCAATAACGAACGCTTAAAAAGTTTCGTGAATCAAGCTTATGCAAGTGTAATTGCTGAGGCTGCTAAAAAAGAAAATGCCGAAGTAGTGGTTTTATCCAATTCTTTTTCCGGAAAAGGCTTAGCACCAAGAATTGGAGTGAAATTAGAGGCTGCTGTTGCTGATGGAGCCATTGAGTTACCGCAAACAGAAGGTAAATTCTCTGTAAAGAAAACTGCTTTCTCTAATAAAGCTTTTGCTACTGTAGAAATGCACTCTCCTATCAAGGTGATTTCTTTAACCCCAAATGCTTATAAAGTAGAAGAAGTTGGTGGTACTGCCAGCATTGAAGAATTTAGTGATGAGGCTAAAGATTCTGATTTCAAAACCATCATCAAAGAAATTGTTAGAGCAACCGATAAAGTTTCCCTTCCAGATGCAGAATTAGTAGTAAGTGGTGGTAGAGGCTTAAAAGGACCAGAAAACTGGGGAATGATTGAAGAATTAGCTAATTTATTAGGAGCTGCAACTGCATGCTCTAAACCAGTTTCTGATGCCGATTGGCGCCCACACAGTGAACACGTTGGTCAAACGGGTATTACTATAAGTCCAAATTTATATATTGCTATAGGTATTTCTGGAGCTATCCAGCATTTGGCCGGAGTTTCCTCTTCTAAAGTTATCGTGGTCATTAATAAAGATCCTGAAGCACCATTCTTTAAAGTAGCAGATTATGGAATCGTTGGCGATGCTTTTGAGATTGTACCAAAAATGATAGCAGCAGTTAAATCTTTAAAATTGAATGCTTAAATTCGCACCACAAAATAAAGCCGAGATTTTTTCGGCTTTATTTTAAAGCACCTTTTCTTAAAAGAAAAGCAATTGATATGAAAAAACTGAAATTAGATATCATTGGTCTATCCTATAGCCAAACGCAATCGGGTGCTTACGCTTTGGTTTTGGGAGAAGTAAACGGAAGAAGAAGATTGCCGATTATCATTGGCGGTTTTGAGGCACAAGCTATCGCGATAGAAATAGAGAAAATGACTCCAAGTCGTCCGTTAACGCATGATTTATTCAAATCTTTTGCCGAAGCTTATCATATCCATATCCAAGAAGTGATTATTTACAACTTAGTAGATGGAATCTTCTATAGCAAGCTTATTTGTAATGATGGTAAAAAAAACATGGAAATTGATGCTAGAACGTCTGACGCCATAGCTTTAGCCGTTAGGTTTCAATGCCCAATTTATACTTATGAATTTATCTTAGGTTCTGCCGGAATTGTGATAGAAGGGAACGATTTTGTCTTTTTAGATAATATTGAACCAGTTGACGAAACAAAACCAAAAGCTTCTGTAAATTATACTTCCTTCTCTATCGAAGAACTCCAAACTAAATTACATGAGGCCTTAAAAGAAGAAGCTTATGAAAAAGCTGCTAAAATTAGAGATGAAATTAGCAAGCGCAAAACTTCTTGATGTTACCATTAGCAAGATAAATAATTTGGCATTTCGGTTTTTTATATAACATGGTATTTGTAATTTCACGTCAAATTTTTACGAGATGAACATTCACGAATATCAAGGTAAACAAATTCTAAAAAGTTTTGGTGTGCGCATACAAGAAGGTATTGTTGCAGAAACCCCAGAACAAGCAGTAGAAGCTGCAAAAAAATTGAAAGAAGATTTTAATTCTGATTGGGTAGTGGTGAAAGCACAAATCCATGCCGGAGGAAGAGGAAAAGGTGGAGGCGTGAAATTGGCTAAGAATTTAGAAGAAGTAATACAAAAAGCATCTGAAATTATTGGGATGCAGTTGGTTACTCACCAAACTGGTCCGGAAGGTAAAAAAGTAAACAAAGTATTAATCGCTCAGGATGTTTACTATCCCGGAGAATCTCCAACTAAAGAATTTTATATTTCGGTATTATTGAATCGTTCAACCGGAAGAAATATCATCATGTATTCTACCGAAGGTGGAATGGACATTGAAGAGGTGGCAGACAAAACTCCAGAATTAATTTTTAAAGAAGAAATTGATCCAAAAGTAGGTTTACAAGCTTTTCAATCCCGTAAAATTGCTTTTAATTTAGGTTTGTCTGGTGCTGCCTTTAAAGATATGACCAAATTTATCACTGCACTTTATAAAGCTTATGAAGCTACCGATTCATCGATGTTTGAAATCAACCCTGTATTGAAAACATCTGATGATAAAATTTTAGCAGTAGATGCTAAGGTAAATTTGGATGATAACGCTTTATACCGTCATCCTGATTATGCAGCCATGCGTGATACTAGCGAAGAAGATCCAACAGAAGTAGAAGCATCAGCCTCTAACTTAAACTATGTAAAATTAGATGGAAACGTAGGATGTATGGTAAATGGTGCTGGCTTAGCAATGGCTACCATGGATATCATCAAAATTGCTGGCGGCGAGCCTGCAAATTTTTTAGATGTGGGTGGAACTGCTAATGCAACAACGGTTAAAGCTGCTTTCAATATCATTTTAAAAGACCCAAATGTTAAAGCTATCTTAATTAATATTTTCGGCGGAATTGTACGTTGCGACAGAGTTGCGCAAGGTGTGATTGATGCTTACAAAGAATTAGGAAACATTAAAGTCCCTATTATTGTGCGTTTACAAGGCACAAATGCCGAAGAAGCTAAAAAATTAATTGATGAGTCTGGCCTAAAAGTTTTCTCTGCCATCTTATTAAAAGAAGCTGCAACTTTAGTTTCAGAAGTTTTGGCTTAAGCCGATATGAATCATAAAAAAAGCCGTTACGATAATCGTAACGGCTTTTTTTATGAAATTTTAATGATTCTAAGAATTACTTGCTGGAGTGGGTTTAGAACCTCTTCTCGCTTTCATCATTTGATGTCCTTTTTCCTTCATGGCCTCTTTTTGCTCCGGAGTTAATGTCGCTCTAAACTTTTCTTCTCTTTCTTTTCTTACTTCTTGATTTTTTTTCCACATCGCTTTTTGGTCTGCATTTAGAGTTTTTTCTAAAGCTTTTATCCTTTCTTTTGGATTTAAACTTTTATCCTCCATAATTTTCTTTTGATCGGCAGTTAAAGTAGCTTTAAAAGCTTCCATATCAGATTTAGCCATTTCTCTATTAGCTTTCATCATCGCTTTTTGATCTTCCGATAATTTTGCCATCATCTTTCCCCCTGCTTTCATTTGATGTGGATGTTTCATTTGAGTAGAATCAGATGAGCTTTGTGCCATCGCTCCAAATGTTACCATCATTGATAATATAGCCGTTGTAGCTAAAGTCTTTCTTAAATTTTTCATAACCTTTTATTTTAATTTTAAAACTGATATTAGGAATCAAAATCATCCGAAAGGTTTAATGATTATCTTTTTAAGTACAGCAGTTTAACAAAAATTAACATTTTAAATGTTTGCCACTTTAAACGGATGAATTTCTACCTTCTTCCAAACACCATTTAAAATATAAGGCTCGGTGTTTTTCCAATGTTCAAATTCTTCTTCCGTTTCAAATTGCAGAATCATGGTTGAGCCAATCATTTGTCCCTCTGCGTTAAGCATCGCTCCTCCTAAAATGAAATTGCCATTGGCTTTAAGTTGTTTTCCGCCTGCCAAATGCGCCTGACGAATGCTCATTCTTCTTTCTAAAGCTTGTTTATCGTCTCCGTCCCAAGCATAAATTAAATATTGTTTCATTTGATTTTATGATTTTTCAATCAAAATAGTGAATCTTTTAAAGAATCAAAGAAAGGTTTGTATTTTTACGCCTCGATAATAAAAGCAGTTCATGATTCAAAGAGAGAAAATAGCAGATGTACTAAAATCCACCACTTACAACCGAGAAATTAAGGTGATGGGTTGGGTAAAAACGTTTAGAAATAATCAATTTATAGCTTTAAATGATGGCTCTTGCATGAGCAATCTGCAAATTGTAGTTGATTTTGCCAATACTTCTGATGATATCTTGAAGAAAATCACCACCGGAGCTGCTATTGCGGCTACTGGTCTTTTGGTAGAATCTTTAGGAAAAGGACAAACCGTAGAAATTAAAGCCAACAACATAGAGATTTTAGGAGAAAGTGATGCAGAAAAATTCCCTTTGCAACCTAAGAAACATAGCTTAGAATTTTTAAGAGAGATTGCGCATTTACGTTTCAGAACCAACACTTTTAATGCAGTTTTTAAGGTTCGTAACGCTTTGGCATTTGCTGTTCATCAATTTTTTAACGAGCGTGGTTTCGTTTATTTACATACGCCTATCATTACCGCTTCAGATGCTGAAGGTGCCGGCGAAATGTTTAAAGTAACCACCTTACCTTTTGAAAATACACCTAAAAATGAAGATGGTAGTATAGATTATAAAGAAGATTTCTTCGGAAGATCTGCCAATTTAACCGTTTCTGGTCAGTTAGAGGGAGAATTGGGTGCAATGGCTTTAGGTGAGATTTATACCTTTGGGCCTACTTTTAGAGCCGAAAACTCTAATACTACTCGTCATTTAGCTGAGTTTTGGATGATTGAGCCTGAGGTGGCTTTCGCCGATTTAGAAGATAACATGAATTTGGCTGAAGCACTTTTAAAATACACCATCAACTATGCGATTGAGCATTGTAAGGATGAATTGAGCTTTTTAGCAGGAAGATTAGCAGATGAGGAAAAGAATAAACCGCAACAAGAACGCAGTGAATTTAGCTTAATGGAAAAGTTGCAATTTTGTTTAACAAATGATTTTGAAAGAATCACTTATACAGAAGCTATTGAAATTCTAAAACGCTCTAAACCAAATCAGAAAAAGCAGTTTAAATACCTAATTGATGAATGGGGTGCTGATTTACAATCAGAACATGAGCGTTATTTGGTAGAAAAACACTTCAAAAAACCTGTAATCTTAACTGATTATCCAGCTGATATCAAATCATTCTATATGAGGATGAATGAGCCTGATGAACAGGGTAGGAAAACGGTGAGAGCCATGGACATTTTATTCCCTGGAATTGGAGAAATGGTAGGCGGCTCACAAAGGGAAGAGCGTTTAGATTATCTCCAAAAAAGAATGGAGGAAATGCACATTCCACAAGATGAATTATACTGGTATTTAGATACCAGAAAATTTGGAACTGCCCCACACTCTGGCTTTGGTTTAGGTTTTGAACGTTTAGTGCTTTTCGTAACCGGCATGACCAATATTAGAGATGTGATTCCTTTCCCTCGTTTCCCAAAAAATGCAGAATTCTAAATAAAATAAAAAAGCCACCTAGTTTTTAAGTGGCTTTTTTGATTTAATAGGATGTCCCGTCCTAAAATAGCGTTACATAAAAAGTAATGTTATGAAAGAAAAAAAAGAGAATGAGTATGTTAAGCGTACTCAAAGAGATTACAGTTATGCT
>JACXVB010000012.1 GCA_014763615.1 Sphingobacteriales bacterium | reverse complement strand
TAGCAAAGAAACCATATTCAATAATCTCATTCAAAAAATGGTCAATACTGGTAAGATTTATCAAACTCAAATTATAGGTAACTAACGTGTGACCTCTATAAATTTATATCATCATGAAAAAAGTAGGCATTTTATTACTAGTTTTAATCTACAGTACAGGTTTAACTTTTGCTTGTGAGATGTGTGAAAAGCAGAAGCCAAAATTATTGCAAGGCATAGGTCATGGAGCTGGCCCAGACAGTAATTACGATTATTTGATTATTGGTATTACAGTACTCATTACTGTTTTTTCTTTATTTTTTGCCATCAAATGGATTATTAAACCAGGAGAGAAAGAGCAAAGCCACATTAAAAGAGTATTCTTAGAATTTGAATAATATGTCTGCAAAAAGTACAGTCAAAATTTTTATAGATGAAGAACCTCAACCTATTGGTGAGTTTGAAACTCCTATTAACTTTGAATTAGATACCAGAAAATTAATAGATGGAAAGCATATCTTAAAGATTGTAAGTAAAGATCCAACAGGTAGAGAAGGGATACGTATTATTACATTCACAGTAAGAAACGGGCCTGCTATTGATATTGAGGGACTTAAAGATCATGACGTTATTGATGGTGTTTTACCTTTAATGATTAATGCTTACAGTAAAGGTAATCAGAAAAAATTTCTGATTGATGGAAGTGAAAGCCCTACGAGTATTCCTTCATGGGGATGGGCCGGTATTACAGTATTTTTTGGTTGGGCCATTTATTATATTATCACGTCTTTGGCTTAATCCAAAAATGCTAGCAGAGGAGATAAAATCAATCAACTGCAATAAATTAACCAATAGTAATATTGGTTTTTCTATTAAAAAAACATCCGACTTTTTTGCACAAAGTAACTTGCCGCTTTACCCTCATCGGCACAATTATTTTATGATCTTTTTTAATAAGGATGGTTATGGAAAACACATCATTGATTTTAAAGAACAAGAGATCACACCTCAATCAATCACGTGTATGCGTAATTACCAAGTTCATCAATGGACTGATTTCAAGAATTTAAAGGGATATATTGTTTTTTTTGAGACTGATTTCTTTAATCTTAATTACCAAAATAATCAATTGAGCGAGTTTTTTTTTCTTACTTACCAAAATCCTAATTCTGTCCACCAAATCCCTTTAAGAAACTTCACGAAGTACTTCAATATTTTAAAAATGATGGAATTGGAGTATAAATGTAAGTTTCAAGATTATGATAAAACCTTGAGATTTTTTCTAAATATTTTGTTAATCAAATTAAACAGAGTATTTGATACTGTATCAATACATGAAAATAAACAAAGCATTCAAATCATCAATCAATTTCAACGTAAAATAGATTTACATTTTAAGGAAAAGCATTTACTTAAGCACTATGCAGACGAATTAAAAGTTAGTGCCAGTTCTTTAAATGCAATCTGTAAAAAGACCCTAAAAAAATCAGCTAGTGAGCTTATAAAAGATAGAATTTTATTAGAGGCAAAACGATTGCTCCTGTACGAAGAGAAAAATATATCCGAAATTGCCTATTATTTAGGCTTTGAAGACAATTCCTATTTTACCAAATTTTTTCGGAAGTATGAAAATCAAACACCTATAAATTTTAAAAAATCTTTTCAAGAATTGGATACTTAATAAAGATGATCGACATAACAAAAAGTTTAAAATTTCGTTGTTATGTGACTTTTGTTACATGATTTTTTTTTTTAATCATCTAATTTTCGCTACTTTTAAGTACCAAACTAAGTTAATCTGTTTTTTTTATTAATTCTTTAATAGTTTCCTAATGAAAATAAATTTAGAGGATAATGATGAGTCTGTAATCAATCTATCAAGGTCTATTTTGGTGATCTCAACATTATTCATTTTAGTAGTCGGTGTTTTTGCAACTGTACTGTTTTTTCGTAACACCAATTTTAATTTTTCACCAAATCAGGTTTCAAAATCAGCATCCAAAACGGGTAAGGTAAAAAATCGCGTATTGGCAAACCTATGGAAAGCACCATCAGAAAGTACCATTCCTAAGGGTACAAAAGGGGAGGAAATTTTATACGGAAAAGAATTAATTGTTCATACGTCCAAATATTTGGGTCCTAAAGGTAGTGTGATGGCCATATCTAATGGGATGAATTGTCAAAACTGTCATAATGATGCTGGTAAGAAATCATTTGGTTTAAATTTATCGGCTGTAGCCTCTACCTATCCACAATTTAAAGCTCGATCTAATACCATGGTATCCATTTCGGGAAGGATAAATGGCTGTTTTCAAAGAAGTTTAAACGGCACGAAATTAGACACCACTTCTAAAGAAATGAAGGCCATGGTAGCTTACATCAAATGGTTAGGACAGGATGTTAAAAAAGGGGTAAAACCAAAGAACTCAGGTGTTGAGAAATTAGCTTTTCTGGATAGAGCAGCCGACCCAATTAAAGGTAAAGCGGTTTATCTAAATAATTGTGTAAGTTGCCACGGTAAAAATGGCGAGGGTTTATTGGCCGCCTCAGGAAAAGAATATACCTATCCACCTTTGTGGGGTAATAACAGTTACAATGACGGAGCAGGCTTATACAGACTAAGTAATTTTGCTGGTTTCGTTAAAAATAATATGCCTTTTGGAATTAATTACGAGAACCCTTTATTAACTGATGAAGAATCTTGGGACGTTGCAGCATTTGTAAATTCTCAACCTCGGCCTCATAAAGATCAATCTAAGGATTGGAAACAAATTGATAAAAAACCATTTGATTTTCCTTTTGGTCCTTATGCAGATAAGTTCAGTGAAAAGCAACATAAATACGGGCCTTTTGCACCTATTTCAGAAAGTAAAAAATTAAAAAGCAACAAAAAAGCTTAAAATTGATATCATGACAAAAATTAAAGATACATCTTGTAGTTGCGGACAAAGCCGCAGAGGATTTATTAAATCAGCCGGTTTGGCTAGTTTGGCGCTTTCTGGTTTACCTCAAACCGCATCAGCCATTGTTGGGGATGAAAATCATGCGAAAGAAATTATCAAAAGCCAAACTATCAAAAGTGGAAAAGCAAAACATATTAGTTTATTGCATACTGCTGATATCCATGCACAGTTATATACTCATGATGAGTTTTTTTGGGAAAATGACAAAGAAGTTTTCAAAAAGCGAGGAGGATTTGCTGTTTTAAAAACGATGCTTAAAACGTTAAAATCCCAAAATCCAGAAAACACTTTAATTATTGATGGAGGAGACTGCTTTCAGGGTGGTGCGGTTGCTGCATTAACCGAAGGAAAGGCTATTGTGCCCTTGATTAATAATATAGGATATGATTTGGTTTTACCAGGAAACTGGGAAGTAGTTTATGGCAAGGAGATGATGCGTAAGGATATGGGGGCCTATCAAGCACAGAAAATTTGTGCCAATATGTTCCATGATACTAAAGATAATGAAAATGGTGATTTAATGTTTCCACCCTATTGGGTTGATCATTTAGGCGGTATCAAAATTGGCTTCATTGGTTATAATGATCCTCTAACTCCAAAAAGACAATCTCCTGCTTACAGCGCAGGTATAAAGTTTACTAAACCAGAGTTAAACGTAGCTAAATATGTTCGTATATTAAGAGATTACGAAAAATGCGATATGGTTTTTTTAGTCACTCATATGGGCTTATCTCAACAAGTAGATTTGGGAAATAAAATTGAAGTTGATGGTGTTGATTATATTTTGGGAGCAGATACACATGAAAGAGTGAGAAAACCAATAGAAACTAAGTACACAAAGGTAACAGAGCCTGGTGCTTTCGCTTCTTTTGTTGCTAAATTAGATATTGTTATCGAGGATGGAATCGTTAAAGATCACAATTATCAATTATTAGATGTAGACCCTACTCTTTATAAGCCCGATGAAGAAATGCTTGCTTTGGTAGGGAAAGCCCGCGAGCCATTCAAAAAAACGTTGGATCATGTAATTGGTAAAACTACAGTGCCTCTAGTAAGATATTATGTAATGGAAAATCCTATGGATAATATGATTACCGATGCTATTATGTGGAAATTTAAACCTGATATTGCCTTAAGTAATGGATTTAGATTTTGCCCCCCACTTGTTCCTGATGCTAAAACTGGTATTGCAGAAATTACTCATGAATTTTTATGGGACATGTTGCCAGTGGATAGTGATGCTAAAGCTGGTGAAATTACCGGACAGCAATTGTGGGATTGGATGGAAAAAGAATTACATAATGTTTTCGCCAAAGACCCCGCAGATAGATTTGGTGGTTGGATAGTGAGATTTTCTGGAATGGAAATCAACTTTACCTCAAGTAAAGAATTAGGAAATAGACTTAATTGGATTAAAGTTAAAGGACAAAAATTAAAACTGGATAAGACTTATAGTATTGTAGCTTGCGAGCGAGAAGGCGATCCTAACGATACTTTGTGCAGGGTTGAAAATGTTAAAAATCCAAGAAAACTGGAAGCCACACTGCACCAAATATTAACTGAATATTTAGCTGTTCATTCACCAGTTTCTCCAAAAGTTGAAGGTAGGGTTACCGCCACAGACCAACCGAGTAACTTGCTTTCCCAACTGGAAGGCTATGATTATAAATTTATATAAGTTTTACTTTTTTAATGGAAAAATAAAGTAAATTTTATAATATGGGCATCCTAAAAAAATGAGCGAGAAACTTTGAATTAAGGGATACCCTAAGAATCTATATTCGATTTTAAGATCACAATATGTAGGCTTTAACGAGTTGCCTATTTTATTTTAGATTTGAATCATCCTAAAATAAGTTGACTGATTTACGATTAATCCTGCCTGAACTTTCAGGCAGGTTTTATTATTTTTAGGGAGATAAAGATACACATACAGTGCCCATCTGGAATTACCTAGGAAAGCGTGTTATCTCGATAGCTATCGGGGTGCCTTCCTCATTTTACCCAATTTTTCTACCTGTATTGATAACATTTACGCCATTGAAACGAGTAGTGGGACTGCCATGTGATACGGCGCTTACTTGTCCGGGTTGACCTTTTCCATCGGAGAAAGTTCCGCCTAAACGGTAGTCGTTTTTATCGCAGAGTTGTGCGCATGAATTCCAAAATTCTTGGGTGTTGGCTTGGTAAGCAGCGTTTTTTAACATGCCTACTATTTTACCTTCTTTAATTTCATAAGCTAACTGACTACTGAATTGGAAGTTATAACGCTGTTGATCTATAGAATAAGAGTTTCGGCCAAACATATAAATACCTTTTTCTACCCCTTTTACCATTTCGGCAGCACTCATTGGTGTACTACTTGGAGCTAAAGAAACATTCGGCATTCTTTGGAATTGAATGCTGTTCCAACTATCGGCATAGCAACAGCCTTGAGATGCTGTTAAACCTAAAATATGGGCTTGGTCTCTGATGGTTTGATAATTTACCAAAATACCGTCTTTAATGATGTTCCAATTGCCGCATTTTACGCCTTCATCATCATAACCTACTGCTCCTAAAGAACCTTCTTCGGTTTTATCTGCTAAAATATTCACCAGTTTACTACCGAAATTGAATTTTTTGCTTTCCCATTTATCTAAGGTTAAAAAGCTGGTTCCTGCATAATTGGCTTCGTAACCTAAAACTCTGTCGAGCTCTGTTGGATGCCCCACTGACTCATGTATGGTTAAGAAAAGATGACTTGGATCTAAAACTAAATCGTATTTACCAGGCTCTACTGGTTTTGCTTTTAATTTTTCTTCTACATGTGCGGCGGCTTCAATCACATCTTCCATCATGTCGTACCGCTTTTTGTACATCGTTACTGGGCCACCTTTGATTTTCTCGGAATCTTTTGGGCTTAAATACTCGAATCCTAAACCCATTGGGGCGCTTAATGCATTACGGGTTTCGAATTTTCCATTGGCAGCATCGGTTTTGGTGACTGTAAATGTTGGCCAAATGCGGTGAATATCCTGGTCTATGTATGAGCCATCTGAAGATGCAAAATACTTTTGCTCATTTACCATAAAAATATTGGAGTTCACAAATTTGGCTCCTCCTTTTAATGCGGCAGCGTTAACGGCTAACAAAAGATCAACTTTTTCTTTGATAGGAACTTCAAATGCGTTTTTCTCGATTGGAGTTTTCCAACTTACCTCGCCATATCCTTTTTGAGGGGCTAGTTTTACTGGCTCGGTCAATAATTTAGAGTTTCCTTTGGCTATGGCTACCGCTAAACTTGCAGTTTTGGCTATGTTATCATTATCTAAAATATTTGTTGCTGCAAAACCCCAACTTCCGTTGGCAATTACTCTGATACCCATCCCGTAAGATTCTGTATTGGCAATATTTTGCACTCGGGTTTCTCGAGTTGCTATCACTTGGTTAAGGTATCTTCCTATCCTAACATCGGCGTAAGTTGCGCCTAAAGATTTTGCTGTGTTGAGTGCAACATCAGCCATTTTCTTTTTTAAAGCTACATCTACCGGGTTTAAAGCTTGTTCTACAGAAATGGAGTTTCCTAATAATGCACTCGGCATTAAAGCTGCTCCAGCGCCTACTCCGGTTAAGTATAAAAAGTCTCTTCTTCGCATTTTATTTTAGAATTACGTTTTGGATTATTCACAATCTTAAATTAATGACATTTTTGCGTTAACGATTGGAGCGGCATCCCCGACTGAACGGACGGGCAGGCTTTATCCCTTTTTCTGGGAAAAGATTTAGCGCCTGCCCGAATGGTACAGGCGAGGAAAGCGTGTTAAAACGCCATAATTACTTTTTTAAATGTTTACTGAATCAAATTGAACGAAGTCGAAAACTTATAAAGGGAAGCTTCGACTCCACTCAGCTTGACAAAGACATCCTAAACTGCGTCTGAAAGTGACGTGAAAGTAAAGTCTCTGATTTTCATTGGTGGAACCATTAAGTTACCCATTCTTACTGGCTTACCTAATTCTTCTACGTTGTTTAGCATGATTACCGGACTTTCATTGAATCTGAAATTCTTGATTGGGAATTTGATTTCTCCGTTTTCGATGTAAAAAGTACCGTCACGAGTTAAGCCTGTTAAGAGTAAAGTTTGAGGATCTACCGAACGGATGTACCAAAAACGAGTAACTAAAATTCCTTTTTCGGTTCCTTTGATTAAATCTTCAAGAGATTTATTTCCGCCTTCCATGATGAAATTACGACCACCCGGAACTGGCTCCACTCCTTTTTTTGCTGCCCAATATCTAGAATAAGCCAAGTTTTTAACCACTCCTTTTTCAACCCATTGTGTTCTTTTAAGCGCTAAACCGTCGCCATTCCATGTTGCAGATGGGATATCTGGGTTCATAGGATCTGAATAAAGGTTTACATTTTCTGAGAAAAGTTGCTCACCCAATCGGGTTCCACCACCTTTTTTACTCATGAAACTTCTGCCTTCATCAGCACTACGAGCATCAAAACCTCTAAACATGTTGCCCAACATATCGCTAGCAGCTAAAGGCTCTAAAATCACCGTGTATTTACCCGGCTCAATGGCTTTTGCACCTGCAGAACCGGTTGCTTTTTTAGCCGCAATTTTGGTTAAAGCCAACGTATCCATCTTAGCTACATCGTTAAAGCTTTGGTCAACATAACCAGAACCTGTGCCTTCTTGGTTTCTCACGGTAACCGAAAAAGAAACATCGGAGCTTTTATTGTAAGCGAAAAGTCCTTTTGAGTTCATCACTGAATTAAAGCGAACTCCGTTTTCTAAAAAGCCAGCAGCCTCTAGCTTTGCTTCTTTAACCACTTGCAAACTTTTAGCCACCATTTCTGCTCTTATATCAGGGGTTATGGCTGCTGTTACCGGATTAAAAGTTGCTGATTCTTGAAAAGTTTGTGGACCTAGTGGTGGCATAAATTCTGGATTTTCTGGTGCTAATTGCGCCAATTCTTCTGCTCTTTTTACCACTTTAGCTATGGATGCATCATCAAATTCATTGATGGTTGCGCTACCTGTTTTTTTACCGAAAGTTGAACTAACGGCTAAATCCATGGTGCTTATTTGCCCTGCAGTAGAAACCGCATTACGAGCATATCTTATATTTCCGCCTTCTGAGCCGCCTAAACTTACTTCGCAGAATTCTGCTTTGGAGTAACTCAGGGCTTTTTTTAATATCGCTTGGGCTTCTTCTTTACTTAATATTGCCATTATTTTGAGTTTTTAGTTGAAAGTAAAAAGTTTGCCACATTTCGCTTTACACTTTTGACTTTACACTTTTAATATTATTAAATCTTTCTTGCTGTATTGATTACATTAACTCCGTTGAAACGAGTGGTTGAACTACCATGCGAAACTGCACTACTTTGTGAAGGCTGACCTTTTCCATCGTTAAAAGATCCACCTAAACGATAATCGCTTTCGTCACAAACAGCCGCACATGAATTCCAGAATTCTTGAGTATTAGCTTGGTATGCAACATCGTTTAACATGCCTACAATTTTACCATCCTTAATCTCGTAGAATATTTGTCCGCCAAATTGGAAATTATAACGCTGTTGATCTATTGAGAAACTTCCGTTACCAATGATGTAAATTCCTTTTTCAACGTCTTTAATCATATCCTCTACACTTAATTTTTCTTTCCCTGGTTGTAAAGAAACGTTTGGCATTCTTTGGAACTGCACATCATCCCAACCTTGAGAATAGCAGCAACCTTGAGATTCTTTTAACCCCAAAATATGCGCTTGATCTCTGATGGCTTGATAATTTACCAAAATACCATCTTTAATGAGATCCCATTTACCACATTTTACGCCTTCATCATCATAACCCACAGCGCCTAAAGAACCTTTTTGAGTTTTATCAGCTACGATATTTACCTTATCACTTCCAAATTTGAAGTTTTTAGATTGCCATTTATCAAGCGTTAAGAAACTTGTACCCGCATAATTGGCTTCGTAACCTAAAACACGGTCTAGCTCGGTTGGATGCCCAACTGATTCGTGAATGGTTAACCATAAATGGGATGGGTCTAAAACTAAATCGTATTTACCAGGCTCAACAGATTTTGCTGTTATTTTTTCAGATGCGTTTAGAGCCGCAAATTTCACATCCTCCAACATATCATACCTGTTTTTATATCGAGGTACAATGCCACCAACTTTATCATTTGCGCCTGCGGTTAAATATTCATAACCCATGCCCATTGGTGAACTTAATGAAGAACGAGTTTGAAATTTACCTGATGCTTTATCGATTTTTGTTACCCCGAATGACGGGAAAATTCTATGAATATCTTGATCGATGTATGAGCCATCTGTAGAGGCAAAATATTTTTGCTCATTTACAGCGAAAATAACCGAGTTTACAAAGTTTGCACCATTTTGAAGGGCGATATCATTTACTTGAAGTAATAAATCTACTTTTTCCTTTACCGGAACTTCAAACGTATTGATTTCAATTGGAGCTTTCCAACTTACTTCTCCATAACCTTTTTGCGGAGCTAATTGTACTGGCTCACCTTGAATTTTAGCATTGGCTTTTGCAACTGCAACCGCTTGTTCGGCAGTTTTTGCTATATCATCCATGGTCATTTTATTGGTAGCGGCAAAGCCCCAACATCCGTTTGCAATCACTCTAATACCAATTCCATAAGATTCGGTATTGGCTACTCCTTGCACTCTTTTTTCTCTGGTGGCAACAAATTGATTTAAGTATCTGCCAATTCTTACGTCGGCGTAGCTTGCACCTTTAGACTTTGCAGCGTTTAAAGCAACATCTGCCATCTGCTTTTTTACCCTTATATCAACGCCATCTAAGGCTTGTAATGGGTCGATTGGATTCCCAAAGGCTGATAAATTAGGCAACAAAGCTGCTCCTAATCCCATGCCTGATAAATATAAAAAGTCTTTTCTTTTCAAGGTGATTCCTCCTTTTTTTTGTGTTTAGTTTGAAAACACAAGCTACTTATTTTTTCTTTTTGATTATTGTTTTGTTTTGTAAGAATTATGTTTCAAAGCAAGGACTATAGCCTTGCTTTGAATAAAAGGGCTACACCCTTACGTAAAGGGATTGCGCCCTTTAAGGGCTTAGATTCGTATGGTTTAAGATTGGGCTACACCCGACCTTTGAAGATAACGCCCTTTCAGGGCTTTTCCTAATCGGAAATTCTTAGTATGTTTATATTTATAAGCCCTGCAAGGGCAAAAGATTAGAACAAAGGGTTTATCCCTTTGTGAAGAAGCACTAATAATTAGCCCTGAAAGGGCGTAATAAACTAAAATGGGACAATCTTTAGTAAAAAATTATATCCACTTAGTATTTAGTACAAAATACAGACAGCATATGATTTTTCCTTCAGTTGAAGAAGAACTGCACAGTTATTTAGGAGGTATATGTAAAAAACTAGATTGCCAGCCTATCATAGTTGGTGGATTCACTAATCACATTCACATTTTATGCTTGTTATCCAAAAAAATCGCATTAATGAAACTTGTGGAAGAAGTGAAATCTCATTCTTCTAAATGGATAAAAACAAAAGGTTTAGCGTATGAAAATTTTTATTGGCAAGATGGTTATGGAGCGTTTTCTGTTAATCCGAGTGAAATAGATAGGGTGATAAAATATATCGCAAACCAAAAAACACATCATCAAAAGAAAAATTTTGAAGACGAGTACAGAGCAATTTTATTGAAATATCAAACTGATTTTGATGAACGATATGTTTGGGATTAATAAAAATAGCATATTCTACAGTCCATAAAACTTAACTAACCATCCTTTCCTCGTACCACAAATAACCAGCACTCATCAAAAACAAGAATAAAAACCACCATTTTGAAAGCTCTTTTTCTATTTGATTGGATTTCGATTTATCAGAAAATACTTTTTGATTTGGAGTATTTACAAAAGCGCTTGTTGCATTAATTTTATTTATCTGTTTTAGCGTTTGCCAAGCGTCTGGTTGGTAAACATAAAAATTAACGCTAGCATTTTTATTGATTTTGAGGCTATGCCAACCTGCTTTTTCAGAAAAATAAGAAGCTTGCCATTGGTTGGGTAACACTTTATTTTGAAGCGGTTTTAAACTCACATCATCAATATTTAATTGGGGAGCTTGATTTCCGTTTTGAGATAAATTGATAGTTATTAAATCTCCTGAAGAAGCAAAAGTTGGAGAGGTTGATATTCCAAATTGTTTTTCTTTTGGTTTGGTGACTTCCGTTAATAGCTTAGACCAAAATTTAGCATAATCTTTAGTTTTTCCGTTTAACATCCACTGAAAAGTGGAAGAAACAGAATTTAAAATAATCTTTCCGCTTCCGCTGATTTTTTTGATTACCAAGGCATGTTTGGCATCATCAGTGATTAAAGTTTGAGAGGCGATACTTTCTTTTAAATAAAATGCTTGTTTTATTGGAAGTGGACTAAAATCTAAATTTTCATTAGAATATTTTAGAATTAGCTGTTCACTTTTTTGGTTTTCAAACTCCTTAAACGTGAAGCCTTTACTAAATTTAGAAACAGATTTTGCTTCGGTAGAACGAATGAATAAGCCTAAACCATTATTTAAGATTTGATTTTGAATATCAGCAATTTCAGAGCTAGTTAAATTCGCTAATGCGGCATCATCTGCAATTAAAACATCAAAAGCTTTAAGGTTTTGAGACGTGATTTGTTTTAACGCAATTTTTGGTGTGTTTAAATAATCAAAACTGAAAATATTTTTACTGATTTGGCTCCTAAAAACTACCGAATAGTTTTCTTCAAATAACCAATTTTTTAAAAATTTATATTCAAAATCTGGCGTGGAAGCCAGAATTAAAAATCTTAAAGCTTGTTTTTCCATCACCTTAAAAGCGAGACTTTCGTTTTGTAAAGTATCCTTACCTTTAAAAGCTATTAATTGATAAACTGATTTCCCTATCTGTTTTGGTTTAGCTTTTAATTGGAACTTTTGAGAACCATTAGGCTCGATATTTACAGAATCTAAATGAGTCCCTAATCCTTTTAAAACTAATTTAATCTTGTTTGAAGTTAAGTTTTGATAAGCTCCATCTACCCATAAATCTTCCCCACTGTAAATCTCTTTTGGCCAATTGCAAGCTTGTATTCCGTTTGGTAAAGCGGGCTTTTGAAAACTTAACGCATAAGATTTTAACTTTTTAAGTTCTGTTTCTGATAAGCCATAACCTAAAATTTTAATGCTATTGATATTCTTTTGAGCTGCTAAATGATAGGCTAAACTTGGTAAATATTTAATTTTAGAGCTTTTAAAATCATTTAAAAGAGTATTGTCTGTGGTGTAAAGATCACCTTTTTGCTTCTTAATGCTATCTAAGTTGGTTCCATCAGTTAATAAAATCAATTCATTTTGTTTGATGGTCTGATTGCTTGAATATTTTAATGGAAACCATAAAAAGGCTAAAGCGAGAACAGTTAAAACCGATGCTATAATTCTGAAAACTAATCTTACTTTTTTTGCTCTTAATAACTCTTTGTATAGCATAAATGCCAACAAGCAGAAACATAAAAAAGCAATGATATAGTTGATGTTCATGAATTAATTAGCGTTTTTTAAGTTTTGGAAATACGATTCGCTTAAACTACCTGCTGCCATTTTATTTTTTGCTTGCGGTAAACTTTGCAATGGTTTTATTAATTTTTGTAAGGCGTTTTCAACTAAATCGATTTCTTTTAAACTGAGTTTTTTGGTTTGATTCATTGCTTTTAATGCAGCTAAATACGAAGTGGGGTTTTGAGATGCAGCCTCAATTAGTAATCCTTTTGCGCTTTGTAAAGCGCTTTTATCGGCGGAAGCCAAAATTTGCTTTTCTCTTAACTTAGCCAAGGCATTTAATGCACTTTTCAATTGCGCATTTTTAGCCTCATCAGCTTCAAAATCTTTTTGCTTATTTGGACTTGTGATTTTATCCAACTCTCCTGTTAACCTTTTCTCAGCCTTAATCGGAGTAGTTTTTACAACCGTTTTGGCAACATAAGCTCTAGAACTTTGCTGTAAATCTTTCAATAATCGTAAAGCTTTATAGGCAAAAGGCAAAGCTTCTTGAGTTTTAAAAGTTCTCAATCGCAACTCCGAGTTCCACATTTCGGCTAAAGTGGCCTTGAGTTGCGCTTTTAGTTTGGGTTCAAAAAAAGTACCCTCTTCTAAATTATCATGATTGTGTGCATATTTGTCTATAATGGCTTGCACATCCCCAAACTTTGCGTTTTCAGAACTTCCATGATCATGCCCGTCGTCAGCGCTATGTTCTTCTACCTCTCCTTCGCTGCCATAAGTTTCTGATTCTTCGCCTAAAAACTTTCCATAACGTAATCGTAATAATTTTTGATCGAGGCCAAGGTTATTGCTTCGGTTTTTAAAATCTTGCTCACTAATCGTTGATTTCTCTTTTAATAATTTTTCTGTATCGATGATGATTTGCCTTTGACTTCTAAAATATTCTGGAACCAAATTTACGCCACTTGCCAAACCAGTTAAGCTCATCAATTCAGACGTATCTTGTATAGCAACTGAATAAATATCAGAGCGACTTTCTTGCCCAAAATTGTCTTTTGCTTTCACATAAAAGTAAAGTTCATCGCCAGGTTTCATCCCCAAACTTCTTAAATCTATGTTCTGCTTTAGCGTCACACTTTTACCTTTTATAGGCTGTTTAAAAGCAATATTTTGCTCTTTAAAACTTACTCCTTCTCCTCTTCCGCTGGTAATTGTTGCTGAAATAAAAGCATTTTGAATACCAAAATCATCGGATAATTCTGCTTGAAAATCCACTTTTTGAGGCTGACCAAAGTCAATCACCGTTTGAGATTCGGTTGGTTTTAAAATTTTGATACTGATTGGTAAATCAGCTTTTGCTTCAATTTGATATAAATCAGATAGCTCGCCATCCAAACTGACCTGATAAAAACCCGATTTTTTGATGGATTTAGTGACTTTCCATTTAGTTTTTTCGGTATCTATCGGCTGTAAAGCCAAAACTTCTTGATTATTAAAGATGAGTTTTAAGTTTTGAACCGAAGTATTGGTTTCTAATTCCCAAATCACGGCACTTCCGCTCACTAAATTTAAAGTGAACTGACTTTGAATTTCTTGATCTATTTGGGTATAAACAGGGGAATTGATAACCACTTTAACCGTTTTTATTTGAGGTAAAATTTTATCAATTACTGTTTTGGCTTTCGCCGATGTTGTGCCGCTTAACTTGCTCAATGGAAATTGATTGGGTAAAAACTGCACCCCAAAGCTGATTAAAATAGAGAGCAACAATATCAAAAAGCCTGATTTTAACTTTTTAACTCCATCATTTGGTTGTGGAAGTGTAACCAACGTTTCGGCTACTTTTTTAGCTTGCAATTGCTGTAAAAATGTTAAAGATTGATTGGGTGTTAAAATAAGTTGCGTACTCTCTTCTAACTCGGGGAAACGCTGATTCAGATAGCTGGCAAAAGCTGCCAAACCAAAGCTTTTGTTATTGATGGCATACACCAAAACAAAAGCCCCAAAACCTGATAAAGCAAAAGTGAGCAGAAAATTGAATGCAAAAAATTGATTTAAAATTGTGCTTACAAAAACAGCTATCGCGATAGCAAAAAGCAAAGCCTGCCCAATTTTATAAAGCGCATATCGCTTTTTAAAATCTAAAATCCATTGTTTACTCGCTATATTTTCCATCTATTTTTTCCTTTTAGATAAGCCAAAACTCGTTCTACAAACAATAATAAAAACGCTGCAAGCCAAAACCAAATACTCACAGCTTTTTGATTTAAAGTGTTGATTCCTGCTTGTTTTTCTGTTGATTGCTCAAAGAAACTTTGATTTTTATCCCAAACTCGTTTATCTAAACTATCTACTTCAAAACCATAGTTTTGAATATTCTCTGGCTGAGATAAAATTAAAGGCAACATGGTTTGCGCAAAATCTGCTTCCCAAACTAGGTTTGTCCATTGTGGCTCAAAGCGACTGTAAAACTTAAATTGATTTAATTTTTCATCTTTAGAAAGCGTTAAAAGTGGTTCTCCAAAACTGTCATTCCAAATTATTAAGTCATTACCATTTTGATCAGCTATTCTTTTAAATAATTCAGCTTTTGAGTTTAATTGATTTAGCAATAAAACACCATTTAAATCTTCCTCTTTTCCGATTTGATAGCTAAACAACTTCGCTCCTTTTTTTAGTTTCAAATTCTGGGGAACTTCCTCATCGGCAAGCCAAAATAAAAGGTCAGCTTCTGATTGATTTACTTCATTCTTCTGAATCTTTTGCCAAAAAATTTTCTTTTGAGTATAATCTCTAATACTGATTAAAGCAGCATTCAGATAGGCATAAGCTTCATTTTTTGGATTATAAATTGAAATTTGGATAGTTTCATCATTCACCTTCACCCAGTTATCTTGGCTTTTTGTTTTCACGAAGCTAAAACCGTTTTCAATTTTTAAATCGATGCTTTTATGCTCATTGGTTAACGAAACAAGCTCATATTTAGATAGATTTGGACTCGTTTTCAAAACCAAAACTTTGATGCTATCTTGATTGCTTGTAAAAGCGTCCACTACTTTTTCGAGAATAGAATCCTGACTAAGAATTGGATTGAAAAAAATATTTAGACCTGTCTTTACCCGATTTTCTTCCGTTTGATTGACTTGATTATCAGCAAAAAGATAAACTTTAAAACCCGATGGTAATACGGTATTAAGTTGTTTTAGTAAAGCTTGATTACTTAAATTTGACGACTCTGTTTGAACCGTATCGCTCAAATTCAAAGTTTTAAAGCCAACATTAAAATCATGTATCTCAAAACCTTTTTCTAATAAAGAGTCGATGGTTTTTTGCTCTTGCCAATAAAATCTTTTCAGATTATTTTGATTCACTAAAACCCAACCTTTATCATTTTGAGCGACAATTTTTTGATTGATAAAAGGCTGTGCTAATAAAAAAGCGATTAAAATTAAAAGCAAACAACGGATGGTTAGCAGAAGCCAATCGGTTATTTTAAAACTTCGAGAACTTTTGTTTGAACTTTCTCCTAAAAAAGCAATACTCCCAATTTTTAGTGTTTTGCCCTGTTTCGCATTCCATAAATGAATAAGAATAGGAAGCAAGATACTTGCTAAAGCTAAAAATCCTATGGGGTAAATAAATTGCATTTTTAATTATCGTATGTTTTTTTAATGCTATTCGAGTTTTAAAATCTCTTTATCGTTCTTTTCCTTGATGAAAAGAACCAAAAATCAAGGCTTTCGAATATTTGCTCGGTAAGCCTCAATAAATCTTTTAATCATAAACCGAAGCCGTGTTTCTGTTTCTGAGTTATGAAAGCTCATCGAACACTCGTCGGTTTATTTAACTGCCTACTCTAATCATCGTTGGTACAAAAGATTTATTGGACTTCCTCTCCAAATCTTCTAAGGCCGTCCTTTCGAAGTGACTTTTCTAACAACCTAATCAACTAACCACCCAAGAATCTAACAAACTACCTAATCTCTCAACTTCTTTCTTTGATTTAAAAAATCTCGGAGTGCTTGGTCTAAGGGTTGCTCGGTGCTTAACATTCTGTAATAAATATGTCGGTCTAACATTTCTGTTCTCACTTTTTCTAAATGACTTTGTAATTGCTCCTGATATACTTTACGGGCTACTATTTGGTCAATTTGAATGCTTTCTCCAGTTTCTAAATCCTCAAAAGAGGTGTAGCCTTTGAAATCTAACTCCAATTCATTTTTAGCCATGATATGAAAAACAATCACCTCATGTCGTAATGTATTTAAGGTATTTAACAATTGAAAAAGCTCTTCATTTTGCTGATACATATCGGTTACAAAAATCAGTAATTCCCGTTTTTTTGTGCCCGTGTAAATCTCTTTATAATTAACTGGTTTGGTAAAGGTACCTTCTGGCTTTATTTGTTCCAACTGATAAAACAGGCGGGCTAGATGTTGATAATCTTGCTTGGGCGACATGGAGAAAATCCCTCCATCCTTAAAAACATATAAACCAATTGCATCGCCTTGTAAATTTCCTAAATAGGCTAAAGAAGCGGTTAAATATCTGGCATAATCTATCTTTTTAAAATCGCCATCGCTGTGATTCATAGAAGCACTTGCATCTATCAAAAAGCGAATAGAAATATTAGTTTCAATTTCTGATTCACGGATGTAATACCGATCAGAGCGAGCAAACATTTTCCAATCTAAAGAGCGTAAATCATCTCCAGGCTGGTAACTTCTGTACTGGCTAAATTCTAATCCAGCACCTTTTATGGTGCTTTTATTAATGCCGCTCATGAAGCCATCAATGGTGGTTTTAGCCGCTAAAGAAAGCTGTTTAATTGCCATTAATATTTTTGGATTTAGGACCTCACTCATTATGGTTTGTTAGTTGATTAGTTTGTTAGTCATTTAAATCGTCTAATTACTTAGGACTTAGAACCTAAAACCTATAACTTCACATTAACTCTCTTTATCGTTTTCAATAACTCGGCGGTAGCCATATCTGATGTTACATTTTCTGCATCGGCTTTAAAATTCATCAAAACTCGGTGGCGTAAAACCGGATAAGCCATGGTTTGTAAATCCTCTAAAATCACAGCGTATCTTCCATAAAAAAGTGCTCTTGCTTTGGCGGTTAAAATTAAAGCTTGGCCTGCTCTTGGTCCAGCACCCCATCTTACCCATTCCTTCACATATTCTACTGAAGTGGTATCAGGTCGAGTAGCTCTAATTAACTGACTTACATCATCAATCAAATCATCACTAATGCTTACTTCCCTAACTAAAGCTTGTAATTTTTGAATTTCCTCGCCATTAATAACCGGCTCAACCTTAGCTTTTTTGGTGCCGGTGGTATTGCTTAAAATTTGATTTTCTTCTTCTAAAGTTGGATAACCAATTTTGATATACAATAAAAATCTATCCAATTGAGCTTCTGGCAAAGGATAAGTTCCGGCTTGTTCAATTGGGTTTTGTGTGGCTAAAATAAAAAACGGACGATCTAAAGGGTAAGTTTGCCCACCATAAGTTACCTCAAATTCCTGCATCGCCTCTAATAAGGCTGATTGCGTTTTAGGTGGTGTTCTATTAATTTCATCAGCCAAAACAATATTGGCAAATAATGGCCCTTTATTAAATTTAAAAAAGCGCTTACCTGTGGTGTGATCTTCCTCCAAAATTTCTGTTCCAACAATATCTGTTGGCATTAAATCAGGGGTAAACTGTATCCTTCTGAAAGATAAATGCAAAGCCTGAGACATGGTGCGCACCATTAAGGTTTTTGCCAAGCCGGGTACGCCTTCTAACAAACAATGTCCGCCTGCCATTAAAGCCACCAACATTTCTTCAATAATCGCATCTTGCCCAACAATTACTTTCTGTATCTCTTTTTTCAATAAAGAGAGTTTATTTATTAAGCTTTTAACTTCTTTTTCTGTACTTTCCAAGATTTGCCTATTATTTCTGTACTTAATTTCAAATGATGCTCATAATATAATAGTAATGACTTGAATTTTTAGAAACATTCAAAAAAATATCAAAAAAATTACAAGTTATTTAATAGAAAAAACCATTTGATATGAAAATTGCTTTAATTTAGCTTAATGAAAGGCACTAAATTTACTTTTGCAAGGATTAAATATAATTCTGGAGATTGGGATACCGACCAACGGATGCCTGCTAATGTGCTTAACTCGTTATTAGAATACACCACTATTCCGTTAGAAGCGGAAGAAAAAATCATTCCGCTTTCCTCTTCAGAATTATTTAATTACCCTTTTTTTTACCTCAGTGGGCATAAATTGGTTCAGTTTAATCAGCAAGAAGCTGCAAACTTTAAAAATTATGTTTTAAACGGAGGTTTTGTTTTTGTTGATGATTGCAATCATGATATCGATGGTTTATTTGCAAAATCTTTTGAAGCGCAAATGAGTTCAATTTTTGGGTCACAGGCTTTGAAGAAAATCGCTAACAACCATCCAATTTACAGTTCCTTTTTTAAGTTTGAGAAAGGGCCACCAACCACTGCTTTTGAATTGAATGGTTGGGGCGATGATTTAGTGCATGATTACCTAAAAGCCATCACTATTAATAACCGAATAGGCGTTTTATATAGCAATAAAGATTATGGTTGCGAATGGGATTACGATTTTAGAAACAAACGTTTTTTAGCCGAAGATAATACCAAATTTGCTGTTAATGTTGTGCTTTATGCCATGGGTGTGAATGCCTAGAATAACTTTAACCCAAATTACACCATACGCTTTTTAGAGCTGATAAAAAGATTATTTTTTCTATTGCGTAGCAATAGGTGTTTTTAGAAATAGAATTAGATATAGGCTTCACCAACCTTGACATAACCCCATAGAGAGGGATGTTTTTTTTTGAAACAAATGCCTCAAAAGATAGGATTTAGATAGATGATAGAAGAAGCGAATGAGGATCTTCCTGTATCTGGCGCAAACTGGGCCTATAATACCACAATAACTATAGAGCGTTTTATTGCCAATATTTGGTGTGGGGCTAAAAGATTTTTGCATACCAAAGTCACTAAACAGGATACAGTTTTGGGGCATATTTTTGGATGGAAGAGTAGCCTAGGTGAAGATACTTTCAAAAGATTCTTTTCTAAATTCGACTATGCAAAGAAACAGCTTATCAGTAATTATTTTTATATATGAATATTTGATAATTTATAGTTTGATATTTTCACTTCAGGTATTGATTCCTCAGGAATGACCAAGTATGGATGTCAACAAAGGAGTAAAAAAAGCTCTAATCCAGCGAAAATGACAGACCATCCCACCATCCATTAATTGCCTCTATCGCTAATGTAAAACTGGTAGCCAATATTGGTTCAGGAATGGTGATGCCTCCGGATCGAACAATTTTTAACTTTTTGACTGATATTTTAACAAATTGAAAGATAAAACAATCAGCCTTGATTAAGCTGGAAAGTGGATTTTTCAATTCAGCAACTATGGGTCATCTGGAAGATAAAAACATCGATTACATTATTCCAACAAGGTTTAACTAGCCTATCCGAAAAATCATCAAAGCAAGTACAAACTGAATAAGATTAGATAAAGGGACAGAGATTTGTGAGCAAATATAACAAAGCGAATTATGGAGTAAAGAAAGACCCAAGAAAACAGGTAAACAGTTGAGCCTTTTAATAAAACAGGTAATTCACGTGAACTACAGATATTCAGCTTAATGTAACACCCATGAAACTGGCAGCAGCAGATATATGGAGGCCTTATCAAGAAAGAAGCGATGCCGAAAGTAGAATCAAAGAATTAAAATACGATTTTGGTTTCGACAGCTTCAATTTGCAAAGCTTTTTCGGTACAGGTTCCGCACTTACTTTTGCTATAATTGCCTATAATCTGATGGCTTTTTTAGAACATTATGCTACAAGAAAAAAAACAGAAAACATCATCAAGCCTAAGTTAAAGAACCTTTGCAGTAGGTGCTTATTTTGAAAAGTAAACTGAAAATTGATCCTTAAAATAACACCCAATAAAAAAGACGGCATTTCTTTGCGGGTATTTGGGCGCAAACTAACAACTTTGATTATCCCTTTCAACTTTCTAATCCTAATTAAATCAAAGAAAATCAAACTTTTTAACTATTTTTTAGTTACATTCGTGTAACAAAATCGAGATTGTGTGATTTAAGTTACAAGACCAGAAATTTTGTTAAACTATCTTCGTAAACCAATTAAGAAAATATAAAATTATGAAAGCAAATATGGGCGCCTTAGATAAGGTAATAAGAATTCTCATTGCAGTTGTAATCGGGGTATTATATTATCTTCATCATCTCTCTGGATTATGGGCAATTATCTTGGGAATTCTTGCTATAATTTTTATCCTAACTAGCTTTATGAGTTTCTGCCCTTTGTACGTACCTTTTAATATCAATACGAAAAAAAATAATAAATAGTTATGCAAACACATTTTCAAATATTAATTGTAGGAGGTGGTAACGCCGGTATATCTGTTGCTGCCCAATTATTAAGAGCATCAAGCGATTTAAAAATCGGAATTATCGACCCTTCTGAGAAACATTATTATCAACCTGCTTGGACATTAGTAGGAGGAGGAGTATACGATGTTAACAAAACAATGCGTAATGAAGCGGATGTTATTCCTAAGAAAACAACATGGATAAAAGATGCTGCATCTGAATTCTTCCCTGAAGAAAATGCCGTTGTTTGTTCCAGCGGATCAAAAATCACTTATGATTATTTAATTGTAGCACCAGGTATTCAGCTAGATTGGGATAAAGTTAAGGGATTGAAAGAAACATTAGGGAAAAATGGAGTTTGTAGTAATTATACTTTCGCATCAGCTCCATATACTTGGGAAGCCTTAAAAAATGTAAAAAGTGGAAATGTCATTTTTACCAACCCAAATACGCCTATTAAATGCGGTGGTGCACCTCAAAAAATCATGTATTTAGCCGCAGATTATTTGAGAAAAAATGGACTTCAAAAAAATACTCAAGTTCACTTTTACAGTGGTGGAGGTATAATTTTTGGTGTTAAAAAATATGCTGATGTGTTGAATAAAGTAATTGGTAGATATGGTATTAAAACCCATTTCAAACATAATTTAGTAGAAATTGATGGAAACCAAAAAATTGCAATCTTTGAAACTCAAAACGAGGCGGGTGAGACAATTAGAGTAAAAGAATCATTTGATATGATTCATGTTACACCTCCACAATCTGCACCTGATTTTATTAAAAAAAGCCCTTTAGCAAACCAAGCAGGTTGGGTTGATTTAAATAAAGATACCATGCAGCACAACACCTATAAAAACATATTTGGTTGTGGCGATGCAGGTAGTACCCCAAATGCCAAAACAGGAGCCGCAGTTAGAAAGCAAGTTCCAGTACTGGTAGCCAATTTGTTGGCTGCAATGAAATCACAACCTTTAGAAAAAAAATATGTAGGTTACGGATCTTGCCCTTTGGTTACTGGTTACGGAAAATTAGTTTTAGCAGAGTTTGATTACAACAATCAACCAATGGAAACATTTCCTTTTAATCAAGCTAAAGAAAGGTATAGTATGTGGCTACTAAAAACCAAAGTCTTACCTTGGCTATATTGGAATAAAATTTTGAAAGGCACAGCATAAAATACTTATTTATCTTTAATCTATTAAATCTCTTTCAAATTAAAATGAAAGAGATTTTTTTAAAAAAGTATCTAAGCAGGTTATTTTAACAAACATAAATTTTCTAATTATGTTGTTAAATCAGAAAGAGTTTAATGAATAGCCTATTAAAAAGAGTTGTTATTTTAAATTACTTAGTTTTTAAAGAAAAAAATATTTTTATTATAACTGCTTACTAAAATGAGAATTACCTATTTGCTTTTACAGTCTGTATCATTAACAAATTTCTTAAAAATTTATTTAGTATTAAATTAAAATAATATCATGGACGTAGAAATTCTTGCAAGAATTCAATTTGCATTCACTATTGCTTTTCATTACATCTATCCGCCATTAAGTATAGGTATTGGACTCATTATGGTTATTATGGAAAGCCTTTACCTTAAGACAGGAAACAAAGAATATGAAGTTTTAACGAGATTCTGGATTAAAATTTTTGCGATAACTTTCGGTATAGGTGTGGCCACCGGAATTATAATGGAATTTGAGTTCGGCACTAATTGGGCAGTTTATTCTAAATATGTTGGCGATATTTTTGGAAGTGCTTTAGCCGCAGAAGGTTTATTTGCCTTTGGTTTAGAAAGTGCTTTTTTAGGGGTTCTTCTTTTTGGATGGCACAGAGTAAAACCTTGGGTGCATTTGGTTTCTACTGCTGGTGTTTTATTCGGCTCAATGTTTTCGGCAGTTTGGATAGTGGTTGCAAATTCATGGCAACAAACCCCAAGTGGATTCCATATTGTTGGTACAGGGTTAAACGCAAGAGCTGAGGTTACAGATTTTTGGGCAATGGTTTTTAATCCTTCAAGTGTAGATAGAATAATTCATACTTGGCAAGGTGCATTTTTAGCTGGTGCATTTTTAGTGCTAAGCGTTCATGCTTACTATTTAATAAAAAATCGGTATGTAGAAACTTCTAAAAAAGCATTCAAAATTGCTTTGGTAGTTGCAACCATATTTTCTTTAACACAATTGATTTCTGGTCACAGTTCTGCCGATGGAGTTGCCAAAAACCAGCCTGCAAAATTAGCTACAATGGAAGGTCATTTTGAAAAAAATGCTCCTGCCGAATTATATCTTTTAGGATATGTGGACAAAGAAAAGCAAAAGGTAACAGGACTAGGAATTCCTGGAGGTTTATCATTTTTAGTCCATCAGGACTTCAAAGCGCCCATTAAAGGACTCAATAGTTTTCCAGTTGAAGATCGTCCTAGTCAAATTAATGCTGTTTTTCAATTTTATCACATTATGATTGCGATAGGAATGAGCTTAATTGGACTAACTTTATTTGCAAGTTTCTTGTGGTGGAGAGGTAAACTTTTTCAGACTAAGTGGTTATTATTCATTTTTTCTTTCTCGGTAATTTTACCTCAAATAGCAAATCAAGTAGGATGGTTTTCAACTGAAATGGGAAGGCAACCATGGGTAGTTTATGGTCTCTTAAGAACAAGTGACGCATTTTCTCAAGAAGTTTCATCCAATCAAATAGTATTTTCACTTATTATGTTTGCAGTGGTTTATTTTCTTTTATTTCTTTTATTTATTTACATGGTGAATAAGAAAATTAAACATGGACCATATACTGAATTAGACGAAACATTAAACTTCAAAACTTTTTAGAAACTTAATATGGAATATTTTCTTGGATTAGACTACCCCACTTTATGGTATTTGGTTATTGGTCTATTATTTTCTGGTTATGCTATTTTAGAAGGATTTGATTTTGGTGCTGGTGCATGGCATCTGTTTTTTCAGAAAGATTTAAGTCGTCGGATTGCTATCAACGCCATTGCACCAGTTTGGGACGCCAATCAAGTTTGGTTAATTATTGGTGGCGGAGCGCTTTTTGCAGGGTTTCCTGTTATGTATGCAACCATGCTTTCTGCTATGTATATTCCTTTTATGTTATTTTTAATGTTTAACGTTTTAAGAGCAGCGTCAATAAAATTTAGAAGTGCGGAGGAAATGCTTTGGTGGCGTAAAACTTGGGATATTATTTACAGCGCATCTAGCATAATGATTGCCTTTTTACTGGGAGTTGTACTTGGAAATATTTTGCAAGGTTTTCCACTCGCCGAGAATTTTAAGTATAAGGGTGGTGTGTTTTTTTCATTTTTAAATCCCTATACCATTTTAACGGGTTTATCTACTTTGGCAATTTTTATGACTCAAGGAGCCATTTATTTATTATTGAAAACAGAAGGAAGATTACATGCTAGATTAACTTTTCTACTCAGACGTGGTATTATTTTTTTCATCATTACATTTAGTATTACTACGGTATATACTTTAATATTTATTCCTGGTGTTATAGAAGCTTTTAAAAAAAATCAATTCTTTTTTGTTGTACCAGTTTTATCATTTTTAGCAGTAGCAAATGTCCCTAGATTAGCTTCTAAAAAGAAGTACTTATTGGCCTTGATTTTTTCATCCCTAACGATGATGTTGTTACTAATGTTGGTAGCCTTACAGCTCTATCCAACCTTATTAATTTCAACGATTAATCCTATTTATAACGTAACAATTTATAATGCTGCTTCATCACAAAAATCATTGGGTATTATGTTAACCATTGTAGTTATTGGAACTCCATTACTTGCAGGTTATTTCTTTTTTTTATACAAAACATTTAGAGGTAAAGTAAAACTAGACGATACAAGCTATTGATAACTTATAATCTAACTTAACTTTTATTTTAAAAGGTGAAATTTTTTAATGTGGAAATTATATATGGGATGTTTTGATGATAAAATAAAAGCTTTGGATTCGCTTTACTCATTTTAAAGTAGAATTTTGAAAAGTGGTTTTTAGATAATCTATACCTTTCTCTAGATTTAGAAAAGTTTTATTTAAAAGAAGCTATTTCAAATTTGAAAGCCAAAATGAATGATTTTGCAAAATAATGTAAGAAATAGATTTTGTAAAAGAACAGACGTCCAATCACCCTTTTGTTGCACAATATTTTGGTGATGATGTTGTTTCTGAATAGAAAAGATACTCTTTATTTTAAGAGCCCATTAATGAAACCGCTATTTAAAAGCGTCCTCAGACGTTAAATAGCATAGTGATTATTGATGTAAGGTTGGAAGAGTACTTTAAAGAATATCATCTTAGGTTATTTGAAAACCATTAAGATGATTATCACGTAATTAATAGAAAGAATATATCAATGAGTCGATATTTTGCTCAATCTAAACTATACCTCTAAGAGAGGTAAATTAAAAGAAGGATTGGATGAAATTTTAAAGGCTTGGCCTTAGTTGTTGTACCTAGTGCGGCATTTATAGAAGTACAATAGAGGCTTATATAGTTAATGAGAATTAAGAAATCAAACTAAGATTTACGATTTAGGTGAGGCGATTAAACAATTTCAGGAGCATTAAAATAGAATTTTTATTTGTCATGTTTTGTATTTTATTTACAAGTTCATCAGTTTGTGCTCAACAAAAAGTCAACAGCAAAGCTTATAACACCATGCTGAAAGCTTTATTGAAGGATAATGTTCCGGAACTAAGTGCAGCAGAAGCGAAGCAACACCAAACAGAATATGTGTTTTTAGATTCCAGAGAAAAGCGTGAGTACGAAGTTAGTCATATTAAAGATGCGGTTTGGGTTGGTTATAATGATTTCGACATCCACCGACTAAAAGGAATTTCGAAAGATAAACAAATTGTAGTTTACTGCTCTGTGGGCGCAAGAAGTGAAAATATCTCTAATAAATTAATAGCTGCAGGCTATACTCATATTCACAATATGTACGGGGGTATTTTTGAATGGGTAAATGAAGGTTTCCCGGTTTACAATATGCAAGAAAAGCCAACAGATAAAGTACATGCTTATAGTAAAATATGGGGTATCTGGTTAAAGAAAGGAGAAAAGGTTTATGAATGAGTATTTAAAAATTATTCGTGATGCTTATGTTGGCTATTGGAATTATTTGGTGCAAGAAGTTACTCATCCTACTTGGCATAACTATTTTTATTGGTTAATAGGGCTTTCATTAGCAGTTTGGACCTTAGAAATTATTTTTCCTTGGCGTAAAAATCAATCTATTTTTCGAAGAGATTTTTGGTTGGATGCCTTTTACATGTTTTTCAACTATTTTCTTTTTTCATTAATTGTTTATAATGCTATTTCAAATGTTGCTGTAAATGCTTTTAATGATTTTTTAGGGCTTTTTGGAGTTAAAAATTTAATAGCTATTGAAATTCAGACTTGGCCAAAATTTGCTCAATTGCTTCTTTTGTTGGTGGTGGCAGATTTTATTCAATGGAATGTACATAGAATGCTACACCGTGTTTCTTGGATGTGGGAATTTCATAAAGTACATCATTCGGTTAAAGAGATGGGCTTTGCTGCGCATTTGCGTTTCCATTGGATGGAAACTATTATTTACAAAACCGTTCAATATATACCTTTAGCCATGATTGGTTTCGGTTTGAAGGATTTTTTCATCGTTTATATGTTTACCACCGTTATTGGTCATCTTAATCATGCCAATCTCAATCTTTCTTACGGCCCTCTAAAATATATCCTCAATAATCCAAAAATGCACATTTGGCATCATGCTAAAACTTTACCTGATGGTTCTTATGGAGTAAATTTTGGACTCACTTTGAGCGTTTGGGATTATATCTTTCACACCAATTACATCCCTGAGAGTGGAAGAGATGTTGAACTAGGTTTTTCTGGTGATGAGCAGTTTCCAGAAGATTTAGAACACCAAATTATTTACCCTTTGGCACAACATAAATCAGAAAATTCGTTATTAAATTCAATGCACCAAAAATTAAAGCAGCATCATGAAGAAAAAATGGCTCACTAAATCCAATATCGTTAACGTTGTATTTTTTGCATTACTTATATTTTTCATTTTTAGTACTGACGCTAAAGGTTTGGTAATAGAAGGATTAATGAAAGTAGGGTTTTTTCAACCCAATGTCACCCAAGATTTATCAAAAAATACTAACAATACAAGTCTAAATGTACAATTCACCAATAGTGAAGGAAAGGTTTTAAGTTTAGACGATTTAAAAGGTAAGGTTGTTTTTATCAATTTTTGGGCTACTTGGTGTCCGCCTTGTATTGCAGAAATGCC
Source organism: Sphingobacteriales bacterium (assembly GCA_014763615.1). Classification (GTDB taxonomy): domain Bacteria; phylum Bacteroidota; class Bacteroidia; order Sphingobacteriales; family Sphingobacteriaceae; genus Pseudopedobacter. The sequence goes on along the minus strand of JACXVB010000012.1, from coordinate 59,839 downwards.
AACAATTAATTCCTTTTATGAAAAATACAAAGGGAATAAAAATTTGGTTGTTTTGATGGTAGATGTGGATGGTAATTTTGATAAATCAGTGAAGTTTATGGAAAGGAGAAAATTTAACTTGGAGGTTTGGAAACCAGCCTCACCAATTCCATCTAATTTTTTAAATCAAAGTATTCCTACTACTGTTATTTTGGATAAAAAAGGAAACATCGCATTTAGACATGAGGGTGGCGCTGATTATGAAAACAAGGATTTTCAGCAATTTATTAACCAACTTTTACAACAATAATTCCAAATTAGTTCTATTTTGCGATGTCTTTAAATCGTAAAAAATACGATGTTTGTATTCTATATTGTACCTTTTATAATTGTTTTTTATCTACTCATTAAAAAAAAGAAGTTTTCAAAAAAACACCCAATACCTCTAAAAAATATTGCAATCCTATTGGATGAGAGAGTAGAATTTTATCGAATTCTACCTCCAAACAAGAAAAAAATATTTGAAAAATTAGTTGATGATTTCTTAGTAAGTACCAAAATTGAAGCTGTAGGTACAGAACTTACAGATTTAGACAAGGTTTTAGTGGCAGCAAGTGCAATTATTCCTGTATTTGGTTTCCCTGGTTGGCGATATAAAAATCTTACTGATGTGATTTTATATCCTGATAATTTTAATCAGGATTTTCAATTTGAGGCCGGAAATGAACGTCAAATTTTAGGGATGGTGGGCACTGGATTTTTAAACGGACAGATGATTTTATCAAAGGTTGCTTTGGAGAAAGGCTTTTCTAAAGAAGCAGGTAAAAGCAACACTGCAATTCATGAGTTTGTACACCTATTGGATAAGGCTGATGGTACAACGGATGGTATTCCTGAAATTTTAATGCATCATCAACCAGCTATTCCTTGGTTAAAAATGATTCATCAAGAGATGAATAGGATACAAAAAGGAAGATCAGATATCAATCCTTATGCTTTAACAAACGAAGCGGAATTTCTGGCTGTCGCTTCAGAATATTTCTTTGAAAAACCAAATGAATTTAAGCATCACCATCCAGAACTGTATCAAATGATGAGTGAATTTTTTAGGCAAGATTTGGTATAAAAAAAGACTCGTTCAAAAGAACGAGTCTTTTCCATTTATTTCAAGTGTGTTCACTAATCTTTCAAAGATTTCATATCAATCACAAAACGATAATGAACATCGCCATTTAAGGTACGCTCATAAGCCTCGTTAATTTGATCAATATTAATCATTTCGATATCAGAAACAATATTATGCTCTGCACAATAGTCTAACATTTCTTGGGTTTCTTTAATCCCTCCAACCAATGAACCGGCTAGAGTTCTTCTTCCAAAAATTAAAGAACCTGCATGTACTGGTAAAGCTTCAGGCGGAACGCCTAATAAAACCATCGTTCCATCGGTTTTTAATAATGATAAATAGGTGTTATAATCATGCTTAGCCGAAACCGTATTGATGATTAAATCAAAACTATTGGCTAATTTTTTCATGTTTTCAGGGTCGGTTGTTAACTCAAAATGATGAGCTCCAAGAGCATCAGCATCTTTCGCTTTTTCTGGCGAGCGACTCAACATGGTTACTTCCGCTCCCATAGACGCTGCTAATTTTACCGCCATGTGTCCTAAACCACCTAAACCCACAACAGCAACTTGATCACCTTTTTTACAATTCCAGTGTTTTAAAGGAGAGTAAGTAGTAATTCCGGCACATAACAAAGGTGCAACGGCGGCTAAATTCAATTTGTCAGAAACTTTTAATACGAAACCTTCTGTTACTACAATATGAGTTGAATAACCTCCGTAAGTAATGGTCTTTTTATCCTGAAGAAAAGCATTATAAGTTTGTGAATTTCCATTTTCGCAATACTGCTCTAAATCATCTTTACAGTTTGCACAGTGCCCACAACTATCTACAAAACACCCAACTCCCACAGTATCGCCAACTTTGTATTTGGTTACTTCGTGACCTACACGACTTACTTTTCCAACAATTTCATGTCCGGGAACTACCGGATACATGGTATGTCCCCATTCATTACGGGCGGTGTGAATGTCTGAATGACAAACTCCACAATATAAGATTTCAATTTCTACGTCTTTAGCTTCAGGCTCTCTTCTATCTAACTGAAAAGGAGCTAAAGGTTGATCCGCTTTTTGTGCGGCGTATGCTTTTACTAATGTCATAATTGAGTTTTGATTATTTATTGAAATGTTAAAATTAAGGTATAATTTTTCTCAATTAGAATAAAAGACAATAGCTGACTTTAGTTTTACATTTGGCTTTCGCTGATGAAGAAAATAAAGAACCAGAATAATTAAACAAGTTTTCGCTAAATCTTCATCAAAATGCGAAGAATTTAAGCTGTTTTTTCTACAACTACGGCCGTTCCGTAAGCCAATACTTCGGTTAAACCATTCATCACTTCATTGGCATCATAACGCATATTGATAATCGCATTGGCACCTATTTGCATAGCGTGTTCTATCAATAATTGCAAGGCTTCTTCTCGGGTACGCTCACAAAGTTCTGTGTAAATGGTGTTTCTTCCACCAAAGATGGTCATGAAACCACCAGCCATATTACCCAAAATACTTCTTGATCGAACAGTGATACCTCGTACCAAACCTAATTGTTTAGTCACTTTATAGCCTTCTAAAGAAGTGCTGGTTGTAATTAAAATGGGATAACTCATAGATTTTAAGTTTTAGTGAATGATAATAAAGCTAAGGAATTTTTTCATTTATCCACAAATAGGCTAGATCAGATTAAAAACGCATGATCTTAAGTTAGAGATGGCTAAGCTAAAATCTCGTAAAGCGGGAAGGAAAATTTTGCTTTTCAAAAAAATCCCAATCTTTTTTAAAGATTGGGATTCTAGGCTTCGACTTCGCTCAGTCTGATCTTATTTTTAAGGCTTACTTTTAAATCGATTTGCCATCGATGGCGTTTCGCAACAGCTCATGTGACCTTTTCTGGCTTCATCTCTTTGCATCATTGCAGGACAAGCTTTACCTTCTGCTTTCATTTTTGCCATCATTTCTGGGGTGCATTCTTTCATCATTTCTGCATTGCAGTTTTCCATCATCATGGCATGTTCTACTTTTACTCCATGATGTTTCATGGATAAATCCGCTTTTGCAGGTTGTGCGATATAAGGTGCAATAACCAAAGAAACGATAGACATTAGTTTGATTAAGATATTCATAGATGGTCCAGAAGTATCTTTAAAAGGATCCCCAACAGTATCACCAGTTACAGAGGCTTTATGTGGTTCTGATTTCTTGTAGTGCATTTCGCCATTGATCAACACGCCTTTCTCGAAAGATTTTTTAGCGTTATCCCAAGCACCGCCAGCATTAGATTGGAAAATCCCCATCAATACACCAGAAACGGTTACACCGGCTAACGTTCCTCCTAAAACCTCTGGTCCGAAAACAAAACCAATAATTACAGGGCTAATCAAGGCAATAGCTCCTGGCATCATCATCTCACGAATAGAAGCCTTGGTTGAGATGGCTACACATTTCTCATATTCTGGTTTGGCTTTATACTCCATAATACCTGGAATTTCTCGGAATTGGCGACGAACTTCGTTCACCATATCCATGGCTGCTCTTCCAACGGCTTGGATACATAAAGCTGAGAAAATGAAAGGAATCATCCCACCCACAAATAAACCAGCTAAAACAGGAGCTTTATAAATGTCAATAGCATCGATTCCAGCAATACCTACGAAAGCCGCAAATAAGGCTAATGAAGTTAACGCCGCAGAAGCAATGGCGAAACCTTTACCCGTAGCGGCAGTAGTGTTACCTACAGCATCTAAATTATCTGTACGCTCACGTACTTCGGGCGGAAGTTGACTCATTTCTGCAATACCACCAGCATTATCCGCAATAGGGCCGAAAGCGTCAATCGCTAATTGCATGGCTGTGGTTGCCATCATACCCGCAGCAGCAATAGCTACGCCGTATAAACCAGCGAAATAATAGGAAGTCATGATACCTCCTGCTAGAGTTAGAATTGGAATCACAGTAGATTTCATCCCTACTGCTAAACCAGAGATAATATTGGTAGCATGCCCGGTAGAAGATTGTTGAACAATAGAATCAACAGGTCCTTTACCCATTGCGGTATAATATTCAGTAACCACACTCATAATGGTACCAACTACCAATCCAACAATGATGGCATAAAACACATTGATGCTACTGAACTCATAACCTCTTAACATTAGGGTTTCTGGCAACATCCAACTTACCACAAAAAAGGATGCAATAGCAGTTATCGCAATAGACGACCAGTTTCCTAAGTTTAAAGCCGTTTGTACATTAGATTTTTCATCTTTAATCGTAACAAACCAAGTTCCGATGATAGAGAAGATAATTCCTAATCCGCAAATGACCATCGGTAAAAGAATAGGAGACATGCCGCCGAACTTATCCGTTACCACAATTTCTTGCCCCAAAACCATAGTGGCTAAAATGGTGGCTACATAAGAACCAAAAAGATCGGCTCCCATCCCTGCAACATCACCTACATTGTCTCCAACGTTGTCCGCAATCGTTGCCGGATTTCTAACATCGTCTTCGGGAATACCTGCTTCAACCTTACCTACTAAATCCGCACCTACATCGGCAGCCTTAGTATAAATACCGCCACCCACACGGGCAAATAAGGCGATTGATTCGGCACCTAAAGAGAAACCAGTTAATACTTCAATAGAAGTTTTAACAGTTTCAGTACCTAAATCAGAAAAAACAGAAAGGAAAACGATAAATAAACCTCCAAGACCTAAAATAGCTAAACCAGCAACGCCTAATCCCATTACAGTTCCACCAGTAAAAGATACTTTTAAAGCTTGTTTTAAACTGGTTCTAGCAGCTTGGGTAGTACGAACATTCGCTTTTGTAGCTGCTCTCATTCCGATGTATCCTGCATAAGCAGAAAAAACTGCACCAATAACGAAAGCTATAGAAATCACCCAGCTCGAGTGGATTTCTTGTCCGTTAATTTCGTGGATGGTTCCGCTATAAGCCAATAATGCACCTGCAAAAAGTACGAATATGCTCAACACTTTCCATTCGGCTTTCAAAAAAGCCATCGCTCCATCGGCAATATAACCCGCCAATTCCGTCATTTTCTGGTCTCCGGCATCTTGCTTGGCTACCCAAATAGATTTGGAAATCATGACTAAAATACCCACAACGCCCAATAACGGAATAAAATAAATTAAGTTAGTTTGTAAAAAATCCATACATGTATCTAAAAATTAAAAAATTAGGTTATAACCGAAGTTTCAAATTTAAGAGGCAAATTCATATTTACAAACATTAAATACGCTTGAAGTAGAATAAAGATTTTTAAAAGTGATTTTTTCGATGAACTTTGAGATAAAGAATTGCGCTTTTGATTTTTTTAAATAGCTTTAGGTTTAAACTTGTACAATGGATCAAACGGCAACATCTACACATACTACCATGAAACGAGAGCTTGGGCTCTTAGATTCTACCATGATTGTTTCGGGTTCTATGATTGGCTCTGGAATTTTTCTAGTAACCTCTGATATGGCCCGTACAGTGGGCTCTCCGGGCGTTTTATTATTGATTTGGTTACTGACCGGAGTGATTACCTTAATTGCTGCCTTAAGTTATGGAGAACTAGCCGGAATGATGCCCAAAGCTGGTGGACAATATGTTTATTTGAAGGAAGCTTATAACCCAATGATTGGTTTTCTCTTCGGTTGGACAGTTTTTATGGTGATTCAAACCGGAGTAATTGCCGCAGTGGCTATTGCCTTTGCGAAATACACCGCTGAGCTCATTCCGTTTTTTGATGAGCAACATATTCTTTTAGATTTAGGCTTTTTTCAATTTAATGCTACGCAGTTTTTAGCTTTAGTATTGATTGCCTTTTTGACTTTCGTGAATTTGCAAGGAATCAAAAATGCTAAAATATTACAAACCGTATTCACCTTAGCGAAGATTCTCTCGCTGATAGGACTGATCATTTTAGGAATTTATTTTGGATTGAATTCTGATGCTTTTAAGGCGAATATCCAAGATTTTTGGACTACCTACAGTGTGAAGCAAAATGCAGACGGAAGTGTGACTACTGAAATGCTGAGTGGTGTAGTGTTATGGGGTGCAATTGGCGCCGCCATGATTGGCTCCTTGTTTAGTTCCGACTCATGGAATAACATTACTTATACTGCAGGTGAAGTAAAAGACCCGCAAAGGAACATTCCTTTGAGCCTATTTTTCGGAACATTAATCGTTACTATATTATACATTTTAGCCAATGTGGCTTACATCATGTTGCTTCCCATTCATGGTTCGCCAGAAGGTGCTGGAGTGATAGGAAAAGGAATCATGTTTGCTACACAAGATAGGGTGGGGACGGCTGCAGCTTCTATTATTTTTGGTAATGCAGCAGTAACCGTAATGGCTCTGCTCATTATGGTTTCTACTTTTGGTTGTAACAATGGTTTAATTTTATCTGGTGCAAGATTATATTATGCGATGGCTAAGGATGGTGTTTTCTTTGAAAAAGCCGGTACTTTAAATAAAAAAGATGTACCCGGTTTCGCCTTAATTTTACAAGCCATTTGGGCCTCCGCTTTATGTTTGTCAGGTTCTTACGGGCAATTGTTAGATTATTGCACTTTTTCTTCGCTGCTATTTTACATGGTCACGATTATAGGTTTATTTATCCTGAGAAAGAAAAGACCAGAATGGGAGCGACCTTATAAAGCCTTTGGTTATCCGGTTTTACCAGCTTTATACATCATCATTGCTGCGGCTATTTGTGTGGATTTATTAATCTACAAACCCGACACTTGTGGTTGGGGTTTATTAATCGTTTTCTTAGGGATTCCAGTTTATTTCCTTTGGAAGAGGTTTGGGAATCAATCCGTTTTATCAGATTAAATAATTATTATAATTCTTATGAAATTATCATTCAAAATTTTATAGCTATTCTCAGTTATTTTAGTTTTTCAAGCCAGCTTGAGGGCTCAAAATAAAATGCAAATCAAGTTAGATCAAAACGCAACAGTTAAAAATACGGATGGGCAAGAATATCCTTATGCTGTTTGGTATAAGCTTTTTCAGAGTGGGAAATATGGCGTTAAATTAACCGATGCCAAGGATCCTCAAAAGCCAGTTTTTGTTATTTATGAAATGAGTCAACAAGAAATTGAGGATAGAAATGCAAGGATGCCAAAACCGATGGACAGCGGAGCTTTTAAAGAGGGAGATGATTTTAATTACTTTACTTTTAGAGATACAGATAACCAGAAATTTAAGTTAGAAGACTTAAAAGGGAAAATTTTGGTTGTTAATTATTGGTTCATTAACTGTCCGCCTTGCAGGCAAGAAATCCCTGATTTAAATGCTTTGGTTTATAAATACAAAGACAATCCAAAAGTTCTTTTTGTTGCGGTAGGCTTAGATCCTTGGTATGAATTGAAAGATTTTTTAAAGACCACTCCTTTTAATTATCATTTTGTTACCGATGGAAGATATATTGCTAACTCTTTCAAAATATCTGGCTATCCCACTAATGTGGTGGTTGATACAAAAGGAAAGGTGGTTTTTCAAAGTAAAGGAGGATCTCCAGCTAACTCACTTTGGATAGAAAAATCTATTGAAGCTGCATTATCAGAGTAATTTCAACTTCTAAAACCAATTCCCGTCTGAATCCTTATTTTTGCAGCAACAAAAGGAAATATCATGAGCAAAAATGTAAAATTAGGGTTAGTGCAGATGACTTGTGTGGCAGATAAGCAACAGAACTTGACTAAGGCAGTTGAAAAAGTAAAAGAAGCAGCGTCTAAAGGGGCTCAGATTATTTGTTTGCAAGAGCTTTTTACTTCCCTCTACTTCTGTGACGAAGAAAACTATGATAATTTCACCTTGGCAGAATCTATCCCTGGTCCATCTACGGATGTTTTGCAAAAACTAGCTGGAGAATTAGGAGTAGTAATTATTGCATCACTTTTCGAAAAACGTACACAGGGTGTTTATCACAATACAACGGCCGTTTTAGATGCAGATGGTTCGTATTTAGGAAAATATCGCAAAATGCATATTCCTGATGATCCAGGATTTTATGAGAAATTTTATTTCACTCCTGGCGATTTAGGCTATAAAGTTTTCAAAACCAAATTTGCCACTATCGGAGTTTTAATATGCTGGGATCAATGGTATCCAGAAGCAGCGAGAATTACCACCTTAATGGGTGCCGAAATTTTATTTTATCCAACAGCTATCGGTTGGGCCACAACTCAAGACGAAGCAACTAATCAGGAGCAACATAACGCTTGGCAAACTATCCAAAGTTCTCATGCCGTAGCCAATGGGGTGCATGTGGTAGGCGTAAATAGGGTAGGAGAAGAAGCTGGCGTAAAATTTTGGGGAGGTTCTTTTATTGCTAATCCTTTTGGAAGATTATTATATAAAGGTTCTGTAGATCATGAAGAAGTGCATGTACAAGAAGTAGATTTGGCGCAGTCAGACAATTACAGAGTTCATTGGCCATTCTTAAGAGACCGCAGAATTGATTCTTACCAGCCGATTGTGAAACGATTTATTGATGAAGATTAAAAGTCGGAAGTCTGAGGACAGAAGACCGAAGTTTGAGCGAAATAAAAAAACTTATCTAAATTAACATGGCTTTTAAATTTGAGGGTCTTAAAGTTTGGCAAAAAGCGATTGATTTATCAGTGGAGATAGATTCTCTTACTAAATCTTTCCCAAAAGATGAGCTTTACGTTCTAACTTCTCAAATTAAAAGAGCAAGCGATTCAATTTCATTGAATATAGCTGAAGGAAGTACTGACCAATCAAATGCTGAATTTTCAAGATTTTTATCTTATTCAATTCGCTCAAATATTGAAGTGGTAAGTTGTTTGCATTTGGGTAAAAGAAGAAATATTATCAAGCAGGAAGATTTTGAAAAATTATATGCAGAGTGTGAACAAATTCATTTTATGCTGATTGCATTAAAGAAATCCTTAAAATAAATGAGTAAAGAAAACATAAATCAGACTTCCGACTCCAGATTTCGGTCTTCTGACCTCGGTCTTCCGACTTCTTACGTCTTTCCTCCCGAATGGGCAAAACACGAGGCGACTTGGTTAAGTTGGCCTCATAAAGAAGAGAGTTGGCCGGGTAAAATTGATAGTATTTATCCTCGATATGCAGAGTTTATCAAATATTTGTCTTTTTCTGAAAAGGTGCGGATTAATGTGAAGGATGAAGCCATGAAAGCTTTCGCTTTGAAACACATTGAATCTGCTGGTGCAGATTTAACTCAGGTAGAGTTTTATTTTCATCCAACCAACGACGCTTGGTGTCGTGACCATGGTCCTGCATTTTTAATCAATCCAAAAGAAAGGAGAAAGGTGATTGTAGATTGGGGTTTTAATGCTTGGGGCGGTAAATATCCTCCTTTTGATTTAGACGATGTCATCCCAACAAAAATTGGTCAATATTTCAATATTCCTGTTTTTTATCCAGAGATTATTATGGAAGGTGGTTCTGTAGAATTTAACGGAAAAGGGACAATCTTAACTTCTAAAAGCTGCTTGCTGAATGAAAATCGTAATCCGCATTTAAATCAAGCGCAAATTGAGGAATTTTTGAAAACCTATTATGGTCAGCAACAAGTGCTTTGGGTGAGTGATGGCATTGTAGGTGATGATACCGATGGCCATATTGATGATACTGTGAGATTTGTAAATGAAAACACTGTGATTACAGTGGTGGAAGATAATCCTGAGGATGAGAATTATGAATTGTTACAAAGCAATCTCAGAGAATTAAAAGAAATGACTTTGTTGAATGGCGAAAAGCTCAACATCATTGAAATTCCGATGCCTGATGCAGTAATTTATGAAGACACCCGTTTACCAGCTTCCTATGCTAACTTTTACATCTGCAATAAATATGTGATTGTCCCAACTTATCGTTGTGCAAAGGATCAAAAAGCTTTAGATATCATCTCTCAATGTTTTCCTGATAGAGAAACGGTAGGTATTGATTCTACTGATATCATTTGGGGATTGGGTAGTTTCCACTGTTTGAGCCAGCAAGAACCTGCGGTTTGATTAATTTTTAACAATTTATCTTAGCCACCTTACTGATAGGATGAATATTTTCTAGCTCTTTACTTTTTGATTTTTTTTCTTCCTCCAGATCATAATCATCTTGTAAGCCTAACCAAAATTTTGAGCTGGTACCAAAATATTTTGAAAATCTTAAAGCGGTGTCAGCCGTAATTCTGCGGTTTCCTTTTAAAATTTCGCTGATTCTAGTTTGTGGAATGAAGGTTTCTTTTGCCAATTTATAGGCGCTTATTTCTAGCGGGTTTAAGAACTCTTCTCTTAAAATTTCGCCAGGATGTATATTTTTTAATGTTTCCATTTTTAATGATAATCTACTATTTCAACATAGAAAGTGCTATCGTATTCCCAAGTAAAAATAACACGCCATTTTTGATTAATTCTGATACTGTAAAAGCCGTTTAAATTGCCGCTTAACTTTTCTAAATGATTTGCAGGTGGGATTCTTAAGTCATTAATATTTTGAGCGTTATTCATCATTCTCAGCTTTCTTCTTGCAATATCTTGGATTTCTGATGTAAGTTTTTTTGAAGGAATACCTTCCCAGATTTTTTCTGCTTCTTTATCTGCAAAACTTCTTATCATTAGCTATGTAATACTAACGTTAAAGGTAAGTATAATTTTGATGAATCAAAAAAGCCCTCATTTTTGAGGGCTTTACTATTATTTATCTTCTTCTAAGAAAGGATATCGATAATCCGTTGGTGGATCAAAAGTTTCTTTGATGGTTCTCGGAGAAACCCAACGCAATAAGTTAACCATCGCTCCGGCTTTATCATTTGTTCCAGAACCTCTAGCACCACCAAATGGCTGTTGACCAACCACCGCTCCGGTACATTTATCATTGATATAAAAATTACCCGCGGCATTTCTTAAGGCTTTAGAGGCTTCTTCAATCGCATATCGGTCTTGAGCAAAAATGGCTCCTGTTAAAGCATAAGGCGAAGTTTCATCTACCAATTTCAAGGTTTCAGAGAATTTAGCATCCTCATAAACGTAAACCGTTAAAATTGGTCCGAAAAGCTCCTCACACATGGTGGTATATTTGGGATCTTCGGCAACGATGATGGTGGGCTCGATAAAATAACCTTTAGATTTATCATAACCGCCTCCACAAATAATCTCGACACCTTTATCTTTTTTTGCTTGATCTAGATACTTAGCCAACTTATCAAATGATTTTTCATCGATAACGGCATTAATGAAGTTAGAGAAATCTTCTGTTCCGCCCATTTTAAAGGAAGCGATGTCTTTTAACATCATTTCTTTCATTTGTGGCCATACAGATTTGGGGATGTAAGTTCTAGAAGCAGCAGAGCATTTTTGTCCTTGATATTCAAATGCGCCACGAACAATTCCGGTAGCTGCAGCTTTTACATCCGCGGAAGCATGAACCAAAATGAAATCTTTTCCGCCTGTTTCGCCTACAATACGAGGATAAGTTTTGTAATTATGAATATTGTTACCGATGGTTTTCCAGATGTTTTGGAAAACTGCGGTAGAACCTGTAAAGTGAATGCCGGCAAAATCTGGATGGCTAAAAATCACCTCTCCGGCTGTTGGTCCATCAACATAAATTAAGTTGATGACTCCATCGGGTACGCCAGCTTCTTTAAAAATCTTCATTAAAACATTAGCAGCATAAACTTGGGTGTTGGCTGGTTTCCAAACTACCACGTTGCCCATCATGGCGCATGATGTAGGCAAGTTTCCTGCGATGGCGGTAAAATTAAATGGAGTTAATGCAAAAATGAAACCTTCTAAAGGACGCTGCTCTAATCTATTCCAAACTCCTTTTGAAGAAATTGGAGGTTGCTGTTGATAGATTTCTGCCATGTAACTCACGTTAAATCTCAAGAAATCTATGATTTCACAAGCTGCATCAATCTCTGCTTGAAAAGCATTTTTAGATTGCCCTAACATGGTTGCGGCATTCAACTCATAACGGTATTTACCCGAGATCAGCTCTGCTGCCTTTAAAAAAATGGATGCTCGGTGTTCCCAGCCTAGATTTTCCCAATCCTTTTTAGCAGCTAATGCGGCGTTTATTGCTTTATTGATATGACTTTTATCTCCATAACTAAAATAACCTAAGATATGCTGATGATCGTGAGGAGGACGTAGTGCTTTTTTATGATCTGTTTTCACTTCTTCACCACCAATATACATCGGAATGTCTATTTGTTTAGCCCTTGCTTCGGCCAAGGCAGCCTTTAAGAGTGCTCTCTCCTTACTACCAGGAGCGTAATTGTAAATAGGTTCATTATTGGGTGTGGGTACTTTAAAAAATCCTTTTAACATAAATATCGATTTTAAGGTTTGTAACAAAGATAAGGCTTTTGAAGCTAAAAGTTTGTCAACGGAGTGACAAGACCTTTGTAAAGTCTATGTTATCATTTACTAGAAATGTATTTATCAATCAACCGATTTATATCTTTGGAGAAAATTTAAAATATGCGTTATTCAAAAATCTTTTCTTTTGCAGTAGTAGCCTTAGCTATTTCTTTAATTTCTTGGGGGGTGGTAGGTCATCGTACCATTGCCAAAATTGCCGAAAATCATCTTACTCCTAAAGCTAAAGCAGCCGTTGAAAGCCTATTGGGAACAGAAGATATGCCAATTGTTAGTCCTTTTGCTGATGAAATTAGATATTCTAAAGAATACCATTATACAGGGCCTTGGCATTATTTAAATGAGCCTATGGGCATGACTTATGCAGAATTTTCTAAAGCAGTAAAGGCAGATACTTCTGCAAATGTTTACAATGCTTTATTGAAGATGGAGGCTCAATTGAAAAATCCAAATAGCACAAAAGATGAAAAAGTATTTGCTTTAAAAATGATTATCCATTTTGTGGGAGATTTACACCAGCCGATGCATGTGAGTAGAAAAGAAGATAAAGGCGGAAATGATGTAAAATTAAAATTTCAAGGTAGAGAAACTAATTTACACGCTCTTTGGGATAGTGGTTTAATTCAATATAATGGGATGACTTTCTTAGAGATGTCATCCGCTTTAGATCATGTAAGCGATCCAAAAATTAAGCAATGGCAAAGCGATCCGGTGATGAAATGGTTGTTTGAATCTTATCAAATAGCTGGTAATTTGTATCAAGAAGTAGAGAAAAACCCTAATTTAGATTATACTTATTACCCTCAACATTCTGAAATTTATAAATTAAGAATTCAACAGGCAGGAATCAGGTTAGCAGGTGTGTTGAATGAGATTTTTAAGTAAAATTCAATGTTAAATAGCGTAAAGACCTCTTATTAGAGGTCTTTTTTTGTTTGTATGATCCAAATTTTATAAGCCACTGTCTTTTTAATACTTTAGCGTTTTACAATGAAGTTTGGCAGATGCAGTTCCCAAGAATATTATTATATCCTTTTTCTATCATTTACGGAATCATCACTTTTGTAAGAAATAAATTTTATGATTGGGGTATTTTCAAATCAACGTCATTTTCAATCCCAATAATTTCTGTAGGTAATTTAGAAGTAGGTGGCTCAGGTAAAACACCTATGGTAGAATACTTAATCCGTTTATTAAATGATGATTTTAAACTTGCCACTTTGAGTAGGGGATATGGTAGAAAAACTAAAGGTTTTTTGTGGGTTAAACCCGATGATTTGGCTAGCAACACTGGCGATGAACCTTTGCAAATCAAACTTAAATTTCAGGATATCAGCGTTGCAGTTTGTGAAAATCGTGTTTTTGGGATCAATAAAATCCAACAGCAGCATGATTTGATTTTAATGGACGATGCTTTTCAGCATCGAGCGGTGAAACCTAGTTTGAGCTTGTTACTATTTGATTATCATCAAATTCAAAAGCCAAAAATTTTATTGCCAGCAGGAAACTATCGGGAAGCTTTTAGCGGAAGAAAGCGAGCAGATATTATCGTGATCACAAAATGTCCTAATCAACTTTCTGTATCAGAAATGAGTGTTTTAGATAAGCAAATGAGGCTTCATCCTCATCAAAAGTTGTTTTTCTCAGGCATCAGCTATGCTAAGGAATTATCAGCAGTTTTTAAAGATGATAAATTATCATTAGCCGCAATAAATCCCAATACGCAGGTTTTGCTGTTAACAGGAATTGCTAAAACAGCTCCACTAGTACAAGAATTGAAAAAACATAGCAAGCACATTATTCATCATGCTTATGCAGATCATCATCTGTTTAGCCAAAAAAATATGCTTAAACTTGTAAGCGATTTTGAGGCTTTGCCGGGGGATGATAAAATCATCCTTACAACAGAAAAGGATGCCGTACGTTTAAATGCTGGAAATTTTAAATCTATGATTCAAAATTTACCCATTTATGCTTGGCCTATTGAGATTAACTTTTTAGCTAATAGAAAAACAGAATTCGATAATATCATTAAAAAATATGCTAGATCAAATCAGAGAATCCGTTGAGTTTATCAAACATAGAATCGGAGAATTTACTCCAGAAATAGGGATTATTTTAGGGACCGGTTTAGGTGCTTTAGTGAATGAAATTAAGATTGAACATCAGTTGATGTATGCGAATATCCCTAACTTTCCCATCTCCACTTTAGAATTTCATTCGGGTAAGTTGATTTTTGGAACCTTATCAGGAAAAAAGGTAGTAGCCATGCAGGGGCGTTTGCATTATTATGAAGGTTATGATATGAAGCAGATCACCTTTCCGGTGAGGGTTTTAAAAATGCTAGGTATCCAAAAATTATTTGTTTCTAATGCCAGTGGCGCTTTAAATCCAAATTTCCGTAAAGGTGATTTAATGGTGATTGAGGATCATATCAATTTGCAGCCACATAATCCATTAATCGGGACAAATTATGGTGATTTAGGTCCTCGTTTTCCAGATATGAGCGCACCCTATGAGGCGAAAATGATAGAAAAGGCGCTAAAAATAGCAAAGGAGCAAAATATCACTTGCCACAAAGGAGTGTACGTTTCTGTAACTGGGCCAAATTTAGAAACCAAAGCAGAATATAGGTTTTTAAGAATCATAGGCGCTGATGCTGTAGGGATGAGTACCGTTCCTGAGGTGATTGTGGCTAATCACATGAGTTTACCTGTTTTTGCCATTTCGGTTTTAACCGATGAAGGATTTCCGGAAACTTTAAAACCTGTTTCGGTAGAAGAAATTATTAAGATTGCGGGAGAGGCTGAACCCAAAATGACCAGCATTTTAAAAGAGCTGATTTTACAACTATAACATTGAAAAAACTTTTTCTTTTCATTTTTTTGTTCGTCATAGGGGGCTTTGCAAGTGCTCAGATTTTACCAGGAGGCAGACCTTTACCCATCAATCCTACAAATAATACAGGAGGAAAAAATAAAGGGGAGGAGAATATTGATTCTTTAAGGGCAAAATTAGATGCAAAGTCTGATAGTATTATCTACACCTCTAAATACATTAAATATACCAAAGAGAAATTTTTAAGAGATAGTACTCGATTATTTCCTTTAGATACCACTACTAAAGACTTTCAGAGATATAAAGTGATTGATGAGCCCGAGCATCCTACCATGAATTTGGGGTTAAATGGTTTAGCTTATCGCGATTTACTTTTTGAACCTGCAAAAACCATCGGATTTGATGTAGGCTATCATTATTATGATAGGTATTTGCTTCGTCCTGAAGATATTACTTATTATTTGGCAAGGTCTCCATTCTCAGAATTGTATTATGAAACACCTGCTTTTGGTAGATTAGCAGAGCAACAATTTCATGCTATACACTCGCAAAATATAAAACCTAATTGGAATATTGGGGCGAGCTATAAAAAAATGGGTTCTCGGTCTTTTTATGGAGCTCCGGAACGATTGGCAGATAGATTGGTTGTAAATCATTTAAACGCCTCATTATGGACTTGGCACACTTCAAAAAACAAGCGCTACACCTTACTCGCTAATGCTACTTTCAATAATTTGAATGCTTATGATAATGGAGCTATTTACAATGATTCTATTTTTACTGCGCCTACCAATATACAAGCAGAATATGAAGCCGCCCGGTTAAATACAGCTAAGCATAATTGGCACAATAACAGTATTTACATCAAGCAATTTTATAATATCGGGCGACAAAAAAATGTGAATATAGCAGATACCAATTCTACCATTTTACCTACTCAGCGAGTAAGTTATCAACTGCTTTATAATACACAGAAATATTATTTCACCGATGCTGGTGGAACAGACGTTAATAGTGGCTTATTAAATCATTATTACCTTTATCCGGATTCTTCCAAAACTGCTGACTCTACCAACGTGACCCACCTTCAAAACGAGTTTAATTATAGTTTTTACTTGAGAGGTAGGAGTGTTTCTTTTTTAAGAAATGAGTTAAAAATAAACGCAGGTATTCAGCATGATTTGTATAAATATCAACAGTATAATTTTGATGCGAATTTTCAGAATGTAACCCTAAAAGGCGATGCAGATTATGGTTTTAGTGATAAGGCAAGCCTTAATTTTAGCTTGCAGCAAATTGTACAAGGCAGAAACGCAGGCGACTTTTTATACGAAGCTAATTCTGAAATTAAATTAGGAAACAAGATTGGAAGTGTACTCTTGAACGCATACTCGCAAAACCAAAGCCCGGCATTAATTTACGAACGCCAGATTACCAATCATTATGCTTGGAATTTAAACTTCAGCAAGACCAAAACACAGCATTTAGGTTTTTCTTACATCATTCCAAAATATTTTTTTGAGGCTAAGGCCGAATATTATTTAATGAGTAATTATCATTATTTTACGGCAGATACCATTAATCAGGATGCTTATCCGGCTGAATTTGGAAGCAACATTAACCTTTTAAAACTTTCTTTAAAAAAGGATTTTCATTTTGGGAAGTTCACTTTCCAAAACTTTATTGTTTACCAAAAAACAGATTTTAAAGATGTGTTGAGAACACCAGAATTGTATTCTTTTCAAAGCTTTTTTGTTCATCAAGATTTTTATCACAAAGCGCTACAAGCAGAATTTGGTTTTGATGTGAGGTATTATACCAAATATGCTGCGCCATCTTATGCGCCTGCCATTGGTCAATTTTATAATGCCTCAAACTTAAAATATGATAATTATCCCATTGTGGATGTTTGGGTAAGAACCAATTGGAAAAGAGCCAATCTGTTTTTGAGGTATGATTACGTAAACCGAGGTTTATTTAGTAAAGGATATTACACCGTAAATGATTATCCGATGCCATATTCTTTAGCTAAATTTGGTGTGGTTTGGCGCTTTTATGATTAGTTTTACTTCTGTTTCACCATCACTCCATTTAGCATTAATGTGCTGCCAGCATCAGCTACAATGTTGTAAACTTTTTGGCTTCCTTCCGTTAAATTCTGGTGAATAATAACTTTAAAAGCATCTATTTTTCCAGTTTCGTTATTTAAGCAAAGAACAGTTTCTCCAACTTGTATTTCACCTATTTTTTGATCACCAACATTGGTTTTCATGGGGTGATTTGGTGTAGCTTTTATCACTTTTGCATAGAGAAAAACTTCATTTCCTTTGATTTCATCTTTTACTAAAGTGAGTTGAGTTAAGGCATAATCTTTGGCTTGGTGCGAGGTAAGCTCTTTTACTTTTGCTACTTCTATTTTTTTAGTTTCAGGATTTACACTGATGATTTCATCTCCACTTTTAATGTCTTTAAGCATTTTTTGAGAACCGTTATGAAGCATGACTAATTGCTCACCAGGAAAACAGATATCATTGCCATAAGTAGCATGCTCGTCTTTAATTTCTTTGCCCCCATTGATGTTTTTATATTGTTGATAGGAGAGCTCTCTAGAAAGCACATAAGATAATTTCAATACAAAATTGGGTTCTACTTTATCAATGGCATGGATATCTTCAAAATATTTTTCCCAAACTTTACCTTCTGCAGTGAAATTAGGGACAATGGTTTTATAAATTTTACCAGTTTCGTTAGTGTAAAATACCATTAAACCCAATTCTTGCAGGCCATCTTTCGCAATCAATTTGTATAAATCTATACGTTTTTTATAACCGTCGTCTCCTGTAATAAAAAAGGGTTTTTTTCCTTCATATCTATCCAAAAGGTAGGTATTCTCGAACTTTACGTAGGTATCGTTATCTAAATCTGAAATAGAAAAAGTTTTGGCTTTTTCATATTCATCCAAAGTAATCGGTCGTGGATTTACCGTTTGCGCAAAAGCCTGAGTGCTAATAAAAAGAGCAAAAATAAAAGTAAGAATGCGAGTCATAATTAACATTAAAATATTTAAGAAATCTGTTTAAAGGCCTCAGCAAAAGTTTTCATTTCATCCATTGTTCCAATACTTATGCGACAAAAATGTTGTCCATTATACTCCCAATTTCTGGTGCTTACGCCTCTTTTCATCATTTCGCTAACAAACTTTTTACCCTCGATTTTTATAGGGAATAATACAAAATTGGTAGAAGATGGAATGTAAGTGTAACCTTCTTCTTTTAAGGTTTTGTATAAGAAATCCTTAGAAGCTAAAGTCTTCTTTTTTGCATCATCTAAGAATGTGCGTTCTTGGTAAGCTGCTATTGCAGCGTTTAAAGAAGTGGCAGAGATGGACATCGCACCTGGAGTATATTCATTTAGTGTTTGAATCATTTCTGACTGAGAAACGATATAGCCTACTCTTAAACCTGCAAAACCATAAAGCTTTGAGAATGTACGGGCTACAATAACGTTTTGCCCTTTTTTCACAGAAGAAATCAAGGTCACACTTTCTGGATTATCTAAATAATCAATATAAGCCTCATCAATAAAAACAGGAACTTTAGCGGAAACTCTTTCCACAAAAGCTTTCAGCTTTTGGGTATCTACCACTGTAGCAGTTGGATTATTGGGATTGCAGAGATAAACTAATTTAGTTTTTGGAGTGATTTTTCTCTCCATCTCTTCTAAGTCTAACTTAAAATCTTTGGTCATCGGAACTTCAACAATATCAGCACCTAAGGTTTGAGCGCTAGAAGGAAGATCAGCATAACTCAAAGCTCCAGTAATAATTTGTCCATGATCTTTACCAAAATGAATGGCAGCAGCTTTTAAAAATGGACTAGATCCTGCGGCTAGGCTAATTTGCTCGGGTTTTACACCTTCAAAATCTGCTATTTTAGCAATCAAATCTTTGAAATTAAAAAATGGATACTGATAGGATTTATCCACAGCTTCGGCAATTGATTTTTTTGCAGCAGCTGATGGACCAAAAGGATTTTCATTAGCAGATAATCTAGCTTTGATATTTGGCGGTAGTGCTTGATTAAATTCTTGATCAGAGATAAAGTTGATTTTCTTTGCTAATTTAGGCTTAGTTGATTTAGCAAAAACTTCCAATGATGAGCCAGTGAAGAATGAAATTCCGCTAGCAATTAAAGCACTGGATCTTATCCAGTTTCTCCGATTCATTTGATTTCCCATTTTTATTCATGTTTAAGTTAAGAATTCATATTATTCGCCTACTTTTTGGTAGATATTTCTTTTTTCACTTAATCTATTATTCACCTCATTCACTACACTTCTTGCCGATTCAAACGCACCCGCCATCCAAGCGTTCAGGTAAGTCATGTGTTCTCCAGCAAAATAAACTTGTTTTTCTGGCTGTAGTAAAGGTTTGTAAATACGCTCTCTGGTTTCTGAAGTATAAACGGCCCAACCTCCCAAGTTATAGGGTGTTTTTTGCCAACAAACGGAGAAAGAAGTTTCAAATTCTTTGGGATATTGTGGGTGTATTAAAGCTCCCTTTGTTAAGGCCAGTTTTTCTCTTTCTGCATAAGAAAGATTGCCTACGGCTACCGCTTTTTCATTAAAATTGTAATAGCCTAAAAGTACTCCTTTAGCGGCATGATAATCATTAGAAGGATAGAAAATTTGTGTGAGTTCATTATTGGTGTGAGTGATTCCGCCATAAATTTGCTCATCCTCCTCCCAAAAGCGACGTTTAAATTGTAAACCGATTTTGCAAGTGTCTATGTAGTTGGCATAATCTATCGCTCTGCTTACACCTGATGAGAAATTATGATCTAGATTACTTAGCACCTTTAAGGGAATGGTGCAAATACAAACATCAGCGATAATTTCTTTTGGAACACCACCTTCGGTATAATTCACTTTTACCCCATTTTCTATATTGTTGATTTTAGTGACTTCTGCATTTTTATGAATCATTGACCCTACTTTTTCTTCTAAAGCTACCGCAATTCTGTCCATCCCTCCAATAGCTTGGAACATGGTCATCTGTAATTCATAAGTATATTCTGCTACATTGTAAAAATCGGGATCGGCTAAACCGGAAGAAAGGATGTCTGCTAATTTAAAAACTTCTGCCACTTTTCCTGGTTGATTGCCCGCTGAAGGTGGAATCGCATAACCTCTTCTAGCGGATGCTTTATATAAATTATCAATATCTAATCCGCCTTCTGCTCTTAAATATTCAAGAATTTTATCGATATCTTCTTTGTTTAAGTCGAGGTCTAACTCATCCTGACTAATAGATTTATAGAGTAATTCGCTCATATAACCTCTCATGTCATTATGTATTTCTCTCATTCTAATTTTTTGATTAGAAAATGGTCCTTTTCCTTCTGCGTAGTAATAAGCCGCTTCATTTACATTATTGTAAATCTGAATGGGAACGCCAAATTCTTTACAATAATGGAGTGTTAATAAGTGATGATGGGGAATGCGACTTGGTCCGGCATTAAAATATTGACCTTGGTCAAAATCAGCGATTTGTTTGGGGGAATTCAGTTCTTGATTATGGCTATCTTTTCTAATGCTCCAACAACGCCCACCAGTTCTATCTCGGGCTTCTAAAATGGTGCAATCATAACCTAGCTTGGTTAATTCATACGCAGAGGTCATCCCACAAAGTCCGCCACCTAAAATCAATATTTTTTTCCCTTTTCCATTTCCTTCTAGATTAAAGGCATGGGCAGGAGCCGTCTTTAACATTCCTAAAGCCATAAGGGCGGGGTAGGAACCTCCCATCAAGAGGGAGCTTTTACTTAAAAAATCTCTTCTGCTTAAGTTCTTCAAGAAAAACAATCTTTAAATGAAAAAGCAAGATAAGAAATTAAATATTTTTATTAATAGAAGCTATAAATTATTAATGAATTTTTTATAAAATAAGACCTTGATTAAGAAAATGGCAATTAATCTTCGGAAAATGCTTGTTTTGAAGGTTTTTACTTAAAAATCTCCTCTTCATTTTTAAAGCATTTGAATTCAAGAGGGTTGTTGCTGAAATCTAACACGAACATAATTTTTTGTTCACCTGTCTTTCCTGCATATCTTATCTGAGGTTCAATGATGAATTTCACCTCATTTTCTTTCAATTTTTGAGCGATTTTTTCAAAAGCATCGGCAGAAATGATACAGCCGAAATGAGGAATAGGAACCTGAACGCCATCTACCATTCCACAATAATCCAAAGCTGGAATTTTTCCAGAAACATGTGCTGAAAGTTGATGCCCGAAAAAATTGAAATCTACCCAATGTTCAGTTTCTCGCCCTAATTTGCAACTTAATAAATCATGGTAAAAGCGTTTGGTGCTTTCAATATCTTTCACTTTAAACGCGTAATGGAATTTTGTTTTCATCATCAATAACCTTTTTCTACAGAAGCTATATGTTTAAGCGGTAATCCCGATAGGTAATTCTTGTAATTTTCAACCACTAATAAAACTGCGGAATCAATCTGGGTAACACTTGCGATATGAGGCGTAATCTTAATTTTTGGATGTGTCCAAAACGGATGATCTTTAGGTAAAGGCTCGGTTTGAAAAACATCCAAATAGGCGGATTGAAGTTTTGCTGAGTTTAGTGCGGTAAGCAAATCTTTATCCACAAGGTGTTCTCCTCTGCCAACATTTATCAAAATGGTATTAGCAGCTAATTTATCAAAAAGCGGTTGATTCAAAATTCCTGTAGTTTTCAGGGTAACTGGTAAGATGTTGATCAGAAAATCAACATCGGCAACAGCCGCATTTAACTCTTCCGCTCCGGCAAAGCAAGTGACATTTTTGAGTGCTTTTTTTGTTTGCGACCAACCTTTCGTCTGAAAGCCCATTTGTGCAAATTGCTGCGCCGCAAAAGCACCAATTTCTCCTAATCCTAAAATGCAGAGCTGTGTATCTTGGATACGTTTATATTTTCTAGGTTTCCAGTTTTGATGCGTTTGTAGTTGTTGGTATAAAGGCAAATTTTTGATTTCAGTCATCACTATTGCTAACAAAAACTCGAACATATCCGCAGATAAATAATCATCCACAATGCGGCAAATGGTTTGGTCTAGTTTGATATTTTGTTTTAGGGTGATGTGATCTACCGCAGCACCCACAGAATGGATGAGCTGTAGATTTGGAAACAGATCTAATACGTTTTCTTCGGCTTTCCAACATAAAGCCATATCCACTTTTGCGAAATCTTCAATTTCTGGATAAACCTCAATTTTGGTTTCTGGTAAATGTTGTTTTAAAGCGGCTTCCCAATGGTGGGTTGCTTTTGAGTTGAAAATAATCGCGATACTCATTTTAGAATTTTAATAAAGCTATAAATCTTTATATGAATTAGCCAAAATGTAATGATATTATGACCATTTGATTCTTTTTCATTTTAATACCTTTGCCGCAATTATGAAACATCCTTTAGACCAACCAATCTACGCCGCCTTGCAAACTGCCCATCAATCTTATGCCTTAGGAGATCAAAATGCCTGTTTTTATAGAAAAGACATCGCCAACTTTGCAGGTTTAAAGAACTATGATGAAGCAGGTTTTAAGTGTTTGGATGAATTCAGCGAAAGCGGAATGTTACACATCCTATTTTCTCCGGTTCAACTGTCGATCCCTTCTAACTGGAAAAAAATTAGGCATATTGATATGTTTCAGTTAGTTTATGAATCAGATCAAATTCCTGCTCAGAAAAAGGAGGTGGCTGTTCAAGATTTAACGAAAGCCAATGTAGCAGAAATGCTGGCTTTGGTAGAATTAACCCAACCTGGACCTTTTTTAAGCCAAACCATTTTATTGGGTAATTATACTGGCGTTTTTGAAGATGGAAAATTGGTAGCTATGGCGGGGCATCGCTTCCATCCGGCACCTTATATCGAAGTTTCTGCAGTTTGTACCCATCCCGATTATTTAGGGAAAGGTTATGCTTATGAAATCATCAGAGAACAAATCAGAAGAATTTTGCTCAAAAATCAAATTCCATTTCTGCATGTGCGGCAGGATAATGTGGGCGCTATCAAGTTGTATGAGAAGTTGGGATTTACCATCAGAACAGAAATGTTTGCAGAGGTGATTGGTAAATATTAGAGGATTTTATCCTTACGCTATCCTTACTTCATCCTTACTCCGTGATTACTGGTGTTTTTTAAGAAATTTTATTTACTAATAGAAGGTTGATTAATCATCACTCTTAATCACCGCATTGTAAATGACAGGCGGAGTAATATTTTTGATGACTGATTTAATACGTTGTTTAGCAGTTGGTTTAAAAGCGTTTTGATCAACTTCATTATTTTTACGCTCTTGAAACAAAGTATTGTGCTTGGCATTCTGGTTAATCTCTGAAGCAGGGCGTCCGTTTGAATAATAATACAAAGCCAAAGATTTTCGGCTCATATTTTCTGGACAATTTAGCGCATCGGGATGACCGTGATAGGAAAAATCTGTAGTAGAAAAAATGGCTACTTTGTTAAAAGTTGGAAGAATTTTCTTTTCGCATTTCTCCATATTTCTATCCCAAAGCTCAAAAAAACCGCCATATTCTTCTTTCCAATCTTTATTTAAATACACCAAAACGTTAATTCTTCGGTCGAGTTTTAATTGAGGATGTTTATTAAAATCAGCATGAATTTTAAGTAAGCCGCCTTTTTTAATTTCATGCTGCCCGCCTCCAAAGAAATAAGGATCGCCAGTGAGAGGTTCTTCAATACCTGTTAAAATTTGTAGAAAATTTAAAAAAGGTTCAGAATTTAAAAAGTGCATCAATCCTTTTGTTTCCTCGCCAAAGTCATTTTCTCCTTTGCCGGCAAACTTAATTTGCTTTTGGTCTTTGTAAGAAATGCTGTCTTTTTTAGAAAGATCTGGGAATTCCTCTAAAATTTTGTTTAACAAATCGGGGTTAAAAAAATTATCAAATGAAATGTTTGGAAATGGATGAGCTGATAGATAAGCAGCTTGATTTTCTTTAGCCAATTTGATTAAATCCTCATTCCCTTGGTTAAGATATTTGGACATATTTTCTTTATTGAATAATTATTATCTAAATATACAGATAGACTTTAAAAATCCAAATGGTTTTAAATTTCATTTTCGCTCAACATCACGATAAAGATTATTCCTCTAGTCAAGTTTTCATTCCGAATTGAGTTCGGAATCTCTTAAAAGATGCTGAAACAAGTTCAGCATGACAAAGACTTTAGCGTCATTTTGATGGAAAGAGAGGTCTCATAGTTGGGTTTCATTTAGTTTTTCTTAACGAGTCTGAAGACTCTGATCCATTCTTTAATCCTTAGTCACGCTACGCTTAAGACTAAGGACAGTTGGGACATTACAACAATAAGATGCTGAATCCGTCAGTTGGCGGACAGCATGACAAATACATGCAAGTAAAACAAAACCTCTACCAATTCACTATACATTCTCTAATCCCCACCTAAATTCTTTAGATTTGAAGCATAAAAAAAATTTAAAGATTGAATTTTTACCTGATCTATTTTCTGGTTGCCATCTCTATTTTCGGCTTTATTGCCGTTTTTTCATTGGTGAGCGTTTACGCCGAGCGAAAGATTTCGGCTTTTATTCAAGACCGTTTGGGGCCAATGGAAACGGGGAAATTTGGTTGGTTGCAAACGGCAGCTGATATCCTCAAACTCATCCAAAAGGAATACATCGTTCCAGCTTTAGCCGATAAAGTGCTTTTTACTCTTGCGCCTGTTATCATTTTTGTTGCGGTATATTTGGGTTTTGTGGCTTTACCTTGGGCTCCGGGTTTGGTGCCAGCTCACATGAATTTAGGCGTTTTTTATGTTTTTGCTATCATCTCTATCGAAGCTTTAGGCATTTTAATGGCGGGTTGGGGCTCTAATAACAAATACAGTTTATTGGGGGCGGTTCGCTCGGTAGCGCAAATGGTTTCTTATGAAATTCCGATTGGTTTTGCCATTATCTCTGCAGTGATGATTTCGCAATCGTTGGATTTGCAAGTCATCAATTATAATCAAGGCGTTTTAGCTACCGAACAAATCCGTTTTTTTGGAGTTTATAACGTCAATAAAATTGGTGGATTTTTAGCTTGGAATGTATTTCAAGCACCACATTTATTGGTGGCTTATGTGATTTATTTCATCGCTTCGTTGGCAGAATGTAATCGGGCTCCGTTTGATTTACCTGAGGCTGAATCTGAATTGATTGGTGGTTTCCACACAGAATATACAGGTTTGCGTTTCGCTTTCATCTTTTTGGCCGAGTATGCCATGATGTTTTTGGTGGCGATGTTGGGTGTCACTTTATTTTTAGGTGGATGGAATACGCCTTTACCAAATATTGGAAGTTTGCATTTGGCAGATGATACCACAGGCGTTTTTTGGGGGATATTTTGGCTGATGAGCAAATGTTTACTGGTGGTGGCAGCACAAATGTGGATTAGGTGGACTTTACCACGTTTACGCGTGGATCAGTTGATGACTTTGTGTTGGAAGGTTTTGACGCCAATTGCTTTTGCTTGTTTAGTAATTTCGGGATTGTGGAGACTTTTGATAGTTGGTTAGTTTGTTGGGTGGTTTTTGGTCAGGATTTGTAAATGGAGTAATTGATTTAATACGTTTGAAGGGTGGGTTAGGGATTGCAGCGGCATCCCTGCCTGCGGTCGGCAGGCTTTTTTGTCATTCTGAGCGGAGTCGAAGAATAGGCAAAAAAGATATAGCGCCCGCCCGTACGGAACGGGCGGGGAAAGCCTGTTAAACCCCAAAAAAAATAATAAATGATTAAAGAAGCTTTTAACGGATTGAAAACAGCTTGGAAAGGTTTGAGCTTAACGCTCCAACATTTTGGTGCTGCTCGTCAGTCTAAAAAAGTGAAAGGAATAAAAGAAGCCGATTATTTTGAGCAGCAAAGTGGTATAGCAACGGTTCAATATCCACATCAGCAGTTGCCAGTGCCTGAGGTGGGACGTTATCAGCTTTTTGTGGAGATGGATGATTGCATCGTTTGTGATTTGTGCGCCAAAATTTGTCCAGTAAATTGTATTGATATTGAAAGTATTAAAGCTACGGATGCCATCGGGAAAACCTCTGATGGTTCGGTGAAGCGTTTGTATGCACCAAAGTTTGATATCGATATGGCGAAGTGTATGTATTGCGGTTTGTGTACTACAGTGTGCCCAACAGAGTGCATTACGATGACGCCAGAGTACGATAAAAGTGTGACGCATATCTCGGATTTGAATTACAAATTTGCCACCATGACGGAGGCTGAAGCAGAAGAAAAGCGTTTGGAATTGGAAAAGCAACAAGCCGAAAGACAAGCAGCGAAATTGGCGGCTTTGAAGAAAATGGAGGCCGATAAGAAATGAATTTAGCGCAAGTCATATTTTACATTTTAACCGCCATCACTATTGGAAGCGCTGCTTTTGTGGTGTTGAGTCAGCATTTGGTGCGATCGGTTTTTATGTTATTTGTGACTTTGTTTGCTGTGGCTGGATTATATGTTTTCGCTTTGGCGGATTTTGTGGCTTTAACTCAAATTGTGATTTATGTGGGAGGTGTTTTGGTGTTATTGCTATTCGCATTTTTGCTTTCGTCTAAAGAATCTTTGGAAGGGATGGAAAAAATTCCTTCAGGTTTATTGTCTGCTCACCGTTTGCCAGGAGCTTTAATTTCGGTTTTGTTTCTAGCGGTTTTAGGTTTCATTTTCTTTCAGATTGACTTTGAAAACCTGAACTGGATTAAAGCCTCGGTGGCGAATGGAAATGTGATTTCCGTTTCAGATAACACGATTAGAAACATCGGAATCAACCTGATGAGTAAATATTTGTTACCCTTAGAGATAGTTTCTATTTTATTGATGATGGTTTTGATTGGTGCAGCACATATTGCCAGAAAGGAGCCTAAAGCATCATGATTCCATTACAACATTTTCTTTTTATCAGTGCGATATTATTTTGCTTAGGCTTGTTTGCGGTGATTACTCGTAAAAATGCCATCCAAATTTTAATGGGTATCGAGTTGATGATTAATGCCTCTATTCTAAATTTGGTCGCTTTTTCAAGATTTGATAAAGTGGATAATACTGGGCAAATGTTCGCTTTGTTCATCATCGTTTTGGCTGCTGCGGCTGTGGCGGTGGCATTGGTCATCATCATGAATTTGTATAAACGAGTAAAATCTATCGACCCTAATCAAAGCGATACGTTAAGAGGATAATGGTACAACTTTTTACTCCATATCAGCTTTTTTGTTTGGCGCTCCTTGCCATTACAGCTCCTTTTTTATCTTTTATTCTTTCGCTGATTTTTAAAAAAATTGCAGGTGCTTTAGGGATCTTAAGCATCGGAATTTCCTTTATTTCTTCATTGATTTTATTTTTAGGCATCTGGAAAAAGCAAACCTTGCATTTCGCTTTTCATTGGATTGAGTTAGGAAATGTAAAAATTGATGTTGGTATTTTACTGAACGATTTAAGTGTCATCATGCTGCTGCTGATTAGTTTTATCGCTTTGCTGGTACATATTTATTCGGTAGAATACATGCGCAAAGACGGTTTAAAATACCGTTATTTCGCTTATTTAAGCCTGTTTTGCTTCGCCATGTTATCTGTGGTGATTGCCGATAACCTGTTCTTACTTTATGCTTTTTGGGAGTTAGTAGGTTTTTCTTCTTATCTACTCATTGGTTTTTGGTTTAGTAAAGAAAAAGCCGTTCAGGCAAACAAGAAAGCTTTCATCATGAATAGGATTGGCGATGTTGGATTTCTAATTGGTTTGATGGTGATGCTGACTCAGTTTCATACTTTAGACCTCTCTGCCCTTTTCGGTTCTGAGAATTTAATCAGCTCTTCCTTTGTGAAAAATGGAATTTGGGTAACGCCTTTTAACACCTTACCAAGTTATTGGCTTACCATAACAGGTTTTTGTTTTTTTGCCGGTGCTATGGCAAAATCTGCTCAATTTCCACTTCATACTTGGTTGCCTGATGCGATGGAAGGTCCAACAGCGGTTTCTTCCCTCATCCATGCAGCTACGATGGTAGCTGCTGGAGTTTTTCTATTGTTGAGGATAGCACCTTTATTTAATGAAGTGGTGTTAACTACGATGGTTTGCATCGGTTTGTTCACTGCTTTTATGGCGGCAACTATCGCACTTACGCAAAAAGACATCAAAAAAGTGTTGGCATTTTCTACCATTTCTCAATTAGGATTTATGGTTGTGGCTGTGGGCGTTCAAGATCAAGCTGCTGCGATATTTCATCTGGTTACCCATGCTTTTTTTAAGTGTTTATTGTTTTTGGCAGCTGGAATCGTTATTCATGAGTTGCATCATCTCAAAGAAAAACATCAATTAGATTTTGATGAGCAAGATTTGAATAATATGGGTGGTTTGAGAAAGCAATTGCCCATTACCGCGTTGGTTTTTTTGCTGGCAGCAATGGCACTTTCGGGACTACCTTTTACCTCAGGTTATTTATCCAAAGATGCCATTCTGGTGAGCATTTTTGAATGGGCCGATCTCAAAGGTGGTGTTTATTGGATTTTTCCTCTATTCATCTCTATCACTTCTTGGCTCACCACTTTTTATATTTTCAGAGTAGTTTTTAAAGTTTTCTTTGGCGAATTTAGATTGCCGCAATTACTTTCAAAATCAGATTTGAAAATTCATGAACCTTCTTCTTGGATGAGAGTTCCTGTGGTTGTTTTAGGAGTTTTTTGCTTCGGATTTTTCTTCGCCTACAATCCGTTTAGTTTGGATAGCGCTTGGATTTATCAAGGCTTTATTCAACAAGTTCACAGTGAAGGATTTTATCACATTTTGGTTCCGCTTTATATTAACGTGCTCAGTTTAGCTTTGATATTTTTAACCTATCAGGCTTATGCCAACAAAAAAATCATTTTCAATTTGGAGCATACTTGGTTTTATCAACTGTCTTTAAATCAGTGGTATTTCAATGATTTTTACGATGTATTTCTCATGAAAATCGTATTATTCAAAGCTAGCGTATTCAACTGGTTTGACCATAATATCATTGATGGATTTATCCATTTTTTAACCGATTTGGTAATTTGGCTTTCCAAAATATCCGATTGGTTAGACAAGCATGCGATTGATGGATTAGTAAACGGTGCCGCAGCGTTGGTTAAAAGAATCGGGATTTGGTTGCGAGGGATGCAGAGTGGGAAATTACAGCATTACTTTATTTGGATGCTGCTTTTGTTTTTGTCTTTTATGCTATTTAAAATTATTGTTTGATGGGCATTTTATCAGTTTTGATATTTCTTCCTTTGGTTTTCGGAATCCTGATATTGGTATTGCCTAAAACCTGGAACTATTCTTACAAATACCTCGCGGTAGCAGTTTCTGCAATTCAGTTAATCATTGCCACTTGGTTGTATTTTCATTTTAAAACGGGCAGTGGCTATGCAGGTGTAAATGAATTAGCACAATATCAATGGGTAGAAAAATTCAGTTGGATTAGACTTGAAGTGGGCGATTTTGGCTTGCTACAAGTTGATTATTTATTGGGTGTTGATGGTTTTTCTATCGGATTAATTTGGCTTTCGGCTTTAGTGATGTTAATTGCAGCACTCGCTTCTTGGGAAATTAAAGCCAATTTAAAAGGATATTTCGCCTTGTTTTTATTGTTAGATACGGCAATTATTGGTGTTTTTTGCTCCTTAGATTTATTCCTTTTCTACATTTTTTATGAGTTGATGTTATTGCCCTTATATTTCTTAATTGGGATGTGGGGAGGCGTTCGCAGAGAATATGCGGCTATCAAATTCTTTCTGTATACGCTATTCGGTTCTATTTTTATGTTATTAGTGATTGCTGGTTTATACCTTTCTGTCACCGATCCGCAAACCGGAAATCATACTTTTAACTTGGTTTACGCCATGAATCCTGCTAACTACTCGGTAGGTTCAATTTTTTCTTCAGCAGCGCACCTACAAATTTTTGGTTTTTCTGCTAGGGCGATAGGCTTTATCATTGTTTTTATTGCCTTTGCCATTAAGGTTCCTGTTTTCCCTTTTCATACTTGGCTGCCAGATGCTCACGTAGAAGCGCCAACACCAATCTCTATTATCCTTGCGGGGATACTCTTAAAAGTAGGCGCTTACGGAATTATTCGCATTGCTTATGGCATCTTCCCTGATGTTGCATCTTCATTATCGTGGTGGATGGGATTATTAGGCGTAATTTCAATTATTTACGGAGCCATGATTGCTTTAGCACAAACCGATTTAAAACGATTAATTGCTTATTCCTCCGTTTCGCACATGGGTTTTGTGTTACTGGGTTTAGCTTCTTTAACTTCCGAAGGGATTAACGGTGCCATGATGCAATTGATTTCTCATGGTTTCCTTTCGGCGATGTTATTCTTTATTGTGGGCGTGATTTATACCCGAGTTCATGATAGAGATATCTATAACTTTAGAGGATTGGCATACCAAATGCCACATTTTACCGGATTTGTGATGATTGCCTTTTTCGCTTCTTTAGGTTTGCCTGGATTCTCTGCTTTTATTGCCGAAGCTTTTTCTCTGATTGGTGCTTTTAGCTCTCAAAGTTTGAACGGCCTCTTGCCAAGATGGATGGCCATGGTGGCTGCAGTAGGAATTCTTTTAGGTGCAGGTTATTTCTTATGGACTTTACAACGCATGTTCTTTGGTAATTTGAGATTGAAATTAGAAGATTGGAAAGCACAATTAAATGATATTAGTACTAGAGAATGGATAGCTTTAACTCCTTTGGCTTTGCTGACTTTGATTCTAGGAATTATGCCATTTTTAGTGTTTGATGCCTTGGCGTCATCTGTGAATCAATTTTTAATGTTGTTTAAATAAAATGAAAGTGTCAGGTTGAGCGGAGTTGAAACCTACTTAATGGTCTTCAACTCCGCTCAGACGGACAATAAAATGAGACAAAAATAAATGCAAAACATCCAACAAAGTACAACCGATATTCTTCATTCTGTTTCTCTATTGAAACCAGAATGGACTTTGTCTTTGGGTTTTCTTTTGGTGATTTTGTTGGATCTTTTCATTAAAAAGTCAAGAGTTTTAGTGTTAACTGTTGCTTTGCTAACTTTGCTCGTAACTACCGCTTTCCTCATTATTCAGATAACGCATTTCGGCGAAAGCCAATTGCTTTTTAATGGAATGTTTAGCCTGAGTAAAGCTGGAATTCAATTTAAATTATTGGTGCTTGTTGCATCGGCTTTAAGCTTAATTTTCTTTTATCAAGATCATCGATTAGCCGAAAATCCGAAAGGAATCAATGATTTCATTAGCATTTTTTTAGCTGCTGTTTTAGGAATGTTCTTGCTGATTTCTTCTGCTAATTTATTGATGCTTTATCTATCTATCGAGATGATTTCCTTAGCTTCTTATCTGATGGTAAACTACAGCGCTTACCAAAATAAGCAAGCCGAAGCTGGGATGAAGTATGTGCTATTTGGCGCCGTGGCTTCCGCTATCATGCTTTATGGAATCAGTTTGATTTATGGATTTACGGGATCTATTGATTTGTACGGAACCGCTTTATCAGACGGTTTTAGCCATCTTGGTACCAATGGAACTGCTTTAGCTATTATTTTGTTGATGGTTGGTGTAGGATTTAAACTATCTTTTGTGCCTTTTCATTTCTGGACACCAGATGTTTATCAGGAAGCGCCAACTTCGGTTACTGCGTTTATCTCTACAGCACCAAAGATTGCCGTTTTTGGCCTGCTGTTTTGCATCACTCCGCTTTTACAAAGTTTAAGTGGGGACCTATTTTCTCAAATCATTTTGATTACCGCATCAGCATCTATGATTTTAGGAAACACTATTGCCATCTTCCAAGAAAACCCAAAACGTATGATGGCTTATTCGGCTATTGGGCACACAGGTTTTATGTTGATGTTATTTGTTTTGCCTCAAGATCAAATTTTAACCGCTTTAAGCTTTTATTTGTTGATTTATGTTTTGATGAACATCGGTTCGTTTTTAGCCATAAATCAACTCGAATTGCAATTTGGAGCAGTACAAATCTCAGATTATAAAGGATTGGGAAAGCAAATTCCATTTATCAGCGTAAGCTTGGTGATTTTTATGGTCGCTTTAACCGGATTACCGCCAACAGCGGGTTTTATCGCGAAATTTTTAATCTTTTCTTCATTGATTCAAGCAGCGTCAACAAGTTTATGGATCAGTATTTTGTTGATTGTTGCAGCTTTAACCACTGTAATTTCTTTGTTCTATTATCTCAAGATTCCGCTAAATTTATTTTTGAAAAAATCTGCTGTAGAATTGGAGGAAAAGCAAAAAAGCAAAATTGGAATAGCACTCATTTTACTAATAGCTACCTTTATTTTGGTATTAGGTATTTGGCCAGTTTTAATAAAATTTACTTAGATGTTTTAAAGTATAATCTTTTAAAAGTGCTAATTTTAAAGAATAAATAGATTCACCTCAATATTAAAACATGAAAAATTTATTAGCATTCCCAGTCATTATTTCAGCTTTTGCATTGCTTTCTAGTTGCGGTAACACTACTAAAACAGCCAATCAACAACAGGCTGAGGTTAAACCAGCAAACATGAAATGTTACCAAGCCATTGATGGTGCTGATACCGCACATCTAAGCGTGGGTTCTGTAAAAGACAAGGTGATGGGAGAGTTGAGCTTTAATTTTAAAGAGAAGCAAAATAATAACGGAACGATTGAAGGGAGTTATCATGGAGATACGTTATTTGTGGATTACAGCTACAAAATCAATGGAACTAATTTTAAAAATCCATTGGTGTTTTTAAAAGAAGATAGCACCTTTTATCAGGGTTACGGAACGATTATTACTTATTTAGGTCGTACTTCTTTTGATAAAAAAGCACCGATTGATTTTACTAAAGGATTTGTTTTTAAACAAACAGACTGTAAATAGAATTTACTTTTTGAGTGGAAGATTTGAACACAAAAAAAGCCAAGAAATACTTTTTCTTGGCTTTTTTACGTTCAGACTAAAAAAAAATATTAGGCAGTAGCTGCCACATCTTGATACAATCCTACATATAAACCATGTTTGGTAGGTTCTTCAAAATGATAACCTAAAGAAGCCAAGTAATCATTCAATTCTGATGGATTGTAAATGGATGGGGTAGGCTCGTAAATTATTCTCTTGATTTTTGCAGCAGTTTCTGGGGTTAAACTTTTAAGAATTTCGTACTCTGCCCCTTCGCAATCTAATTTGATTAAATCACAATCTGCATCCCCTAAATTAGCCAACATTTCATGAATATCAATCACTTCAATCTCTATAAAACTTGAGTTTTTGGTCATGTCTTTAAAGAAACTGTTCCCACCAATATTGGTAGGATGGATGTATAATTTTTCCATTCTATTTTTACCTCCAACACCTTTCTGAAAAACTTTACAATCTTGAATGCTATTGTTATTTAGATTATCCGATAACTGCTTAAAAACAAATGGCATAGGCTCATATCCTGTGATGAAACTGTTGGGATAACATTGTTTCATTCTAAGGATGAACATTCCGGTGTTTGAGCCGATATCAATAATATTTAATGTTTTTTCATCATTGAATGATAAATCATAACACTCATCAATAAAGATCTCTGTATAGATAAAAAGAGACATAAAATCAACAATTTTAATTTTACCTCCTGATTTAAAATGAAGATTTATTGGAACAGATTTTAAAAATGGGATAAGCTTTAAAAAAAGGATGAACCAAAATGTTCTCGGATTAGAAAGCACCTGCTTATTTTTTTCTATAAAAGCTTTGTTTTTGACAATGCTCAAAACCCAATTTAATTTCCAAGAATTGACAAGCATGCGTTGAGTTTGGTTAATTTAAACAGCTTAAAATTAGAACTATTTGTGAATATTTTTCAATTATCAGTTCATAATTCTAATATAACCAACTAATTCATAATCAAAGCGGGCTTTTTATCTACTTAAGTAACGCACTCTAATTTTTTACACTCTTATTTTCTGGATAAAGCGTGATAAAATTGTCTTTTTGTAAATCTAATTTCTACAAGTAATTACAGAATCTAGAAAAAGCTACTTCATCTTCAAGCTGAATTAAACTTCTTAAAAAATCGATTAGAAAATCAATAAATTAATCAAAAAACTTCCTATCAATTTTTGTGCAAAGAAATGTGATGTTGATGACGCTTTTAATTTCCCAAAACCTAATAAAGTTTTAATTTTGTGAGCTTCATTAAGAAACAATAATGAGCGACCAAATCAAACACGAATGCGGTATTGCATTCATCAGACTCCTAAAACCTCTTTCCTATTATCAAGAAAAATACGGCACTTCGCTTTATGGCTTGAATAAGCTGTATTTATTGATGGAAAAGCAACATAACCGTGGACAAGACGGTGCAGGTATTGCCACCATTAAGCTGAATGTTAAGCCTGGAAATCGATACATCAGTCGTCACCGCTCTATGGAAAAAAATGCCGTTCAAGATATTTTTTCTTATGTGATGAAGAAATTTGCGACGGTAGAAAAGGAAAATCCAGAATTGTTGAGCGATGCTGAGTGGTTGAAAGAAAACATCAGTTTTACTGGAGAAGTATTGTTGGGCCATTTGCGTTACGGTACTCATGGTAAAAATAGTATAGAAGCTTGCCACCCTTTTTTACGTCAGAATAATTGGATGACGCGTAACTTGGTGATAGCAGGTAACTTCAACATGACGAATGTTGATGAGCTTTTGCAACAATTGTATGATTTGGGGCAACATCCCAAAGAAAGAGCAGACACCGTTACTGTACTCGAAAAAATTGGTCATTTTTTAGATGATGAAAATCAATATTTGTTTGATCAATTTAAACGTGAAGGATATGACAATGCAGAAATTTCTCAATTAATTGCTAACCATTTAAACGTGAATAGGATATTGAAGAAATCTGCGAAAACGTGGGATGGCGGCTACACCATCGCTGGTATTTTTGGTCATGGAGATGCTTTTGTCATGAGAGATCCCGCTGGCATTCGTCCTGCGTATTATTATTACGATGATGAGATTTTTGTAGCTGCTTCTGAGCGTCCGGCTTTGCAAACTGCATTAAATATCAAAATTGGTCAGGTAAAAGAAATTGAGCCCGGACATGCCATGATTATTAAGCGAGATGGCACCATTACTGATGAAATTTATAGAGAACCTGCCGAGAAAAAGGCTTGCTCTTTCGAGCGGATTTATTTCTCAAGAGGAAGTGATGCAGACATTTATAGAGAGCGAAAAAAATTAGGACAATTGCTTTGTCCTCGCATTTTAGACCGTGTAAATCATGATTTGGAGCATACCGTTTTCTCTTATATCCCAAATACCGCAGAAGTTTCTTTTTATGGTTTGGTAGAAGGCTTACATGCTTACACCAAGCAAAAACAAAGAGATGCTTTGATTCACAGTCGGGATAATTTAACAGATGAAGAGTTAGATCGTATCTTAAAAATCACACCTAGAGTGGAGAAATTAGCCATTAAGGATGTGAAGATGAGAACTTTTATCACGCAGGATGCCGAAAGGAGTGATATGGTGGCACATGTTTACGATACCACTTATGGTTTGATTAAAAGAGATGTAGATACTTTGGTAGCGATGGATGATTCCATCGTTCGTGGAACTACTTTAAAGCAAAGCATCCTTAGAATATTTGATCGTTTAGGTCCTGTAAAAATCATTATTGTTTCCTCAGCACCTCAAATTCGCTATCCAGATTGTTATGGTATTGATATGAGCCGCATGGGAGATTTTGTGGCTTTTGAAGCCGCTATCCAATTATTAAAAGAGCGAGGAATGGAAAGTGTGGTTGCGGATGTTTACAGGAAATGCCTGGCTCATGCCGATTTACCGAAAGAAGAAGTGGTTAATCATGTAAAAGAAATTTACGCTCCTTTTACTCCGGATGAGATATCAGCTAAAATTGCGGAGATCATCACGCCAAAAGAGATTAGTGCTAAAGTAGAAGTGATTTATCAATCTTTAGAAGCGTTGCATGAAGCTTGCCCTAACCATTTAGGAGATTGGTATTTTTCTGGAGATTATCCAACGCCTGGAGGGAATAAGGTAGTGAATAGAGCTTTTATGAATTGGATGGAAGGTAAAAACTCTAGAGCTTACTTGTAGGTTTCGGTGTTCAGTTTAGAGTTTCCAGTTCTCAGTATCAGACCTAGAATAATGTAATTTAAATTATTTGTAAACGCAGGTTAAATCAGCGTATGCGCAAAAATGAGGTTATAAATCAGCTTTAAAGCGAAGATAATAATCAACACACCGGCAATTCTATTTAAATTTTGGATGCTCTTTTCTTTAATCTTGTAACGTAATTTATGTGCGAAATAGGCTTTTAAAGTATCCATCCCGAATAAGGTAAAAAGTATTGCGCCAAAAAACGGAATCAATTGATGTGAGGTTAAATCTCCATAAACAGAATATACCCCACTGGTTACACTTACCCAATACAATAGGATAAAAGGATTAAAAATGCACATGAAAAATCCTTTAAAAAAATAGCCTGCATGTCTAATCCTAGAGGGTTCTTCATCATAAGTGATTTTTACCTTCTTCAAAAGATAATATAATCCTATGCTCAGTAAGACAATACTTCCTACAACACCAATCGGGATACGATAAGTACTTTCAAAACTTAAAAGGGATGTTCCAAATAAAGTGATACTCATGTAAATGAGATCACTTATTACTACACCAAAAGCAAGTGCCAAACCTGCATAAAATCCTTTTTCTATACTCGTTTTAATTAATGCAAAAAATACAGGACCTGTTAAGAATGACAATACAATTCCTAAACCAACTCCTGAAACGATAAGTTCTAACATGTAATGTTTGTGCTATTGGTTACCCTGAGTTGCGAATATGCGATTTTCAAAAAGAAATCCCTATTTTATTAATTTAAATTACTCCACAATTATTTATTATTAATATAAAAAAAAATGCTTTATTTGAAGACCATATCATCAACACTCAAAAACTTAAATTAAGCTATTTAATAAGATGAATCAAAACGAAAAAACAAACTGGGCACAATTTGTCCCTCTGGCCAGTGTATTCTTTTTTTGGGGCTTTGTAGCTGCTAGTAACGATATTTTAATTCCTGTATTTAAAAAAGCTTTTGATTTAACACAAAGTCAAAGTCAGTGGGTCTCTCTAGCATTTTATATAGCCTACACCGTAGGTTCTATTATTTACAACGGGATATGTGTTTTAATGAAAAAAGATTTGATCAACACCATCGGGTATAAAAATGGCCTAGCTTTGGGTTTATTCATCTCAGCATTAGGTACTTTATTATTTTATCCTGCGGCAAACCTACGCTCATTTCCATTGATGCTAACGGGTTTATTTGTTGTTGCTTTAGGGTTTTCTTTACAGCAAACAGTAGCCAATCCCTTAGCCATAGCTCTGGGGCCCATTAAAACAGGTTCCCAAAGATTAACCTTGGCCGGAGGGGTGAACAATTTTGGAACAACCATTGGTCCATTAATTGTGAGTTTTGCAATTTTTGGATCGAGTACAAACGTGAGTTCTGATATCAGCATTGAGACAGTTAAAATTCCATACTTAGTTTTAGGAGCAGTATTTTTATTGGTTGCAATTTTATTAAAGTTATCCTCTTTACCAGATAAACCTAGTTTGGTGGAAGCAAAAGTAGATGAAAATTTAAAAGGATCGGCTCTTAAATACCCACAATTGCTAATGGGAATGATTGGTATATTTGTTTATGTAGGAGTTGAAGTCTCTACTGCAAGTAATTTACCAGCTTATATGGAGAAGGATTTAGGTTTTCAAATCAAAGAAATAGCACCCTACATTTCTTTATATTGGGCTAGTTTAATGATTGGACGATGGACAGGTGCGGTTGAGGCTTTTACGGATAATATTTCGACGCAAAAATTACTAAGATTCGTAGCACCATACTTAGCTTTTGGTGTTTTTTTATTAGTAAATGCAATTGCTAAACATAATTTAACTCCATTTTATGTTTACGGATTGGTTATTCTGGTTTTGATTTTAGCTGATATGATGAGTAAAGGAAATCCTGCCAGAATGTTGTTAATTTTCTCTGTTTTAGGTATTGTAGCTTTATTTACAGGAATGTTTACCAGCGGTATGGTAAGTGTTTACGCTTTTACCAGCGTAGGTTTATTTTGTAGTACCCTATGGCCATGTATCTTTACTTTAGCAGTAAGTGGTTTAGGCAAGAATACTAGTCAGGGGAGTAGTTTTTTAATCATGATGATCATGGGTGGAGGGATCATCAGTTGGTCTCAAGGTTATCTTTCAGAATATACAGGCATTCAATACAGTTATATTGTGGGGGTCTTATGTTTTTCTTATCTGGCTTTTTACGCTTGGAGAGTTAGCGGAATTTTGAAAAAACAAGGAATTGATTTCGATAAAAAAGTAGTCTCTGGCCATTAAAATGAAATTAACATTCAATGAAATTTTCATGAATCTGGCTTCCGATCTGGCTCAACGTTCGCATTGCGTTAAAAACCAGGTCGGGGCTGTTCTTACCAAAGATACCCGCATCATTTCTATCGGATATAATGGTCCGCCAGCCAACACGCATAATTGTGATGAAGAATGGCCTCATGAAGGGTGCCCTAGAGATTCTAGAAATAGCTGTTCTTTAGCGTTACATGCAGAAGAAAACGCGATTTTATACGCTGTGAAAAATGGAACTCAGATACAAGGATCTACTTTATATACTACGCTCTCTCCTTGCATTGCTTGTGCAAGGTTAATTTTATCTTCGGGTATAAAGGAAGTTTTTTTTAAAGATTCTTACGCAGCTTATAAAGGTTTAGCCAATGATGAAGGAGTTGATTTTTTGAATAAATTTGGTGTAAACTGTGAGAAATTGAAAGAACATCATGCTGAAATTAAATAGGATAAAGTTTTTACTAGCTATTTTTATTGTTTTTGAAAGCGGACAACTATTTGCTCAAAAACTGAGAGACGATAGGATTGACGAATGTTCTGGCTTAGCTGTTTCTTCTAAAAATGATAACTTATTGTGGTTACATAATGACAGTGGAGATTTTAGTCGCATTTTTCTAATTAATAATAGCGGAAAAACACAGGCTGTTTTTAATTACAATGCGAAGGTGGTTGATTGTGAGGATATTGCTTTGTATGCGCCAAAAAATGCAACCCCTCAACTATTTGTTGGCGATATTGGAGATAACAAAGCAAAGCGAGATCATATCAGCATTTATAGATTCGATGAACCCGATCCAACTACAAAAAGTCTGGATGAAATTCCTGTTAAAGGAGTAGAGGAGTTAAAATTTAGATATCCCGATGGACCTAGAGATGCAGAGTGTTTGATGGTTGATGAGCATGATCAGAAAATCTATATCATTTCAAAAAGAGAAGATAGTGTGGGTGTTTATTCTGCACCTTTAAATAGTCCGGTTGGTAAAATTAATATCCTGAAAAAAGAAGAAAAGTTGTTTTTTCCTGGTCCTTTTGGACCTAAATGGATTACTGCTGGCGATATTTCAAGAGATGGAAAAAGGGTATTAGTAAAGTCTTACATGTTTGTTTTTTATTGGGATAGGAAACCCGATGATACTATTCCGCAATGTTTAAAAGGCGCATTTAAAGAGCTTCCCTATAAGCCCGAACCTCAAGGTGAAGCCATAGGTTTTTGCCATGATGGAGAAAGCTATTATACCATTAGTGAAGGAAAATTTGCTTCAATTTATTGGAAGAGGATTTAGATTAACTTGGCAAAACAAACACTATTTTCTACTCCAGCATATTGCCCATAATTAGGGATGATCTGATAACCTGATTTTTTGTACAAGGCAATAGCCTCTGGTTGTTGATAGCCGGTTTCTAAAATACATTTTTTAAAACCCACTTCTTTTGCCCAAAATTCTAATGCAACTAAAACTTGGAATGCAATGCCTTTGCCTCTGTGCTCTGGTTTTACATACATGCGTTTTATTTCAGCGGTATCTGCATCAAAAAATTTAAAGGCACCGCAACCCAATGCAGATTCGTTTTGAGAAGCTACAATGACATGTTGAATGAGGTCTATTTTATTGAATTGAGCATAAAAAGCATGGTCTTCTGCTCCATCTCTGATGGCTAAATCTGCATCTAGTAGTTTGACTAACTCAATAAAATCTGAATTTTTAGAATTCGTTCTCAACAAGGTAATCATGATTTCGGCTGATAATTTTTGATCAACTCATAATAAAAACTGATTCCCTTCTTAAATTCCGAGATTTTGATGCGCTCGTTCACGCCATGAAAACCTTCGGGATCTGTAAATGGTGTAAACCTGAAAACTTGGGACGTTAGATTGCCGAAATATCTAGCATCTGTAGCACCTAAAACTAGATAAGGCGCAACTACAATTGGGTGATGAAAAGCACTGATGGTTTTTTGGATGTATTTAAAAGTTTCATCATTTACATTAGCCACCTGTTTGGGGTCGTTCCAATCTCCAATTGGGGTGATTTGGATGCTATCATTTTCTATTGCTTTTCTAACGTGAGCAATCACTTCTTGTTGATTTACGCCTGGCTGCGTTCTGAAATTTACGGTGGCGATGGCTTCTCCTGGAATGAGGTTTTCTTTGATTCCTGCATTAAAAATGGTTACTGCAATAGTTGTTCTGATAGTGGCATTTCCAGCAGCAGATTTACTATAAGAGCTCAAGATTAAAGGTTTAAATAACCATTGATTAGCCATCGCCATTTTGCTCACAAAAGGCATTTCTGGACCAACAAAATCTAAGAATTTAGCAACTATAGGTGTGATTTCTGCTTTAAAAGGATGCTCATGCAATTTTACAATGGCTTTTGCCATTTCATCAATAGCTGTGGTTTTTTCGGGCATGGAGGAATGACCTCCCGGAATATTGATTTTTAGCTGTAAAGTTTGATAACCTTTTTCAGCGATGCCAACCACTGCCGCAGTTTTCTTTAATCCGGGTACTTTATATTCAGTGATGATACCACCTTCATCCAAAACAAAGGCAGGTTTAATTTTTCGATTTTCAAAAAGTTTTGCCATTACTTTTGCACCTTTTAATCCAGAAACTTCTTCATCAAAACCCGAGACAAAATAAATATCGGTATTTGGTATAAACCCTTGTTTAAGTAGTAATTCGGCACTTTCTAACAAAGCAATTAAACTTCCTTTATCATCAATGGTGCCTCTGCCATAAATAAATCCATTTTTAATCGCTCCAGAAAAAGGGTCTGCATCCCAATTTTGTCGAGTAGCTTCTTCTATGGGTACCACATCCTGATGCGCCATTAAAACAATAGGTTTTGCTGTTGTAGATTTTCCTTTCCAATGCAAAATCAAGCCAAAATCATTGACTTTTTCGAGCTGCATTTTGCTGAAAACCAAAGGATAACTTTGTATCAAAAAAGTTTGAAAACCTTTAAATACGGCACTATCCATCAATTTAGGGTCATCATAAGAAACAGTTTTAAACCGAATGGCTTTTTGCAAATGAACCACGCAAGAATCATCCAATTGAAGCAAAGCTGTTTGTGGCTCGTTAATCTGTCTGCTTTTGAATGTCAAAGTTCTGAAAAGGATAAATGCAACGAAGAGGAGTAGGACAATTCCTGAATATTTAAAAAACTTTTTCATGATGGTTTATTTGAAGAGGCTTCTGATGCCGATTAATCGTTTTTGATAATAGCTGTTCATGGGTGTAACGGTTACGGCTCTTACTTTACCGGAAGAGGCATGAATGAAAGTTATAGGCTGCTCGCCAACTTCTGAAGTGATGATTCCTATATGCGAAACTACTTTTTTGATACTATCAGTAGATGAAAACAACACGATATCTCCAGGTACAGCTTCTGTGTAAGCAATCGGACGACCGACATTTGCAAATTCTCCACTAAAACGAGGAACATTAATTGAAAAATGTTTGAAAACGTAATTTACAAAGCCAGAATTATCAAAACCTTGTTCAGGATTTTGCCCACCATAAATATAAGGTGTTCCTTCTAAAGTGAGGGCAAAAGCCACTAAAGCCTCCGGAGAAGATGCCATTTGAGTAGTATCGGCAGTTAAAATGTGAGCGTTTTCATTCGAGGTTTGGCTACTATCCTTTAACACCTTTACACTATCTTTTGCTAAAGCAATGTATTGTTGCCCGGTATCTAAAATGCTTTTTTTTGCCGCTATTACATTGCTTCTATTGTGGATTTGGTTACAAGAAAATAGCAAAGGCAAGATCAGTATAATTAAAAGGAAATGGTATAAATAATTCATTGTTAATTAGGCTATTTTCATGTTGATTAAAAGTACAAATCATTGAGGATTTTAGTGCTATCTAATTTCTATTTTTCGGCTACAGGACGACATAAATTTTTATCTTTGCCCATGCAAGAGAAAATCCTAATCCTCGATTTCGGTTCTCAATATACCCAATTGATTGCTCGTAGAGTGAGAGAACTGAATGTTTATTGTGAAATCCATCCTTTTAATAAAATCCCTGTGTTAGATGAATATACCAAAGGTGTTATCCTTTCTGGTAGTCCGTCTTCTGTTCGTCAGGCTGATGCGCCTCAGGTAGATTTTCATCAATTTCATGGTAAATTGCCACTTTTGGGTGTTTGTTATGGGGCACAATATATTGCTCAACATTCCGGCGGAAATGTAACTCCCTCAGAGATTAGAGAATATGGTAGAGCCAATTTAGAGTACATTCATAGCAATAATACATTGATGAATCATTTGCCTTCCCGCTCGCAAGTGTGGATGTCTCATGGCGATACCATCAAAGATATTCCTGATAATTTTGAAATTATTGCCAGTACAGATACTGTAAAAGTGGCTGCTTATCAGATTAAAAATACCCAAACTTACGGCATTCAGTTTCATCCTGAGGTAACACACTCTACGGATGGAAAGCAGCTTTTACAAAACTTTTTAGTTGATATTTGCGGTTGCTCACAAGATTGGACACCTTTTGCTTTTGCCGAAGAAACTATCGAAGCGTTAAAACATCAGCTGCAAGATGATAAAGTGGTTTTAGGTTTATCTGGAGGAGTAGATTCATCAGTAGCTGCGTTGATTTTGCATCAAGCTATTGGTAAAAATCTACATTGTATTTTTGTGGATAATGGATTGCTAAGGAAAAATGAGTTTTCTTCAGTTTTAGATTCTTATAAAAATCTAGGTTTAAATGTGAAGGGAGTGGATGCTAAGCAACGATTTTATGATGCTTTAAAAGGTTTATCAGATCCGGAACAAAAAAGAAAAGCAATTGGCAGGGTTTTTATTGAAGTATTTGACGATGAAGCGCATGAGATAACAGACGTAAAATGGCTAGCTCAAGGTACTATTTATCCCGATGTCATCGAGTCGGTTTCGGTGAATGGAGGTCCATCTGCTACTATCAAATCACATCATAATGTAGGCGGTTTGCCCGATTTTATGAAGCTGAAAGTGGTAGAGCCCCTAAAATCTTTATTTAAAGATGAAGTACGTAGGGTAGGTAAAGCATTAGGTTTGCCTGATGATATTTTGGGTCGTCATCCCTTTCCTGGTCCAGGTTTAGCCATCAGAATTCTCGGAGACATTACTCCAGAAAAAGTGGCTATATTGCAAGAAGCCGATCATATTTATATTCAGAATTTAAAAAATGCTGGTTGGTATGATAAAGTTTGGCAGGCTGGAGCAATTTATTTACCGGTACAATCTGTAGGGGTAATGGGCGATGAGCGTACTTACGAAAATGTGGTGGCCTTACGAGCAGTAGAATCTGTAGATGGCATGACTGCGGATTGGAGTCATTTACCTTACGAGTTACTGGCTAAAATTTCTAATGAGATCATCAATAATATCAAAGGAGTAAACCGAGTAGTATATGATATCAGTTCTAAACCACCTGCAACTATCGAGTGGGAATAAGATTTTAGGTTTTTTAGGTTTAATGTGGTTTTTAAGTGCTTGTTCGCCTAAAACTACACCAACACCTAGAAATCCAACACCTGTTGTTCAACCATCTAAAGAGAAAGCAACGGTAAAAAAAGAAAATCCTAGTGTAGAAAAGAAAAAGGAAATCAAAGAAATGACTATTTCTATGATTTTACCTTTTGATTTAGATGAGGTAGATTACCAAACCGCAACTTCACAAGATTTGAAAAAGTCTGAAATCGCGATTGATTTCTATCAAGGCTTTAAAATGGGTTTGGATTCTATTGCGCATCAGCATAATGGTATCAACTTTAAATTACAAGTTTTTGATTCAAAAGACGACCCGCGGCATTTAGGTACTTTGGCAGCAAAAGGCGAAGTCAAATCTTCAGATTTGGTTGTTGGTCCGGTGTTTCCGAGTGGAATAAAAACTTTCTCTGTTTACAGTAGAAATTTACAGCTTCCAATGGTA
The DNA here is from genome assembly GCA_014763615.1 of Sphingobacteriales bacterium. Classification (GTDB taxonomy): domain Bacteria; phylum Bacteroidota; class Bacteroidia; order Sphingobacteriales; family Sphingobacteriaceae; genus Pseudopedobacter. The sequence continues at coordinate 15,048 of JACXVB010000012.1, read as the reverse complement.
TCGCCTTTGGCAGCCTCAGATCCAGATTTATTCCAGAATCCTTATCTCATTTCTATCAATAATGCCTTAGAACTACATAGTTATAAAGCTGCGGAGTTTATCAAGAATCGGCTAAAGCCTAAAAAAGTGATTATCATTAGAAGCGGACAGGCTGATGAGTATAAGTATGCGGTTCCGTTTAAGAAGGGAATGGATAGTTTAGCTAAAGGGATTCCATTAACGGAGATTGGAATCAAAGCGGTAGGTAATGATCGCGTTTTTAAATATTTAAGTCCCGTAGGTTTAAATGTGATTGTTTTGCCTGCCACAAATCGAACTTTTTTGATGTCTATTTTACCCACGCTACAAGATTTGAGTAGTACTTATCAAATTGCCGTTATTGGGCATCCCAACTGGGCAAAACTTAGTTTCTTAGATTATGGCGTTTTAGAAAAATTGGATGCTTACATCACTTCATCTTATCAGTTAGATTATAGCTCTACCAGAGTGGCTGATTTTGTGAAGAAATATCGGGCAAGTTTTTCTTTAGAGCCCAGTGAGTTTTCTTTTAAAGGATTTGATATTGGCTATTATTTTGGGAAATTGATGAGTGAAAAAGGCGAAAATTTCATGAGTTTTTTAGATCAAGAAACTTTAAATGGGATTGAAAATGGTTTTAAATTTAAGCGAGATGCAAAAAATGGTTATTACAATACCAGCCTGATGATGATGAAGTTTGAAACCGGAAAACTTAAAAAAGTGAATTAGGATGAAAGCCATCCACCAACTCAGCACATTCCAGAATATTTTAGCACAATATGCTCTTGATCAGCCGCTGCATCGTTTTTTAGCGCAATACTATCGGCAAAATAAACAAATGGGATCAAAGGATAGGCGAATAGCTAGTCGTTTGGTTTACAATTATTTTAGGTTGGGTAAGGTTTTAGAAAATGAAAGTACCGAAGAACGTTTGATAGTTGCTGAGTTTTTATGTAATGAGCAAGGAAATTCTTTCTTAAATTATTTTAAACCCGATTGGGATGCGCATATTCATCTTTCTTTAGAAGAGAAATTGATGTTGTTGAAACAGCAATATCCCGATTTTGCTTTGGCAAATGTTTTCCCTTTTGCTCATGAACTTTCAGATGAAATAGAGTCTCCTAAATTCTTCCGTTCCTTCTTTATTCAACCCGATTTATTTATCCGTGTAAAACGTGGACAAGAAAAACGAGTAGCTAAGCTTTTGGCTGATGCTGAAATCAGGTTTCAGACCATCAATATGCAAACTTTTGCTTTACCTAATGGCACCAAATTAGATCAGGTAATTACTGATAAAGGAATTTATGAAGTTCAAGATATTTCCTCTCAAAAAGTTGGGGAGTTTTTTAAACCTCAAAAATGGGATAAATGGTGGGATTGCTGTGCGGCTTCTGGAGGTAAATCTCTGTTATTGTATGATGAACAACCGGATATCAAACTATTAGTTTCTGATAATCGAGAATCTATTTTAGAGAATTTGAAAGAGCGTTTTGCTTTGGCAGGAATTAGAAATTACCAAAGAAAGTGTTTCGATTTAACCGAAAATCAGGATTTGTTTTTACACGATTACGAGTTTGATGGGATTATTTTTGATGCACCTTGCAGCGGTTCTGGCACTTGGGGCAGAACCCCAGAAATGATTGCTCAGTTTGCTACACACAAGATTAAATTCTTTACTGAGTTGCAAAGAAAAATCGCCACAAACGTAGTAAAATACCTGAAACCCGGAAAACCTTTAATTTACATCACTTGCTCTGTTTTTAAAGCAGAAAATGAAGATCAAGTCAATTGGTTATGCCAGCAATTTGATTTAAAAGTAGCGCAACAAAGCCTTTTAAAAGGTTATGAAGCCAAAGCCGATACGATGTTTGTAGCGAGGTTGGTGAGGAAAAATTAAGTCAAAATCTACAACCCCGTATTATTTCTAAAGAGCTTAATCGCGATAGCCAACAGAATAATTCCAAAAGCTTTTCTTAAAATATGTAAGCCTGTTGGTCCGAAAAGTTTTTCTATACGCATGGAGTTTTTGAGGACGATATAAACAAAAAGCATATTGAGAATAATGCCTACCACAATATTTGGAGTAGCATATTCTGCTTTTAGCGAGAGGAGCGTAGTCATGGTGCCAGCTCCGGCAATTAAAGGGAAAGCTAAGGGAACGATAGAAACAGCTTCGGGGATTTCTTCTTTAAAGAAATTGATGCCTAAAACCATTTCCATAGCAATAATGAAAATTACGATAGAACCCGCAATGGCAAAAGAAGATATATCTAAACCAATAATACTCAGTAAACCATCCCCAAGAAACAGGAAAACAACCATCAGCAGCAAAGAAACCATGGTAGCTTTTTCTGATTGGATATGACCTGCTTTTTGCCTTAACTGAATAATTACAGGAATAGAACCTAAAATATCAATAATGGCAAAGAGAATCATGGTCACAGAAAGAATCTCTTTAAAGCTGAATAAATTTGTCATGTGTGGTTTGTTGAAATTTCAATTTACAAAATAAACTAAAATCAATGGTTGTATCAGAGAAATCTTTTCACAAAAAAGGTCTGATGAATCCATCAGACCTTTTCTAAATCATAAATATGGAGATTTATTTTTTCTCTTGTTTACCAAGTAAAGAATGATGTCTGCTATAACCGAAGTAAATAATAAACCCGATTAATAACCAACCGATTAATCGCAACCAATTAATCCATCCTAAGCCAAAAATCATGGCACCGCAAACTACAATTCCTGCAATCGGAATAAATGGAACCCAAGGTGTTTTGAACTGACGAGGCAAATCTGGATCTGTTTTTCTTAAAATTATTACCGCAGCGCAAACCAGCATAAAGGCAAATAATGTTCCAATACTAGTCATATCTCCCACAATATCTCCTGGAACAAAAGCCGCAAATAAACCTACTAATACCAAAATTAATAAGTTGGCTTTATATGGAGTTTTATATTTTGGATGTAAATCGCTGAATATTTTAGGCATTAAACCATCGGCACTCATAGAATAAAATACTCTGGATTGACCTAATAGCATCACTAAAATCACGGAAGAGAATCCGAATAGAATGGCCACAGTTACAAATTGAGCTAACCAAGCATAGCCAGTCATGTATTTTTCAATAGCAAATGCTACTGAGGCTTCCTGCCCGGTTGTTCTGAAATCATTTACAGTGGCAACTCCAGATAGTACATGAGAAAATAACACATATAAAATGGTACAGATTACCAAAGAACCCAAAATACCAATAGGCATATCTCTTTTAGGATTTTTAGCTTCTTGAGCTGCAGTAGAAACGGCATCAAAACCAATGAAAGCAAAAAATACAGTTCCGGCTGCTCCTAAAATCCCCATAATACCACCATAACTATAAGTAATCCCTTGATGGTCTGTATAAGTTGTTGGTTTTGGAATGTATGGTGTATGATTTGCAGGATTGATGAACTGCCAGCCAATGATAATAAACAACACCACAATAGTTACTTTAATAATTACAATGATACCATTTACAAAAGCAGATTCTTGAGTTCCTTTAATCAACAATAGGGTTAATGCAGCAACAATCCCGAGAGCAGGTAAATTAATAATTCCATGTACGCCATCTAAACTAGTTTGAAAAGGGGAATGACTCCATTCATAAGGAATAGGAGCGATATGTAATATGCTTTCTAATAATTTATTGAGGTATTCACTCCAAGCAATTCCAACAGTTGCCGCACCTACGGCGTATTCCAAAATTAAATCCCAGCCAATAATCCAAGCCACTAACTCGCCCATAGTTGCATAACTATAAGTATAAGCACTTCCTGCAATTGGAATAGAAGAGGAAAGTTCTGCATAACATAAACCTGCTAAAGCGCAGCCTAAAGAAGCTAAAAGGAAACCTAATGTAACTGATGGTCCTGAATGTTGTGCAATAGCTGCAGCCGTTCTCACAAATAATCCCGCACCAATAATTGCCCCAATTCCTAAGGCAACCAAAGATCCGGCAGTCAGTGTCCGTTTTAAGGTCTTTTCCGATTCGGCAGAATCTGCGAGAAGTTGATCAATTGATTTTTTTACAAATAAACTCATTTAAGATTGTTGTTTTTTAAGTGTTAAATCAAATTTATAATAGTGTATAAAAGACTAAGATATTAAAAATTGCTTTAGCATAAAGTCTTTTTCTAAAAGCTTCCTGATTTTTAGCCTAAGGCTTTGGAAAACAAGAGCTCGTTAAGTTTTTTAAAATGTAAAAAAACTGATAGATTAAAAAGAATGAATTTATAATGAGGCTATTTAGCCTCGCAATAAATTTAAAGTCCGCTCAAATTCTGGTTGAATTTGAGCTTTAATGGAGAGTTCTTTTTGGTTATAAGGATGCTTAAAATTTAATTCAGCAGCGTGTAAAAGCATGGTTTCCATCTGAAATTCGCTTTTAAAATAGCGATTTTGTTTGTTACAACCATGAGGTCTATCTCCAATAATCGGATGCATCACATGGGCTAAATGTTTCCTGATTTGGTGCATCCTACCAGTTTCAGGAAGTGCTTCCACTAAAGAATATCTAGAAGTTAGGTGCTCACCAATTTGAAAAGCTACTTCAAACTTTTCTATCAATTTCACTTTGGTAAAGGCTTCTTGTAAGTTTCCGTTTTCTTTTCTCAATGGATAATCAATTGCTAATTCATCAGGAAAAAAGCCTCTAACCAACGCTAAATAACGTTTTTGTATCTGGTTTTCTCTGAATAAAGTCATCAATAATTTATTGGTTTCTGCATCTAAAGCAAATAGTAGAACGCCGCTTGTTTTTCTATCTAAACGATGAGCTGGCCAAACATTTTTCCCGATTTGATCTCTCAGTAATTGTAATGCAAATTCTTCGGCATCACGAGCAATGGAAGATTGATGCACTAATAAACCATGCGGTTTGTTGATGGCTGCGATATATTCATCCTGATAAAGAATTTCTAACATTTCTTAAATGGAAACTCTTGGCCGAATGCCAAAAGCTTGCTGTTTTTCGGCAAAGATAATTAAGTCTTTTGCTTCTTCTTCTTTGCTGCCGGAAAAAGAATGTTATTTAGGATTAATCGATAACCTGGAGAATTAGGATATAAACTTAAATCGGTAGGAGGGTCGCCAACTAAATGCTGGTAATCTTCAGGGTCATGACCGCCGTAGAAAGTCCATTGTCCTTTACCATATTCGCCATGGATGTATCGGGCTTCACCCGCAGATTTTAACTCTCCCATTACCAGTACATTTGGTTTCAATAATGATCCTTTGAAAGCGGTAGTTTGTCCCATGAAACCTTTAATCACTTTCTCCTGATTTTGGGTGAGCATAGAAGGCACTACATCCCATTTGGCAGAAAAATCAAACAAAGTAAAATAATCATGCGCCCGATCTACTTGGCGGGTATTGGTAACATCGATATCAGAAAACTCATAATCCATCGGATTTAAATCCAATTTAAAGTTTTGGAAAGCAAAAGTTTGGCTAAAATCTAATTTTGATTGTGCGTTTGGGGTTATACCATCGCCATCAAACATACTCTCGCAAATGTCTATTCCGGCGGCAGCCAAAGCGATGTCAAAACTATCGGTACCAGAGCACATGGCAAATAAAAATCCACCACCCGCACAAAAATCTCTTATTTTTTCGGCCACAGCCAATTTCATTTGCGATACTTTTTTGAAGCCTAATCTTTTCGCTCTAGCTTCCTGCTCTTTCACATCTTCTTGATACCAAGCTGCATTTCTGTAATTTGCCCAAAAGCGACCATATTGGCCAGTAAAATCTTCGTGATGTAAGTGCAACCAATCATATTCAGGAAGTTTTCCACCAATGACTTCATCATCATAAATTACCTCATAAGGAATTTCGGCATAGGTAAGTACCATGGTGACGGCATCATCCCAAGGGAGCTTATTTTTTGGTGAGTAAACGGCAATTTTAGGTGCTTTTTCTAACTTTACCATATCCATGTTTACTTCTGGATTATTGATTTCCGTTAAAATAACATTCACCTTTGCATCAGGTATTACCTCATAACTTACGCCTCTTATTTTCAATTCATTTTCAATCGTTTGATCATATATAATCAAGAAACTTCCACCCCTATAATTGAGTAACCAATCTACTTCCATCCCTTTTTTTAGAACCCAATAAGCTATGCCATAAGCCTTTAAATGATTACTTTGTTGCTCATCCATATTAATTAGGATAGACGATGCAAAGCTATGAGCTGCAAAAAGACAGAAAAATATAAGGAGGAAAAGTCGTTTCATTTTTCTAAAAATAAGGATAAAGCTTTAAAACGTTTACGTAGGCTGAAAATTTTATTAATTTTGCCACTCTAAAAAGAATAAAGCAATGAGTAAAGCAATAATTAAGACTGTAAAAGGCGACATGACCGTTGAGTTTTATGATAATGATGCGCCAAAAGCAGTAGCCAATTTTAAAAAATTAGCGAAAGAAGGTTTTTATGATGGCGTAACTTTTCATCGTGTTATTCCAGATTTTGTGATTCAAGGCGGATGTCCTTTTTCAAAAGATCCAGCAACAGCTTACAAAGCAGGGTCTGGTGGTCCGGGTTATCATATAGATTGTGAGTTAGACGGAGAGTTTCAATACCATGATAGAGGCGTTTTGTCTATGGCACATGCCGGAAGAAATACCGGAGGTTCTCAATTTTTTATTTGCCACAGTAGAAATAATACTGCACATTTAGACCGTAATCACACTTGTTTTGGTAAAGTAGTTGAAAATGTAGATGTGGTAGATGATATTAGACAAGGAGATAAAATTTTAACCATAGAAGTTATTGAGGATTAATCGCTCCTTAAATTAAATAAGTTATGAATTTAGAAGGCTTAGTAGCTGTTACCGGTAAACCGGGATTGTATAAATTAATCGGTCAGAATAAATCGGGATTTATTTTGGAGAGTTTAGACGAGCAAAAGTCTAAAACCATTGTGAACATGGCTACGGCTAAATTAGCTTCATTAGAAGATATTACAGTTTATGGTGAAGATGAAGATTTGAAGTTGAAAGATATCTTTGAGAAAATGAAAGCAGCTACCAAAGTACCTGAGGCTAAAGCTGATGGTAAAGTGTTGAGAGCTTTCTTTTTTGAGGTTGCGCCAGACCATGATGAAGCCAGAGTTTACTCCTCTGATATCAAAAAAATAGTGAACTGGTTTCATATTTTGAAAGATTTGCCTTTATTTTCTGAAGCGGAAAAGGAAGAAAAGTTAGAAGAGGCTAAATCAGAAATGAAAGAAAAACCGAAAGCAACAAAACCAAAAGCTCCGACTGCTAAAAGCGATAAAGCAAGTAGTACCAAAACTGCTGCTGTTAAAAAAGCTGGAGGGAAAAAGAATCCTTAATGAGAGGAATATGAAATTGCATAAAAAAGGCGATATTTTCATCGCCTTTTTTATGATCTGAGATATTCTATCAGCATAAAGAATAAGCTAACTAGAATAATAATAATCCAGAAAAGTCTTGTTTCTTTTTGAGGATTTCCTCCCTTAAAGCGATAATTTCTTTTCTTGCCAAACATGTTATCTGATTAAAGTTACGCTATCTTTTTTATAAATTTTATTGCCCTTTAAATCTTCTGCTTCTATCAAAAAATAATAAACGCCAACAGGCATAGGTTTTCCCTTATAGGTTCCATCCCAACTATCTACAATACTATTTGATGAAAATATAAGAGAACCATATCTATTAAAAATATCGATATGGTATGTTTTTAAATTTGAAATTAACACATTGAACTGATCGTTCGTTCCATCACCGTTGGGCGTAAAAGCATTAGGAACAATTAAATCTCCTTCTTGTAAAATCTTAACAATAGGTAGTTTTAAGGTATCAGCGCATTGCTGGTTATAGGCTACTAAACTAATCTCATATCTTCCTGAATTTACATAAGTATGTGTTGGATTGGTTTGATTGCTGCTTGTTTCGTCGCCAAAATTCCAATAAAAGCCTGTTGAATTAGCACTTGAATTAGAAAAATTAAAGGTGATAGGCGCACTGTATAGTTGATCAATCTTTGGAGAAATATCAAACTTTGCGATTGGCCTTTTTAACACGGTAATAAATATTCCGTTGCTTTTTCCTTCACAGGGTTCGGCTCTATATTTCATATTGTAAAGTCCCGATAATGTATCACTGGTTAAAGGCACCATCAATTGGTCGCTCACTATTTCTGTTCCGTTTGGGAGTGTCCATACAGCATCAGCACCATCTGGTTTATTGGATGGAGTTAATACTAATGTATCGCCCACACAATAGGTTTTAGGTATAGTTTGAAGGCCAGATGTAGGTAATGGGCCTAAATCTTTAAAGAAAAAAGATCGATAACTGCTGCATCCTAAAGGACTTGTAACTTTCAAAGTGACGGTTCTTTCTCCTGGAGCAGTATAGTTTACAGTCACCGGTCCGGCAGTAGTGCTTGTTCTATTTACGGCACCATCACCAAAATCCCAATTAAAAGTATAACCAAGTCTGTTTTCATCGGGCACATAGGTAGTGGTAAAATTGTTATCGCAATAAGTGTTTTGAACCTGAAAAGTAGGTGCTGGACCGGCGAAATCTACCGTACTATTGCTAAAATCTAACCTAAATCCATCTTCTGCACTAGAAAAATTATTAATCAATAACGCATATAAATGACCTTGAATAGCATCTACATATTTTACAAAACCATCTTGGCCTGTAATGCAGCCACTTTGCTCATTCAAATCAGTTGAGGTAAGATTTATTCCTGTGATATAATAGCTTGGGCTGCAGGTAACTCCGCTACCAGCGGCACACCTTATCGCATTACTTGCATTAGGTGTTTGTGGATTGTTTGAGGGGCCTAAATCATAAAGTACCCAATCAATATCATCACTGGTAGTAGTTGGAGTGATGCTAAAAGTTAATTTTCCATTATTTGCCGCAATCCATTTATACCAAGTGCTGTTGGATTCACTCGGACCGCTCACATCTAAACAAGTTCCTTGAGCTTCGTTATTATTCAACCCAGCTCCCGTTATTTTATTTTGAGTAAAAGAGTTTTTGCTACATAAAAGGGAAGCATTCACAAAATCTTGACCTGGCTGAATAGGTGGAAAATAATTATCCACGCACATGGAGAAAGTGCCAGTGCTATTATTTCCACCACTTATTCTGATGTAATAAGTGACCCCAACTACCAAACCACCTTTGTAATAAGAACCTTGGTTATTGCTGGAATAATACTTGCCTATTTCTTGGTTATATGAAGAGCAATTACCACTATATATGGCTACCAAAGGATTATTTAAAGTACCCAAACCACTACCTGTTTTAACGTCAATATTGATATCATAAGCTACTGCCGTAAATTTGAACCAAACATCGTTCCCTTCAGAAGGCCATTCGCTTGCTTTAGATAAACCACTGGGCGTTGCATTTTGGTTAGTGAATGCTGCAGGGTCTGAGCAATAACCAGTGACTACTTTTAATGTGGTGGCTGTATTACAATTATCGTTAACAGGAGGGTTTTGTGCCCAGACTTTTATGAAGCTGAAAAAACTAAGTAAAAGTGTAAAGTAAAGATTCCTTCTCAAACAATCATAAATTTATTCGTGATGATAAGGTTCTCCTTTTAAAATGGTGAATGCTCGATAAAGCTGTTCCACAAAGAATAAACGAATCATTTGATGAGAGAACGTTAGTTTAGATAAGGATATTTTAAAATTAGCTCTTTGATAAATACTTTGATCAAAGCCATAAGGGCCTCCGATAATGAAAACTAGGTTTTGTACGCTTCCGATCATTCTTTTATTGATGAAATCTGCAAAATGTAAGGAGCTAAATTCTCTTCCTTTTTCATCCAAAATAGCCACTTCATCTGTCGAGCTAATATTTTTCAGAATAAGCTCAGCCTCTTTTATTTTTTGCTCATTTTGGCTCAGGTTTTTGTTTTTTTTAAGATCAGGAATAATGATGGTTTCAAATTTAATATAGTGTTTCAGACGCTTTAAATACTTTTCAAAACCATCAATTAAATATTGATCATCAGTTTTTCCTATGGCTAAAAGCGTAATTTTCATCACATTTTAATTTGATTAAATTTAAGAAAAAAGATAGGAAGAGGGATAGTGAAATTAGGTTATGCTAAAGATTTTTGACGATCATCCAAAGCATTTTTAACTGTTTCTAAAATTACATTTGGGTAAATAGGTTTATTGATGAAATCATAAGCACCTAAATTAATCAACTCTGCAGCCAAATTAGGATCTCCAAATCCACTCACAATAATTACTAATGTTTTAGGATATTCTTTTTTTATCTTTTTTAAAATTTCTCTTCCGTTGGTGTCTTCTAATCTGAAGTCACTCAACACTAAATCAAAAGTTTCATTTTCTAAAATAGAGAATGCTGCTTCTCCACTTTCTGCAATGGTGGTTTTATATCCGTTTTTGGTTAAAAATTTAGACATAATCAAGCAAATGCCAATCTCATCGTCTATGATTAAAATTTTATGCATGCTTCCTAATCAATTCCTTCCTAAACACTATTTTAAACAAAATTAAATATAATCAAATATTCTTAGCTTTTAAACTGTAAAATCGTAATTCCGGTAAGTTTGCTAAAATATGAAGATTCTCTAAATAAAATAAATTATTTAATCTTTTATGGTTTTTTAATAAGAAGCTATTAATTTCAGGCTTTAATTGTTAAAAATGATATGATGAGTACATTTAGAAGTAAAATCTCCACGATGCTAGCTATCCTAGCGGTTAGCACCTTTTTAATGACGAGTTGCAAATCAAAAAAACTTGCCACTCAACCAGAAGTGGTTGCACCTCCTCCAGCACCAGTAGAAAAGGCTCCAGAGCCAGCAAAACCTGTTGTGAAAGACACAGATAATGATGGTGTGCCTGATGATCAGGATAAATGTCCTGATGTAAAAGGAACTGTAGCAAACAACGGCTGCCCTGAGGAAGCTCCAAAACCGATGAAGTTTAAAAACATTCAGTTCGAGTTTAATTCATCTGTTCTTAAAACAGAATCCTACGATGTGCTTGAAAAAGTTGCGGCCGAGATGAGAAAATATCCAACTTGGAAATATGAATTAGACGGTAACGCCTCTGCGGAAGGAACAGAGAAAAGAAACATGATGCTATCTGTTGATAGAGCAAATTCTGTAAAAGCTTATTTAGTAAATAGCGGAATTGATGCTGCTCGTTTAACTGTAAAAGGTTTTGGCGAAAGCAGACCAATTGCAGACAACACTACCGAAGCCGGAAGAATTTTAAATAGAAGGGTAGAAATTACGCCTTTAAACTAATTTTTTTGAATCAGATTTTAAAGCCCGTTAGTATTTAACAACGGGCTTTTTTGTTAATTGCAAATATGAAAATAAGCCAAAAAATTAAGGAAGATTATCAGCAACAAATACAAATTTTAAAAGCCGAAACGCTAGATTTAAAGAAGAAAGTTGATCAATATTCTTTTCTAAGGTTAGCTGTTTTTGCACTCACCATTTTTTTTATTTATCTCTTTTTTGATGTTGGTTTTAGCGCAGTAATTCCTATTTCTGTCTTGGCAATGATTGCTTTTTTGTATTTGGTTAAAATTCAGGTTAAGCAAAAAAATCTTCTGGATTTTAAAAATTTAAAAATCAAGCTGTTAGAGAATGAGGTGCTTAATCTTACTGATTTTAGTAATATTTATTCGGATGGTTTGGCTTCCTGCGATGCCAAACATCCCTACACAGATGATCTCGATATTTTTGGTCCGTATTCTCTTTTTTCCCTCATCAATAGATGTGCAACCGCAAAAGGAAATGATATTTTGGCTTCATGGTTAAAGAAATCCTCCTCCATCAAAGAAATTGAAGAAAGGCAAGCAGCCGTAAAGGAGCTGAGCCATCAGCAAGAAAAAAGTATTGATTTTAGAACAAGATTGTTTGCTTTACCCGTTCATCAAATAGAAAAGTTGAATGCTTTTTTTGAGGGAACTCAAGAACATCTCCATTTTTTGAAGCATCCTCTTGTCAATATTTTGATTTGGCTTACGCCGATATTAAATTTTTCCTTATTACTTGTTGCTGCTTTAATAGGAGGGATATTCTGGAAATTACTCGCTTTAAGTTTGATTTTAACAGGTGTAGGTTCGATGTTTTTTAAAAAGAATATCGATAAAATCCATATTGAATTGAGCAGGAGTACAGAATTGCTATCAAACTATGCTGATAATTTGGAATGGATAGACCAACAAGAATGGCAATCTGATTTACTCAAAAGATTAACCTTGTCTATAAAAGGCGAGCAGCCTATGAGTTCGCAAATTCATGCTTTGTCAAAAATCCTTCAGCAATTAGATGCTCGTTTAAATATGATGGTTTCTGTGGTTTTAAATCTGTTTTTACAATGGGATTTAAGGTGTATCAAAAAATTTGCACATTGGGAAAAAGTAAACGGAAATCATTTTTTAGAAGGTTTTAAACTGGTTTCACAGTTTGAGGCATTCATGAGTTTAGCTATTTTAGATCACCATTATCCAGATTGGTGTTATCCAAAATTTAGCCAAGAATTTGCTTTGAAAACTGAAAATTTAGGTCATCCGCTTATTCAAGAAAATCAAAGAATTAACAATTCATTTTCATTTGCACCGCAAATTACGGTAGATGTCATTACGGGTTCTAATATGGCTGGTAAATCTACTTTCTTGAGAACTTTAGGGATAAATTTAGTTTTGGCCTATAGTGGTGCAAAAGTTTGCGCTTCGCAATTTGAAACCTCTATTTTTCACCTATTAACTTATATGAGGATAAAAGATTCTTTGGCTGACCAAACCTCTACTTTTAAAGCAGAAATTGATCGTTTAAAAATGATTTTAGATCAATCTGCCCAAGATGCTCAAAGTTTAGTTTTGATAGATGAAATGCTGAGGGGAACTAACAGTAGAGATAAATATTTGGGTTCAAAAGTTTTTATTCAGAAACTCATTCATCAAAAAACTAGTGGACTAGTGGCTACACATGATTTGCAAATCGCCGAATTGGAAAAGGAATTTCCGCAACAGCTTCGTAATTTCCATTTCGATATCCAAATAGAAAATGGAGAAATGTTTTTTGATTATAAAATCAAAGATGGCGAGTGTAAAACCTTCAACGCCTCTATTTTGCTCAAAGCTATCGGAATTGATACTGATAATTAATATGCCATTTTATATCCCATTTTAAATAAAAGGCTATAAATTTGAACTTCAATCAAACTAAAAATCAATAAATCAAATAATTTATGAAACAAGTATCCGATATCGGGGTCATTGGTATCGCCGTAATGGGCGAAAATTTAATCCTGAACATGGAAAGCAAAGGATTTCATGTAAGTGCTTATAACCGTACGGTAGATAAGGTGGAAAATTTTGTGAAGGGCCGAGCAAAAGGAAAAAATATTTATGGCGCAATGTCATTAGAAGATTTTGTTAGTTCTTTAAAAAGCCCTCGCAAAGTGATGTTGATGGTAAAGGCTGGGCAGCCAGTAGATGATTTTATTGAGCTTTTGATTCCACATTTAGACCAAGGAGATATCATTATTGATGGTGGAAACTCTCATTTCCCCGATACCGATCGTCGGACAAAATATGTAGAAAGTAAAGGGTTATATTTTATCGGAACAGGGGTTTCTGGTGGTGAAGAAGGCGCTTTGTTAGGCCCGTCTATCATGCCAGGAGGTTCAAAAGCAGCTTGGCCTGCTGTAAAACCCATATTTCAAGGAATTGCTGCAAAAGTAGATGGTGGTGTTCCATGTTGTGATTGGGTGGGCGAAAACGGTGCCGGTCATTTTGTGAAAATGGTACACAACGGTATCGAATATGGCGACATGCAACTCATCAATGAAGTGTATCAAATCATGAAAGATGTTTTGGGCATGAGTGCGGATGAAATGCATGAAGTTTTTAAAGAATGGAATGAGGGCGAGTTGGATAGCTATTTAATAGAAATCACCCAAGATATTCTGGCTTTTAAAGATGAAGATGGCATACCAATGGTGGATAAAATTTTAGATACTGCCGGACAAAAAGGAACGGGTAAATGGACCGGAACAGTAGCTTTAGAATTGGGTATTCCATTGACTTTAATCACTGAATCTGTTTTCTCCAGATGTTTATCAGCATTGAAAAATGAAAGAGTAAAAGCCTCTAAAATATTAAGCGGACCAAAAATCTCTTTTGCAGGAGATAAGAAAGCTTTCATTAACGATTTAAGAGATGCATTATACGCTGCCAAAGTGATTTCTTATGCTCAAGGTTATCAAATGATGCGAGCTGCAGCAGCAGAATATGGTTGGAATTTGAATTATGGAAGCATCGCTTTAATGTGGCGTGGCGGCTGTATCATTCGCTCTCGTTTCTTAGGAAATATCAAAGAAGCTTTTGATAAAAACCCAGATTTGGCCAATCTATTGTTAGACCCATTCTTCGCCGAAAAAATTCAGAAAGCACAAGCAGGTTGGAGAAATGTGATTGCTACTGCCGTAACTAACGGCATTCCTGTTCCTTGTTTGAGTGCAGGTTTAACCTATTTTGATGGTTACCGCACAGAGCGTTTGCCGGCTAATTTATTACAAGCACAACGCGATTATTTTGGTGCGCATACTTATGAAAGAGTAGATAAACCAAGAGGTGATTTTTTTCACACCAATTGGACAGGCCGTGGCGGAAGTACTTCTTCTACCACTTATGATGTTTAGAAATATTTGGGCGCTCATCGGGCTTTCCGCTATATAATTTTTGTCTCCCTGAGCGGAGTCGAAGGGCACACAAAAAAGCCTCTGTAAATTAGCAGAGGCTTTTCTATTTTAAAATGATCTCATCCTCAAATTTTTAAATCAAACCTATTCCCACTTAAACACTTTCACCGCTAAAGCATAAATTCCAACCCCCCAGAGTCCTGACTTGTCCGCCTACATTTTTTTCACAAAAACAGGCATTGATATTCAAGTGTTTATGCATTAAAAAAGCTAATTTTGTCGTACTAATGGCAAAAA
>JACXVB010000003.1 GCA_014763615.1 Sphingobacteriales bacterium | reverse complement strand
AAGTTGTTTCATTGCAGTCTCAATTTGCATAAAACTTAGGGGAGTTTATTTCTCCTCTTCGTTTTTTATTGAGTTGCATTTATTACTTGAACTTACGAGCGAAAACGCTATTTATCTTTTCAGAAATCATTTATAACAATTACCTTACACTTTATTGGCTTATCATTAAAAAAGTAAATTTGACTTGAACAAAACTTATCAAGATGAAAAAATCTATTTATTTAGCGCTTTCCGCTTTGTTTTTTTTAGGTGCTTTGGGCTTATCTTCCTGCTCTCCTACCGAAAAAGATTACAGTAAGAACGATATTGTTGCCCGCGATGTGGATACCACCATAAACCCAGGCGACGATTTCTTTATGTACGCCAATGGCGGTTGGATAAAGAAAAATCCTATTCCTGCGGCCTATTCTTCATGGGGAATTGGAAATTTAGTTACAGAAGAAATCCGCGATAAGCTGAAAACCATTAATGAAGAGGCTGTAAAAGAAAAAGCTGCAAAAGGCACCAATAGCCAAAAAATTGGCGATTTCTATTCCAGCGGAATGGATTCTGTAGCTATTGATAAAAAAGGCTTAACCGCTTTACAGCCTCAAATAGATAGCATCCAAAACATCAAAACTAAAGACGATGTGATCAGGGTAGCCGCCTACTTAACCACCATTGGGGCAGATAATGCTTTAGGTCCATACATCGCTCAGGATGATAAAAACAGCTCTAAAATGATGCTGCAATTGTTTCAAACTGGTTTGGGTTTGCCTAACAGAGATTACTATTTTAACACCGATAGCAGAACGGTAGGCATCAGAAATGATTATCAAAGCAAGCACTTGCCTACGCTATTTACTTTGGCTGGCGCCGATGAAAACTTAGCCAAAAAAGAAGCTGATGGCGTTTATCAACTGGAAGCATTTTTAGCGAAAAACTCTAGAAAACTAGAGGATTTAAGAGACCCTTACGCCAATTATCATAAAATGCCGATTGGCGCTTTAGATCAATTAACGCCAGATATTAAATGGCAACCGCTATTAAAAATTATGCATTTTGAAAAAGCAGACAGCGTAATTGTTGGCCAGCCAGAATATTATCAAGCGGTAAATACCGCTTTGAGCAAATTCCCTGTAGATACTTGGAAGGCTTATTTAAAAGCCAATTTAATTTCTTCTTACGCTTCTTTCTTGAGCAAACCTATTGACGACGAGAATTTCCGTTTTTATGGAACAGTTTTATCGGGTAGAACAGCGCAGTTACCTCGTTGGAAAAGAATCATCGATGCTGAAAACAGATACATGGGAGAGATTTTGGGACAACTTTTTGTGAAAGAGTATTTCCCAGAGAAAACCAAAAAGCGTTACAGTGATTTGGTGGAAGCCATCCGTACTTCTTTAAAAGACCATATCAACCATTTAGAGTGGATGACAGCGGAAACCAAAGCAAAAGCTTTAGAAAAACTGAATGCTTTGAACAAAAAAGTAGGTTATCCAGATCAGTGGAGAGATTATTCTACTTTAGAAATTACGCCTGATAATTTTGCAGCAAACGTGATGAGTGCCAGAGTGTGGGCTTTCAACAGAAATGCAGATAAATTAGGCAAACCTGTTGACCGCAACGAGTGGAACATGAACCCACAAACCTATAATGCTTATTATAATCCATCAAACAATGAAATTGTATTGCCAGCAGCCATTTTCACCATTCCGGGTGTGCCCGATGAAGATGCTGATGACGCGATAGTTTACGGTTATGCAGCAGCATCTACTATCGGTCATGAAATTACACATGGTTTTGATGATCAAGGAAGACAATATGATGCTAAAGGAAACTTAAAAGGTTGGTGGACACCAAAAGATTCTATCGCATTTACAGAAAGAGCCCAAAAATTAGTTGATCAATTTAATAGCTATGTGGTTTTAGACAGTTTACACGTAAACGGTAAAGCTACTTTAGGAGAAAATATTGCCGATTTAGGTGGGATAGTTTTAGGATTAGATGCTTTCAAAAAAACCGAGCAATACAAAGAAGGAAAGAAAATCAATGGATTTACACCTCTTCAACGCTATTTCTTAGGTTATGCGATGGGTTGGTTGGGCCATGAAAGAGATCAGGCTTTAGCCAATCAAATCTTAACCGATGTGCACTCACCTGCATTCTTAAGAGTAAACGGGCCATTTACAGATGTAGATGATTTTTACAAAGCTTTCGATGTGAAGCCTGGAGATAAAATGTATTTAGCTCCGGATAAAAGAGTGAAGATTTGGTAAGGATTAATTAATTATTCACAATAACAAAAGGCCGAAGAAACACACCCTTCGGCCTTTTGTTATATTTGCTCATCTAATTAATATTTTGAAAGAAATTCTCCATCTCATCATCCAACAATTTCTAGCCATCACTTGGATAGAATGGTTTGGTACCATTACGGGGGCTTTGTGTGTTTACCTCGCTGCCAAAGAAAACATCCTCAATTGGCCGGTGGCTATTTTAAGTGTAGTCACTTATATCTACATCTTCTATCATGCTAAATTGTATGGCGATACGATTCTTCAATTTTACTTTTTAGGCACTTCTTTTTATGGCTGGTATTATTGGAGCTATGGAAAATCCGACAGCTTAAAATCTGAAAGACCGGTAAGCACTTTGGTGGTAAAAGATTGGTTCATCCTCTCCGCTATTTTAGTGGTTTTTAGCATTTTAATTGGGGTTTTATTAGATAACTACACGGATACTGATGTACCTTATGTCGATTCTTTTTGTACGGTTACTAGTTTTATTGCGCAATACCTCATGACGCGTAAGAAACTAGAGAATTGGCTCATTTGGATTTTTGTAGATATCATTTACATCCCTTTGTACATTCATAAAAACCTTTTGGCCACTTCTGTTTTATATTTTATATTCTTATTCATTGCATTACAAGGATATATCGATTGGAAAAAAACCTTAAAAAAGCAGCACATCCATGAATAAAAAACTCATCAAAATTGCAATAGTTGGTCCAGAGTCAACGGGTAAATCCACCATATCATCGGCTTTAGCCAAACATTATGATACCGTTTGGGTGCCAGAATATGCCCGTTATTATTGCGAAGGTTTAACCGCTCCGTGTACCCTGCAAGATGAGCTCAATATGTTCTACGGACAGTTGGCTTTAGAAAAATCGATGGAAGTGGTAGCCAAAAACAACTTATTAATTTGTGATACTACTTTTTTGACGGTAAAAATCTGGAGTGATTATCAACTCGGCGAAACGCCTCAGCAAGTGTTAGATGCGCTAAAAGTGTATGAATACGATTTATACATCCTGCTAAAAAATGACATCCCTTGGGAAGAAGATCCTTTGCGGGATTTTAAAGATATGGGCGATTATTTTATGGATGTTTGGCGTAAAGAACTGAAAGCGTTGAACGCCAATTATGTAGAAGTTGACGGATTATTAGATGATCGCTTAAAAAATGTAATTAAGGCAATTGACAACCATCTTTTACACCTCAGCTGTAATAAAACCTCTGAAATTTGAACTAATAAATAAATGTTCTTAAATTTTAAGGCTATTGAACTATCTATTTCAAAAAAATTAATTCCATGAAACTAAATTATCTTGCATCTGCGGCAGCTATGGCTTTTGTTATTGCTGCGTGTAGCCCCAAAACAGTGGTGAAAACCGCCGAAACCGTGAAAAACAATTCAGCACCATTGCTTCCAAAAGATAGCAGTGTAATTGTAGGTACCCTACCTAATGGTTTAACTTACTATATCCGAAAGAATGTAGAACCAAAAAACAGAGCTGAACTCTATTTAGTAAACAAAGTGGGTTCTATTGTAGAAACCGATGCGCAACAAGGCTTGGCGCACTTTACAGAGCACATGGCTTTTAACGGCACTCGTGATTTCCCAAAAAACGATTTGGTAAGCTATCTGCAAAAAGCAGGCGTACGTTTTGGTGCCGATTTAAATGCTTATACCGGTTTTAATCAAACCGTTTATCAATTGCCTTTGCCAACAGATAGCACTGCTGTTTTTGAAAAAGGCTTTGATATTTTAGCCAATTGGGCGGGTTATGTTTCTTTCGATAATAGCGAAATTGACAGCGAGCGTGGTGTAATTATAGAGGAAGACCGCCAAAGAGGGAAAAATGCACAAGAAAGAATGAGCAAGCAATTACTTCCGGTTTTATTGGCCAACTCTAAATATGCGAAACGTTTACCTCTCGGGATTATTGATACCCTAAAAAGCTTCAAATACGAAACTTTAAAGCAGTATTATAAAGATTGGTATCGCCCTGATTTGCAAGCTGTAATTGCTGTTGGCGATTTTGATGTGGCTAAAGTAGAGCAACTCATCAAAGAGAATTTCTCTGATTTGAAAAATCCAGCAAACGAAAAAACAAGAGAAAAATATACCATTCCGGCAAATCAGCAGCCTTTAGTTAAAATCGTAACCGACCCTGAGTTTCCTTATAATGTAGCTTCTATCACCTATAAACACCCGGAAGAAGTTGAAAAAACCACCGCTGATTTAAAAACTAAAATGATGACGAGCCTCATCAACAGCATGTTGGGCGCTAGAATTACAGAAATTGTACAAAAAGGAAATGCGCCTTTTATTTTTGCTCAGAGTGCTTACGGACCATTTCAAGGTGGTTTGGTGGATTTAGATGCTTTCACTAGCGTGGCCGTTTCTAAAGATGCTAAAGGCTTAGAAGCTGCGGTAAAAGCAGTGATTTCGGAAGACATCAGAATGAAAAAATTCGGTTTTACCGAAACAGAATTAGAAAGAGCAAAAACCAATTTGCAAACCGCTATTGACAAGCAATACAAAGAAAAAGACAAAACCAAATCAGCGGTATTTGTGCAGAAATATGTAGAGAATTTCTTGAAAGGTGAAGCTATCCCAAGTATAGATTTTGTGCATGATTTCTACACTAAAAATTTAAATAATTTGGCTTTAGCCGATATCAATAAACTGGCTGCATCTTTCATTACGGACGATAACATCATTGCCATTATTCAAGCTCCAGAGAAAGAAAAAGCCAACTTACCTTCAGATTCTACTTATTTATCATGGATCAAAACTGCCGGAGAAAATGTAACTCCTTATGTTGACCAAACCGTTGATAAACCATTAATGGCAGCCAAGCCTAAGGCCGGAAGCATTACCTCTGAAAAGAAAATTGATGCCATTGGTGTCACCGAGTTAACGCTTTCTAATGGTGTAAAAGTGATTTTGAAACCAACCGATTTTAAAAACGATCAAATCCTATTTTCTGCTACCAGCAAAGGCGGAACTTCTTTAGCTTCAGATGCTGATTTCCGTTCGGCAGATATGGCCGACCAATTGGTAAGCTCATCCGGAATTGCAGATTTTGATGAAACACAGTTAGGTAAATTATTAACCGGAAAAGTAGCTTCTGTAAATCCGTACATCAGCACCTACCGCGAGGGCATGAGTGGCTCTACCACGCCTAAAGATTTAGAAACAGCTTTGAAATTGGTTCATTTATATTTTACCGCTCCACGTAAAGACGAGAAAGTATTTAAAACCCAAATGGACGAGCTGAAAACGGTATTGAGCAATCGTTCTGACCAACCAATGGCCGTTTACCAAGACACTGCTTCTGCAGTTTTAAATAGCTATAAAACAAGAGCACAGTCTATCAAAATAGACGAGTTAAGTCAAATTAACCTAGATAAAGCCATCAACTTTTATAAGCAACGCTTTGCCAATGCAGGCGATTTTACCTTCACTTTTGTAGGTAACTTTAAAGTAGATGATATCAAAACTTTATTGGCTACCTATCTAGGAAGCTTGCCATCTACCGGTACAGTAGAAAACTTTAAAGATTTAGGGATGGAGCCTGTATCTGGAAACATCACCAAAAAGGTGTATAAAGGTTTAGAAGATAAAGCCACCGTTTCTCTATTGTATCATGGAAATTATGCTTATAACGATGCCAATAACTTACAATTAGACGCTTTAAAATCGATTTTAGATATTAAAATTACCGAGCGCTTAAGAGAAAAAGAAAGTGGCGTTTACAGTCCGGGTGTAGATGTGAGTTATAATGACGAGCCAAAACCGCATTATACCATGGGCATCTATTTTAGTTGCGCTGCCGAGAATGTAGATAAATTGATTGCTGCTGCGGAAGATGAAGTAGGAAAACTGCAAAAAAGCGGCGCTACCGCAGAGGATATCCAGAAATTTAAGGCAGAAGAGCAAAGACAGTATGAAATCCAGATGCGTGACAATGGCTTTTGGTTAAGCTATTTGCAAGATGCAGCAACCACTGGCGAAGATCCGACTAAAATCTTGACTTATGAAAAAACATTAAATCAAGTGACCGTAGCTAGCACCAAGGCTACTGCTGACAAATATTTAGACAGCAACAATTTCATTAAATTAATTTTATTGCCGGAGAAAAAATAGCATTTTAAAACTCTTAAAAAAGGCGATGCTAAACACATCGCCTTTTTTATTGCTCAGCATTTGGCATAGTGGATTAACCATTAATATCCTTTAACCAAGTGTGATCCCTAGCTCATCCAATAGTCATCTAGTCACTATCTTACGTTTATCTAGGCTTCATCCTACGTTTTTGATAAGTTTAGATTAGAATTTTTTTGCTACAAGTGAAGACTTTTCCCGAAAGATGATTCATGTGAATTTAAGTGTTTTTAGTGTTAAATACAAGTAGAAAAAGATCTGCCTAAATGGTGTTATTCTTCGATGTGATGAGGTGCTTTTTACCAGAAAAGTTGTGGAATGAAGCGGACACTCTACAAATAATGGGTTGTAGAATCGCTGCGCTAAACCTACGACTAGAAAAGTTTGTTTAAAAATAACTTGATATGCTAATAGCCAATTATTTGTATCTTTAATAACCTTTACACGTATCATCTTTAAAAACAAAACATCTTGAAAAATATAAATCTTAAACCCAGAAATTTCAGCCTTGTGCTTTTGGCCTTTTGCTTTCTGCTTTTATCAGGCATGCAATGCAAAAAAGACCAAACAGGCATTGATTCCCTACCACCTGCCACACAAGAAGGTAAAGAAACTTTTGGTTGTTTGGTAAACGGCGAAGCTTTTACGCCTAAAGGCTCTAATTTAGGTGGACCAGTTTTAAGCAGTTATTATCAATATCTCAATAGCCCAACTGCCCAAGGATATTTTTTTAATGTTTCTGCGGACAGAAAAGAAAGTAGTTTTTCTAAAAGCATAAGTATTGGAGCAAATGATATTATAATAAAGCAAGGAATGAAATATCAATTAAAAAACTATCCTATTAAAAATGAAACTTACGGCAGATTTTTAATTGTATCAGATTTAGGAGAAATTAATCAATACGCTACAGTAAATGATTACAAAGGCGAACTGTTCATTTCAAAATTTGATGAAACAAATCAAATAGTTTCAGGTACTTTTTGGTTTGACGCTGTGAACGATAAGGGAGAGAAAGTAGAAGTGCGAGAAGGCCGCTTTGATGTACACTACGTAAAATAATATTCAAACTTTAAAAAAATCATATCATGAAAAAAATCTACTTTATTAAAGCAATGTTCATCCTGCTTTTAGGGTGCTTTGCGCTTACCGGTTCTGCCCCACTGTCCGTAGAATTAAGCGCTAGCGTTCTACGGATTGAGTAATCAGGAAGAGTCTCCAGACTCGTTAAATAATAATCATCTAAATTCTGTATTTTCTTCAATGTCAGATAGAGGATATCTTATCAAAAACCAATTTGCTAGTCATTTTATCACCTTTGCTAGAGTACAATGGGCTGATGTTTTTCCAAGAAAATAATATGCAGATATTGTTGTAGAAAGATTAAAATTTTGTCTAATAATTTAATTAACAAAACTTAACCTACACATTTACAAATCTTTGTATCTTTAATCGCCTTTACATCGTATCATCTTTAAAAACAAAATTTCATGAAAAATATAAGATTTAAACCCCAAACATTATGCCTTTTGCTTTTAGCCTTCAGCTTTCTGCTTTTTTCAGGTATGAAATGTAAAAAAGATAGCACATCTTTTAATACCAAAGACCAACTCCCCGCTATCACCAAAGAAGGAAAAAACACTTTTGGGTTTTTATTGAATGGAGAAGTTTGGTTGCCGAAAGGAGGTCTATTGGATCAGAAGTTAGATTTGTCTTATGATCCTAATTATTCAAATGGTTCTTTTGGCCTTTTCGCAAATAGATATATATCCTCTACAGATAAAATGGAATTAACTATTGGTGCAACCGACATAAATAAAAAAGGGACATATCAATTTTCTACAACTAACAGAAATGTTATATATAGAGATACTAAAAGTAATTGTTATTATTATGATAATACCCAGATTACAGGCTTTATTACAATTACAAAGATAGATTTAACAGGTAATGGTATTATCTCAGGAACTTTTGAATTTACCTTGGTAAAAGACGGTTGCCCAACCATTGTTGCCACCGAAGGTAGGTTTGATATGTCAATCCAATAAATACTTAATAAACTTTATACAATATGAAAAAGATTTACTTTTTAATGGCTTTGCTTTTGACTCTTATGAAAGCGAATGCACAAATTGATACAACTACTTTAACTGGTAAATATGAATATGTTTTCCAACAGCTAGACCGTAACCAAATTCCCACCGGTTTTATTGATGAAAGGGCTTTCCCTTTAATCTCCTTAAAGCCATTTAATGGCATCTTAACGGATAGCAATAAGGTGGATATGGATATTTGGCGTGGAGCAATTTAATAAAAACTTAATATACTAATAGCCAATTATTTGTATCTTTAATTGCCTATACTTCGTATCATTTAAAAAACAATACATTATGAAGAATCTACATTTTAAATCTTGCAATTTTAGCCTTTTGCTTTTAGCCTTCAGCTTTCTGCTTTTTTCTGGTATGAAATGCAAAAAAGACCAAACAGGCATTGATGCCCTGCCACCTGCTACACAGGAGGGCAAAGAAACCTTTGGCTGTTTGGTAAACGGCGAAGCCTTTACACCAAAAGGCTCTAACTTAGGCGGGTCAACGCTGAGTAGTTTTTATCAATATTTGAATACTACGACAGCTAAGGGATTCTACTTTAATGTAGCTTGTAATCGAAGATAGTCCGGAATTAGTAGAAGTGTTTCATTAAGTGGCGATAGTATAATTATTAAACAAGGTATTACTTATTCATTAAAGAATTATCCAAATAAAAATGAAACTTATGGAAGATATGCTATAGTTTCAGGAAGCGGAAATATAAATCGTTTTATTACTGATGAAAATTATAAGGGAGAATTATTCATTTCCAGGTTTGATGAAACAAATCAAATTGTTTCAGGTACCTTCTAGTTTGATGCAGTTAATGACAAAGGAGAAAAAGTGGAAGTAAGAGAAGGACGATTTGATGTACACTACGTAAAATAATATTCAAACTTTAAAAAAATCATATCATGAAAAAAATCTACTTTATTAAAGCAGTTCTCGTACTGCTCTTAGGGTGCTTTGCACTCAATGGTTCTGCCCAAATTATTCCACCTACCGCAGAGATTGACAACAGTTTTTATAACCGTATGAATGATGTGTTTCATCTATATTTAACAATAATTTAATATCTCCAAATCACAAATCCTGTATCTTTAGTTTAATTATCAACGTATTACCTAAAAACAATACATTATGAAAAATCATCCATACTTAAACCTTAAACCATTTGCCTTCTACCTCCTGCTCACAGGCTTTCTGCTTTTTTCGGGTATGCAATGCAAAAAAGACGCAACAGGCATAGATGCCTTACCACCAGCTACCCAAGAGGGCAAAGAAACCTTTGGTTGTTTGGTTAATGGTGAAGCTTTTACTCCCAAAGGCTCTAATTTAGGCGGGCCTATATTAAGTAGCTATTACCAATATTTAAATAGCTCTACCGCTCAAGGTTACTTTTTTAATGTATCAGCAATTAAGAAAAATGGTGGCAATAATGGCACAGAAGGACTAAGTTTTGGAACAATAAGTTTGCCTATACAACA
Organism: Sphingobacteriales bacterium; assembly: GCA_014763615.1. Classification (GTDB taxonomy): domain Bacteria; phylum Bacteroidota; class Bacteroidia; order Sphingobacteriales; family Sphingobacteriaceae; genus Pseudopedobacter. The sequence continues at coordinate 176,258 of JACXVB010000003.1, read as the reverse complement.
AGGAAAAACTTATGTTTTGGGTAATAATATTGTTGGTAATGCCACTGCTCGTTACGGTATCACTATTAATATTAATTCAAACGATTTTGTAACTACAAAGGACTATATAGGAGAGCTTTATATCTCAAAATTTGATGAGATCAACCAAATCGTCTCAGGTACATTCTGGTTTGATGCCGTAAACGATAAAGCCGACAAAGTAGAAGTGCGAGAAGGGCGTTTTGATGTACACTATGTAGAATAATTTTTTAAACCTTATAAAAATCATATTATGAAAAATAATAAATACTTAAGCCTTAAACCTTTTACCTCCTACCTCATTTTAACAGGCTTTCTTCTTTGTGCGGGCATGAAATGTAAAAAAGATGCAACAGGTATTGATGCCCTACCACCTGCCACACAGGAAGGCAAAAATACATTTGGGTGCCTGGTGAATGGGGTAGCCTTTACACCAAAAGGTTCTAACCTCGGGGGACCGAGACTTAATTGTTTCTATCAATATCTAAACAGCTCTACATCGCAAGGTTATTATTTTAATATTACCTGTCTTAGAAATGAATCTAATTCAAACCGAGGAATAGCAATTAATGGGGATAGTTTAATTATTAAAGAAGGTAATACTTATCAATTAAAGAACTATTCACAAAAAAATCAGGCTTATGGGAGTTATAGTATAGTATCGGGCGCTGGAAATATTAATAATTACATGACCTCTGGAAATTTTATTGGAGAACTATACATATCAAAGTTAGATGAGGTGAATCTGATAGTTTCGGGTACTTTCTGGTTTGATGCGGTGAATGATAAAGGAGAAAAAGTAGAGGTGAGGGAAGGGCGTTTTGATGTACATTACGTAAAATAAACACAAAACCTTAAATCTAAATATCATGAAAAAAATCTACTTTATTAAAGCAATGTTCATCCTGCTCTTGAGATGCTTTGCGCACACAGCGTCTGCACAAGTTATCCCACCCGCCGCAGAGATTGATAACAGTTTTTACATCCGTATGATTGATGTGCTTCACCTATATTTAACAATAATTTAATATCTCCAAATCACAAATTCTATAACTTTAGTTTCATTATCAACGTATTACCTTAAAAACAATTCTCATGAAATCTTTAAATTTTAGACGCCTAAGCCTTAAGCCTTTCATCTTATACCTCCTTTTAATAGGCTTTCTGCTTTTTTCGGGTATGCAATGCAAAAAAGATGCAACAGGCATAGATGCCTTACCACCTGCTACACAAGAGGGTAAAGAAACTTTTGGCTGTTTGGTAAATGGTGAAGCTTTTACTCCCAAGGGTTACATTTTTAATCCAGACGGAGGACCAACTTTGAGCAGCTATTACCAGTATTTAAACAGCTCAACAGCACAAGGCTTTTATTTTAATTTATCTGCAAGATATAAGAAATCTGGACCAAATAAAAGTGTATCTATAGGAGCAGATAACGTAATAATCAAACAGGGACAGACTTATATTTTAAAAAATTATCAAAACTCCAATGAAATATATGGTAGCTATGCTATCATCTCTAATGGATTGATAAATGAATATTCTACTATTAATGACTATAAAGGAGAACTTTATATATCAAAATTTGACGAATTAAATCAAATAGTTTCAGGCACTTTTTGGTTTGATGCCGTAAATGATAAAGGCGACAAAGTAGAAGTGCGAGAAGGCCGCTTTGATGTACATTACGTTAAATAAATACAAACCTTAATCTAATATATCATGAAAAAATCTACTTTATTAAAGCAGTTCTCGTACTGCTCTTAGGGTGCTTTGCACTCAATGGTTCTGCCCAAATTATTCCACCTACCGCAGAAATTGACAATAGCTTTTATAACAGAATGAATTACGTGTTTTCTCCTTTAGAGAAAAACCGAGTGCCTTATGGTTTATTACGAGATTTTGCGATGGAGTTTGCCGATTTGGAACGATATAGCGGTAGTGTAAACGACAGCAATTATGTAGATTACGGCGATTTTTTTGATATTTACCAAACCCTGTTTACCTCCCGCATCCATAGTAATGCAGGTACATGGCTAAACCCCATAGTTGCCGATAGCCTATGGTATTTACAAAGGGATGTAAACCTGATTACCATTGGTGGTTTATGCTATGGCTATAGTTATTTTAGGGAAGATGCTTATAGCAGTGGATTATTGACGATTACTAACGACCAGATTTACGACCGATACATCAACGGCGTTTGGCAAAATCCTTACCAAACAGGGCTGAGCGTAGCTTTTGCCCCAGTTACCACTGAGCACAAGGGAAGAAACATTTCCGTATTGATTCCTTCGGTTGCATGGTTTACCAACCTACAGGTGAGTAGCATCCAGTTAGATGCAGGCGATGGCAATGGTTATCAAACTTTAACGGTAGGGCAAGCTGCTCCAGTTTTTTATCCCGATAGTGGATTAAAAACTCTCAATTTTAAAGTTACATTGGCTAGCAATCAAGTTTTATACAGCCATTCCCAAATTCATATTGCCAATGCGGTCAATCCTGCGGATGATGTTCCTCCATCACCCTATCAAACTTACTCCTTAGTTGCTGGCCCACAAGAGGTTGAAAGTGACGAAGAGTATGAAGGTAAAAAAGCCAAGGGATATGTCACCATCAGGTACGCTGATCCGGCAGACCCAGTTTTAAGACGACCTTTGATTATTGCCGAAGGCTATGACCCCGGTAATATTTTAGCTCCCGAAGAGAAATATGGTTTGAATGATATAGACCAATTTCTAGATGAAATTAGAATACTCAACGCGAATCAATTAAGGAATATTTTAATCAACAACCCACAATACGACATTGTTTATATCGATTGGAAAAAAGGGACAGATGATTTATACCGCAATGCCAAGCTGTTAAAAAAGGTAATTGAGCTGGTTAACGCAGATAAGGTGGCTGTAAACGGGGTGATGCAGGATAATGTGATTATTGGGCAAAGCATGGGTGGGGTAATTACCCGTATTGCGCTTAAAGAGATGGAAAATGAAAATATAGCCCATCAAACCCGTTTGTTCATCAGTCAGGATGCTCCGCAACAAGGAGCTAATGTGCCCATTGCTTACCAATACATGGGAAGGCATTTCCGTAATATTTATATCAGCACCGGTGTGGTAGCTTTAGGGGTAGAATTGGTGCAATTAATTAGAGGCGGGGTAAGTCCGCTTAAAGCACTCAGTTTAGCTAATGAGCCTGCATCTAAACAGATGCTCATCAATTATATTTCAGATTTTGGCACTTTAAGAAATGTTCATCATGATGATTTTTATGCATCATTAAGAACGCTGGGTTATCCTCAAGGTACAACAGGTCATCCTTTTAGAATGGTAGCCATGAGCAATGGTTCGGAATGTGCCAATTCACAAGGTTTTGAGCCTGGGGCAAGTTTATTAAGTATTGATGGTAAAATACAAACTCGTTTTTTGGGTGATGTAGCTTTTAGTGCCTTATCATATTTTGTATCTCCTTATTTTCCATTCAGCAGGATTTTTAAATTCGGAGCATTGCCAGGTAGAAATGAAATCCGTTCGACTTTAAATTTACATGCCATAGCGAACGGAGGAGGGAATGAAGTCTATTATTGCGATATTACCTACAAAAAGAAATTATTCTATTTGGTAAATATCAATGTAACCCTAGCACATAAAGAAAAAGATGCAGATAGTGGGATGATACCCATTGATGGGTATCCGGGAGGATTTTATCCTGTGCCATTAAATTTACAAAGCTCAAGTGCTACCAATTGGTTCTATAAATACAGTATTACTGCATCAATGCAAAATTCTTTCAATTTTATACCAACCACGAGCTCTTTAGATATTGGTGGGGGTGCAACAACTTTGGGGAATTCAGATTTTTTGAGAGTTTACTCTGCTTCCAATCCACCTGCATCTCCTAAACAAACACCCTTTGCCAATTTTATAGTTGCCAGACAAAATAATACTACATCGATAAACGAAGACCACATTTCCTTTACAGCCAGAAATGCGGATTGGGCAGGTAATGAAATTACTTCAAATTTAACAAATACAACTCCACCTTTAATTGATTGCAGTTATATATGTAGTGGCACCCTACAAATCCAAGGGCCTAATCAATTCTGTACTTCGGCTACCTACACCATTTCCAATTTACCAACTGGTGCTACAGTAAGTTGGAGCATCAGCCCATCCAGTGGGGTAGCGAGTTTGAGTACTAGTGGAAATACGGCTATTTTGTCTGCTGCAGGAAATGGAATAGTACAGTTGAACGCTACGGTAAACAGTGCTTGTGGATCAGTTTCTTTAGCTCCTTTTGCTATTCAGGTAGGTACTGCCAAACCCCAAAACTTACAGGTAGCTTATGATGTGCCACCGCGTAGGGTAACTTTTTATTGTGATGAAGTTTCAGGGGCAACATCCTATGTTTGGTATGTGAATGGAAATCAGGTGGCAACAAGCACTACTAATACGGTGGTCATTAGCCAATCTGTTATGCCCTGCGGTACAGGTTATTATGTGGGTGTAGAAGCAGTGGGCTCATGCGGTAATTCACAACAAACCTATATTTGGTATGATGCGCCTTGTAGTGGAAGCTTTAGTTATTCGCCCAACCCTACTTCCAGTACATTAACGGTTAGCTATAATGATCCATCTGCAAAAAGTAATGTATCTACAGCAAAAGAAAAAATTGATTTTAGCACTAAACTTTTTGATAAAGAGGGAAATGTTTTGATGGAAGGTATCAACCAAACAGCGGCTAATGAAATTATATTGGATGTAAGTAAAATAGCTAATGGCACCTACTATTTGCACATTTTGCGGGGTAAACAGACCCTTAAAAAGCAAATTATTATACAACATTAAAAGATATAAAAGAACTCAAATTTTTTAGCTTTAAAAGGTGATGCGAAAAGCATCGCCTTTTTATTTTTCTAAAATTGAAAGCTGCGTTAAAATATCATTCTGTTTTGCGAAGTACTCTTTATCATTTACAATTGCTTGGTAAACAGCATCAAAAAGCAATAGATAATTTCCCTTTTCTAAAGGAATTTGTTCTTCTATAATCTCTCCGTTTGTATTCAAAGTAAATAAAATCCCTTCATTTCCTTTTTCCTCCTCTCCATAACCTTTATCTAATGGTTTCATGCCTGATAAAAGTTGAGTTTCTTGAACATCTGATCTGTGTTTGATTAAAGTTCCTTTTATGCCATAAAAAACATAAGCTGGCTGCGGTTTTATCACCAACATATTGGCGGTAACAAAAACATTTAAGCCATTATCGTATTTTAAATGTGCTTGGGCATAGTCATCCACCTCCGTATTTTCACGAAATTTCCCATACGTTTTGGAAAACTCAGACGGAATACCAAAAAGTGCAATCGCTTGATCAATCATGTGCGCACCTAAATCATAAAAAATTCCAGCACCAGGTACGCTATTTTCCTTAAAAGCCTTCGGACTGATGGCATTTCTATAGCGATCAAAGCGGATATGTACTTCTGTAATTTTTCCCAATCTGCCTGATTTGATAATTTTTTCGACAGCCATAAAATCAGGGTCAAACCTTCGGTTTTGATAGGCTAAAACTTTTAACCCTTTTCTAAAAGCTAAGGAGAACAATTCCTCCGCTTCGGCTTTTAAAACCGAAAATGGCTTTTCTACCAATACATGCTTTCCTGCATTTAAAGCAGCTTTTGCATATTCGTAATGCGTAAAATTTGGCGTGTTTACCACCACCAAATCAATGGTTTCATCCGCCAAAAGCGCTTCCACTTCTCGATAAATTTTCACTTGAGGATAATCTTTAACCGACTCATTTTTTGTTCTTTCTACAATAGCAACTAGGTCAAAACCTTCATGCGCTTCTAAAAATGGGGCATGAAAAATCTTTCCCGACATGCCGTATGCCAATAAACCTGCTCTAATTTTCTTTTCCATTGATTAAATAAAGGTAATTTTTTTGAGGATGTTCTATTAAGTTTTATAAAAATGCTCAATTTAGCTTTGCTTTTGGCTTTAAGCCTTTAGCATTAAGCTTAATAAAACATGAAAACATATATCATCAGTGGTGCCGGTAGCGGAATTGGAAAAGCCATGGCTCATCAATTAGCCAATGAAGGAAACCAAATTATCCTTTTAGGCAGAAATAAAAACAGATTGGCGGAAGTGAAATCCGCGTTAAGCGGAGAAAATCATGTGGTGTTAACCGCAGATATTACTGATAAAAAGTCGGTTTTGGCTGCTGCCGATGAAATTAAAAACTTAGCCATTAATGGGATAATTGCCAATGCAGGCGTTGGTGGAGAAAATAATTGGGGCGAAACCGACCGTTGGAACGAGATTGTAAACACCAACCTCACCGGAACCTATAATTTCGTAAATGCTTTTTTACCCAACCTCGCTTTATCCAAAAATGAAGTGAAACATATTCTAATGACTTCTTCGGTTTTAGCCCGATTGGGTGTGGTCAATTACACTGCTTATTGTGCTTCTAAAGCTGGATTATTAGGTTTAATGCGCTCTTGGGCAATGGAGTTTGCCCATCAAAACATCTTGGTAAACGCCATTGCACCAGGTTGGGTAGATACCGATATGGCTCAGGAAGGTTTGCAAGGCATAGCCGATGGAATTGGTATCACAAAAGCGGAGTTTTTTGAAATGGCAATGCAAAGTGTTCCACTAAAACGAATGAGTCAGCCTCAAGAAATTGCCGATTTGGTTTCCTACCTCTTAAAACAACAATCTATCACGGGCCAAACCATTGATATTAATGCCGGTTCTGTGATGAATAGTTAGCTTTTAGAGGATTAAAAAAGTCGATTTTTTAGCTCATTTTATTGACGAAAGTTTAACAATTCTTTAATGATCTAAATTCTACCTTTGCGGCCAAATTAATGGCAGATGAAAAAGGAAGTTAAATTTTTGTTGCAGTTTATAGGGATATCGGTTTTATCCTTAGTCTATGCCTGTACTTTAGGCAATCAGAAAGTGCAACCTAAAGAAATCAAAAAGTCAGAACTTCATAAAGCGCATTAAGCTAGCGGAAGTGAAATGCTTTCGGCTGGCTTAAATGCTCCTTCCTCATCCAATAAAAAACTCATCGGTTGCTCTGGATTTTTGATGATTTCTAACAAAAGAAATCCCCATCTTTTCCAAAAATTCTCTAATACTTGTCCGTAAGTTTTAAAATGCCAATCGTCAAAAATAGGTTTGGCATTCATCCCCTGTAAAGGCATGGCTTCGATAAAAATAGCTTCTTCTGTAGGGATAATGTGGTATTCTGGCAAACGATTAAACAAATAAGCCGAATAAAAAACTCGTCCGCAAAGCTCTTCAAATTGGATAGGATGCAAGGTTTTCCCTTCAATTTTATTCCAGATTTCTTCATGATAGCGTTTATTGGCGCCATTATCTTGCAGGTTTACTAATAAGCCAAAATCTTTCATCCGCAAAGAAAACGTAAGCGTATTGATTTCATCGCGATAAGCAAACTCTTCTTCAGCATTATTCACTTTGCAAATGAAAATACTGAAAGGCTTGAAATCTTCAAAAACGATGGGTTTTATTAAAGACTGCAACATGGTATGCAAAGTACCAAACTTGTGGATTAAGCTTTGAGAAATATTAAAGCCCTCGGCAAAAGCGTTTTGCTGCTTTATAGCTGCTTGTATCTCTTTGAAGATGATGCCATAAACCATTTTCGCTACCCACAAAAAAATCAGTTTTTCGTCTAGTTTTTTAACCCCATCATATCCTTTCTCAAAAGCTTCCTGAATTTGATTTTCTAAGATTTCAAATTGATTTTTTACGCTTTCGGAACAGGGTATTTTAATATCAGCATAGGTCAGAAAACTTTCATCCAACATTTTAAAAGGCTTTTCATCTAACTGATAAGCTTGAGAAAGCCAATCGGCAAAAATGGATAAATACTGCTCCGATCCGATTTTCTCGCCACTTAAAAAGCAGTGAGTATGATCGAAACGCATTCTCTGAAAGGGATGATACAGTTGGCTGGCCATAGGGCGAAATTACACTTCAGCTAAACAAATCCTTGTAATGCCTAGGTAATCATTTTCCTAAAAGTAAGATTAATTCTTGCGGCTTTAACCTTCTTGCTTTTTGGTAAACTGTGCCACCAAAATTCTTGGGTTTTTCCCTTCATTTCTAATAAACTGCCGTTGTTTAAAGCCAAAGAAATACTTTGCTTATTTTCCTTGTGTTTAAAGGTAAATTTCCGTTCTGCACCAAAACTCACCGACGCAATACTGCTTTCGGGAACAATGGTTTTTTCATCATCACTATGCCAACCCATTCCTTCTTCTCCATCATGATAAAGATTCAATAAACATGAATTATAACGCTCTTGGGTGATATTTTCTACCTCAGATTTTAGTTGTAAAAGGTTTTGAGTAAAAGGCAAGCCCTTCTTTTTGCTGCCGGAATAAATGTACTCTAAACCATCCTCTGCATACCAAGCCGCTTTCCTTTTGGTGATGATTTTCTTTCCGAACATCAAAACTTCGTCTTGCCTCCAATCAATTTCATTTAAAAATGTATGAAAATATTTCTGCGAAGTTTCATGATTAAAAATTATTCCGTGGTTTAAAACCACGCCATCAAATGGCAACAAATTAATTGCTCCTGATTCTGAAAATAAATTCATCAATACAAATTAAGGTTTTACCTTTTATTTTAAATAATGCAAAGTTGAATACCTTGAAAATGTTTTCAATCTAAGATTAGATATGCAGATTAAAGCGATTTACTGTTTTTGGGGCGTGTTCTTAATACCTGTTTAAAAGGGGCATTTAAAAGATTAAAACATGATTATTTCTTAACAATTAGCTAACAGAACCCTTTTACATTTGCAGTATAAAATTCTTAGGAAAGAGTTTCATAAAAAATTGTTTAGGTTTAGTAAAAAGAAGAGCTGTTATATTTTAATAGCTCTTCTTTTTTTTCGCTATTTATCACCTAAAATAAAAAAGGAAACCAGCCTAAACGCCGACCCCCTCAACTGAAAAATATCGTTAATCTTTTTAAACCTTTGGCTAAAATATAATTTTTATCATTTAAAATGATAACTCATACAGAAGAAAATAAGTAAACATCTTTATGATTTTTTAGACAATATGAAAGGGTTTAACTAAGTTTAAGTATTCATTAAAACCATGAGCCAAGCTTATTCAGATTTACTCCACAAGATTGATGAATTCATCAGAAAATACTACCTCAATAAGGTAGTACGTGGCGTAATTTGGCTAGTTGGGATATTTATTGGTTGCTATTTATTTACCATTACAGCAGAGTATTTTGGCTACTTCTCTCCTTCTGTAAAAACGATTTTGTTTTATTCATTTCTAGGCTCTCAACTTATTTTAAGTTGGATTTTGGTATTGAGGCATTTTATCAACTACCTTAAACTAGGTAAAATTATTAGTCACGAGCAGGCTTCAGAAATTATTGGGCTGCACTTTCCAGAAATCAATGATAAATTGATTAATACGCTACAGCTTAAAAAACTATCAGAAGAAAATTCAGCACAGAAAGCACTGATTGAAGCCAGTATCAACCAAAGAATTGCGGCATTTCAGCCCATTCCTTTTGTGGCTGCGATAAAAATTGGTGAGAATAAAAAATACCTCAGATATACATTATTGCCAGTAGCTGCCGCGGTAATTATTGCTTTTTCGGCTCCGTCAATCTTAACGGATGGCACCACTCGTTTTATTCATCATGATGTTTTTTACAAGAAGAAAGCCCCTTTCAACTTCGAAATTCAGAACGCTAAACTAGAAGCTGTGCAAGGTGATGATTTTACGCTGAAAGTGAAAATGACAGGAAATGAGATTCCTCAAGATATTTATATTGAGGATGGTGTGAACACTTTTAAACTCGATAAAAAAGACATCATCAACTTTAGTTATAGTTTTAAAAATCTTCAAAAAGATAAAAAATTTAGACTGCTTGCTGGCGAGTTTTCATCAGATGAATATCAATTGATAGTAAAAAATAAGCCCGCACTTTTAAGTTATCAAGTTCAACTGATTTACCCGTCCTATCTGCATAAAAACAATGAAATTTTAGCCAATCCTGGAGATTTAACTTTACCAGCAGGAACATTATTGAAATGGACTTTTAAAACAGAATACGTTTCTAATTTTGATTTTCAATTGAATCATCAAAGCAGCGTTTTAACTCCTAAAGAGCAGGATTTGTACAGCCATCAGGCTAGGATTTTAAAAAATTCTACTTATTCATTGCTCCTTCAAAATGAAGATAAAAGCGGTAAAGATTCTATTGCCTATCATTTAAATGTGATTGCGGATGAATATCCTAAAATTGAGGTGAATACTAAACCTGATTCTACCAATTCTAGGGTGGTTTATTTTATCGGAAAAGCTAGTGATGATTATGGATTGAGTAGCTTAAACTTTCATTATCAAATATTAAAATCAGATCAAGAAAATAGAAAAGGAAAAAGTTTTGATGTTCCCGTAAGTTTTGACAAAGGCAAAAATCTAAGCCGTTTCTTTTATTTATGGCAGTTGAAAGAAATCGGTATTCTGCCGGGCGAAGAAATCTCTTATTATTTTGATGTTGCAGATAATGATGGGATTAAAGGTCCGAAACATACCCGTTCTACTCCTCAGTTTTATCAACTGCCTTCAAAAGACGAAGCTTTAAAAAACATAGAGGAGAATTCTAATAGCATCAAACAAAAAATGCGGCAAGCCATTAGGCAGGCCGCAAAAATTCAACAGCAAGCGCAAAAGTTGAATCAGGATTTGATGAATCAGAAGAATTTGGGTTATGAGCAAAAGAAACAAATTGATGAGCTTTTAGACCAGAAAAAAAAGCTAGATGATTTGCTTAAGGATATCCGGAAAAACAGCAAACAAAATCTTTTTGAACGTAAAGAATTGCAACCCAATGAAAAAGAACTCTTAGAAAAGCAGAAACAAATTCAAGATTTGTTTGACCATGTTTTAGACGAAAAGACCAAGAAGATTTTAGAAAATCTCCAGAAATTGATGGAGCAAAATCAGAAAGATTTATCTCAAGATCAATTACAACAGGTACAAACAGACAATAAATCACTTCAAAAAGAGCTCGATAGAATTTTAGAGTTATATAAAAAACTGGAAGTAGAGCAAAAGCTAAACGATGCCATTGACAAATTGAAAGATTTAGCGCACAAACAAGATGATTTAAGTAAAAAAAGTGCACTAACAAAAGCCAGCGAAGACCTCCAAAAAGCCCAAAACGACTTAGAAAAGCAGTTTTCTGATGTTCAAAAAGATTTAAAAGAAGTAGATGAGAAAAATCAGGCTTTAGATCAGCCAGAAGATTTTAAAAACCCAGAAGAAGCACAAAAAGATATTCAGCAGCAAATGGAAGATGCCTCAAAAAGTTTGCAACAAAACAAATCGCAGAAAGCTTCCAAATCGCAGCAAAATGCTGCACAAAAAATGCAACAGTTGGCTCAAAAATTAGAACAAATGCAGCAAAGTTCACAATCTATGGAAAGTAATGTGAATATGCAGGAGTTGCGTCAGATTCTTCAAAATTTATTGAAATCATCTTTTGACCAAGAAAAAGTGATGCTAGCTATCAAAAATACAGACATTAATGATCCTGAATTTGTTCAGCTCGGACAAAAGCAAAGAGAGATTAAAGACAATTTAAAAATGGTGGAAGATAGCTTATATAATTTGAGTAAGCGGGTGCCTCAAATAGAATCTACGGTTAACAAAGAAATCCAAACCATAAACAATCAAATTAGTGCTTCATTAGATAATTTATCAGACAGAAAAGTAGCCGAAGCCAACCGAAATCAGCAATTTGCTTTAACTTCTATCAATAATTTAGCTTTAATGCTGAGTGATGCCTTACAACAATTGCAAAATGCAATGAAAAACGCAAAAGGTGGTGGCAAAGGTCAAAAACAACCCGGGCTTGCACAACTTTCTAAAATGCAACAAGAGTTAAATAAAAACATGCAGAAGGCGAAAGAGCAAATGCAAAAGCAAGGAATAAAACCCGGCCAGAAAGGTTCTGGACAAATGAGCGAGCAACTGGCTAAAATGGCACAGCAACAGGAAATGATTAGGCAAGCGTTGCAAGATATCAACAATAAAATTAATAAAGATGGGCAAGGAAAACTGGGTGATTTAGAAAAAATCATGAAAGAAATGGAACAAACCGAAACCGATCTCGTAAACAAACGCATTACCCAAGAAGCCATGATGAGGCAACAGGAAATCCAAACCAGATTGCTTGAAGCCGAGAAAGCGGAAAGGGAACGAGAGCAAGATAACCAGCGAGAAAGTAATGCAGGTAAGGATTTTGCTCCTGATTATAATTTAATTTTGCAGGAATACCAGAAATTAAAAGCTAAAGAAGTGGAGCAAATAAAAACAGTACCTCCTACGCTAAATTATTTTTACAAATCAAAAATTAGTGATTATTTTAAAAAATTAAACTCGGGAAATTAAAATGAGTAATTTTACTGAAACTATGGAAAGTAAATTATATTCATTGCAATTACCTTCTAACAGTCAGAGTGTGGCTGTTCTGGAGAATTTTGTAGATGAATTAGTAGAAAATCTTGAGATTGGGGATGATGTTTACGCAAACCTAATGACTTGCCTTAATGAGGCCATTACCAATGCTATTTACCACGGCAATAAGCAAAATCCCGAAAAAACAATCTTTATCAACTTAGAAGTGATCAATAACAAGCGTTTGGTATTTACAGTTTCTGATGAAGGTGAGGGTTTTGATTTTAGTCATCTACCAGATCCTACCGATCCAGAAAATATTGAAAAGCTAACCGGCAGAGGTGTTTACATTATGAAAAAACTAGCTGATCAGTGTATTTTTAATTCTAGAGGAAACGAAGTAGAGCTCCATTTCAAATATTAATGCCTAAATTACCTATCTATTTTTTTAACGAAGGTATCTCCTACAAGATCAAGGAAATCAATAAGTTACGAGCTTGGATCAATCAGACTATAGAAAACGAAAAGCATCAATTAATAGAACTCAATTTTATTTTTTGCTCTGATGTTTATCTTCTAAAAATTAATCAGCAATACCTCAATCACGATACCTATACCGATATCATCACTTTTGATAATGGAGATATCTCGGGAGAAATTTACGGGGATATTTTTATCAGCATTGATAGAGTAAAGGAAAATGCAAAAAGTTTTAAAACCACACTTAACAACGAATTGCATAGAGTAATCATCCACGGAACACTTCACCTTTTGGGTTATAAAGATAAAAGTAAAGCAGAAAAGGATTTAATGACTCAGAAAGAGGATTTTTATCTGAATAGAAGATAGAAAGTGTCGAGCAGATCCTTGCCCGACACCTAAAATCATTGAAAATATTATTGCATGGGCACTTCAATTAACAGCAATTTAGCTGCCGTTAAAGCCTCTACATCAATATCTTTTATATCGTAAACACCAATAGCATCTCTTTCTTTCAATGTTTTACCCGCTATGTTTAGACTTCCTTCTAATAAAAACACATAAATTCCATTTTTATCATCATTTAAGGTGTAATTTAATTTCTTTCCTTCATCCAAATTGGAAAGGTTAAACCAAGCATCTTGATTAATCCAAATGCTCTCAGCATCTTTTTCAGGAGATACTGCAGTTAAAAATTTATTCTGCTTAGCTTCTTCACTAAAAGCTTTTTGCTCGTATCTCGGTGTAATATTTTCTTCTTTTGGAAAAATCCAAATTTGTAAGAATTTAACTGCCTCGGTTTTAGAGGCGTTATATTCTGAATGCTGAATACCTGTACCAGCAGACATGATTTGCACATCGCCGGATTTTATAATGGCTTCTCTACCAGTGCTGTCATTATGCTTTAAAGCACCAGAAAGCGGGATACTTACGATTTCCATATTATCGTGTGAGTGTGTACCAAAACCCATCCCTGCTTCTACATGGTCGTCATTTAAAACCCTTAACAAACCAAAGTTCATTTTATGAGGATCGTAAAATCTGCCGAAATTAAAAGAGTGGTAACTTTTTAACCAGCCAAGGTTATTAAAACCTCTTTCTTGAGCTGGATAGAATACTGTTTTCATGATTTTCCTTGTTTTTAAAATACATGTTTAAACACACAAATATTATTCCAATGAATTATAGTTAAATTTATCCTTTCGAAACGAAGCATGAGCAATAAAAAAGTAATTATTTTGGGAGCTAGCGGACTAATTGGCAGTGAATTATTGACAATATTACTGCATAGCGATGCCTATTCTGAGGTTACTGCGTTTTTGAGGAAACCGCTGACTGTTCAACATCCTAAACTAAAACAAGAAATCACAAGTTTTGATGATTTAGAGGAACTAAAGACTAAAATTAAAGCTGATGTTATTTTCTGTTGCTTAGGTTCTACCAAAAAGAAAACGCCTAACTTAAAAGATTACAAAAAAGTTGATCATGATATTCCTTTGTTTTTTGCAAAAGAAGGTTTAACAAATCATTTATTGCAGTTCCATTTGGTATCAGCATTGGGTGCAAAAGCAAACTCCTCAAATTTTTATACGCACCTTAAGGGTGAAATTGAGCAAGATTTAAAAATGCTTGCGATACCTTCTCTATTTATTTATCAACCTTCTTTTTTAGACGGAGATAGAAAGGAAAAGCGACCTTTAGAAAAAGTGATGTTAGGATTAATGAAATTAATCAACCCACTATTGGTTGGAAGTTTAAAAAAATACCAGTCTATAAAAGCAAAAGATATAGCCAAAGTAATGTTTAATGAATCTATTCAAAATAAAAGCGGCATCTTTGTGTTTAAATCAGATAAAATCAAAGAATTAACGTGAGTATTGTATCAGCGGAACAATTAGGACATGCATTTAATGACTATTGGCTTTTCAAAAATTTAACTTTTGGAATCCAGCAAGGACAAAGGGTTGCATTAGTAGGAATTAACGGAGCGGGAAAATCTACCTTATTAAAATTACTAGCCGAAAAAATTAAGCCCACAGAAGGAAAAGTGGTAAAAGCAAAAGATATCCGTTTTGGATATTTAGAGCAAGATCCACAGTTTGAAAATGGACAAAGTATTAGTGATTTCATTTTTAGCTTAGATAATCGCCAACAGCAAATCATCAGGGAATATGAGGAGCTTTTAGAAACTGAGAATCCTGATATTGATGAAATCAACAGGTTAACAGAAGAACTCAGCAACCTTGAGGCTTGGGAATATGAACATCAAATAAAAACCATTCTAGGTCGCTTAGATATTCATCATTTAGATCAAAAAATTGATACACTTTCTGGAGGACAAAAGAAAAGGCTGAGCTTAGCCAAATTATTAATTGATGAGCCCGACGTTTATGTTATTGATGAGCCAACCAACCATTTAGATATAGATACCATAGAGTGGCTAGAGAGTTTCTTAACCACTGGAGGAAAAACCATTTTAATGGTCACTCATGATCGCTACTTCTTAGATAATGTTTGTAATGAAATTATAGA
This sequence comes from Sphingobacteriales bacterium, assembly GCA_014763615.1. Taxonomy (GTDB): domain Bacteria; phylum Bacteroidota; class Bacteroidia; order Sphingobacteriales; family Sphingobacteriaceae; genus Pseudopedobacter. The sequence continues at coordinate 160,738 of JACXVB010000003.1, read as the reverse complement.
GTTAGATCATGGGCAAGTTTATACTTACAAAGGAAAATATGCTTATTATTTAGAAAAAAAGGCCGAAAAAGACGCTATTGATAATGTTGTTTTGGCTAAAAATAAAAATCTACTCAAAAAAGAATTAGAATGGATGCGCAGGATGCCTCAGGCAAGAGCAACCAAATCAAAAGCCAGAATAGATGCGTTCTACAATTTAGAAGAAAAGACTAAGGGTCAAACAGCTAAAGAAAGCGTTAAATTAGATGTTAAAGTTAGCAGGCAGGGAAATCAGATTTTAGAAATAGAGAATATTTCAAAATCATTTAGAGGAAACGTAGTTATTTCTGACTTCTCCTATGTATTCAAAAAAGGAGATAAAATTGGTTTAACCGGTAAAAATGGAACTGGAAAATCAACACTACTTAATTTAATCACCCAGGAGATTAACCCTGACAAAGGACATATCAAGAAGGGAGAAACTACGGTTTTTGGATATTATCATCAATCGGGATTAAGCTTTGATGAAAGTGAACGAGTAATTGATGTAGTTAAAAACATAGCAGAATTTATTACCATGTCTGATGGCAAGATGATTTCTGCCTCTCAGCTTTTAACACATTTTCTATTCCCTCCCAAAAAGCAACATGGTTTTGTGAGTTCATTGAGTGGTGGTGAAAAAAAACGCCTCCATCTGATGAAGGTTTTAATTAAAAATCCGAATTTTTTGATTTTAGATGAGCCTACTAATGATCTCGACATTGATACTTTAAATGTATTAGAGGAGTTTTTAGAAAAATATCCAGGTGTTCTGATATTGGTTTCTCACGATAGATATTTAGTTGATAAGTTAACCGATCAGCTATTCATCCTAGAAGGAAATGGAAATATTAGAATTTATAACGGCAATTACTCTTCTTACCGATACGAACAAGAACAAATAAAGGCCCAACAAAAAGAAGCTAAAGTAAACCCTCCCATTCAAGAAACTAAAAAAGAAAACAGCAAACCAAAACTTTCTTATAAAGAACAACGAGAACTTGAAAGTTTAGAGAAAGAAATAGCAGACATTGAACATGAGATAGAACTAGCAACAAAAAAGCTTAATAATCCATCTGCCAATCACGAAGAATTAATAGCGCTATCAAAAGCCATAGAAGATTTAAATAGACTTTTGGATAGTAAAACCTTGCGTTGGTTAGCCTTGAGCGAACTAGCTTAATGAAACACGTTTCACGTGAAACATTCAAAAATAGGTCAAGAATAAATACAAAACAAGAATTAACACTATAAGCACTATCTTTGTAAAACCTTAAAGTTTCACGTGAAACATAAAGAATATGTTTAAAAAATATGATGTAATAGTTGTTGGTGGTGGTCATGCTGGGTGTGAAGCTGCTGCTGCTGCCGCTAATCTTGGTTCTGCAGTGCTACTTATCACCATGAATATGGCAACTATAGCTCAAATGAGCTGTAACCCCGCTATGGGAGGGGTAGCTAAAGGACAAATTATACGGGAAATTGATGCAATGGGCGGATATTCAGGGGTTATCTCAGATAAGACCATGATTCAATTTAGAATGCTTAATCGCTCAAAAGGTCCTGCCATGTGGTCTCCCCGATCACAAAATGACAGAATTCGCTTTGCAGAAGAATGGAGATTGGCTCTTGAACAAACGCCGAATGTTGATTTCTGGCAAGACATGGTTGTAGAAATCTTAGTAGAAAATCACAAAGCTATTGGTATTAAAACATCGCTAGGTTTAGAAATTAAGTCTAATTCTGTGATTTTAACTAACGGTACATTTTTAAATGGGCTTATCCATATTGGCGAAAAGAAGATGGGCGGAGGCAGAACTAGTGAAAAAGCTGCTACAGGAATAACTGAACAATTGATTGAATTAGGATTTGAAGCAGGACGAATGAAAACAGGAACTCCGCCAAGGGTAGATGGAAGATCTCTTGATTATTCTAAAATGGAGGAACAATGGGGTGATGAAGAAGGTGGTAAATTTTCATTTACTGACACTAAAATTCCAACAGATCAAAGATGTTGTTGGATAACCTATACCAATGCTGCTGTCCATGAAACGCTTAAAGAGGGTTTTGAAAAATCTCCTATGTTTACAGGTCGTATCAAAGGTTTAGGGCCACGATACTGCCCCTCTATTGAAGATAAAATCAATCGTTTTGCAGAAAGAGAAAGGCATCAAATATTTGTTGAGCCTGAAGGTTGGAATACAGTAGAAATCTATGTTAATGGATTCTCAACATCACTTCCAGAAGATGTGCAATTAAAAGCCTTAAGATTAATTCCTGGATTTGAAAATGCAAAAATGTTTAGGCCAGGATACGCTATTGAATATGATTATTTCCCACCCACACAACTAGATTTAAGTTTAGAAACTAAACTCATTTCTAACTTATTCTTTGCCGGACAAATTAACGGAACTACTGGTTACGAGGAAGCAGCAGCACAAGGTTTTATTGCAGGAATTAACGCACATCAAAAAATCAATCATAAAGAAGCCCTTATTTTAAAAAGATCCGAATCTTATATCGGCGTATTAATTGATGATTTGGTAACCAAAGGAACCGAAGAGCCTTATCGCATGTTTACCTCGAGAGCAGAACACAGACTATTGCTTCGTCAAGATAATGCTGATGAACGCTTAACCCCTATTGCTTATGAACTAGGTCTAGTTGATATCAAAAGATTAGAAAAAGTTCAAAACAAAATCAAAAATTCTGACGCCATAATTGAATTTACTAAACAAAATTCAGCGCAAAAGGATATCGCTAATCCGATTTTAGAAGAGTTAGGAACTTCTACAATTCAACAAAGTGTTAAACTCTATTCTTTATTAGGAAGACCACAAATCAGCATTCCAAGTCTTAGAAGAATCAGTGAGGAGTTTAATTCCTTTCTTAATGAGTTTGATAAAGAAACCATCGAGCAAGCAGAAATAAAAATTAAATACAACAGCTATTTTGAAAAAGAAATTGAAATTGTAGATAAGATGAAGAAAATGGAAGACAAGGATATTAATCCAGAATTTAATTATCATAGCTTACAATCTTTATCAAAAGAGGCGAGAGAAAAATTAATGAAGATTAAACCAAGAACTTTAGGTCAGGCGTCAAGAATATCTGGAGTAACTCCATCAGATATATCAGTTTTAATGGTGCATTTATCAAAATAAACTTAAACAACTGATAATCAAATTTTTATGATAAAAAATAGACGGCTTTAAAAAATTTGATATAAATGATTTTTTTTAAATCCGAGACACAATCTTCATCAAAAAACTAAAATTGATTATAAAGCTTAAAAATAGGCTCAAATAAAAAACAGTGAAAAAACTATCTTTTTATACCCTTTATTTATTCATTATTTTACTTGCAGCTTGTGCAAGTTTGCAACAACCACAAGGAGGACCAAGAGATAAGGAACCTCCTAAAGTTTTAGCAGAGATTCCCAAAAACCTAAGTAGAAATTTTAAAGGAAATAAAATTGATATCAGTTTCGACGAGTACTTTAAACTTTCTAACGAACTTACCGAAATTAGCATTTCGCCAGCCATGGAAATTCCTCCATTTTATAAGGTGAAAAAAAAGACTTTAGAAATTACATTTAAAGATTCGCTCGAAAAAAATACAACTTATACCATCAACTTTGGAAAAGCCATTCAGGATGTTAATGAGTCTAACATCTTAAAAAATTTCAGTTTCGTGTTTTCTACAGGACCAACCTTAGACTCGTTACAAATTAATGGTAATGTTATGAGCTCACAAGATAATTTACCTGTAAAAGATGCTAAGGTATTTATTTTTCCAATACAACAAGACACCCTATTTGGCAAAAAGAGAGCTTCTATGTTTACGTCAACAGATAGTTCAGGAAATTTTAGTTTAAAAAATCTGAAAGAAAACACCTACAGCATTTATGGTTTAAAAGAAAGTGCAGTAGATCGAATATATAATTCTCCTAATGAAGAAATTGCTTTTTTAAATAAACCCATTATCTTAAACAAAGACACAAGCGGTATCATTCTTAAATTGTTTAAAGAGATTCCTGAAAAATTTAGAGTCATCAGTAAACAAATTGAAAAGGATGGTAAAATCAGCTATATTTTTAATAAACCCATAGTAAAACCTTCGCTTAAATTTATTGAACCTAACCTAAAAGAACCCATTATTGAGTTTTCTCCAAAAGGGGACACCGCTTCAGTTTGGTTAAAAACATACGATTTTGATTCACTAAAAGTGAGCATCAATTCTGATGGAAAGCCACTGGATACGATGATTATAAGAAGAAGTAAAAAAGAAACTTACCAAAGAGAGATTTTATTTAGTAATAATTTATCTGATGGAAAAATTAGACCCAACCATCAATTAGACCTTGAGTTTAATGTTCCGATAGCGTCTATCTATTCTGATAATATTAATTTATTAGAAGATTCAACCTCTAAAAGAGACTTTAACTTGGTAAAAATGGATGGAACAAGAACTTATCAAATTAATTATCCTTGGAAGGTGAAAAAGTTATACACCCTTACCTTAAATGAGGGAGCAGTTAAGGATATTTATGACGATTATAACAAAAGCTTGAAGGTGACATTTAATTTAGATGAGGTAGAGAATTATGGAAATCTGTCGTTAAAAATTTCAAAAACCGATAGTTTAAAAAATTATGTTCTACAATTACTTACAGATAAAGGAGATGTTTACAGCGAGGAACCTATTAAAACAGATACCACATTAGTTTTTAACTTTATACCTACCAATAAATACAAAGTAAGGATTATTGAAGACAGCAATAATAATGGCATCTTTGATACGGGAAATCTAAAACAAAAAGTTCAACCAGAAAAAGTATGGTTTTATGATAAAGAAATCATCACAAGAGCCAATTGGGATAGAGAAGAAAAAATTGTGATTCCGAAGAAGTTTAATCCTTAAATCTATTTAAACCAACCAGAATACATCACATAATTATGAGGTAATTTTTTAAGCATTTCTCTTTGTTCGTCAGAAATTGCTTTAATTTTTTTTGCAGGAACTCCTGCGTATAAATATCCTGACTCACAAATCATGTTTTCTAAAACTATTGCTCCAGCAGCAATAATTACAAATTCTTCTACCACCGCATGATCCATCACAATAGCACCCATTCCTATTAAAACGTGATCTTTTAAAGTACAACCATGAACCAAAGCATTATGTCCGATAGAAACGTAATTTCCGATGGTTGTGGCTGCCTTTAAATAAGTTGCATGTATCACTGCTCCATCTTGAATGTTTGTAAAATCTCCTATTTTAATATAATTAACGTCACCTCTGATTACCGCATTAAACCAAACCGAGCAGTTCTTTCCCATACTTACATCGCCCACAATAGTACAGTTATCGGCGATAAAACAGTCCTCTCCCCATACGGGGCTCTTATCTTTTACTGGCAATATTAAAGGCATTATAATATGGTGTCTTTTAAGTATTCTAGATGATTTGGATAATCTGTTGTAAAGTGTAATCCCCTACTCTCTTTTCTTTCCATAGCAGATTTTATTACAATATATGCCACTTGAATCAAATTTCTTAACTCGCAAAGTTTAACCGAAAGTTTTGTTTTTTTATAAAAATCTTCCGTTTCTTCATACAATAAACCTAACCTACGCATCGCTCTTTCCAACCTAAAATCAGAACGAACAATACCTACATAATCGCTCATCATTTTTTGCATTTCCCTGATGTTATGAGTCACGAGTATATCCTCATTAGAAAGCTGGGTATCCTTATCATTCCAATCCGGTATTCCTTCCGGGATGGTAAATTCACTTAAACGGTCTATTGAATTAAGGTAAATACGGTGAGCAAAAACTAAAGCTTCTAACAAAGAATTGGAAGCCAGCCGGTTTGCTCCATGCAAACCCGTTGAAGACACTTCTCCACAAGCATATAATCCTTTTATAGAGGTTTTTCCGTCTTTATCTACCATCACGCCTCCACACATATAATGGCAAGCAGGTGTTACCGGAATCATATCCTTAGTCATGTCTATCCCAATAGATAAACACTTCGCATAAATATTGGGAAAATGAGTTAATAAATCTTCTTTTTTACGATGTCTGATATCCAGATAAACAAAATCATCTCCAGATTTCTTCATCTCATTATCAATTGCTCTCGCTACAATATCCCTTGGTGCTAATGAGCCTCGCTCATCATATTCAAACATAAATTCTTCACCATTTCGTCGCTTTAAAACACCTCCAAAACCTCTCACTGCTTCAGAAATAAGAAAGGAAGGATATTCACCAGGATTGTACAATGCTGTTGGATGAAATTGAATAAATTCCATATTCCTCACTTTTGCTTTAGCTCTGTAAGCCATTGCAACACCATCACCAGTTGCAATCACCGGGTTAGTAGTGGAGCTGTAAATATGACCCGCACCACCTGCCGCCAGTAATGTATTCTTAGCTAAAAACTTATCAATTTTACCAGTTTTGGTATCCAAAGCGTAAGCACCATAGCATTCAATATCATCCCTGTGTCTATTGACAAAAACCCCTAAATGATGTTGCGTAATTAAATCAACTACAAAATAATGGGTCAGGATTTCGATGTTAGGGTTTTCATGAATCTCAGCTAGCAAAGCCCGCTCTATTTCAAAACCAGTGATATCCTTATAATGTAGCACACGATGTTCAGAATGACCACCTTCTTTTGCTAAATCGTAAATTCCACCTGTAGTTTTATCAAATTTAGTTCCATATTTAATAATTTCCTTAATCCTATCCGGTCCTTCTTTCACCACAATTTCAACAATTTCAGGATTACACAATCCATCACCAGCAATGAGTGTGTCTTGAATATGCTTATCAAAAGAATCTTCCTTTTTATCCACAACTACCGCAACACCACCTTGTGCATATTTTGTGTTTGATTCGTCCTCATTTGATTTAGTAACTATCAGAACCTTACCATGTTTTGCTGCTTTAAGAGCGAAACTTAAACCTGCAATACCTGAACCTATTACCAAGAAATCAACATTTTTCATATCTATATTTTAACAAAGAAACATCTTTCTTTTTCAGATGTGTATAAAGTGCTAAAAGCTGTTAGTTATATGTAAGCAAATTATTGAAAGTTTTATTTGATGTGTAAAACCTCTATATAAGTTTAAACTGCTTTAATTTTTTTAGTCTTTTACTCTCAAAATTTAGAAGAGTAATTAACGTGGTTAAATTTAAAACCATTCACTGGAAAAAAAATTAAAATTCTTCTTGTGATTTAAAATGATACTGAAAATCAGTGATATAATATTAAATTAATGTTAATAACATGTTGATTCTATTTTAAAAACTAATCTTCCAAAAAAAATTCATCAAACTTATACACCATACCAACACCCTAATAAATAATAAGTTCTTCTAATAAAATAAATTGTTTGTTATTGGATTAGTGGAGAAACGATAATTTTGAATGCTTACATTTGAAAATCAAAAAATGAATATACTAGAAGAAATCAATTTAAAAGGATTTATAGATGAACCTATAGATCCAAATCTTGATCTTTTTACAGAAATAGAAAGATTGAAGAAAGAAAAAAACGCAGTAATATTAGCTCATTATTATCAAGATCCAGATATTCAGGATATTGCAGATTATATTGGTGATAGTTTAGGTTTATCTCAACAAGCTGCACAAACAAATGCTGATGTCATTGTATTTGCAGGTGTACATTTCATGGCAGAAACGGCTAAGATTTTATCGCCTGATAAGAAAGTTTTACTGCCCGATAGCAAAGCTGGATGTTCTTTGTCTGATAGTTGTCCGCCACATTTATTTAAAAAATTCAAAGAAAAATATCCTAATCATTTAGTGATTACCTATGTAAACTGTACTGCGGAGTTAAAGGCTTTAAGTGATATTGTTTGTACTTCTAGCAATGCGGTTCAAATTGTTGAATCTTTACCAAAAGATCAAAAAATCATCTTCGGGCCAGATAAAAACTTAGGTGCTTATGTGATGAAGAAAACTGGTAGAGATATGGTTTTATGGAATGGTGCCTGTATGGTTCACGAAATTTTTGCTAGAGAAAAGATTACAAAATTAAAAGAGCGTCATCCCGAAGCTAAGTTTATTGCCCATCCAGAATGTGAAGATGTAATTTTAGAAATGGCCGATTATATTGGTTCTACCACTGGCTTGTTAAATTATACCATCAAAAATGCAGCTACTGAATTTATTGTAGCAACTGAATCTGGCATTATTCATCAAATGGAAAAATCAAATCCAACTAAAACTTTTATACCCGCTCCACCGAATAACAGTTGTGCTTGTAATGATTGTCCGCACATGAAACGCAATACTTTAGAAAAGCTTTATTTATGCTTAAAAAATGAGCTACCAGAAGTAGATGTTCCACGTGAAATTATAGAAAGAGCAAGAAAACCGATTGAAAGGATGTTAGAAATATCGGCTAGTTTGGGTTTGTAAATTATTAAGGGCGTAACCCCAAAGAAAAATTGGGGTCGGGCTTAACATTTCAATCTTTTTATTTGTCAGCCTGAGTGGAGTCGAAGGTTAAACAAAAAGGATTTCCATTAAAATCCCTTACGCAATTGTAAAGCATGAGAAAAATTTTAATTTTTTTAATTTTTGTTTGTTGTTTAACATCATGCATATCCACAAAAAAGTATAATCAAAAACTCAACGAAAAACATCCTCCACAAAAGCTTAAAGAGGATTTAAACATCCTCCAAACTTCTTTAGAAGAAGCACATCCTGGCGTTTTCTGGTACCTATCTCAACAAAAATTCAAACAAGAATTTGATAGTTTAAAAAATCAATTAACAGATTCTTTAACGTCTTTAGAATTTTATAGAAAAGCGGCTCCTTTAGTTTCGAGTATAAAATGCGGACATACTCGTTTAGTTTATCCTGGTTTAAAATATTCTAAAGCACAAAAAGATAGCCTTAAAAATGTAGGTAAACTGCCTTTAGGTTTGCTGGATTATTTTGTTTTAAACGATAGTTTATTTATCAAAAAAGTAAATACTACGGAAGAGAAAGTATTAAAACCAGGAATGCAAATTCTTAAAATTAATGGAGATGATGTAGAAGATATCATTAAAAAAGAAGAGAAATATTTTTCTTCTGATGGTTACAATACCACTTTTTATCCTCAGGTTTTAAATAAGTCTTTTGCCAACTATTACTATGCTGCTTTTCCTAAATCAGATTCTGTAAATTTTTTAATAAAGGATGCAGATACTGTGTTTTCTTATACACTAAAGAGACACTCAGAAAAAAAGGTGAAGCACCAATTAAGTAAAGAGGAGCAGTTGAAAAAGAAAAAACTAACCCACGAAAAGCGAGTTTTTGTAAGAAAAAACCGTTACCGAGGTGTAGATGAAAATCAACAAGCTTTATTAGATTTTAAAATTGATACCTACGTAAAAAGTACAGCTATTTTAACAGTGAAAAGTTTCGCTTTTCCGCACAATAACTTCCATCGATTTTTTAGGGAAAGCTTTAAAAGAATCAAAGAAAAAAACATTCAACACCTGATTTTAGATTTAAGAAATAATGGTGGTGGAAATTTAATGAGCTGTAATTTATTGTTTAGGTATCTTTATGATAAGCCTTATCAATTTACAGGAAGAGCCAATATGAGTGCTCGCTATTTCTCAACAGCCAAATACGCAGATCACTTTTTAATAAACAGTTTAAGAGGAATTTTCCCGCTCATTTTTGTAAAAAAAGATAGTTTGGGCTACTACTCAAAATTACCAACAGATAAATTAAAAAACCCGAAGAAATACAATTATCAGGGAGATTTATATGTGTTGATTAATGGTTATTCTTTCTCAGCAACATCGCTATTAGCCGCTAACTTACAAGAAGCGAAAAGAGGAATTTTTATAGGAGAAGAAACAGGTGGAGGCTATAATCAATGTACAGCCGGAAGTATTCCTTATCTCAGTTTGCCACATACTGCTTTAAAATTAAGACTGCCTTTAAAAGTGATTAGACCCGTTCATCAAAGAGCATTATACGGTAGAGGCGTATTTCCTAAATACCCTATTAAAACAACTTTAACAGACCTACTACAAAAAAAGGATGTTGCCTTACAACAAGCTGAAGCATTGATAAGGTAATTCACAAATCATATCATCTGAATAAATTTTTGCATTTTTGTAATCCAAAAATTGAAGCCATGTTTGAGCAAACCGAAAAAACAGATATCCAAAAATTAGGTGAATTTGGATTAATCCACCACCTCACTCAACATATCCATATCAAAAATGAAAGCACTCAAAAAGGTGTAGGCGATGACGCAGCAGTATTAGATTTTAAAGGAAAAAAGACTTTAGTTTCTACCGATATGCTGCTGGAAGGAATCCATTTCGATTTGGCTTTTACCCCGTTAAAACATTTAGGATATAAAGCCATCCAAGTAAACCTGAGTGATATTTATGCCATGAATGGTACTGCATCTCAGGTCACGGTTTCCTTAGGCCTTTCTAGTAAATTTACCCTAGAAGCTATCGAAGAATTATATTCTGGAATGTTGTTGGCCTGCGAAAAATTTAATGTGGATTTGATTGGTGGCGACACCACTTCTTCCCGACAAGGTTTGGTGATTTCTGTAACCAGTATAGGCTATGCAGACGAGAAAGACATCGTTTATAGAAACGGAGCCGAGGAAGGCGATTTAATTTGCGTATCAGGCGATTTAGGCGGAGCTTACGTTGGATTACAATTGTTAGAAAGAGAAAAGCAAGTTTTCTTAGCCAATCCAAATATTCAGCCTGATTTAGAAGGTAAAGATTACATCGTTGAAAGGCAGTTAAAACCCGAAGCAAGGATAGATATTGTTGATTTATTGAAGAAAATGGAAATCAAACCCACTTCTATGATTGATATTTCTGATGGTTTAGCTTCAGAGGTTCTTCACCTCACGCATCAATCTAAGAAAGGATGTAAACTCTATGAAGAAAAAATCCCATTAGACCCTATGACGGTTGAGCAAGCTCGTGAATTTGGTTTAGATCCAACCGTTTGTGCTTTAAATGGAGGAGAAGATTACGAGTTGTTATTTACTATTAAGCAGGCAGATTATGATAAGATGAAACACGATGTGGATATCACGATCATCGGTTACATTACTGAGGAAAGCGCAGGTAATTATCTGATAACTAAATCAGGAAATGTACATGAGTTGAAAGCACAAGGATGGAATGCATTTACTTCAACAGAAAGCTAATACAACATGATTACTATTAATAATTATCAAGAGTTTGAGTCTTATTTAGGAAAAGAAATGGGAATTTCTGATTGGCATAAAATCAATCAGTCTCAAATTAATTTATTTGCTGATGCTACCTTAGACCATCAATGGATTCATACTGATGCCGATAGAGCCGCTACAGAAAGTCCTTTTCAAAAAACCATAGCGCATGGTTATTTAACCTTGTCTTTAATTCCTTTTTTATGGAAACAGATTGTAAATATCCAAAATTTGAAGATGGAAATTAATTACGGTATAGAGAAGCTCAGATTTGCGCAAGCCGTAACCGTGGATAGCGAGGTAAGGTTAAAAGTGAAATTGGCTTCAATAGCAAACTTACGTGGGGTAACTAAAGCAAATATTGGTATCGAGCTGGAAATCAAGGATCAGAATAAGTCAGCCTTCAATGGTGAGGTGGTTTTCTTATATCACTTTATTTAATACATTTACCTTTAGTTAACTAAAGGCATGTGACACTTTTCAATTACCTAAAGCATTATTGGCATCGTCTAATTGGTGAAAACGAGGATTTCTCTTTAGAAAGTAAGGTTTTTCACATTTTTTCTATAGTTGCACTTTTTGCTGCTATTCTAGAATTAATCATCAATTTTTATCTAGGATTCTACGGCTCTGTAATCATTTGCTTAGCCATCTTACTATTTCATACTGTTGTTTTTTTACTTAGCAGAAAATGGCATAAATTAAATTTAGCCATCATTATTAGCGGGATAGAATGTAATGTTTTTTTAGGGATAGATTATTTCATAAATGGAGGTATAAATAGCCCAACCTTGCTTTTGTTTTTATCTACACTTTTTCTCATGTGCATGATTTCAAACAGTAAATATGTTAAATTTTGGATTCTATTTAATCTGCTTTCTGTTTTGATAGTTGGATTAATAGAGTACCAATTTCCAAATTCTATATTGATTAACTACACCTCACGCAGTGATGTATTTTTTGATAACCTATCAACTTATATTATTTGTGCTATTTTATTGTCTTCAGGTTTAAGTTATATTAAAAAATCCTACCAATTACAAAACGAAAAGCTAGCTATAAATACTGAGCTATTGTATAAAATGAACAGTGAAAAAGATAAACTTTTCTCCATCATTTCACACGATTTAAAGTCGCCACTTAATGCGGTGAAGCAATATTTAGAGTTTTTAGCAACTGGTGAGTTGAAAAATGAAGAAAGAGCATTTATTGAAAAGGAGCTTTTACAGGCCACCGCAAGCACACAAAGTTTACTAGAAAATTTGTTAGAATGGTCCAAAAATCAAATTGATGGAATCAAACTTGTTTTAGAATCTTCGGATTTGGTGGAAGCGATTGATACCACCATTCAGCAAGCTGAAATTTTGTGCAAAAGAAAAGGAATCAATTTTAGCTTGGAAATTCCTGAACAAGTAGTTTGCTTATTAAATAAACACATGATTCAGCTCATAGTCAGAAATTTATTAAACAACGCCGTTAAATTTACCCCATCTGGTGGAAATATTATTTTAGGTATTCATCAAGAAAATCAACATGTTATCCTTTCTGTAAAGGATAATGGTGTGGGCATTAGCCAAGAAAAGAAGCCAGAAATCTTCTCTTTAAATATCAAATCAACTTTTGGAACCAATAGAGAAAAAGGAACGGGTTTAGGCTTGATTCTTTGCAAAGAATATGTAGAGAAATTGAATGGAGAAATTACTTTCGAAAGTGAAATTAATAAAGGAACTACTTTCTATGTAAAGTTATTGAAACAAGAAAAGCCTACTTTAAGAACTGAAATACTACAAAACTAGCTGTATAAGCCAGCACCAGCATATACGCAAACTGAATTAAAGGCCACTTAATATTTTTAGTTTCTCGGTAAACCACCGCCATCGTACTCATACATTGCATGGCAAAAGCATAAAAAATCATTAATGAAAATGCAGTAGCCACCGTAAAAACTGGCTGACCCGTATTTGGATTCTTTGCATTGGCCATCTTCTCTTTTACAGATTCCATTTTAGAAGCATCACCATCTACAGAATAAAGGGTTGCCATGGTGCCCACAAAAACTTCACGAGCAGCGAATGAAGTAATTAAAGCGATTCCTATTTTCCAATCAAAACCTAAGGGTTTAATAGCTGGTTCTATACTTTTTCCTAAAATACCAGCATAAGAGTTTTCCAATTTTTCTGATGATTTAAATCGCTCTATCTGTGCGCCTGAATATTCCTTTTTAAAGCTTTCAGCTTGATATTTTTGATCTATTGTTTCGAAAGAATTTCCTGGTCCATAACTCGCTAAAACCCATAATATAATGGAAACCGCTATGATTACCTTGCCCGCTTCGGTCACAAAAGTTTTCACACTCTCATACATCGTGATACCTACATTATTCCATCTAGGCATCCGATAGACTGGTAATTCCATAATAAAATAACCTTTTATTTTGCTTTTGATAAGTCCTTTCATTACCCAGGCCACCAAAATTGCGGTAATAATACTCAGCAGGTAAAGGCTCATCAAAGCTAAGCCCTGAAGATTGATAAACCCTAAAAGCATCTTTTTAGGTACAACCAAAGAAATCAACAAAGTATAAATAGGTAAACGAGCGGAGCAACTTACCAAAGGAGTCACCATGATGGTGATCATTCTATCCTTCCAATTCTCGATGGTTCTAGCACTCATAATAGATGGAACTGCACAAGCCAAGCCGCCAATTAATGGCACTACAGATTTTCCGTTGAGGCCTACTTTCCGCATTAAACGGTCCATCATGAAAGTAACCCTAGACATGTATCCGGTATCTTCAAGAATAGAAATAAAAGCAAATAATAAGGCTATTTGTGGGATAAAAACCATCACACCACTTAAGCCAGATAAGACACCATCAATCAACAGATTGGTTAAAACGCCAGCGGGTAAATAGCGATGACCCATCTCCGCTAGCCAAACAAAAACCGTTTCTATAATAGCCATTGGATACTCAGACCAAGCAAAAATAGATTGGAATATGGAGAACAAAATGGCAATGAAAATCACAAATCCCCATACTTTATGGGTAAGGTAATGATCTATTTTATTGCTGATGTTTTCCTCTAGCGCTACGGATTTATATTTTACGGTATCTAATAAAACATCATTAATAAAATTGTAGCGAGCAATGGTTTCTGCAGCTTGTGATTTTTGTGAATGAAAATCAAATTGCTTTTCTAACTCTTCTACGCGGTTACTTTGTGTTTTAGTAAGATATTTTAAATGCTCATGCTGATGGGCAATTTGCAGCGCAATGTATGGTTGTGTAATGTTTAGTTCTTTAGAGAGGGTTTGAATTAATTCTGGAGCAATAGCTTCTACATCAATAGTTGGGCTTTGTAGCGGAATTTCAGATTGAAACTGAATGGCATTTTTAAGCGTTTCAATACCTTGGCTTTTTCTAGCGGCTAAAGATACCACCTGTACATTTAAACGCTTTGCTAGCGCATCAATATCAATTTCCATATTGCTTTTAGCGGCTAAATCCATCATGTTTAAAGCAATGATGACGGGCAAGCCTAAGTCGGCAATTTGGGTATAGAGTAATAAATTTCTTTTGAGGTTGGTAGCATCTGCTACAATTACCACCATATCAGGGTGGGAGCTGTTTTTAGGGTCTGATAATACTTCAAAAACTATGGTTTCGTCGGCACTTTTGGGGTATAAACTATAAGTCCCAGGAAGATCCACTATTTCTAAAATTCTGCCATCTGCTAATTTTGAAAATCCGGTTTTCTTATCAACAGTTACACCTGGGAAATTTCCTATTTTTTGGTTAAGACCCGTAAGCGCATTGAAAATGGTTGATTTTCCGGTATTCGGATTACCTACTAATGCTACCTTTATTTTGTCTTTCAATTCTTCTGATTAAATCAACTCAATGGTGGAGGCTTCTTTCTTTCTTAGAGACAATTGATAGCCCGAAACAGATACAGCGATGGGGTCACCCAAAGGTGCTATACGTTCTACTTTAATCAACTCACCGGGTAAACAACCCATTTCCATCAATTTTACAGACATTTCTAAATCTGTAAATTCTTTAATAATTCCTTGCTCTCCTATTTCTAATTGCGATAGTTTCATAGCTCATTGATTTACAACGAGACGAAAATAAACCTTATTTAAATTAAATCCAAATAAGAAAAAGTGATCTTCGTCACATCAGTATAAATATTTGGTCTGTAAGCTAAAAAGAAGGATTGGGCTATATTATAAAGGTTTTTGCTTGTAAGTGTTGTGGCTAAATTTTGTATAATGTCAACCTTTTCTATAAACACCACAAGAGGAAACAGAACAAATAAAGAAGCCGAAAACAAATATTTTTAAAACCCTTTTCATGAAAATGTAGGTTTTTAAAGATTAGTTTTTAGGCTTAATCCAAGCATTGCGATGTAGCAGGAGGTAACCAAAAACACCCATCCCTAAACCGATCATATCAGCAAAGAAATCCCACCAATCACCATCACGGCTAATAAAAACCTTCCATTGTAAAAGTTCTATACCTCCGCCGATTGCTATGTTAACTAAAACAATTTTTAACACCGTAAGGATGCGATAATCATAGCTGTTTTGTTGTCTTATTTTTCCGAAAAAAAGTAAAACCGTAAGGGTAAAGAAAAAGCCAAGATGAACAATCTTATCAAAACCTTCAAAGAAGTGATTTTCTCGAGGTAAATCCTGAGGGGGTAATAGACAAAGTATCAGCACCAGAATAGCCCAAGCAATAGCTGGTAACTGATACTTTAGTGTTCTGAACATCTTATGCGCCTATTAGGCTTTTATAATCATCAGCAGAAAGTAAAGCGCTACCACTACCGCTGACAGAGATTTTTACCATCCAGCCTTCGCCGTAAGGATCGGTATTTACCAATTCTGGATTAGCATCTAAAGCAGCATTAATTTCTAAAACATTGCCGCTTATTGGCATAAACAAATCAGAAACAGTTTTTACGGCTTCTACCGTTCCGAAAACATCGCCTTCATTTACGCTTTGGCCAAGGGTATTGATATCTATATAAACGATATCACCTAATTCGCGTTGCGCAAATGCGGTAATACCAACGAAAGCTACATCGCCTTCTACTCTCACCCATTCGTGATCTTTGGTGTACTTTAATTCTGCTGGGAAATTCATGGTTCAAAAATTTGACGTAAAAATAAGAGGAAATTTTTAAACCTGAGTGTCCCGAGTTCGATTTCCTAAAAAGAAATTAAAGCTGATTCCTCATCTAAACAAAAACTCAAGCCAAAGACTTCACAAATGCTTCCATCGCTTTTCCCGGATTTTCGGTTTTCATAAAGTTTTCGCCGATGAGGAAACCGTTAAATCCAACAGATTTTAAAAGTTTTATAGTTTCTGGATTGCTGATGGCACTTTCAGAGATTTTTAAAAATTCTGAAGGAATTGTTTCTGCTAAACTTAAAGACGTTTCAATGCTAACGGTAAAATCTTTCAGATTTCGATTATTTACGCCCACCACATCTAAATAAGGATTCAAACTTCGGTCTAACTCTTCCTGATTATGCACTTCTAACAATGTGCTTAGTCCTAAAGATTTGGCTAATTTCGCAAACACCAAAATTTCTTCAGGGCTTAAACAAGCTGCAATTAGTAAGATAATATCAGCGCCTAAAGCTTTTGCTTCAATAATTTGATATTCATCTACCATAAAATCTTTGCGAAGAATGGGAATTTGATTCACCTTTCTGGCGGCAATCAAATCATCTTCATGCCCCATAAAAAAATCATGATCTGTTAAAACCGATAAGGCCGAAGCTCCCGCAGCAGCATAAGCTTTGGTTACTTCTTCTACAGAAACGTAATCGTTAATGATCCCTTTTGATGGGGATTTTCTTTTAAACTCGGCAATAATTCCTGTTTTGCTAGGGTCTAATAAAAAGTCTTTAAGTGCAAATGTTGCTCTTGAAAAAGAAGCGGTTTTTTCCAGTTCTTTAATACTTGTTTTGGCTTTCGCCGATGCTACTTCTTCTTTTTTTCGGGCTACTATTTGATCTAGAATGTTCATTTTATTGAGCTAAAGGCTTAAAGCGGAAAGCTAAAAGCTCACCGAACGCCTAATTTGTATTTTATTAATTAAATTGCTTTTAGCCTTTTGCCTTCGGCTTTTAGCTTTCCAGCCAGTTCTTCATCATCTCTTTTCCAAACTCAGTTAATACCGATTCTGGATGAAACTGTACACCTCTTACATCTAAAGTTTTGTGACGTAAAGCCATCATTACTCCTTTTTCGTCTTCGGCGGTGATTAACAATTCTGACGGCAAATTTTCTGGTTTTACCGCCCAAGAATGGTATCGGCCCACTTTGAAATGCTTCGGCAAACCTTTAAACAAGATTTCATCTGCATCTTTTACAATATTTTTAGTAGCCGTACCATGAACGGGTTTTTCCAGATTATATAGCTCACCTCCAAAAACTTCAGCAATGGCTTGCTGACCTAAACAAACGCCTAAAATACTTTTGTTCTCTGCATATTTGCGGATAACATCCAACAGCAAACCCGCTTCAGATGGAATTCCTGGTCCGGGAGAAAGTAAAATTTTATCAAAGGCAGCCACATCATCCAGCTCAAATTTATCATTTCTCCAAACTGTAGCCTCTTGTTCTAATTCATTGAGTAGATGCACCAAGTTGTAGGTGAAAGAGTCGTAATTGTCTATAACAAGTATTTTCATTTTTGTACGCTAAAGGCTAAATGCAAAAAGCTTAAAGCCTCAATTTATTATTTAAATATTTCTGTGCCTTCGGCTTTTAGCTTCCAGCTTTCTGCTAAATTTCTTGTGCTTGTTTTATTGCATTTCTTAATGCGGCAATTTTGTTATTTACTTCGTTTAATTCTGATTCTGGATTAGAATCGGCAACAATTCCGGCCCCAGCCTGATAATGTAATTTATTGTTTTTGCTGAGGAAAGAACGAATCATGATGGCATGATTAAAATCTCCATTAAAACCCATAAAACCAATGGCACCGCTGTAAAAACTACGTTTCCCTTTTTCGTACGCATCAATTAATTCCATGGCTCTATATTTTGGTGCGCCACTTAAAGTACCCGCAGGGAAAGTATCAGCTACAATTTCGAATGGATTAACACCGTCTTTCAATTTTCCACTCACTTTAGAAACCAAATGAATCAAATGAGAATAAAATTGAACTTCTTTATAGGCTTTTACTTCTACATTTTCGCAATGTCTGCTCAAATCATTTCTGGCTAAATCTACCAACATCACGTGTTCTGCAGATTCTTTAGGGTCGTTTTCTAATTGTTCTGCAATGATTTTATCCTGAGCATCATTTCCCGAGCGTTTAAAAGTTCCGGCAATGGGATAAATAGAAGCAATTTGGTTTTTGATGGTGAGTTGTGCTTCTGGCGATGAACCAAAAATTTTGAAACTTCCATAATCAAAATAGAACAAATAAGGTGAAGGGTTGATGGAGCGCAAAGCTCGGTAAACGTTAAACTCATCACCAACAAAAGAAGTTTGAAAAGCTCTGGAAGGAACAATTTGGAAAACATCTCCACGGAAAATGTGCGTTTTCATCTTCTCCACTAAAGCTTTAAATTCTTCATTACTTAGGTTAGAAGTTTCCTCACCTTTGGTTTCAAAATGATATTCTGGGAAGTTTTTATTTTGAATGAGGTATTCAATTTTCTCTAGACCATTTTGTTCTTTTTCAAACTCGCTTTCGTTTTTGATAATGTGCAGCTCATTCTTAAAATGGTCTATCGCAATAATGTAACGATAAACGTGATATTGGAAAGTGGGTATTTCTCGCTCGTTCAGATCTTCTTTTTTGAGCTTGATATCCTCGAAATATTCTACAGCTTCATGCGTAAAATAGCCAAATAAGCCATCGGCAATAAATTTCAGATTGGAATCGGCATTACTTACAAAGCTTTTCCTAAAGGTGCTGACTTCTTCGGTTAAGTCAAAATTTTGCAGCTTTTCTACTGATCCATCAGGATAATTTTTGATGAGCGCTCCTTTCTGAATCAGGATACCCGCAATGGGATCACAACATACATAGCTCATGCTATTTTCGCGGCTGTGATAATCAGAGCTTTCTAACAGCAAACTATTAGGAAATACATCGCGTAAACGCAAATAAATACTTACTGGTGTGGTGGTATCGGCTAATAGCTTTTTAAAGGTAACGTTCAGTTTGAATGTCTTCATTTTATTAATTCTGTTTGCAAATCTAAGTCAAAAAAAAACCCGACGGATTAGCGTCGGGTCATATTTGTTTAGGTTTGGGGTTTAAGTTCTTTCTTAAAATACAAATAGGGTATCCGAGGCTATGTTTTTCACTTGCCACCACCAATTTTTTGTATGGAAATTATTACTCATTTCGAGGCAAAAATATAAAGAAAATCGACTTTTGAAATTTTTTCTAATAAAATATTTACGCAAAGGTTTTTCACATTCCCCAAGGGTTTCTACCTTTTATGGTAACGATAGCCATTAAAACCACCACAATGGCAACCGAATAAAAAATATAAATTGCCCGGTGTTTAGCTTTATCTTCTTTGGCTCTTTTCGCTCTTGAGTAGCCAATGGTAATCAAGACAATAGCTAAAATCATCATGGTGAGGTGTTCTACCGTCCAATAACGAGTAATAGGGTCTTTCATGTTAGAGAAGTTTACATTTGGACTGATGAAGTACAAAATTAAACCAATGACCAACTGTAAGTGTGCAGAAATCAAAGCAAAGAGATTTACCTTTTTGTTTCCGGCTGTGTAAGGTTTATTTCCTGCAGAAATAGCCTGAAAAATAGCCAATAAAACAAGTATTAAGACTACATATCTTAATGCTGAGTGGAGGTGAAGTAATCCGATGTACATATATTTTTTTCTTTCAAATATAATATAAAAAAAGCGGAGTGTGGAAATTCACACTCATCACCAATCAAATGATACAACAAGTTTAATCAGTCCACCACCAATCAATCTAATAGGGGAACAGCTTTATCATAAATATGCTGATAAGTATGGTTTAAAAGTGGAAGATTAATCACTAGCTAACTATTATGAAAAAGGGCTTAAATCGTTTAATTTAAGCCCTTTTTTGTGTAGATCAACTATTGGATTTAAGCCAAAATAGCGTTAATCTCTTTTAATTCTTCATCAGAAAAATTAATGTTTTCTAAAGCTTTTATCGAATCTAAAACCTGTTCAGGTTTACTAGCGCCAATGAGCACCGAAGTGATTCTATCATCTTTCAAAATCCAAGATAAAGCCATGTGTGCTAACTTTTGTCCGCGTTTTTGCGCTAAAGCATTCAGTTTTGCAACAGCGGTTAAACGCTCTTCAGTTAGATGATTTTCATTGAGGAAAACGCCACTAGTTGCTACTCTAGAATCTTTAGGAATTCCTTTCAAATATTTATCGGTTAAAAGTCCTTGTGCCAAAGGAGAAAACGGAATACAGCCTACGCCTTCTTTGCCTAATAAATCTAATAAGCCATCTTCTACCCAACGCTCAAACATGGAATATTTAGGCTGATGAATGAGACAGGGTGTTCCTAAATCTTTTAAAATCTGAAAGGCTTGTTTAGCTTCTTGAGGTTTGTAATTAGAAATTCCTACATACAAGGCTTTCCCCTGACGAACAATTAAATCCAAAGCACTCATCGTTTCTTCCAAAGGCGTATCTGGGTCGGGGCGATGGTGATAAAAAATATCTACATAATCCAGTTGCATCCGTTTTAAACTCTGATCTAAACTAGAAACCAAATACTTTTTAGAACCCCACTCGCCATAAGGACCTTCCCACATATAATATCCTGCTTTGGATGAAATCACCAATTCATCGCGATAAGCGGAAAAGTCTTGTTTTAATATTTTTCCAAAATTTTCTTCTGCTGAACCAGGAGGCGGGCCATAATTGTTGGCTAAATCAAAATGAGTAATTCCGGCATCAAAAGCGGTATGCAATATTTTTCTGCTGTTTTCAAAATCATTTACATGACCGAAATTATGCCATAAACCTAGCGAGATTGCAGGAAGTTTTAAGCCACTTTTTCCGCAGCGGCGGTAGAGCATGTCTTGGTATCTACTTGTAGAAGGTATATAACTCATGGTGTTTTTGATTTAAAATAATTAGAAAGGCTAATTTAGGATGTTTTGCCAAATGAATACATTTAAAATTGATGTTTACCGCCTTAAATTATAAATTTGATTTCAATTTCGGGATGTAGCGTAGCCCGGTATCGCGTCAGCATGGGGTGCTGGAGGTCGCTGGTTCGAATCCAGTCATCCCGACTTATAAGCCTTTCAGAAATTTATCCGAAAGGCTTTTTATTTAATATCAGAAAAATGAATGAAGAGAACCCTTGGAAAATCAAATCCAGCAAAAGCATTTATGAAAACCCATGGATTGGTTTAACCGAACATCAGGTTTTAAATCCTGCTGGCGGAGAAGGAATTTACGGCGTGGTGCATTTTAAAAATTTAGCCATCGGCATTATTGCGATTGATGAAGAAGACCATATTTTTTTGATTGGACAATATCGCTTTCCGCTAAAGCAATACAGTTGGGAGTTACCTGAGGGCGGAGGTATGTTGACGAGTAACCCTTTAGATGCTGCTAAAAGAGAGTTATTAGAAGAAACAGGTTTGGTAGCCAAAGAGTGGAAAGAAGTTTTAAGAATGCACTTATCTAATTCTGTAAGTGATGAACTAGGGATAATTTATCAAGCCAATGGTTTTGAGCAACACCCTGCTGAACCAGAAGAAACCGAACAATTAGAAATCAAGAGAATCCCATTTGAAGAAGCTTATCAAATGGTAATGAAAGGAGAAATCACAGATTCTTTAAGTGTTGCAGGTATCTTAAAAGTTAAGTTGATGCGAGAAGGTTTTTAAAATGCGATACTTATATTTGTGTTCATGAGAAGAGTTTTAGGGTTTATTCTAAGTCCCATTCATCATCTTTTATTCTTTTTCTTTTTAGGGATTTTTCATCCTATACAGTGGCTGAGCTTGAAACTCGGTGGTTATGCTGCACACAAAAAATCAGTTGACATTTTAAACTTTTTTTTGATTAGTTCTTACTATGCTGTGGGTTGTGCGGTTAGTTTCAAAAACCAATTTGATTTACCAACCGATAGGCCGATTATTTTTACGGCTAATCACCAAAGCATGTATGATATCCCCCCTTTGATTTGGTTTTTGAGGAAACATCACGCCAAGTTTATTTCTAAAATCGAATTAACCAAAGGCATTCCTTCTATTTCTTTCAATCTAAAGCATGGTGGCGGAGCCAATATTGACCGTTCTGATAAAAAGCAATCCGTAGTAGAAATCTTGAAATTAGGAATCAGAATGCAGCAAAATAACTGGTCGGCAGTGATTTTCCCGGAAGGAACGCGTTCAAAAAATGGTAAAATGAAAGAATTTCAAGTAGGCGGAATTGCTACCATTTTAAAGAAAGCACCCGACGCATTAATTGTACCAATCGCTATCGAAAACTCTTGGAGAATGGTGCGCTATGGCTTGGTTTGGTTAAACACTTTCGTTTCGATGAAGTTCACTGTTTTGCAACCCATAGAACCGGGAGATAAAGCTTTCGAAGATTTAGTAAAAGAAGCAGAAGATACCATCAAAAGAGTGGTAGAACACTAAATTAGATGTTTTTATCCTCAATCATTTTAAAGAAATAATCTCGGTGCGTATCTCCTATCGGGATGATTTTATCGCCTATAGAAATCCTACTTCGCTCAATACTTTCAATTTTGTCTAAAGCTACGATGTAAGATTTGTGCACTCGCACAAAGCGATGATCGGGTAAACCCTCATCTATTTTTTTCATGCTTTGCAAAGTGATGATACGCTCTGTTTGGGTGTAAATGGAAACATAATCTTTCAAGCCTTCGATGAATAAAATATCATTTAGATAAATCTTCTGAATTTTATACTCTGTTTTTACAAAAATAAAATCATTAGCTACAAGCAGTGGAGCCGAAGTGTTCCTTGCAACTTCCGGTGCGCTAGCTGTTGAGCCACCTCCAGTTATCAAATCCTGAGCTTTTTGGGCAGCTTTATAAAAGCGATCAAAAGCGATAGGTTTTAAAAGATAATCAACCACGTTATGCTCATAACCTTCTAAAGCGTATTGAGAATAAGCGGTAGTTAGAATAAATTTGCATTTATTGTTAGCGATTTTCAGAAATTGCATACCGGTCAGTTCAGGCATTTGAACATCTAAAAAAACCAGATCGATTCCGCCTTCTTGTACTGCGGTTAGGGCTTCAATAGGGTTTTGAAAACTTTTTACCAATTGTAAAAAAGGTATTTTATCCACGTAATCGGCAATAATATCAATGGCTAAAGGCTCATCGTCAACAATAATGCAATAGATTATCATATTATAAATTTAAATATAATTCGCAATAATAATCCTGCTCACGATTCTCTATAGAAAGTCTGTATTTTTCAGGATAAGTAAGTTCTAATCGTCTTTTCACATTCACCATTCCAATACCACCTGTTTGGTCTTTGTTTTGGTTGTTTTTCTTGTTTTTGATGGTAAACAAAAGATTGTTTTCGAACACCGAAATGTTGATGTGAATCGGATTTTTTTCATCGGTAGCTAAACCATGTTTAAAGGCATTCTCTACAAATGAAATCAAAATTAAAGGCACAATGTATTGATTTTGGATATTTCCTTCAACTTCTAAAACCACATAAGCATTCCCTTTAAAACGAAGTTTTTGTAATTCGATAAAGCTTTTTAAATAAGTAATTTCTTTCTCTAGTGCCACCCTACTATCATTACTTTCATACAACATGTAGCGCATAATTTCAGAAAGTTTAAGAATGGCATTTGGTGTTGCTTCTGATTTTTGATAGGCCAGAGAATAGATGTTGTTTAAAGAGTTAAAAAGAAAATGCGGATTGATTTGAGATTTTAAAAAGGCGAGTTCGGCGGTTAGGCTTTGCTTTTCTAGATCAGATTTTTCACGCTCATTAAAAAACCAATCGACAGTAAACTTATAAACGGTACTTAAAAACAGAAAAAAACCATTGATGATAAAACTATTGATTAATAGGTTTCTGGGGTCTGGAATAGACATTTCGCGGTCTTTCGCCATGATTTTTAAACCGCTCAGTTTGTACATATAGAAATAAAAGCCATACTTAAAAGCCATAAAACCAATGACCACAATTAAGCAAGCCAACATCCACAAAAAGAATTTCCTTTTATCTAAAGTTTGAGGAATGATGAAGTACAGATTGATATAAAAAATGAGCACATTGGTTAATGATAGGGAGACAAAAAGGATATAAAATCCTTTAGTAGAGTTAAAACCCGCAGTTGCTGCAAAGGTGAAAATGCTGAGCAGAAATAGCCAAACAAGGGTATGCAACATAAATTTTTTTAACCGAGTCATGATTTAAAATTAGGTAAAGTATTTTTAAACTCATCAACTTTAGACCAACGCCTTGTTTTTATCTACCAACGGGTTGAGGTTAATTTTTCACCAGTTTATCCTACATAAATCCCATTCGTCTTTAAATAATTGCGGTTGGTCTAAAAGATTTTAACAGCCTGATTTTTAGTTGAACATTTGAATCGTCAATCAAAAACAATAAGAAAATGAAAAAGTTATCTACTTCAGTATCACCTTTTTTAATGATGATTATTCCGGTAATGTTATTTGTTGGTTTATCCTTAAGCTTAAAGGATCGTCAGGTGATGCAAGATGAATTTGTGAGTGGAAACACACCATCTAAAACCACCATTCTAGTGAAAGTTGGAGAGGAATCATTGTTGAGATTTCTCTTGAAAAAGTAATCACAACCCCATCATATATCAAACCCTGATAATCAATATGTATAGATGAGTATCAGGGTTATTTTTTTGATAAAAATTTAAAGCTTTACTTTCTTTTCTCCATCGTTTACACCGAGAATAAACTTGGTTAAACCACTAAAATAGACTTGCTGATCATCATACATATCCATGTGACTTCCATTAGGGCAGTATAAGAAACTTCCGTTAGGCAAGTTTTCAGACATTTTTTTCATGAAAGCCGGATCCATCGTATCATTTTTAGCACCAATTACCAATGTCGGTGTGTTAATGCTTTTTAACGCCTCCATTCTATCCCAATTTATTAATTTACCCGATACACCAAATTCACTTGGGCCTTGCATGGTCACATACAAAGATCGGTTCATCTTAGCAAAAGAACGATTTACAGGTTCTGGCCAATCTTTTATCGGCATTCTTAAAATGTGTTTGGTATAGAAATTAGGCATCAATAACTCCATGTAACGCGGGTTGTCGAATTCTTTTTTCGCTTCAAGGTCTCTAATTTCTTTCAAAACAGCAGGATCAAACTGTTTAGCTAATACGTCATCAGCATATTTACCGTAAGCGGGTACGCTCGCCATCATATTAGAAATTACCAATCCTTTTAATTGGTCTTGATATTTGAGGGCATATTCCA
This sequence comes from Sphingobacteriales bacterium, assembly GCA_014763615.1. Lineage (GTDB taxonomy): Bacteria > Bacteroidota > Bacteroidia > Sphingobacteriales > Sphingobacteriaceae > Pseudopedobacter. The sequence goes on along the minus strand of JACXVB010000003.1, from coordinate 134,964 downwards.
TGGCTAAAATTCCGCCCCAAGAATGTCCTAACAAATAAAAGTTGTCTTTATCTAATTTTAAAGCTTGGCGCACTTGTTCTACTTCTTCAACATACCTTGGCAAATCCCACATGGCTGTATCTTGCGGATTGTCTGAGTTTCCACAACCTAATTGATCATAATAAATAAACTCTATGCCATCCTTAGGTAAGAAATTCTCAAAACATTCAAAATATTCGTGTGTAGCACCTGGCCCGCCGTTTAAAAGCAGCACTTTCATTTTTGGGTTGTTTCCAAATTTTTTGGTCCAAACATGGAAAGTACCTTTAGACGTTTTGATCGGAATCATTTCTACGCCGCCATCTTGTACCCCAGAATCTGTAGTATCAAAATAGTTTAAAGCAGAAGTTTGGGTTTGAGGTTTTTGGCTGCAAGAGGTCCATGCAAGGGCAATAAAAAACAATAGGGGCCCATAAATACTTTTATTTTTTTTCATAACCTTAAAATTAGAAGAATATGCTTTTAGTTTGACCTCCAATATCTCTAATTTATTTCTGATTTTAAAAAATTAGAATGAAATGAGTGGTCATCAATCGGATTGGTTGTTCAATTTTCTTACTTTTGTGGCTTGTTAATTTAGCGAATGTCAGAAGAAAAATCATTAAACTTCATAGAAGAGATTGTAGAGAACGATTTAAAGGAAGGTAAATACAATCAAATCATTACTCGTTTCCCACCAGAACCTAACGGATTTTTGCACATCGGCCATGCCAGTAGCATTTGTTTAAATTTTGGTTTAACGCAGAAATTTAAAGGATATACCAATCTTCGTTTTGATGATACCAACCCAGTAACGGAGGATACGATTTATGTAGAAAGCATTAAAAAGGATATTCAGTGGTTGGGTTTTCAATGGAAGAATGAGTTTTATGCTTCAGATTATTTTGACACACTGTATGGTTTTGCTGTTAAGCTAATTAAAAAAGGTTTGGCTTATGTGGATGAGTTGGGTTCTGAAGAAATGGCGGCTTTAAAAGGCACACCAACCGAGCCCGGTAAAGACAGCCCGTTTAGAAACCGCTCTGTAGCAGAAAATTTAGATTTATTTGAGCGGATGAAAAACGGAGAGTTTCCAGATGGAAGCCGCACCTTAAGAGCCAAAATAGATATGGCTCACATTAATATGTTGATGCGTGATCCTATTTTATATCGTATAAAACATGCTCACCACCACAGAACAGGGAATAAATGGTGTATTTATCCGATGTATGATTTTGCTCATGGACAAAGTGATGCCATAGAAAATGTAACCCATTCGATTTGTACTTTAGAGTTTGTTCCGCATCGTGAACTGTATGATTGGTTAATTCAACAACTCGAAATTTATCCTTCTCATCAATATGAATTTGCTCGTCGAAATTTGAATTACACCGTAACCAGTAAGCGAAAATTATTGCAATTGGTGAATGAGAAATTTGTAAGTGGATGGGATGACCCCAGAATGCCCACCATTAGCGGTTTACGTAGAAGAGGTTTTACGCCATCTTCTATTCGTAATTTTTGCGAGCGTATCGGCATTGCCAAAAGAGAAAACCTTATCGAATATAGTTTATTAGAGTTTTTTATTCGTGAGGATTTAAATAAAACCTCATGGAGAAGAATGGCGGTTTTAGATCCAATAAAAATGATCATCACCAATTATCCGGAAGGACAGGAGGAAATGTTGCATGGAGAAAATAACCCAGAGGTGGAGGGCGGAGAAGGCGAAAGACCCATTCCTTTTAGCAGAGAATTATGGATAGAACGTGAAGATTTTATGGAGAATCCGCCTAAAAAGTTCTTTCGTTTAGGGCCGGGTTTAATGAGTCGTTTAAAAAGCGCATACATTGTTCGATGTGATGATTTTGTGAAAGATGCGGATGGAAATGTAACAGAAATCCACTGCACTTATTTCCCAGATTCTAAATCTGGGGAAGATACCTCTGGCTTAAAAGTGAAAGGAACCATGCATTGGGTAAGTGTTTCGCATGCTAAAACAGCAGAAGTAAGATTGTATGATCGTTTATTTACTTCAGAAGAACCGGATAGAGAAGAAGGTGATTTTAAAGACTATCTTAACCCAGAAAGTTTGGTGGTGGTAAAGAATGCCTACATAGAGCCAGATTTAGCCAACGCACAAGCACAATTAAAAGAGAATCCAGATAGAAGATATCAATTCATCAGAAAAGGATATTTCTGTTTAGATGCAGACTCAACTCCTGAAAATCTAGTTTTTAATAGAACTGTGACCTTAAAAGATACTTGGGCAAAGGAAGTTTTAAAGTAATTAGTTAAAAGTAGAAAGTTATTAATTCATTAAACTTTCTACTTCTAACACACTTAATACTTTTTATACAGGTTAAACAGCACACATTTATCCCAATCTGTCATCACAGGGTTGAGGTCTAGTTTTACAAAATGGCGTTTAAAAGCCAAGATAGCAGCAGATAAATCGCCGGTATCATAACCAATTCTTCTCAGCGCATTTTCCACATCAAAATCTGCTGGCGGAGCCAGCGTGGGGAGCTCGTACCACAATCCAAAACCATGGTCTGCAAGGGTTTTCCAAGGGAACAGTATTCCAGGATCGGGTTTACGCCTTGGGGCAACATCCCCATGACCAATAAAATTTGCCGTTGGTATATTGTATTCTGCTTTAAGTTTTGCTAACAAAATCAGCAAACTATTCATTTGTGTTTCACTAAATGGTTCATTCCCATTATTATCTAGCTCGATGCCCACAGAGCAAGAATTCATATCGGTATTATTTCCCCATTTGCTTAAACCAGCATGCCAAGCCCGTAAATCATCATTAAGCATTTGTACAACCTCTCCGTTTCTGCTGATGACATAATGTGCACTTACTTGAGTTCTTTCTAAAGTAAAGGTTCGGATGGTTTGCGCTAAAGAATCTTGAGCGGTATAATGAATAATTACAAAATTAGGTTTACGATAACTAAAATTTACCGTTGGAATAAAAGCTGTTGGAATTGAATTTCCTAAAGAGTCGGTCAAAACAGGAGCGATATTAATAGCTATTTCCTCTTTGATATCTTCAACTTTATCTTTTTGAATTTTAGCCGCCTCTTGGTAAGGTTTGGGAGAACAAGCCGAAACAAAGAGGATTAAAGGGATATAATAGAATCGAAAATTTTTCATGAACAAATCTTATAGTTATCAAAACTAACTAAAAAATTTAACCCTTTTGAGCTGCTAAGAAAGTATTTCTTTGATATCAGCATCTGTGAGTGCTTTAATAAAACTTTCTTCAGTAGTGATTAAGCTTTTAGCAACTCTTAATTTTTTGTGTTGAAGAGCCAATATTTTTTCTTCTACGGTGTCTTTAGTAATGAATTTATAGATAAAAACATTTTTGGTTTGCCCTATGCGATGCGTTCTATCAATAGCTTGCTGCTCTACTGCAGGGTTCCACCATGGGTCTAAAATAAATACATAATCAGCTTCCGTAAGGTTTAATCCTACACCGCCAGCCTTAATGGAAATCAGGAATATTTGTATGTCTTTTTCTGTCTTAAATTCTTCAACCACTTTCCCTCTATTGGTGGTAGCACCATCTAAATATGAATATCGAATATTACGATCTTCAAAATATTGACGGTAGATTTCAAGCTGTTTTACAAACTGAGAAAACACTAAAACTTTATGCCCAGCTTCTACTACACTTTCCAATTTATGAATTACATCTTCAAATTTTCCCGATTCTCCTTTGTATTGGTCATCCACCAAACTCGGATGATTGGCAATTTGCCGAAGTTTGGTTAAGCCCTGCAACATTTGTATGGGTGATTGATGATAATCCCCAGTTTCTAATGATTTTAATAACTCATTTCTGTATTCAGATTTTACCTGCTCATAAATCTCTGCCTGATCCTCTGTCATCCTACAAATCACCAAGTTTTCTGTTTTTTGAGGTAATTCTGTGGCTACCTGTTCTTTAGTCCGCCGCATCACAAAAGGTTTAATCAGCACTTGTAACTTCTGTGCTTTTTCTTCGTCTTTTTTCTTCTCAATAGGTTGCACAAAATCTGTTAAGAAGAAAGTTTGAGAACCCAATAAACCCGGGTTGATGAACGACATTTGCGTCCATAAATCATTTACGGTGTTTTCTACTGGCGTACCAGAAAGAATGAGTTTATACTTTGATTGGAGTTGCTTAACCGCTTTAAAAGATTTGGAAGATGGATTTTTAATATTCTGACTTTCATCCAGAATGATATAATGAAAATACATTTGGCTCATCAACTCAATATCTACTCTGGTGATACCATAAGTGGTAATAACCACATCGTATTTACTAAATAAAGAAAGATCTTTTTCTCTGAAAGTTCCGGTATGTGTATGTATTTTAAGTTTTGGCGTAAACTTCTTGGCTTCGTTAATCCAGTTGTAAATCAATGAAGTAGGCATCACAATTAAAGAGGTAGTATGTACCCCGTTTTCTTGCTGTTCTTCTTTGCATTTTTGTAATAAAGCCAAAGTTTGGATGGTTTTTCCTAATCCCATATCGTCTGCTAGGCAGCCGCCGAAATGATATTTCTGGAGAAAGTGAAACCAATCGTACCCAGCTTTTTGATAAGGTCTTAAAACACCAGTGAAATGAATTGGAGCAGGAATCTCATCTATAGCATTAAAATCAGATAGTTTTTGCAACTTTCTATCCATAGTAATGCTGGCCAATTCGCTGTTAGCAAAATCATGAACCAAACCTACATGCAACTTTTTAAGTCGTAATTGCTGATTGCCTTCTGAAAAAGATAGCAAGTTTCCGTACTGTGAAAACCATTTTTCAGGGATAATAGCAATCTCGCCATTAGGCAAAATAAATTCTCTCTTTTTATTGAGGATATGATTTTTTAGTTGGATAAAGGGGATTTTAAAATGACCAAATTGAACGATGGCTTCGATATCAAACCAATCGTTTTTTTCATTAATCTCGAGGTCAATTTTGCTACTACCGATGATGTATTTTTTGGTGCTGGTGTCTTGCTCAAACTCAAAACCTTTTTCTATCAATTCATCATGATGTTCACTGATAAAATCAAATACAGAAAGTGACCTATCGGTATTTTCTTGGTGAGGTGTAACCTCTAAATGAACAAATAGATTGCTTTGTGTACGGAGCCCCATAGTTAGCAACTCGTCTAATTTTTTCTTCTCCCAGCTCAAAGAACGCTTAATTCTGTGAAAGAAATAGTCATCACCCTCACGCTCCATCCTCACGGTTACCGCTAAATCGCCCCCACCGGCAAAAGTGTAATTTCCATATTTAAAAAACAGGTGTATTTCCGAGATTCCTTTTGGGATATAAACCACCTTTAAAACGGGAACGGCTTCATACTTTTCGGTATGTATGGTAAAGCCTTCTGCATAAACAGGGTATTTCTCAATTAACGGAGAAACGAATTTTGAGAAATAAGTAGCTTCTGATGATTTAGGAATAGAGATGAATCTTTTATTTAAAAAAGGTTGTAGTTTTTTACCGTCTAAATCTTGCTCAAAATCATACAAAACATCATCAATTAATAAATATGCAGGCTGATTGATGATGATTTGTGCTTCTTTAAACATAAAATCTATGCGATTGCCAAGGTATTTTATGGTAGGGAAATAGCGAGTTTCACTTTCATTTCTTCTAAAATGGAATAAAACGGTGGCAGGTTCTTCGGAAAAGAAGATTCTTTTTTCTACAGGCCAACCTTCTTTACTCATCAAGTAAAGCTCTTTCCCTCTGATCAATTTTAGTGCTTCATTAAGTTTCTTTTCAATTTTGGGGCGGATGACACCATACATTTTATCATCCCAACTTTTTGCAAAAAACTCAGATGCTCTTACGGTTTTCTTAGTATATTTTTTTAGTATGCTATCTTGTTCAAGATCTTCTAAAAGTTTGATGAGTTTAAAATCAGTTGCATCAAAAAATTTAGAAAATTCGTCTGCTGTGCTTGTGAATAATCTTTGGTAGGTCAAAGAGAAGTCACCATCAGGGTTTAATTGAACGATATGAGGTTCTATTAAATAACCCAAATAGTCATGCTTGGCTAATGAATAAACAAGTTTAAAAGGTTTGTCTGTTACAACTCTTAACATCAGGTGACGATAAAATTTGTGGAAGTAACAGAATAAAAAACTCTAAAGTAGATAAACAAAAGTTAAAATTGAAAAAATGCTTTAATTTTATTTTAATCAAACGTTTTAGAATTTAATTGTAAGAAATATTTGCACTCAAAACTTACCTTTATCTAATAAATCATAATCAATAATGAGAGAATTAATAGAAAACTTTAACGCCTACCGCACCAAAATGAACACCCGCATATCTGAAACGGCAAACACCAACATGAAAAGATTTTTGGCTTTAGATACCACTTCTTATGCAGCCGGAGCTTTAGATGTGAAAACCAAAGAAATGCTAGGTTTAGTAGCTTCAATGGTTTTAAGATGCGATGATTGTATCAAATATCATCTTGGGAAATGCCATGAAGCAGGTGTAAATACAGATGAAATGAATGAAATTTTCATGATTGCTAATCTAGTGGGGGGTTCTATTGTAATTCCGCATTACCGTAGAGCTCTGGAATATTGGGATGAACTTTTAGAGTCTTGAGTCAACAGGTTTTAGTCACTAAGAATGGGAAAGTTTAGAGATTTAATTGTTTACAAAAAGTCCTTTGATTTGGCTATGGAAATTTATTTTCTCAGCAAGTCCTTTCCCAAAGAAGAAATGTATAGTTTAACTCATCAAATTCGACGTTCTTCCAGATATGTTTACTCTAGTGTAGCCGAGAGTTATAAAAAAAGAAAATATCCAAATCACTTTATTAGCAAATTATCGGATGCAGACATGGAGAATGGAGAAACCCAAGCTTGGTTAGACACTTGTTTAGCTTGCAATTACATAGATTTAGAAACGTTTGAACATTTGAATGAAAAATGTGAAGAAGTAAGCAGGCTTTTAAATTATATGATGAATAACCATTCAAAGTTTTTGTAATGAACTGTAGACTGCAATCTAAAGACTTATGACTAACCTAAAAAGATGCCACTGGTGCGGTATTGATGAGCTTTACATCAAATATCATGATGAAGAATGGGGAAAGGAAGTGCATGATGATAAAGTATTGTTCGAGTTTTTAATTTTAGAAGCCGCACAAGCGGGTTTAAGTTGGATTACCATTTTGCGTAAACGCGAAAACTATAGAAGGCTTTTTGCAGATTTTAACGCTGAAAAAGTCGCCGCTTTTACAAGTGAGGATATCGAAAGGATTTTGTTGGACCCAGGAATTATCCGCAACCGATTAAAAGTGGTTGCTGCAGTGAATAACGCTAAGTTGTTTTTAAAAGTGCAGCAAGAATTTGGTTCTTTTGATCAATATCTTTACTCTTTTATGCCAGATGGAAAACCGATTAAAAATGAAATTCTAGATAGCCAACAAACGCCTGCCCGTACAGAAATATCTGATGCTATTGCCAAGGATATGAAAAAGCGTGGTTTTAAGTTTTTTGGCTCTACCATTTGTTATGCACACATGCAAGCTACCGGCATGGTGAATGATCATGCTGTGGATTGTAGCTTTAGATAACTTAAAATAGTATCATTACACCTAAAAATAAATGAACAAAGCCCAATCAATTCTCATTGGGTTTTGTTGTGTTTGTTCATGATGAAAGATATTTTAAAGGATTTTTCAAGCTATGTAAAAAGACCAGCTCCTTTTATACCCTACCAAAAGCGTTCGATTTTTTACAATCAGCTCTTTCCTTTGGTTATCATTTGCCTCACTTTTTCTTTCGCTTCAGTGGTTTTAACCCAAACTTTACAAAGCTTACACCTCATTAATCATTTGCCAGAATTTGATTTGTTTAAACTTAAAGAGAAAAAGGCGATGCTTTTTTTAATGGTGGTTTTGATAGCGCCAGTTCTTGAAGAGTTAATTTTTAGATTTCAACTAAAGTCTTTTGGTTTGGCTTTCATTTTCTATTTTTTGGCTTTCGCCGAGGTTTGTTACCAAATGCTTTCTGGTATCCGTTTAATTATTGCCATCATTACAGTAATCGGAATTATCACGTTGATTTTTCTTTACGCCAATCAAAACCGACTGACCAGAATTAAATTTATTCGGAAAGTATTCCCTGTACATTTTTATTTTACAGCCATTTGTTTTGGTTTGGTGCACATTAGTAATTACCATAATCCTTTTGAATATGGTCCGGCAATTATCTTATTGGTATTGCCACAATTATTTTTGGGTTTTGTTTTGGGTTACACCCGGATGCGCTTTGGTATTTTACAATCCATAGCTCTACACGCTGCCTACAACCTCATTCCGGCTTTAGCTTTAATTGCCGGTTACTGATTCTGAAGAAAACTCTTAAATTCTTCATCAGGAATAGTAAATTTGAGAAAACCTGAATAGGTCAGATCACAAAATTATTTTTATGTCGAAAAAACTCTTTCTTTTAGATGGGATGGCTTTAATTTATCGAGCTCATTTCGCGTTAAGCAAAAATCCACGTTTCACGTCAACTGGAATCAATACTTCTGCTGTAATGGGCTTTGCCAATACGCTGCTAGAAGTGTTAAAGAAAGAGCATCCAACACATATTGCGGTAGTTTTTGATACCGCTGCTCCAACCGAACGACATACTGATTTCGAAGCTTATAAAGCACATCGTGAAGCCATGCCAGAAGATTTATCGGCAGCTTTACCTTATGTGGTAAAATTGATTGAAGGTTTTAATATTCCGGTAATTACTTCTGATGGCTATGAAGCCGATGATGTGATTGGCACATTAGCTAAACAAGCTGAAAGGGAGGGTTTTACGGTTTATTGCATGACACCCGATAAAGATTTCGCCCAGCTAGTTTCAGAAAATATCTTCATTTACAAGCCCGCCAGAATGGGCAATGAAATGGAAATTTTGGGTGTGAAAGAAGTGTTGGCTAAATGGGAAATTGAGCATGTGCATCAAGTGATTGATATTTTGGGTTTATGGGGAGATGCTGTGGACAATATCCCAGGAATCCCAGGAATTGGAGAAAAAACCGCCAAATTATTGATTAAGCAATACGGCTCGATGGAAAATATCATCGCTAACAGTCATGAGCTAAAGGGTAAGCAAAAAGAGAATGTAGAAAACTTTGCAGAACAAGGTTTACTATCCAAGAAATTGGCAACCATTTTATTGGATGCTCCAGTAGAATTTCATGAAGAAAGTTACAGAATTGGTCCACCAGATAAAGAAAAACTAGAACCACTTTTTGCTGAATTAGAATTTAGAACGCTCGGGAAAAGAGTTTTTGGAGAAGATTTTTCTGTTGCTGATGCCAAAGTTCAAACCGGCGGACAAATGGATTTATTCGGAAATCCGGTAGAAGGTGCTGGCGTTACCCATATTAATATTACACCAGCCCAAGCGGCTATTTTGGTAGAAGGTGGAAAAAATATCCAAAATACCCCACATGAATATTTTTTGATAGCTGATGAAGCAGGTCGTAAAAAGTTAATTGCAGAGTTGGCTCAGCAAAAAGCTTTTTGCTTTGACACCGAAACTACCGGAACCGATGCCAATAATGCAGAGTTGGTAGGTTTATCTTTCAGCTTTAAAATCGGCGAAGCTTATTATGTTCCTGTTCCAGAAGATCAATCATCGGCGAAAGCCTTAGCACATGAGTTTAAAGCGGTGCTCGAAAATCCATCCATTAAAAAAATTGGGCAGAATATTAAATATGATATCCTCATTTTAAAATGGTACGGCATCAATGTGGCTGGCGAGTTGTTTGATACCATGTTAGCGCATTATCTGATCGACCCGGATACACGTCATGGGATGGATGTTTTGGCTGAAAATTATTTGGGTTATACCCCCGTTTCTATTACTGAACTCATCGGTAAAAAAGGAAAAAATCAGGGAAATATGCGTGATGTAGAGGTAGAAGTGGTGAAAGAATACGCCGCCGAAGATGCTGATATTACCTTGCAGCTACAGCAAGTTTTTGAGCCTATGTTAGAAGAGGTAAAAGCTAAGAAACTAGCTCAGGAGATAGAAAATCCTTTGGTTTATGTGCTGGCAGATATGGAAAAAGAAGGTGTGCGGATTGATATGGATCAGCTGAATGTTTACTCGAAAGAGCTAGAAATTGAGGTGAACAGATTAGAAAAATCTGTTTATGAAAAAGCAGGAGTGAAATTTAATTTAGCTTCACCAAAGCAGTTAGGCGAGGTTTTATTTGATAAACTTAAGCTGGATGATAAAGCCAAAAAAACCAAAACTGGGCAATATCAAACCGGTGAAGATGTGTTGATGGCTTTAGCGCCAAAATCAGACATTGTTCAAGATATTTTAGATTTCAGGCAACTGCAAAAATTGAAATCTACTTATGTAGATGCACTTCCGCTGTTGATTAATCCAAAAACAGGAAGAGTTCATACCTCATACAATCAAGCGGTAGCCGCAACCGGTAGATTGAGTTCTAATAATCCGAATTTGCAAAATATTCCGATCCGTACGGCGAGAGGAAGAGAGGTGAGAAAAGCCTTTATCCCAAGAGATGAAAACCATATTTTGCTTTCTGCAGATTATTCTCAAATCGAGCTCAGAATTATTGCCGAAATCTCTAAGGATGAAAACATGATGGAAGCTTTTGTAAATGGTTTGGATATTCACACCGCAACGGCAGCAAAAGTTTACGGAATTACTTTAGATGAGGTAACTTCAGAACAGAGAAGAAATGCCAAAGCGGTGAATTTCGGTATCATTTACGGGCAATCTGCTTTCGGGCTTTCTCAGAGTTTGGGCATCTCCAGAAAAGAAGCTGCAGAAATCATCGAAAACTACTTTGCACAATATTCGGGCATTAAAAAATACATGGCAGATACCATGAATTTTGCTCGAGAAAATGGTTATGTAGAAACGATTATGGGGCGTAGAAGGTATTTAAGAGACATTACTTCTGCTAATCAAACCGTAAGAGGTTTTGCCGAGCGAAATGCGATAAATGCACCCATACAAGGTTCGGCAGCAGATATGATTAAAATCGCCATGATACACATTCATCAAGATATTATTCATCAAAAATTGCAATCTAAAATGACCATGCAAGTGCATGATGAATTGGTTTTTGATGTACTCAAAGAAGAAAAAGAACAAGTAAAGAAAATTATCCTTAACAGGATGCAAAACGCCATCAAAACTCAAGTTCCTATTGTAGTAGAAGTGGGAGAAGGTTTAAACTGGCTGGAGGCTCATTAATGAAAAAATTATTCATCTATCTGTTTTTAAGTGTGTGCTTTGCCGCATCGGCGCTTGCACAAAAAGATAGCTTAGGCAATTATATGAAGCCATCTATCGATGGGTTTATCCATTTATATTTTGATCAACAGTATTTTTTGGTGGATGAACATTGTCCTTATAAAATGTACACCAGAGTAATCAAATACGATAAAAGCAGAGGTGGTTTCAATAGTTTTTTTACCGATTATGATAGGAACAATTTGCCCGCCGTTTCTGGCGAATATCAGCAAGGTAAAAAAGAAGGAATTTTTAAAGTGCTTTATCCCAATGGCAAAACAAAGATTTTGGGCGATTTTAAAAATAACCTTCCGGTTGGGAACTGGAAATATTATTACCCAAGCGGTAACATTTGGATTAACGTAAAATTTGAAAATGCTATTCCTCATATTTTAGATTATTGGGATACCAAAGGCCGACAAAAAGTGAAGGCAGGAAAAGGAAGTTATCAATTTAGAGAAGATGCCTTTGAGTATAACCCCTACGGATATACCGCAACAGAAGCCAAAGGAAAAATAAAAGACGGAAGACCTAATGGGATATGGTCTAATTATTTAGTGTATCCCAGAGGTGCGCCAGAACAGATAGGTTTAGAATTATTTCAAAACGGGAAGTTTGTACAATCTCAATACACTTATCCAGAAAACACGAAAAATAGTACTTCTTTAATTAAGATTTTGCCGACTTTATACTTTGAAAATGCCGAAGTGCTGAGGTTTAAAAACTGTACGATAGATGATGTTAAAGGATATAATGATTATTTAAAAAATTATTTAAACACACAGTTGCCTTTAGTTTGGAGGATGAAAAATATTCCTACAGAACCATTTAAAGTAAATGTAATTATTGATAAAGATGGACAAACTATTGCCGTGAAAATAGACGATACTGTACCCGAAAAATTTGCTAAAGCATTACAATATGCTATCGAAAATGTTCCTTTTTGGATTCCCTCTTATCTAAATGAAACTACCATTAATGATACTTTAGAGATTACTTTGCAGCCCGAAATCAAAAAAAATGAAACCCTAGATTTTGCTTACCCGATTATTAAAAGAATGAACGGTAATTAAATTATAAACTCTACCACTTTTTGATTACACTTTTTTAATAATATCGCTCAATTTTATGAAATTGATAAATTTATAGAATGATCAAGCTAAAAATTTAACACTCTTGAAATTTGTAAAAGAAATACTAAATTAAGGTCATCAAAAAGAGTATGAACGTTTTACATTTAAGTGCCGAATGCTATCCTGTGGCTAAGGCTGGAGGCTTAGGAGACGTGGTTGGCGCCCTTCCAAAATATCAAGTGGGTTTAGGCATTAACGCCATGGTGGCGATGCCTTACTACGATAAAAAGTTTGTTAAAGAGCACCCCTTCGATACCGTTTTTAGGGGGACATCAAAATTGGGTTACCGTAGTTTCGATTTTGAAATCTTAAAAGAAACTACGGATGTATTGGGCTTTGAGCTTTATTTGGTTCGTATTCCAGAGTTATTAGATCGGCCAGAAATATATTCTTATCCTGATGAAAGAGAACAATTTGTAGCGTTTCAACTCGCTATTTTAGATTGGATTATAAAGACGGAAAAAAGCATTGATGTTTTTCATTGTCATGATCATCACACGGGTTTAATTCCATTTTTAATTCAATATTCCAGTAATTTTTCGACTTTAGCTAAAATACCCTCAGTATTTACTATCCATAATGGTCAATATCAAGGTTGGATGGGATGGGATAAGTTTCACTATCTGCCCGGAGTTGATCCATCAAAGGGTGGTTTATTAGAATGGAATAATTGTATCAATCCTTTAGCCGCAGCAGTTAAATGTTGTTGGAAATATACCACCGTTTCGCCAAGTTATTTGCAAGAACTCAAAATAAATTCTAATGGTTTGGAGTTTTTGTTTGAACTAGAAGGAGAAAAAGGTATAGGCATTTTAAATGGGATTGATACCGAAGTTTGGGACCCAGCAAAAGACCCAATGCTTTCTTTCAACTATACCAAAACCACTGTAAAAAGCGGAAAGGAGAAAAACAAGGCAGAGATTTGTCATGCTTATGGATTAAATCCTGATAAACCCTTGTTCACTTTTATCGGACGTTTGGTATTAGAAAAAGGTGCAGAAAAGTTGGCAGAGCTGATCAAAGAAATGATGCTCAGAAACGCAGACGAATTCAGTTTTCTGCTATTAGGTTCTGGTGAAAAAGATATTGAAAGAGATTTAAAAGAGATTCAAACTTATTTAAAAAACTATAACTGTTATATTGGTTATGATGAGCAACTTTCTCATCAGATATACAGCGGGGCAGATTTTATTCTAATGCCTTCAAGAGTAGAACCTTGTGGGCTCAATCAATTATACGCTTTACGCTATGGAACTATTCCTATTGTACGGACAACAGGAGGGTTAAAAGATTCTGTAATTGATGTTCAAGATGAAGGTGGATATGGAATCAGATTTGAAAACTTAGAACTGATGGAGATGATTGTGGCCATGCAAAGAGCCATAGCGCTTTATCAAAATCAAAAAAAGATAAACCAATTAAGAAAGCAGATGATGGAATTAGATTTTTCCTGGAATAAATCTGCTCAGCAATATGTAGAATTATATAAAAGCTTAACCCTAATACCATGATTCAATCTAAAGTTATTTCCATTATTTTAGGCGGTGGACAAGGCTCTCGCCTATTTCCTCTTACAGCAACACGTTCTAAACCTGCGGTTCCAATTGCCGGAAAATATCGTTTGGTGGATATTCCCATTTCTAACTGTATCAATTCTGGCTTAGAACGGATGTTTGTACTAACACAATTTAACTCTGCATCGTTAAATAAACATATTAAAAATACGTATCACTTCAATATTTTCAGTAATTCTTTTGTTGATATTTTAGCAGCAGAGCAAACCCCCGGGAACACAGGATGGTATCAAGGTACTGCTGATGCTGTTCGTCAAAGTTTGCATCACCTTAAGCAACATGATTTTGAGTATGTATTAATACTTTCTGGAGATCAATTGTATCAAATGAATTTTAATCACATGATCAATAATCACCTTAAAAAAGGTGCTGAAATTACACTAGCCACCATTCCGGTGAATGCGAAAGATGGAACGAGTTTCGGTATTTTAAAAGCTAATGCAGATTTAGAAATCACCTCCTTTACTGAAAAGCCAAATGCCGAACAAATTATTGGATGGGAGTCTGAAGTGGGTCCGGAGATGGAAGCGCAAGGACGTGTTTACCTAGCCTCAATGGGGATTTATCTTTTCAATAAAGAGGTGTTAATTGATATGCTGGAAAAAAATAAAGGACTTGATTTTGGAAAGCAAATTATTCCAGATGCTATTGGCGAGAGAAAAGTAATCAGCTATCAATACGAAGGTTATTGGACAGATATCGGTAATATTGATTCTTTCTTTGAAGCTAATTTGGGTTTAACAGATGATATTCCGCAGTTTGATTTGTTTAATAAAAACCCTATTTATTCCAGAGCAAGAATGTTACCCCCAAGCAAAATATCGGGTACTAAATTAGACAAGGTAATTATTGCCGATGGTTGTATCATTCATGCAGAGGAGATTACCAGATCGGTAATTGGTATCAGAACCCGAATTGGAAAAGGAACAGTAGTTTCAAATTGCTATGTGATGGGAAGTGATTATTACCAAACCATAGAAGAAATTAAGGGCTTGGTAGAATCGCACAAACCACTGACTGGTATTGGCGAAAATTGTCATATCAATAATGCGATTTTGGATAAAAATTGTTTTATAGGGAATAACGTAACCATTAACGGTGGTACTCATTTAGCAGATACCGATGCCGAAACTTACACTGTAAAAGACGGAATTATTGTGGTGAAGAAAAATGCAGTAATAGAAGAAGGAACTGTTATTGGATAACTTTTAGATTCAGTAGAGAACAAAAAAGGAGCTCAAATCGAGCTCCTTTTTTTATGGCTTTACAATGAAGTTGCTTTAGCCGGATCATCTGTGATTGCTAACAAATGTAAGTTTAAACCTGCATCAGAAAAGGCTTTTTTAGCTTTATCATGATCTATTTTGATAAAACCAAAGGTATCATAGTGCATTCCAATAATTTCTTTACAATTGATAAATCCGGCAGCAATCACGGCATCATCAATACCCATAGTAAAGTTATCGCCGATAGGCAAGAAAGTATAATCAATTTTGTTTAGCTCGCCTGTTAATTTCATTTCTTGATTTAGGGAAGTATCTCCGGCATAGTAAATAGTTTTGCCTTCTGCTTTGATGATAAAACCAGCGGCAGTTCCTCCATAAGTTCCATCAGGTAAAGAGTTAGAGTGCGAGGCGTAAACCATTTTTATAGAACCGAAATCAAAGTTCCAACTTCCGCCCAAATTCATGGGATGACCATTTTTTAGGCCTTGTTTGGCACACCATTCTACAATTTCAAAAGAACCAACCACTTTTGCTCCGGTACGTTTTGCTATGGGTACTAAATCAGCAATATGATCACCGTGGCCATGAGAAATCAAGATATAATCACATTGGAGATCATCAGTTTTAATGTGCTTAGCTAGTTCATTAGAGCTGATAAAAGGATCTAATAATATCTTTTTACCCGAAATTTCTAATAAAAACGAGGAGTGCCCTAAATAATTCAGTTTCATAATTTATTGTTTTTGTAGAAAAACTATTTTTTGCCAAAAAGGTTTCCTAAACCACCTATCCCGCCTAATATTTGTTGCGTAACGGCTGCCATTTCTGCTTGGGAAATATTTTCTGCCTGAGCTAAAACTTTGTTGATAACCACCACCAAAACATCCTCTAAGCCTTCTTTTCCATTTTCTTTCAAAAACTCTTCATCAATTTCTATGGATTTTATCATTTTGTTGCCGGTAGCAGTTACTTTAATGGCACCACCCTCTGCATCTGCGCTTACGCTGATGTTATCCAATCTTTTTTTTACTTCCTCAGCTTTCTGTTGTGCTTCAAATATTTTATCGAACATGTTTTTTTGTATGGATTAGATACAAATTTCGGATTTATTTTTTTAAAAAAAGGGATGAACTCTCACGAGTCATCCCTTACCATCAAACTAATCAGAAAAATTTACGATGTTAATGAATTACTTTAGCTTCTTTGAAATTGCCATTACCATCAAATAATACGGCATATTTGGTGAGGTTAGCATCAATAATAACTAAATAGCCCTTAGTTTTTCCATCTTCCTTATCTATAAATGCTTTCTCAAAAATATAATTAGGATAGGTAACACTCAAATAATTCAAGATGGATGTTGGGAGATTACTTTGTAAAATGTCTTCATCTTCACCTCCTGAATGGTCTCCTAAACGTTCTCTTTTAATAAAAGTTCCATCACTTTTAAACGTATTTGAGAAAAAAGCCAAGTTTTTGCTAATTACAACAATAGCTGAATCTTCTGTTGTAAAAGCTTTTTTTAGTGTGTCTTGAGGATAGTTAACCTTAAAATATTGTAGGATATTATCGGGTAAACTATTTAATGATATGGAGTCTGCATGTTCGTCTTCTTTATGATGTTGTTCATCTCCATCTTGGTGATCACCTTTGTGATCTAGGTCTTTGCCTTTGCGTAGTTCAAGAACTTTTAAAAAATTTCCGGAAGCGTCAAATTTTAATGCTACTGGCTTGCCATTAAACATAATAGCTACCACAAAACCGTCTAAAGTATTAGTGCTTACTAGAGTATTGCTAAACGCTTTTATAAAAGTGTATCCAACATAGTTGGTTTTTAAATAGCTTGTAATATTAGTCGGAAGTGCACTTTCTAAGATAGGGTTTCTTCTGTGATTACTGTCGCAAGCATCCATCGCATAAACAGAGTCTGTACTGGTAGTATTATGATTGCCTGCTAAATCATTTACAGATACAATAGCGACGGCCCCCGTGGTATTGTTAGTTGATGAGAAAGGGCTAACTCCATCGTTTTTTTTACAAGCAGTAAATCCAATAGCAAAAAAGGCTATTAAGATTAAAGATGGCTTAACGTTAAAAATTGCTTTCATTTTTCTTTTCTTTTAAAATTGATTATTTACTTATTTTTTATTGTAGCTGATTTACTACAATACCGAAAAATTGAAGTGCTACCCTCAAAAAAATTAGAATAAATGAGTGGGTATTTTGGAAAAAGACTTTTTTTTGATAAGTAAAAATCTTAGGCTGCTGAGTGACTTAGTTTTTTGTATAATTAGGACAAATAGAGAGGGGTTAGCTTTAAAATCAGTAGATTTTTATACCCGATCTTTTTCAATTTTTTTGAATAAAAAATGGCTGCCTCAAAAGTTGAAGCAGCCATTTAAATGATACCGAATTGTTTTTTTAATCTTTTTCTTTAAAATCAGAATCTGAAATATTTTGAAGATTTTGTTTTGCTTTTTGATAAATGGCAACATTACTTGTACTATTAAGCACAATGGCACCATTAGTCTTTGTTGCAGCGTCTAAATCTGCGTTGCTTACCCCATTTAATAATAAATTTAAATGAAGGTTTATTAAGCTGTTATAATCTTTTGTACCATCAAAAGTGAAATTTCCACCTTCTACTTCTACCTCAAATTGATCGCCGCTTTCATCATCAGCGAAAATTATTGGAGTGGTTCCATAAGTTCCACTTAAATAGACTCCTGGATCTTTAGCTCCTTGTGGAGTGCCAATCTCCAGCTCGAGTTTAATTTTACTATATACACCAGAAGGAATGGTAAAATCACCGGCAGAGGCATTTAAATTAAATAAATCTATTTTTCTTGATCCTTCAGATTTATATCTGATCTCAGTAGCATTATCTTTAGTGGCTTTAAAGTCAATTTCAGATACATATACATATCCAGAGGTCCAAGTGATACCGGTTGGCACAGTGTTGGTTGAAACGGCCGTACCAAAGGTTTTTAAATCCGAAGTATTTGCAGTTTTTATTGCACCAGAGTTTACTGCATTAAATTGGAGAGATAATTTTCCTGTACCTGAAGTACTGCTCTTTTTACAAGAAGCAAATACTATAATAGCTAGCAAAACAAAAGATATACTCTTAATGATGTTGCTAATTGAATTTGTTTTTTTCATGATTTTTAGTTTTTAGTAATTAATGTTTAAATAATCAAACTTTTAAAAAGTTGCAGTTGTTAAAAATCAATTGAATGATTGATATAGTTATTATCAATTAAAGTGCCAACCCCAAAAAAAATTAAAGCGAGAACTTTAAAAACAGCGTAGGTGTGAAAGGAACAGATTGCGAATAGATGTTGAGGGTGTTGAGTTGTTCTGTAGCAATACGCTCATAATTGGTAGATTTGATATTTTGAGTATTAAACAAATTCAGAATAGAAATACCGGTTTCTAAATGATATTTTTTTCGAGAGAAACGATAGGTGCCGGCAATATCCACACGGTGATAGGCTAACTGATTGGCTTTAGGGTTATCATTGGGGTTGAGCGTTGGAAATCCAGAGCCAAACACATAATTAGCAGAAATATAGAACGGATGGAGGTTTAGCAAGCCAGCGAATTTGAGCTCATGTCGTTGATCTTGCAAGGCTCTACTATAATCGTCGATAATTTTATTTCCAACTTTTCTCGGGAAGCGCTCTTGTGTGCTACTTAACGAGTAAGAAATCCAAGCAGAATTACCTTTATACTCTTTCTTTATCAAAAAATCTATTCCAAATGCTCTACCATTGCCAATAATAGTTTCTCTTCCTTGATGATTATCCATAAACCGCGTGATCCCAGAAGTAGATTTATAATACAAATCGGTGTTAAACCAAAATTGGTTTCTTTCGTAAGAACCACCTAAAACCCAGTGTTGAGCGGCGTAAACAGGTATTTTTTTTCCATCGCTCACCGTCCATTGGTAGTGGAAGTTTGCTTCATCATCAGAAACGGCATTATAAGCAATGAACTGATTGTATAAACCCCAAGAAGCGGAAAGCTTAAAATGAGGGTTGAATTGATAGACGGCAGCCATACGAGGCTGTAAAAAGGTTTTTCGAAATCCTAAATTATAATCAGCCCTAATGCCAGGAACAATCTTAAATTTAGGAGTGAAGAAATAAGAATCCTCAATAAAAGCATTTAGCCTATTACTAGAGGAACTATCATTAATATGATTAATAGTAGCAGAATCTATTTTTAGAAAAGTTTGATTGTTGATAAATCCCAATCCAAAAAGAATATTTGATTTTTTAGTACTGGCAAGTTTATGTGTAAGCTTAATACTTTGTTCTTGAATGTTGTTTCTGATTAAATCATCAGTACCATTGTATAGCTCATTATTTGCCTTCTTTCTTAAATCAATATTCTCTAAATTATAGTTTTTTAATCCCGATGAAGCAATGGTAACGTTACTAATGCTACCATTTTTCCATACTTTGCTGTAAAAAGCGGCACCACCATACTGGCGGTTGCTTTCGTTATTTGAGCCATTGATATCTAAAGTATTCTGACTGGTAGAATAAGACGAAGAAAAGTTATCATTACCAGAAAATAAGCTTAAATAATAGTTATCTCCTTTGTTTGATCTTCCAGAAAATTTAAGATTATAATCCTCAAAATTATAATTAGGCTTAATCGTTAAATCTACCTCATTTCTATTATTTTGCTGTGGACTAAAATTGTAAGAATTATAAAAGTTGTAATAAGTTTGCCTACCCGCGAGTACTAAAGAGGTGTTTTTGAAAAGTGGCGTACTTACCATGGCGTTGAGCGTAAGGTTGTTTACACCCACTTTTACAGAAGGTGCGGCAATTCCGCCATCAATTCCGGTGATATCTACAATTCCACCTACTCTATCACCCTGCTCTACTCCATAACCCCCTTTTTTAATAGTTAAATCTTTGGTAATTAATGGGTTAATGGCTCCAATATTATCATTGAAGTTTTTGAGGCCAAAAATGGTAAATCCATCAAAAGAAACTTTGGTTTGCCCGCGATAGCTGCCCCAAATAATTAAATCGTTTGATTGTTCTCCCGAGGCTAAAATACCAGGTTGTAAGCGCAGCAGATTATATACAGAATTATCGCTGCTGCCCGGCAAATACTCACCAACAGTATGATTGATTTTTAAGCTTCCGGCATGGTATGAGGTATCTAAATTTTTCTGTAAAGGTCCTCCGCCGTCGAGCACTACTTCACTAATGTTTATTGTGTTTTGAAATAGTTTTATAGGGATATTACTGCCCGCCGCTATCAAGGTATCTAACTTATAATAACCTAAGTAAGAAATATGCAGTTTAAAAATAGAATCAGTGTTAGAAGCATAAGAGAAATTTCCTTTCTGATCAGTAATTAAGGGATAACCTTGTATGCTGATGCTAGCGAAAGGCAATGATTCATAACTGTGTCCATCCATCACATATCCTGATAAAAGGAACTTTTTATCGGTGATGATAGCTGCTCTGCTGGTGATGACAAATACATCATCTAGTTTTTCAATGTTTAAGGGTAAACCTTTAATCAGAAAATGAAGGGCATCATCAGCAGAATTAAAAGTTTGATTTACGTCTAAAACATACTGGGCAAGCTTATCATCATTAAACGATAGTTTAATATCATACTGATCTCTTAGTTTGGTGATGATTTTATTAAGAGGCTGACGAAGAGCTTTAACAACAATAGCTTGTTGTGCAAACAAGCTAAAAGTTTTTGAAACCAGAAAAAATAAAATCACCAAAGAAGAGAGCGCTTTTTTAAGGCGCTTGCTCAATAACAAATCCTCCCGATGGTAATTTTTTATAGTCAAGACCAAATGGTTTACAAATAATATCTAAAACAGCCTCAATGTGGTTTTGTTGGGTAAAACTCCCTGTGTAGGGTTGGTTTAAATCATCAATATTTTCAATTGCTATTCCGTAACGTCTTGAAACCTCAGAAAGTACTTTTTTTAGCGGAATTTGTGTGAAAATGAATTGACCATTTGTCCAGTCTAAAGCCAGTTTTGCATCAACTTTAATTTTAGATCCAAAACTACCAGAATTCTTTAAAGAAATCATTTCATTAGGATTAATTATTGTTTCTTCATTGGTTGAGTTTGATTTTACTCTCACTTTACCTGTTAAGCAAGTCACCTCATAATCATTATCTCTTGCAAAAATATTAAAGCTTGTACCTAATACAGTTACCTCTCCTAATGTAGAGCTCACGGTAAAACCCTTCGCATGTTTTCCTTCAAAAAATCCCTCGCCTTCCAATGTTACGGTTTTATCAAATTTCCACCAAAATGGATGAAATGATACGCTAGATTTAGCATTCAATGATACAGACGAGCCATCAGGCAGCATCGCTGTTTTTTGCTCGCCAACTGCGCAATAAATACTTTTGGTATAATATTTTGCACTAAGCACACTTAAGCAAACCAAAATAGCTACACTTGCCGCTACTTGCCAAGATATTGGAGTCAACTTTCTCACCTTCACTACTGAAGGTTCTTGCGCCACCATTGCTTCTAGCTCAGTCCAAACCTGTTCTTTAGTTCTTTGTGCCTTCATGGGTTTCATCCTGTCAATTAAATCAACCGGATCGTTTAAATTATTTTTTTCGTCAACGTGTTTCATGTTGCTAAAACCTTTCTTAAATAAAACAATGCATTAGACATTCTTTTCTCTACTGTTTTAATACTAATGTCTAAGCGTTCCGCTATCTCTGCATATTTTAATTCTTCAACTCTGCTCATCAAAAATACCGTTCGCTGCTTTTCGGGCAGTTTAATCAAAGCATTCTCATACTTATTTTGCAGCTGCTTATAATCATAACTATCATCTGTAGTTACCTCTGTTAACACAAACTGCATCCTTTGTTGATACTTGTTTTCCACCTCCATCCTGCGGTACTTACTCACCAGCATATCTCTGGCAATTTTGTACAATAAATACTTGGCGTTATTTAAGTCAAGCTTCATTTGCTTTTCCCAAACACGCATAAATACGTCTTGTGTAATATCTGTAGCTACATCCACATCACCCACTCTGTAAAAGAGATAATTCTTTATCGGCTCAAAATAGGTATCAAATAGCAGTTTAAACTCCTCTTTATCCAAGTGAAAAAAGCTTTAAATTAAAAAATACGCGTATAAGCAATATACCGCAAACCCAATCGTTTACCCTACCTTTCTATCAAAAATTCTTAAAAAGATAACTAAGGATGAATTTATTTAAATTTTAGGATTAAAGAGTTATGTTTTTTTGAAAAGCTAATGCAGTGCAATTTGCAAAGAAAGTAGGTTTAGTCGGTTTTGTTCCTTTTCAGGTTATTTTATTAGAAAGTAATTGTATTTTGGATTGATTTAAAAGTCTTAATAACTTTAAATTGGAAGTGTTGTGGGAGTAATACTATACACATATACGAGTTAGAAGTAAATGTTCCTCGAATTAAATTCATCAGTTAAAGAATATTTCCAGCTTTCCAAACGGACAAATTAACTCGACAAAAAAACCTTTTGTAATT
The DNA here is from genome assembly GCA_014763615.1 of Sphingobacteriales bacterium. Taxonomy (GTDB): domain Bacteria; phylum Bacteroidota; class Bacteroidia; order Sphingobacteriales; family Sphingobacteriaceae; genus Pseudopedobacter. The sequence continues at coordinate 112,167 of JACXVB010000003.1, read as the reverse complement.
AAATTTGGACAAATAAAATATTTGAAAATAAATATGAGAATTTATTTGAACGCATAAAGTTTTGCCAAAAAAATGAGAGGTAATAATAATTCAAAAAAGTGTTAAATAACCTTAAAATGAAATTATTTGTTCATTTTATAAATATATTTGTCTTTTATTTAGTAAATGAAATTATGAGTAAATTGCCCAAAGCTCCGTTATTGGAGGTGGTTTTTGAGATAAAGTGGGATATTACAAGTAACGCAGATATTGTAGATTTCCAGTATCTACATGGAGATTTATACTCAAATCTTAAAGTAGAATACCCTCATCGAGAAAATTTAATACCACCTGAAGTCCCATTAGAAGTTGTAAAGGGCAATCCCGTATATAGGTTTAGAGAACAACCAGGCAGTTATCCTTTGGTGCAAATTGGACCTGGTTTAATTTCGACTAACACAATCGATGAAAAATATTTTTGGAAACAATTTAGAGATGATGCGAATAACGTTCTCAATGTTCTGACTAATATCTATCCAAAATATTCTGAGATTAGTCTGACTCCTGCTTTAACATACATTGATTTTTTTGAATATGACAAAAATAAAGAAGCACCTTTAGATTTTTTAAATTCGAATTTTCAATTGAGTTTTAATGATAATTTTATGCAGGATATTGACTCTAAAATGAATGATGTTAATTTTACATTTAATTATCAAGTCGACGATAAAATTGTATCATTAACTTTAAGAAATGGCATGATAAATAATTCGAAAAAGGGATTAGTGTTACAAACTAAAGTATTTGGCGAAAAAACAAAGTATAATACTCAAAAACTGATAGATTGGTTAGAAAGCGCTCATGAATTAAGTAGCCGTATGTTTAAGTCTTTGACAAATGGTAAAATGTATGAATCTTTTAAATAGCAAAGTATGTTATTAGTAGTTCCAACAACAATAAATATCGAAAATACTGTTACTCAAATAAAACATGAATTTTTTGTTGAATTTAACATGTCGAGTACTTGCCTTGGTAAAATCTATAATTTAAATCCTGAAGATTTTTTTCTTTCAAATTGGAAAAAAGATAACCTAATATCAACGATTTTGAACTTGGAAAATATGGAAGCGCAAAATAGTTCAACATGGGAAGAAAACAGTTTAAGTGAATTTGATTTAATAGCAAACGTTATTTTTAGCAAAACCATGAGAGTTAAAAGTAGAATCAAATCTATTTCAAAATACAAGCCATACATTGTGATTGATTAAGAATATTTAATATGGAATTCACATGGTATAACGAGATTAATCATTCTAATGAAATAGAGCAAGGAGATTTGATCCCTGATTGTCCAATTTTAATTCCTCCTTCTAATATCGAAATAGGTAGTGAACCTGAGATTGAAATTAAACTTATTGATTCCATACTTTTATCTCAATCATGTGATTTAGTTAATAATAAAATACAAATTGCACTTGTTTGTCCGTATTTTTCGTTAAAAATATTTGTTGAAAATCTACCTGAAATTGAGAAAAGTAAGAGAGCGATTAAAAAAAATATTGATAATTTGAAGAAAGGATTCCTACCTGGTTATCATTTGTTAAACAAATCAGTAGAAAATAATATTCAAGATTATATCGTGGTAGATTTTAGAAATGTTTACGGTATACAAATTGAAAGTTTGCGAGCAATTGCGGGAAGCCTCGTTTCAAGACAAAGACTTTTACCCCCATACAGGGAACACTTATCACAAGCTTTTGCAAGATATTTCATGAGAGTTGGCTTGCCTCAAGACATAATCATAGAGGGATATTAAAGTCAGCACTTCAAAAAAGCACTTGGTGAATAAACTAATAGTTGTTGTTTGAGAACTGCCTCAAATCAAGTATGTTATAATGGAACCAACTATACCCGACAACGCTTGAATATCCTAACTAAAGAAAAGTTACATCTACTGCTAATAGCAAATTTGTGCAAAAATGGCTGACAATGGTTCAACACAGATTTTTCGGTAATTATTTAGTTATGTGCGGTGCGACATTGGTTCTGCAAGTAATGCCATTTCAACACAAATTCACATCCCGCTATTAAAATCCAACCCTATCCCAAAGTAGCCAAAACTGTAATTCCGCCTTTTACCACTTCACCTAAATTCACATTGATTTTGGTGCCCACGGGTAAGAAAACATCCACTCTAGAGCCAAATTTGATAAAGCCAAATTGTTTGCTTTGTGTCACTTGATCACCTTCTTTTACATACCAAACAATACGTCGAGCTAATGCACCAGCAATTTGGCGATACAATACCTGAACACCGCTTTTATGTTCTACCACCGTGGTGGTTCTTTCATTTTCTGTAGAAGATTTTGGATCCCAAGCCACTAAATATTTACCAGGATGATATTTAAAATATTTCACCACACCACTTAAAGGGTTACGGTTTACATGCACATTTACCGGCGACATGAACACCGAAATCTGAATGCGTTTGTCTTTTAAAAATTCAGTTTCTGTCGTTTCTTCAATCACTACCACTTTACCATCTGCGGGGCAAATAATTTGCTGCTCGTTGATTACCCAATTTCTGCTTGGGCTTCTGAAAAACTGTAAAATGATGAAGAATAAAAAGGCCGAAACAGCATACCAAATCCAAACTAACCAAGTTACATCTGGCAAATAATACTTAATTAAAGCGTTGGTAACAAAGATGAATAATACGCAAAGAGCGATGGAGGTATAGCCTTCTTTATGAATGGTCATTGAATAATTTTTTTGACAAAATTACTAATAAGTAATTAAATAGAGGTAAACGAATACTAAAGGAGCGGAAAGCAGCAATCCATCAAAACGATCTAACAAGCCGCCATGTCCTGGTAAGATGCTTCCAGAATCTTTAACATCAATGCTGCGTTTAAACATAGATTCTACTAAATCGCCCAAAGTTCCGAAGCAAGAGATGATGAGCGCCATCACCATCCAATGAATCAAAGCATAATCTTGATAATAGTGAGAGATGATATAAGCCATTAAAATGCTGGTGAATACTCCACCAAAAAAGCCTTCCCAAGATTTTTTGGGCGAGTGACGCTCGAAAAGGCGATGTTTTCCAAATTTAATTCCGAATAGATAAGCACCCGTATCATTGGCCCAAAGCATCATGAAAAAGCCTAAAGCCAAATGAAAATTATAAGCTCCAGAAATAAAAGCGATAGAAAAGAAAGCTACGAAAGGGAATACAGCATAAATTACACTTAAAAAACTGAATGCAATATTGTTAAAAGGATGTTTTGATTTTTGATACAATTCGGCAATAAAAAAGCCCAACAAAACCGGAATCAGTAAAAAGCTCCATTTAGGATCAAAATTTAAGAAATGTGGTAAGGTAATCCCCAATAAAATGATAGTAGCAGCTAAAAAAGTCCATATTTTGTGAGGTTTAATTTCTGCTTTTTTGATCAGTGATAAGAACTCGTTTAAACAAAAAAGGCTCAGTAAAACATAAAATCCGGTGAAAACATAGGCACCTAATAACATAGATGCCACCATAACAATCACAAATAATAGGCCTGTAATGGATCTGGTCTTCATTAAAGATCGTTTTCTTCTATGATTTGTTTAGCTCGCTCTTCATTTGATTCTTCAACATGTACCTCAACCATTCCAAATTTGTAAGAAGAATCTTGTTTATTCATAATCACCGCTTCAATTTCATGGTCTATTAAAACCTGTTTTACCATTTCAGATTTAAAATATTGGCTATTGCTGTAAACTTTAACCCAATTGTTCATAATGTGTACTTTCTTTTTTGGTTTGATAGAAGAAAAATATGATCAAAACTAAGGTAATTATTGCACTTATGAGGTAATTCACCGAACTAAATGAACTCATTTGATCTATTTGTTCTATGCTTTTACCTTGTCTTTGTAGGATATAAGCTGCAACTACAGCAGTTCCATTGTTTAAAAAATGACCTAAAATAGCTAGCCAAATACTTTTTCCATAAACTAACAAATAACCAAATAAGGTGCCTAAAAGCATACGAGGTAAAAATCCATAAAATTGTAAATGGATGGCACTAAAAATAATTGCCGTAACCCAAATGGCTACATGATGATTTTTAAACCACTGCCTTAAAATATTTTGTATGCCGCCTCTAAAAAAAAGTTCCTCACCGATAGCGGGTAAGATGGCTACCATCAGTAAATTGATACTGAAAGCACCCCAATCTTTCATCACCAATAATTGTTTGGTTAAAGTATCATTTTGGTCTTCTTTTTCTTTCATCCAAGCTTCCAAACCTTTTAGCGCATCCGGAAAACTCATTTTTTGATTGAGTGCTGTAATCCATTCTAATAATGGATTGGAGAAAAACATAATGGCAATCATCATTAGAAATAAAGACCATTTTAATTGCTCATCGAAATAAAAATAATGGACAGGTTTTACTTTGACTAGGAATGAAAAAGCGATGGGTCCGGCAATAAAAAGCCCAGTGGTGCTACTGATTTGCATAATTCTCAAGAAATTAATATTCATCAGGCTAGCATCGCTTTTGAGTATCGCTAATGAGGCGTGGGAGTCTATCGCAAACCAGAATAACATTCCTAAAACGGTGAAAACTAGTGCAGCAACAGTAGAAATTAAAAGAAGAAATACCAATTGTAAGGCAGGATGATAAGCTGTTGACTTTCTCATGTCAATCATAATCAATACTTTTTAATAAATTTGCGGTTAAATTAAGGAATAGATTTTTGAATGTCGGTTAAAATTGGAAATATTGACTTAGGAGAATTCCCGCTTTTGTTGGCGCCAATGGAAGATGTGAGCGATCCACCTTTTCGTTTTGTGTGTAAGCAAAACGGAGTGGATATGATGTACACCGAGTTTATTTCCTCTGAAGGTTTGATCAGAGATGCCGCTAAAAGTCGTCAAAAATTAGATATTTTCGAGTATGAGCGCCCTATCGGCATTCAAATTTTCGGTTCAGAGATTGAACACATGCGCCAAGCAGCAGAAATTTCCTCTCAAGCTAATCCGGATTTAATTGATATTAATTACGGATGCCCTGTTAAAAATGTGGCTTGCCGCGGAGCAGGTGCAAGTTTGTTGCAGGATATTGATAAAATGGTAGAAATGACTTCCGCAGTAGTAAAAGCCACGCATTTGCCGGTTACTGTGAAAACTCGTTTAGGCTGGGATGATAATACCAAAAATGTTTATGAGGTTGCAGAACGTTTACAAGATGTTGGCATTCAGGCGCTCACCATTCATGGCAGAACGCGTTCTCAGATGTATAAAGGTGAGGCAGATTGGACTTTAATTCGCGAAATCAAAAGAAATCCAAGAATAAAAATTCCAATTTTTGGGAATGGCGATGTAGATTCGCCAGAAAAGGCGGCCAATTGGAGGTTGGAATACGAGGTAGATGGAATTATGATTGGCAGGGCTTCTATTGGTTATCCTTGGATTTTTAGAGAGATTAAACATTTCTTTAAAACAGGAGAACATTTGGCTGGTCCAACTTTGCAAGAAAGGGTAGAAACTTGTAGAATTCATCTGCAAAAATCTATCGAATGGAAGGGTCCAAAAACAGGAATTTTTGAAATGCGAAGGCATTATGCCAACTATTTTAAAGGTATTCCGAATTTTAAGGAGTATAGAATGAAGTTAGTTTCCTTAGATAGTTTAGAAGCAATTGAAAACGTTTTGAACGAAATTGCTAATAAATTTGAACCAGAATTCGCTTAAAGTTTGCGATTTTAAAATTATTCTAATAAATTAAGAAAAAAATTAAAAACATGGTAGCTCAAATTACTGAAGGAGTGAAAGTTTCTGTAGAAACCACCTACCAGCCGGAGTATTCTAATCCTGCTAACGAGCATTTTATGTTTGCGTATAAAATCCAGATTGAGAACCTGAGTGATTATAGTGTGCAACTTTTACGCAGGCATTGGATTATTTTTGATTCTAATGGTTCTAAAAGAGAAGTAGAAGGCGAAGGCGTAGTTGGCTTACAGCCGATTATACAGCCTGGTCAGCATCATGAATATGTTTCTGGTTGCAATCTAAAAACCGATATAGGCAATATGCAAGGAACTTACCAAATGAAAAGATTGGTGGATAATGAGCTAATTGAAGTTAAAATCCCTCAATTTGCATTGATTGCTCCGTTTAAATTGAATTAAAAACGTACATTCTGATACAAAAAAGGCTCGAGAAATTCTTCTCGAGCCTTTTTCTTTTTTCATTTATCTTTAATCTCTTCTGCCAAAGAGCATCATGGCATAATATACTAAAGTTGCTAACGAGGCTAAAGCGGCAACAACATAAGTCATAGCAGCCCACCATAAAGCGTCTTTTGCTTGATCATTCTCTATACTGGTTTGCATGATTCCTCTATTGGTTTGCAACCAAGCTAAAGCTCTTCTGCTGGCATCAAATTCGACAGGTAAAGTAACAAAGCTAAAGAAAGTTAAAATAGCTAAAGCACCCACACCAATGGCTAAAATGATGGTGATTTTTGAAAACACGAATAAGAAAAAACCAATCATTAATGTCCATTGCACTAAGTTAGAGGCAACATTAACCATTGGTACCATAGAGGATCTGAATTGTAGCCAAGCATAAGCTTTGGCGTGTTGTACAGCGTGTCCACACTCATGTGCTGCAACCGCGGCAGCCGCTATACTTCTTCCATGATAAACGTCTGGAGAGAGATTAACTGTTTTGTTTTCTGGATTATAATGATCAGTTAGAGGACCATCCACAGAGATAATCTCTACATCATAAATACCATGATCTTGAAGCATTCTTTGAGCTACTTCCGCACCACTTAATCCAGAGCTAATTGCTAGCTCTGAATATTTTTTAAATTTACTTTTAAAGCGCCATTGTACCCCAAAACTGATGATCGCAATAGCTATAAATAGTGTTATATACATTTCCTAAATTTTAATTAAATAAATATCATCAAAAAGTATTCCTTTTAAAAATTTGATTCAAATAATTTACCTTTAAAAGATGCAACTTACTTTTTCGTATTGGGAACAACAAACTTTTTTTAGCACCTATGATGTCATCATCATTGGTAGCGGTATAGTAGGTTTAAATGCTGCTTTACACTTAAAAATTGAAAAGCCTAGTTTAAAAATTGCCATTGTAGAAAGAGGTATTTTACCATCGGGTGCGAGCACTAAAAATGCTGGTTTTGCATGTTTTGGAAGTGTTTCTGAACTGATGAACGATATTAAAACTAATGGAGAGGAGACCGTATATCGCTTGGTAGAAAAGCGTGTTTTAGGATTAAAAACGCTTCGAAATCATTTGGGAGATCAAGCTATTTCTTACGAACAATATGGCGGTTATGAGCTCTTTTTAGAAGATGATCAGGCTATACAAGAGGCCTCATTTTCAGCAATTCATTACCTCAACAAATTGCTAAAACCTATTTTTGGAGCCCCTGCCATTTTTACCGATTCTAGTGATAAAATTACCGATTTTGGTTTCCAGAAAACAAGAGGTTTAATTTTTAATCGTTTTGAGGGGCAGATTGATACCGGTAAAATGATGCAAGCTTTGATGCTTAAAGTTCGATCCTTAGGTGTTGAAATTTTTAATCAATGTGAAGTTCAGGCTTTTGAAAGGGAGGATTTGGTTTCTATCAGAACTTCTATTGGGGTTTTTAAGTCGAAAAAAGTCATATTTGCGACCAATGCATTTACTTCTCAATTGCTTCCAGAGGCAGAGATTTTACCCGGTAGAGGACAAGTTTTAGTTACAGAGCCCATCCCTGATTTAAAGTTTAAAGGTACTTTTCATTATGATGAGGGTTATTATTATTTCAGAAATATTGATGGAAGAATTCTTTTAGGAGGAGGTAGAAATCTGAATTTTAAAGCGGAAGAAAGTTTTGATTTAGAAATCACACAACCTGTTCAGGAAAGATTAGAATTATTATTGTCAGAAGTAATATATCCTCATAAAAACATAAGAATTGATTATAGATGGAGCGGTATCATGGGATTTGGAGAAGATTTAGCACCACTCATCATAAAAATTGACGATAGCATTTATTTAGCAGCAAAATGTAATGGAATGGGAGTGGCCTTGGGCAGTTTAACAGGAAAAGAGGTAGCTGAATTAGTGTTAAACGATATTTAAACTAGAGATTTGCTCATCACATAATCATCCATGATAAACTGAAAGTATGGAATATCTATTTCCTGAATGATTTGATAACCTATTTTTTCATAAAAAAAACGAGCTTTATTTCCTCGGTTCACATTGAGGATTAAAATTTCACCTCCCCTTTTTTTCACCTCATTTTCAACAAATTCTATCAATTTTTTTCCAGCTCCTTTACCTTGTTGATCTGGATGTAGATATAGTTTTTGAAGTTTATAGTTTTTGTCTATATCTGTTTCGGAAAAAGCAGCAAAACCTTTAGGAGTGTCATTGGCATAAAGAATTAAGAAAGTATTTCCATCATTAAATTGTTGTTTTAAGGAATCTTCTGCATACATTTTATCCAACATAAAGGTAATTTGCTCATCAGATAAAACATCTTTATAGGTTGGCCACCAAATTTCGTGTGCTAGTTGATGAATAACAGGAATATCTGAAATTTTCGCTGGTTTAATCTCAATCATAATTGTTCGGCAATAAAAATAAAGCGTTGCTCAAAGGTAAAACTAAAAAATCCATCTTTTAAAGTTTGATAATGATGATGTTCGAGAATTTTTAATCCCGATGTAGAAAGCGCTTTAACCGTTTCGGGATAGAGAATTTTAATCTCCTCGTTTTTTGATTTCCATTTGCTAAAGCCAGATTGGATGGGATAGATTTTCTGATCCTCACAAAAAACCACCAAATCAATAAAATCAGTGTAGAAAACATAGTCTTTAGCATCAAAATGGTGATGAATAACATTAACTGCCGGATAGCCCTCGCCTACTAAGTATTTTAAAGCATCTTCTAATTCATCCACCATAGAGTGAATAATTTTCACATGTTCCTGATTGGATGTATAATTTTTATTATCACTAATAATGAGGTCTATTTTTATACCTAGAGAATCTACCTCATCTATAATTCTTGAGGAAACCAAAACAGTTGGAGACCATTCTAATAACTGCCCTAAATATTCTTCATCAAACTGGTAAAGAGAAAGAATTACCAAAGCGGGCTCTTGTTTTTCCCTTACGATATGATGACTTGACATTGGATATAGACTAAAACAATAATTGATGGAAAGATTTATAAGCAGCTGAGGGATTTTCCGATTGATTAATTGCTGCAGAAACTGCAATTCCGTGAATGCCTGTTTCCATTAAATCTTTAACCGATGCTAAATTTACTCCTCCGGCTGCAATTAGCGGAATTGAAAGTTGGTCTTTTTCTAAATCTTTCACTACAGTTTGATAACCATCAATACCCCAGTGTTGATGGTTATTAGGTTTTGTATCGGTATGTGCAAATGGTCCACAGCCGATATAATCTACGCCGTTTTTAATGTGTTTTACAATTTGAGGATAATCAGTAGCCGAAGCGCCTAAAATCTTATCATCACCAATATTTGTCCTGATGCTATTCAAATCAGCATCCATGTCTTCGATATGTACACCCTGTATATCTGCCAAAGGTAAAAGATGCCAATGGTTGGTAACTAAAAGTGTTGTTCCCCAATCATCGCAAACTGCAGCAATTTCATGGAGTTCTGCCAGCATTTCCTTGTCTGATTTGCTTAAACAGCGATATTGAATCCATTTGCATCCAGCTTCGCAAGCGATTTCTACCTGTTCTAGATGACTTCTATTCTCTAAATCCTGAGTGAGATAATGTAGTTTTGAAATAAATTTTTTCAATTATTTGTGTTTTAATTTTGCGTTAACGATAGCAGCACCTACCTGACTGGCAAGGATACCAGCTTGTGGCTAATGCCTTGAGCAGCCTTCCTGTCCGGTAGGCAGGTATGAGCGGATAGCGTGTGAAAACGCCTTAATCATTTTACTTCGTTATTTATTTCTTTAATACTTCTTCTATCGGTTCACCAATATTTCCGTTGGGCTCTTGAATGTGTAGTAAGGCGGCAATAGTTGGAGCAATATCAGCCATACTTGTTGGACGATTTAGACTGCCATGTTTGATGCCCCAACCCATGAAAACTAATGGAATATGTGTGTCATAGGGGTTCCAAGTGCCATGTGTAGTCCCTGTTTTTCCGTAACCTTGGAACCAAGCTGGATCTAGCAAAATTTGAATGGCACCGCTTCTTTCTCTATTATAACCATTGATAACTCTGGTTTTTAATGCATCAGGCAGAGAAGCGATGGATGTTTTTTCCATATCTATTGCATGGGCAACACCTTCTTGTTTCTTTAAATAATCGATACAGAAAGCCTTTAATTCTTCCATGTTGATGTTTGATTTCTCAATCAAAGGATTATTAAAATTGACCTGATAATTCTCAAAATTTAAAATCAGGTTCTCCTGACCAAATTTTTGAGCCAATAAGGCGTTTAGGTTTTTTAGGATTTCTTTTCCATTCCATAAACCGGCTGGAATTTTATGGTCGTTTAAGAAACCTGGATTATGTGCAGCTCCGTGATCTGCGGATAAGAAGACAGTGTAATTTCCTTTACCAACAGTCGCGTCCAACGTATTGAAAAATTTAGCTAGATCTTTATCTAATCTTAAATAAGTGTCTTCAGTTTCTATGGCATTTACGCCATATTGATGCCCAACGTAATCTGTTGAAGATAAGCTGATAGCTAAGAAATCGGTTTGATTTCCTTTGCCTAGTTTTTCATTGATTAAGGCATCTTTTGCAAAATCTAAAGTAATGGAATTTCCAAAAGGGGTATTTCTGATGATCCCAAAAGAGCCATTCATCATTTTTGAGGTCTCATGAGGGAAAATCGGAGCCGTTTCTCCTTTCATTTTTCCTTCATAAGCATTATCATCGGCTGTACTTTGTACATAAGTGTTGAGAGGATAAAGCGTGTTCCAGTTCTGTTTGATGTACTTTTCGGCTAATTTCTGATTGTTGAAATTGTTTACCCAAGTAGGTAATTGATTCATGTAGTAGGTACTGGTAATCCAATTTCCACCAGCATCATCAAACCAATAAGCTGCGTTAGCTGCATGGCCAGCAGGCAAAATTCCACCGCGATCTTTCAGCGCAATCCCGATAACTTTAGAGCGGAAATTTGTTGCCAGTTTTAACTCATCTGTAATGGTGGTTACTTTTAAATTATTGGGAGACATTTCGCCAGCTTTAGAAGTACTTCCTACTGTTTTTACGGAGTGATCTTCAGTACAGTATAAGGGTTCCCCGGTAGCTTGGATGATAAAATCATTACCCGCAATTCCAGTGAGGGAAGGAACAGAACCTGTATAAATTCCTGTATGGCCGGCGGCTGTTACTGTGGGTACGTATGGAATCTGGGTGTTTTCGCAGGTGAAACCTTCTTTTAATAATCTATTAAATCCACCGGTACCATATCTGTTTGCATAGCGATAAAGGTAATCCCAACGCATTTGGTCAATCACAATTCCTACCACTAATTTTGGTCGGGCAGGTGAAGATGTAATTTGACTGGTTAAAACAGGAGTTTTAGTTGGATTTTGTGCTGAAGCCATCATGGGTACTAATGCAACAGCACATATTAAATATTTAAAGTATTTCATGTTTGAGATTTTTTGAACAAAGTAAAGTTAAGCTTTAATCTTTTTAACAGGGGTTTTCGCTTAAAATATTACAAAAAAGAAAACTTTATTTAACATTGAAAAACCCTCCAATAGTAATTTACTGTTGGAGGGCCGCTAGATGATTTAAAACTTCAAATTAATAGAAGCTAAAAAATTGGTTTCTGCTTGTGGGTAATAATAATTCTCGGTTTGTGGGCCACCGTAGATATAACTAAATGTGTAACCGTTGCTGGCGTACAATTCGTTGAAAATATTATTGATGAGCAATCCAAAACCTAAACTTTTCACTCCTTTTAATTTCAAATCGTAGCTTAAACGCAGATTATTCACAAAGAAAGCATCTAATTTTCTGGCTTCGTTAGAGGTATTATCCAAATATTGCTTGCTCACATATTTGCTAATAAAAGCAATTTCTGCTCTAGAAAAAGGCTTAAAACTAATGGTACTTGAGCCTACAAAATTTGGAGAAAAAGCTAAATCTGTTTTAGTATAATGATTAACTACTTGTCCGCCATTGTCATAATCATCCAAATATTCTACAAAATTTTTCACCTTATTTTGGCTGAAAGCCGCAGTTAAAGCCCAGTTTATCTTTTTGCTAAGATGAGCTTGAGCATCCAATTCAACCCCATTTCTATAACTATCTGGAACATTGGAACGGATATAAGCACCCACATCATTGATCTGACCGGTTAAAACCAATTGGTTTTTGTACATCATAGAATAAAAGTTGATACCACCAGAAATTACTTTTCCGCTGAAGCGATAACCCGCTTCTACATCATTTAAAACTTCCGGAAGTGGGCGACTTTCTGGTGTGGATTGGGTGTAATCATCACGATTGGGTTCTTTATGTGCTACCGAAAATGAGGCGTAGAAATTACTTTCAGGATTGATGAAATAGGTGAATCCTAATTTTGGATTAAAGAAATTCAAATCTGCATGTTGGGTAACATTGTTCTTATTTCTATCAAAACCTAAAAATTTATATCCTAAAGTTCTGTACTGTAAATCAGCAAAAAGAGCTAGTTTTGACAAATGATAAGTGGCTTTTCCGAAGATGTTGAAATCGGTTTTAAAACCATTATCGAAATAATAATTGCCATCGATGGTGCTGTTTGAGGCGTATTGAGCCCAAATCACTTGTCCGTAATGGTCGCCGCTATATTCGTTATAAGCACCACCTAAAGTGAAATCAAATTTGGCATCAGGATGATAATCAAAAGCGTAAGTTAAACCGTAAAAATCATTTTTTAACCAAAGTCTTCTTACCAAATTAGTGTTACTTAAAGTATCAGTACCAATAATCAAATTATTCAAATTATAATCGGCGAAAGCCTGATCTTTTTTATATTCTTCATAGTAACCCTTTCCTTTGGTGTAATGTAAAGCACCATTAAAGGAGAAGCTCGGGGAAAAGCTTTTGGAATACAATAATTGATAATGATCTTGCTGATAATTATCCGTTTGGTTGTTATATGTAAATTGATTATAAGTTCTGTCAGTAGCTAACTTATCTTGTGGTACACCGTTCCAAGCTTGATAAGTTTTCTCATTTCCTGTGAATACATTTAAGCGTAACAAACTATTTTTGCCATAATAAGCACCCGATAAAAAGTAGGATTTTAGGTTGGATGAAGCTCTATCGATATAACCATCAGAAACAATTCTAGATAATCTTCCATCAAAACTCCATTTCCCATTCATTAAGCCAGTTCCTAGTTTAATGGTGTTTTTTAAGGTTCCGTAAGAACCTGCGGAGTTGTTTAATTCGCCATAAGCAGAATCTGCTAAAGTAGTGGTTTGGATGTTTAAACTTCCACCGAAAGCCCCAGCACCGTTTGTAGAAGTTCCTACTCCTCTTTGAATTTGAATGTTATCAACCGAAGAAACAAAGTCGGGTAAATCTACCCAATAAGTTCCCTGACTTTCAGTATCATTATAAGGAATGCCGTTGATGGTTACGTTTACACGAGTAGGGTCTGAGCCACGAATCCGGATTCCGGTATAGCCCACTCCTGCACCCGCATCAGAATAAGTAACCACACCCGGTGTTTGATCTAGCAAATAAGGAAGATCTTGCCCATAATTGTTTTTAGCCAAGTCTTCTTTTGATAAATTTTTAAATGTGGTAGCAGAATTTGCAGAAGCTCTGGTGGCACTCACCACCACTTCATCTGATAATAAATTAAGCTTCTTTAGCGTAATGGTGAGGTCTTGGTTTCCAGAGATTTGGAGGCTCAAAGTTTTAGATTGGTAACCTAAAAAAGTGATTTTTAGCTGATAATTTCCGTTTTTTAAGTTTTTAAAAATAAACTCGCCTTTTGAATTGGTTTGCGTGCTAACGGTGTTTTCTAAACTCAGATTAGCTCCGGCTAAAATTTGTTGGTTGTAAGCATCTATCACTTTTCCTGTAAGTGTAGATTGTGCCCAAAGATAAATAGGGCAAAGTGTTGCGATAAAAATCGTAATCAATAGCTTTTTCAATGTTGTAATTTTTTAAGTTAAAGAGTAAAGTTTAGGGGTAAACCCACTCGTAAAATTTAACTTATACCTTATTCCCTACGCCGGCATTATCCGGATCAGGTGCACTTCGAACAAAAAATTAAAAAGTAAAAATTCAAAATTTTTACTTCTCACTTAAAGCTTTGAAGTTGGGTATGATCTCAGCCTGGTTTTGTATTTGTGAAAGGATTTTAGCTAGCATTTCCTTTATTGTACACAAACAAGGCACCCCTTATTGATGGCTCAAATATAGCAGTAAAATATTAATTTGGAAATTTGAGTTTGGTTTAGAAAATGTAAATTTTATCGGCTGTGATGCAATGCGTTAAGTTAACATCAAACTCATCATTTTCTATTAATCCTGAAACTGGACCGAATAAAGAAAGACCAATTTTCAATGTTTCTGGTCTGCATTTTTTTAAAAATCTATCATAAAACCCAGCTCCATAACCTATTCTATTGCCTTTTTGGTCAAAAGCTAAGAGAGGAACCAACACGGCATCAATGAAGTCTTCTCTGATTATTTTCCCATAAAGAGGTTCTGGAATATGGTATTTATTTTTTACCAAAACAGTATGTTCATAATCAAAAACAACATTTTCTAAAGAGTGATCATTAAAATTACAGCGAGGGATAATGATTTTGATTTCAGGATTATGATGCTTAAAAAAAGAAAGAATTTCAAATGTATCTACTTCCTTTTTTTCTTTAATAGGCAAAAATAGGTGGAGATAAGTGATGTTAGACCAATCAAATTTTTGAATTTGATGGAGTAATAAATCATTAAGATGCCAGTAATCTTTTGAGCTTAACGCCAATCTTCTTTCTAAGGCTTCTTTTCTAAGGGTTTTTTTATCCAATGATTTTAATTTGAAATTCTGGAAATAAACTTAAACTATTGAACGGGTGTATGCAAATAAGGTTACGAATTAAAACAATTCCTCTTAAATAACGAACGGCCTCAAATCTTTTCAGAAATGAGACCGCTCTATCAACCTAAACCTAAACTTATATATGAAAACTTATTTTTGTATTTTCTAAAAGCTAGCTAAAATTTTGTTAAATTTTTAGCTTAAATCTCAAAGTTCAATATTTAATTTGTGAAATCCTAAATTTCGGAGTGCAAAGGTAAAACTAAATTCTTAAAATAAAACATTTAAAGAATAATTTATTTTATCTTTTTTAAAAGAGGCATCTTCTGGAAGATAGCCATAAAATAGACAGAAAAAAGAGCTTTCTGGAAGATTTAAAGCTTGTAATCTGTAATGAATAATTGCTCTTGGCAAAAGTCGAATTCATGATTTTGATTGGAACACACAATAGTTAGCCTATTTTGAGTGAAATCAGTAACTAATTTTTTGTACCATTGGATGCCTTGCTCGTCTAAGTTTGAGGTAGGCTCATCTAAAAGTAAAATTGGAGTGTCTGAACAAAAAGCTAAAACTAGCTTAACTCTTTGCTTCATTCCGGAAGAAAAATATTTGAGTTGCTTGTTTTTATTTGCCTCCATATTAAGGAGCAAAATAAGCTGCTCGTTTTCCAGATTATGGATTCTTTTCTTGAACTGAAAATGAAAGTCTAACAATTCATTAAGCGTAAATTCTTCTATCAACTCTAGGTAAGGAGCTGCAATACTGAGGTGTTCAAATAGCTGCTCTACTTCAATATTTTTATCTGCTAAAGCATAACTTAATTTTCCTTCTGAAGGTGCCAACGAACCAGAAATAACCTGCAAAAATGTAGATTTACCAGAGCCATTGATTCCTAAAACGGCATAGGATTTACCTGAATGAAAGGAGTAATTGATTTTTCTAAATATCCATTCCCGATTAAATCGCCTACCAATTTGCTCCAGTTCTATTTTCATAGATGAAATTAGGAGTTTCCGAAGCTTCTCATCACCCCACGGTTAGAATTACGAATGAAATTAATGATTTCATCACGTTCTTCGGTAGGTTTAAAGTCTGCTTCTATAATGTCTAAAGCTTTGGTAACATTATTATGTTTGACAAATAAGATACGGTAAATCTCTTGAATTTCGTTGATTTTTTCTGGTGTAAAACCTCTTCTTCTCAAACCAACGGAGTTTATTCCAGCATAAGAAAGGGGTTCTCTAGCTACTTTTACATAAGGAGGAATATCCTTTCTTACTAAAGACCCTCCGGTTACAAAAGCATAAGAACCAACTTTACAAAACTGATGAATGGCTACCATTCCGGCTAAAACCACATTATCACCAATAGTGATGTGCCCCGCTAGTGTGGTATTGTTCGAAAAAATACAATTATCACCCACTTCACAATCATGGGCAACATGGCAGTAAGCCATTAATAGACAATTTTTTCCAACTTTAGTTTCCCATTTATCTGCTGTACCTCTGTTGATGGTAACGTACTCTCTGATGGTGGTATTATCACCAATAACAGCCGTAGTTTCTTCACCGGCATATTTTAAATCTTGAGGAATAGCCGAAATAACTGCACCAGGAAAAATCCGACAATTTTTTCCTATTCTAGCTCCATCCATAATGGTTACGTTAGAGCCAATCCAAGTTCCTTCGCCAATAACTACATCTTTATGTATTACCGCAAAAGGATCAATTACTACACTATTGGCGATTTTTGCCTGTGGATGTATATAAGCTAAAGGTTGTATCATGCAGGGTTTTCTGTTTCTTTATATCTTGAGATTTGAGCCATCATTTCGGCTTCTACTACTATTTTTTCACCAACCATTCCCACACCTTTCATCTGAGCAATTCCTCTTCTGATGGGTTCCATTAAATCACATCTGAAAATGATGGTGTCTCCGGGAAGCACTTGTGCTCTAAATCGAACATTGTCTATTTTAAGAAAATAAGTAAGATAATTTTGAGGGTCTGGAACGGTACTTAACACTAAAATTCCACCGGTTTGCGCCATCGCTTCAATTTGAACAACGCCAGGTAAAACCGGAGCCCCCGGAAAATGACCTTTAAAAAACTCTTCATTCATGGTAACATTTTTCACGCCAACCACAAATGTTTTGGTTAACTCTAAAATCTTATCAATAAATAAAAATGGCTGGCGATGTGGCAAAATATTCATGATATCTACAATATCATACAATGGTTTTACGGTTGGGTCGTAGATGTGCTGTACTTTTTTCTTTTTTTCTTTTTTGATGGCTGCTTTGATTTTTTTTGCAAAAGCAACATTTGCTGCATGACCAGGACGAGCCGCCATTACGTGACCTTTAATTGGAGTTCCTATTAGTGCCAAATCTCCAATCATATCTAAAAGTTTATGACGAGCCGGCTCATTTTGATAACGTAATTCAATATTGTTTAAGATACCTTCTTTGGCAACTTTAATTTCTTGTCTGTTGAAAGCTTTGGCTAAATCTTTTAGTTCTTGCTCTCCAATTTCATGGTCAACGATAACAATGGCATTATTAATATCACCGCCTTTTATAAGATTATGTTTTAATAACATTTCTAATTCATGTAAGAAAACAAAAGTTCTACATGGAGCAATTTCGTCTTTAAAATCTGTAATGGAGGTGATGGTAGAGTGTTGACTGCCTAAAACAGGAGAATTGTAATCTACCATACAAGTAAAACGATAATCGTCTAAAGGCATCACTACCATTTCCACTTTTCTATCATCCTCAGAATAATGAATATTGTGAGGGATGTGGAAACATTCTCTTTCTGCGTTTTGCTCTTTAAAACCAACGGATTCTAAAGCCAAAACAAATTCTATGGCACTCCCATCTAAAATCGGAACCTCTCCTCCATCTAATTCTATCATCACATTATCTACCTCACAACCCACTAAAGCAGCTAAAACGTGTTCAGTAGTACTTACACTTGCCCCATTTTGCGAGAGCGTGGTGCTTCTTGAAGTATCAGAAACATTATCAACGTCTGCATCAATTACAGGTTGGCCTGGTAAATCAACCCTTTTAAACTTAAAACCATGATTTTCATCTGCAGGTTTAAAAGTTAAATTCACCTTTGCTCCGGTATGTAAACCAACTCCGCTTACACTAACTTCTGATTTTATTGTTCTTTGCCTTAGATTCATGGTTTAAATTACTTTTTTTGAACAGAATTTTCTAAAAGAGCAGCTAATGCTTTTTGTAAATCCTCAATTTTTCGCTCCATTTCTGGTAACCTTTGAATAATTACTTGCGAGCGCATATAGTTTTGATAGCTGGTGGCGGGTGCTCCGCCCCATTTCTTTCCTTCTTCTTCTATAGATTTGTTGATACCAGATTTGGCTTGTATTTGAGTTCCTTTGGCCAATGTGATATGACCAACTATACCCACCTGACCTCCAATAATGCTACTTTCACCAATTTTTGCACTTCCTGAAACTCCTGTTTGAGAGGCAATCACCGTGTTTTGACCAATTTCTGCATTATGTGCAATTTGAATGAGGTTATCTAGTTTAACCCCTTTTTTAATTACAGTAGAGCCCATTGTAGCTCTATCTATACAGGTATTTGCACCAATTTCTACGTCGTCTTCAATAATTACATTCCCAATTTGGCTTACTTTGGTGTACTCGCCATTGGCTTGCGGGGCAAAACCAAAGCCATCACTCCCAATAACGGTACTTGAGTGTAAGGTTACCCGGTTTCCAATCACACAATCATGATAAATTTTAACCCCAGAGTGAAGGGTACTTTGACGACCAATTTTCACATCGTCTCCTACATAGCAATGGGGGTAAATTTTGCTTCCGTCACCAATTACAGCTCCTGCAGCTATGTAGGCGAAAGCACCTATGTAAACATCTTTTCCGATTTTAGCTTTTGGATGAATGAAACTTAGTTCTTCAATTCCTTTTTTATCCAGTTTGATACTATTGTATTTATCTAATAAAATGGAGAAGCTACTATAAGCGTCCTTCACACGAATAATAGTAGCACTGATAGGCTTGTCAATTATCAAATCTTGATTCACAATGACCACAGAAGCGTTAGTGGTATATAGAAAAGCCTCGTACTTAGGATTTGCCAGAAAAGACAAAGAGCCTTCTTGTGCTTCCTCTATTTTTGCTAACTGATGAACTTTTACGTCTGGGTTGCCTTCTAGGTCACCGTTTAGTAATAAGCTAATCTCTTTTGCGGTAAATTGCATCCTTCAAAATTAACTGTTATTATTAAATGAACAAATTGTTAAGTCAATTAACCAAATTGTCTAAAATTTAGTGTAACATAAAATGTTTTTTGTTACCGTTTTTGATAAGGCTTCTAAATTTGCATTATCTGAGGCGGTGGCAATATCTTGTAAACTTCCATCTTTCATCATCACATAAATACTACCATTACCAGTTTTATAAGCCATATTGTTTATCGTATTAGTGAAAACAAAATAAGCTGAATCTTCTTCATCAATACCTAACTCATCAACGGCTTTTTGGGTTAATTGGTTTACCCGATCTGGATTAGGTGTTTCATAACTGATTTCTAATTTATAGAGTTTTCTGATACTTAAGTGATTACAAAGTGTTTTTAAAATAAAATCATCGTGAAACTGCCATACTTTTACGGCGCACATGATGTCGTGATCATCCAACAAAGAAAAATTTTTGAGATGGATGGGCTCATTATAAAAGTCAGATTCTGTAATATCATGGTAAAGGAAATGTTTTAAAGCCGGAGTTGCAAACAGTTCCTCGCCATTTGCCGCTAATTCTCTGGCTCTGAACAGGATTTTCACTAACATTTGCTCTGCTGCAATTACCGTTTTATGTAAATATACCTGCCAATACATTAACCTTCTAGCAATCAGGAATTTTTCAATAGAATAAATCCCCTTTTCTTCTACTACTAATTGGTCATCTTTGATGTTTAAAAGTTTGATGATCCGGTCTGAACTTACCATCCCTTCGGTTACGCCGCTAAAAAAGCTATCCCGATTAAGGTAATCTAATCGATCTAAATCTAACTGACCAGAAATTAACTGATAGAGGAATTTTTTAGGATGTTGATTATTGAAAATTTGCAATGCAAGGTCTAATTTGCCCTCAAACTCTTCATTTAAATGAGCCATAAAAAGTTTGCTGATTTTTTCATGAGACACACCTTCAACAATGGTATGTTCTAGCGCATGAGAAAATGGTCCGTGACCAATATCATGCAGCAAAATAGCTACACAAGCAGCTTCCTCTTCCTCTTTGGTGATGATATGCCCCTTACTTTGTAGATGTTCAAGCGCTAATTGCATCAAATGCATAGCGCCTAAAGCGTGATGAAAGCGAGTGTGTAATGCGCCAGGATAAACCAAATGGGTCATCCCTAATTGTTTGATGTATCTTAGTCGTTGAAAATAAGGATGTTCTATCAAATCAAACAATAAAGGAGTTTTGATACTGATAAAACCATAAACTGGATCATTAATAATTTTATTCTTATTCAAGCGATGTCAATTATAAGGCACAAATTTTGTTAATTTTGTGGGCTGCTGTAAATAACAAGCAAATATTGATAATTTATCAATATAATCATTTAAATAGATACAAACATTATGCAAACTGCAAATATATTATGGGCCGATGATGAAATAGATCTGCTCAAACCACATATTCTTTTTTTAAGCGAAAAAGGTTATCATATTGATACTGCAACCAACGGAAGAGATGCCCTTGATGTATTTAAAACCAAAGATTTTGATTTGGTTTTTTTGGATGAAAATATGCCCGGTTTAACCGGATTGGAGACTTTAAGTAGTATTAAAACGCTAAATCCGGATGTACCAGTGGTGATGATTACCAAAAGCGAAGAAGAGTATTTAATGGAAGATGCGATTGGTTTTAAGATAGATGATTATCTGATTAAACCTGTAAATCCGAAGCAGATTTTATTAACGATTAAAAAGTTAATTGATAATAAACGATTGGTAAGTGAGAAAACTTCAATGGCGTATCAGCAAGATTTTAGGAATCTTGGAATGACGCTGAATGACAATTTGACTTATCAAGAATGGATTGATGTTTATAAAAAACTTGTTTTTTGGGAGTTAGAATTAGAAAAGCTGGAAGATGCCGGAATGCATGAAATTTTAACCATGCAAAAAGCAGAAGCCAATGCCCAGTTTTCTAAATTTATGGAGAAGAATTATTTAGACTGGATTAAAAATCAGGATAAAGCACCTGTTTTTTCACATCAGCTATTCAAGAAAAAAGTATTTCCTTCCTTACAGGATAATGTACCCACGTTTTTTATTCTGATAGATAATTTAAGGTATGACCAATGGAAAATCATTAATCCGATAATTACCGAGTATTTTAGGTTAGAAGAAGAAGATACTTACTTCAGCATTTTGCCAACCGCTACCCAATATGCCAGAAACGCTATCTTCTCCGGATTAATGCCATCAGAAATGGAAAAACGTTTCCCTGAGATGTGGCAAAATGATGAAGATGAAGGCGGAAAAAATTTATTTGAAGAGCAATTTATGGCTGATCAAATCAAACGTAGCTTAAAAAAAGACATTAAATTTTCCTATCATAAAATTTTGAATTATGATCAAGGAAAAGATCTTAATGATTCTTTAAACAATTTGATGGGTAATGATTTGAATGCCATTGTTTACAACTTTGTGGATATGCTTTCTCATGCCAGAACAGATATGCAAATGATTAGAGAGTTGGCAAATGATGATGCCGCTTATCGCTCTCTCACGCTTTCTTGGTTTGAGCATTCTCCGCTATTAGATTTAATCAAAAAATTAGCCCAAAAAAGGGTGAAATTGATGATCACTACTGATCATGGAACCATAAGGGTGAAACATCCTAGTAAAGTAATTGGAGATAGAAATACCAACTCTAATTTAAGATATAAGCAAGGTAAAAACTTGAATTTTAATGCCAAAGATGTGTTTCAAGTAAAAAATCCTTCTGATGCGATGTTGCCTAAATTGCATGTAAGTTCTAGCTATATTTTCGCAAAAGAAGATACTTACTTCGTTTATCAAAACAACTACAATCAGTTTGTAAATTATTTTAACGAGACTTTCCAACATGGCGGAATTTCATTAGAAGAAGTGATTATTCCGTTTTTAACCTACAAAAACAAGTAATTAATTCATGCAGATTAGGGTTCAGGATAGCGGTGAATTATCAAAAGTGGCGCAGCAGATTTTAGACTTCGCTGGCGATGAGAAAATATTCCTTTTTTATGGCGAAATGGGTGCCGGTAAAACTACTTTAATCCATCATATCTGTATGATTTTAGGTACTGAAGATCATACTTCAAGCCCAACTTTTTCCATTGTAAATGAGTATAAAAGAGCAAATGGTTCGATTTTTCATTTCGATTTTTATCGTCTAAAAAACCAAAATGAGGCTTTAGATTTAGGTTATGAAGATTATTTCTATTCTGGTGATTATTGCATGGTAGAGTGGCCTACAAAAATTCCTGATCTTTTGCCAGAAAGTGCCATTAAAGTTAAAATAGAAATTGTATCAGAAAATGAAAGATTAATCTTTTTAGAACATTAGATTAAGCTTAAAAACTTATATTTATCTTATTGTTAAAATATGATGAGCAGAAAGCAATTAACCTTTAGATTTAATCGATTCAAAAAATGATGGGAGGTTTTTCGGAAATAGCGCAACAAGCCATGCTGCAACCGCAAGAAGCATTGGCTGCCACCAAAAGCAAAAGAAATAATCTATTTATAGGCATCCCAAAAGAAACTTCTTTTCAAGAAAATAGAATTGCCCTAACACCGCTTTCTGTGGCTCTTTTGGTAAATAATGGTCATCGGGTAATGATAGAAAGTGGCGCAGGTTTATCTGCCAATTTTAGTGATCATAATTATAGTGAACAGGGTGCTCAGATCGTTTATGATACCAAAGAAGTTTATCAAGCAGATATCATCATAAAAATTGCTCCTCCTACCAAAGAAGAAATTGAGATGATGAAACATGGGCAGATTTTGCTTTCTGCATTACAAATGGCTACCATGAAGAAGGAGCATGTTTCTGCGCTCATGTCGAAAAAAATCACCGCCTTAGCCTTTGAATATTTAAGAGATGATGGAAATGTATTGAGTGTAGTAAGGGCAATGAGTGAGATTGTAGGCGCAACTTCAATTTTAATTGCAGCGGAGTATTTAAGTAATGTTTACGGCGGAAAAGGTTTAATGTTAGGGGGTGTAACGGGTGTTCCGCCAACAGAAATCGTAATTTTAGGAGCAGGAACGGTAGGCGAATACGCCACAAGAACGGCTATTGGTTTAGGTGCAGAGGTAAAAGTTTTTGATTCATCTTTATACAGATTAAGACGTTTACAGAATAATATTGGAAGTCGTGTTTTTACATCTGTGATGCAGCCGATAGTTTTAGAAAAAGCCATTCAAACTTGCGATGTAGCGATAGGTGCCATCAGAGCCGACCATGGAAGGAGTCCGTGTGTGGTTTCAGAAGATACGGTTTCTAAAATGAAACCAAACTCTATAATTATTGATGTAAGTATAGATCAGGGTGGATGTTTTGAAACATCTGAGGTGACTAATCATGAAAACCCAGTTTTCAGAAAACATGATGTGATTCATTATTGCGTACCCAACATAGCCTCAAGAGTAAGCAGAACGGCTACTTATGCTTTAACCAATATCATCACCCCAATTTTAATTGATATTGGCGATATGGGTGGAGTGATGAACCTAATTTGGGAGAAACCCGGCATCAGAAATGCAGTATATATTTTTCAGGGATCAATGACAAACAACGACTTAGCTAATCGCTTTGGTTTTCCTCATAAAGATTTGAATTTGTTGGTCCTAAGCAACCGATAAATTATATTATGCAAAATAGCGGAAAGTTTAAATTTTATTTCAAAATAATAAAGGAAGCTTTCGATGCCTTCATAGACAATAAAGGATTAAAATTAAGCGCCTCTTTAGCTTATTATACTATATTTTCTCTTGCACCTATGCTAGTGGTGGTGTTATCCGTTGGAGGGATATTTTACGGTCACGATGCACTTCAAGGAAAATTATTTAATCAAATCAATGATTTTCTAGGTAATGATACCGCTTTTCAGATTCAAGATACAGTTAAAAAATTAGCCTTATCTGGCAAAAGTAATTTAGCTCTTTTTACAGGTATAATCACTTTAATTATTGGTGCATCAGGGGTTTTTGTAGAAATTCAAGATTCTATCAATCAAATATGGGGAGTTAAATCTGTACCTAAAAAAGGTTGGCTGAAACTCCTCATTAATAGACTGGTTTCTCTTTCAATGGTAGCTTCTTTAGGATTTTTGCTAATCGTTTCATTGATGATAAACAGCCTTATTCTTGCTTTTAGTTCAGAAATTAGCAGATTCTTGCCTGATTTTTTGATGGTTTTTTTCAACGCTATTAACTTTATCATTACTTTTTCTGTACTCACCAGTTTATTTGCAATCATCTATAAAGTACTTCCTGATGCAGAAATTGAATGGAGAAGTGTGAGAGCAGGTTCGGTTTTCACTGCGATACTATTTTTGTTAGGTAAATATTTAATTGGGTTTTATATCACTTATGCCGCCATAGGCAGCATTTACGGTGCAGCAGGAACCATCATTATAATTGCGGTTTGGGTTTATTATTCTGCAGCCATCCTGTTTTTTGGTGCTGAATTTACTTGGGCTTTTGCTAAAGTAAAAGGTTTGGTTATTAAACCTTCTAAATTTGCTGTTTCAATAAAAGTGATAGAAGTTGAACAGGGAAAAAAGCCCGTAGATTTAAAATAAATGAATTTAAAATCGGTATTTGTTATCTTTTGGATCTGCTTCTTTGGGGGTTCTGCCGAAGCTCAGGATACGCTTAAAATAGTTAATCATCTTCATGATTATCAGCAACAGCTAAAGGGAAATCCAAATATGCAATTGGTTGAAATTGTCAAGGCGATTCCGAGTGTGAAATTGGATATCAGATACGCCACAAAAAATAATTTTACTGGTGTTGCCGTTTACAGCCAAGCTAGGGCATTTGCTAGGAAACCAGTGGTAGATGCACTTCAAAAAGTTCAAGAAGAACTAAAGAAGCAAGGTTTGGGTTTAAAAATTTTTGATGGCTATCGGCCTTATGCAGTAACTGTAAAGTTTTGGAAAGTAACTCCCCCAGATAAAAAAGCCTTTGTAGCTAACCCCAAAGCAGGTTCAAGACATAATAGAGGTTGTGCGGTTGATTTAACTCTTGTAGATTTGAAAAGTGGTAAAGCATTAGAAATGCCCACCGCTTATGATAGCTTTTCAGAAGCAGCATCTCCAACCTACCAAAACGTAACTCCTTTACAAAAGAAAAACCGCGATTTCCTCATTAAAATTATGGAAAATCACGGTTTTACGGTTTTTAAAAACGAGTGGTGGCACTACGATTTTAATGGATGGGAGGAATTTCCTTTAATGGATATTGCTTTTGAGAAGTTATAGGTTTGCTTTTTTGACTTTGCTTTTTCAACCTATTCAACCACATTATTACTCCCGTAACAGGAAAAGTTAACGTTAGCAAAATGATGATAAAATTCAATATTTTGGTAGTTAAACCATAAACTTCACCGGTGTGTATAGGTTTAATGTAAGACCGTATTTTTTGACCTAAATTTTTATCAGCGAAAGCCAAATTCCCAATGATTTCGCCATTATACTGATTAGCATAATAAGTATTAATAGCATTTGGAGATACATTTTTATCTAATACATTTATTTGGAAAGCTGCATCTTTTTTCTGTGGGAATCTGATAGAATATTCTTGAGCTTCATCAAGTTTGGAGCCTAAGTTTTCCTGAATTTGATCAATAGAAGTGATATGAAAATCCTTTATCATTTTTGATTTTGGAGGTTCTGAATGTTGAGGAGAGGAGTGAGTGAGTACAAAAAGACCTTTATTTAGCCAATTGAAAGACATGACTAAACCCGTCATCACGATGATAATTAAAAATAGCGAAGTATAAAATCCTACAACTACATGTAAATCATGCATCAATCGCTTAGTGCTACCATCCCATTTAACTTTTAAACGTTGTTTTAAAATTGCTTTGGATTTAGGCCACCATAACACAAGCCCTGTGGCAATTATAAATAAGAAAAATGTAGCTGAATAGCGCATAATATAATGACCAACACCTCCTTTTCTACCTAATAAAAAGCGGTGCAGCATTTCAACTTTTTTAAAGAAGGATCCTCCTCCATTTACCAAATCTAAAATCTGACCCGTGTAGGGGTTAATATATACCGTAAATTGGTTTTCTTTTCTTCTTTGAGGCTCTTTTGTAATTGGTTTTTCTTTCTCTTTTTCAATCGGAGAGATTGAAACTTCTAAACTTCTGTTGGGCTTGTTGTAAACCTTAACACCGGTAACCTTGAATCCTTCTTTGTGATTTTCTACATATTTTATGAGCTCATCAATCGGAGGTTTTTCTTTTTGTGCTTTAACAAAGTATCTTTTAGAATAAATTAGATGATTAATTTCATCTTCAAAGACCATAATTGAACCTGTAACACAAGCCAGTATGATAAAGATTCCGGCAGCAAGGCTAAGGTATAAATGGATACTTCTGAATAACTTTTTCATAAAAAAAACAGAGATTTTTTAGAAGCTTCTGTTTAAAGAATAATGATTAAAATTTATAAGAAATGGTAGTCATGAGTTGTCTTGGTGCTATCGGATTGACACTGTAGTTCTCATGAACAGTATAGTTTAACACATCAGTAAGGTTTGAAATCTTCGCTAAAAGCGAAAGTTTACCAAAAGTGTAACCAGCAGAAAAATCAAAAGTAGTATAACCTTTAACAGGGATAATTCTACTTTCAGTTTGTGATTGCCCAACTCTGTTGTTCCATCCAGCGTAGCGGTTGCCGGTATAAAATGCGGATGCACCTAATTTTAATCCTTTAATTTTAGCATGATTAAAGGTGTAAAAAAGCGTGAAATTTGCCGTATGTGGAACATTTCTCACCAATTGTTCTCCTTCAATATAGCTGCCATTTGTACCTGGTGTTTTGGTGTAGCGCATAAAAGTGTAGCTATAACCTGCCATAAACTGTAATTCATGATAGATGTTGCCACTCAAATCAATTTCTAATCCATCGCTGGTAGTTTGTCCGGCAAATTCTTTAATTCTAGAATTGGTGTTTAAACTTCCATCAGCTGCAAATTCAGCTTGTTGAGCTAGATTATTATTGATGATTTTATATAAAGTAACGTTGCTAGAGAATTTATTATCAAACCAATCTTTTTTCACACCTAATTCAAATTGATCAATAATTGAAGGTTTTAAGTTGTTCAAATAAATATCAGTTCCGGAATTGAATTCGAAACTATTGGCATAGCTGGCAAATAAGGAAATGTTCTTTTCTGGTTGATAAACTAGCCCAAATCGAGGGGAAATCACGCCATTATTCTGAGTGCTGGAATTATTCTTAGAGACTATTTGAGTTTGATAATCCAGTATCTTATTTGCTCCAATTCTTTGGAAACTGTATCGTAAACCCAATAAAAACTTAGTTTTTTGAGAGATGGAAATTAAATCTTGAGCATAAATTCCATAAAGATAAGTAGGAGAATTAGTTTGTGATAATGCAATTGCCTCTGGCATATCTGTCCTTGCCACATATTTATTCGGGTCGAGCACATTTATGGTATCATAAGTTGCAAAACTTTTATAAGCATCGCTTAAGTTTTGGTAATAATCCGCATCTGCACCCGCTAAAATCTGATGTTTAATTTTTCCGGTGTTAAGTATGCCCGTAAAGTTTACCTGTGAAGAATAATGGTTTTCTGTGGTATTAGCCCGTGTTAATTTTCTCGCCCAATCTCCATTTGTTTGTGCCTGAATTCTTTCTGTAGAGAAATAATTGCGTTCATAATTTTGAAAGGCTGCGATGGCATTCCAATTCCAATTTTTTGATAACTGCCCGTTAAAATTTAAGGAAGATGTTTTTTGTATAATCTTGTTAAAAGCCCAAGGCGTATTAAAAAAGGCATTTCTATTAATTGAGGTTGGAATTTTACCTCCCAATGTCCCGATACCGAAATCGGGATTAAAGCTGTAATTCAGATAATCTGCCTGAAATAAAACGCTGGTTTTTTTCCCTAATTGGTAAAGCAAAGAAGGATTGACATAAGTTTTGTTAGAATAAACCGAATTCCTAAAACTGGCAGCATTTTCATAAGTGCTTACCACTCTAAAAGCTAAGGTTTTACTAATTGGTCCGTATAAATCAACAATAGGTTTATAGAAATTGTAGCTACCACTTCTAAAATTCACTTCGCCACCAAACTGATATTTTGGTCTTTTAGTAATCATGTTCACTACGGCTCCTGTACCTACGTTTCCATACAACATGGCTGCGCTTCCTTTTAAAACTTCCACACTTTCTAAAGTGCTTGCTTCCTGAATAACAGAAGAACTCACGCTACTGCCATTTTTTAGAATGCTTTTGCTACCCAAACTATAACCTCTGGAGTAAAATGATTCTGAAGTTGCTCCACGTGTAGTTCCTAAAGCTACTCCGTTAACATTTTGAATCACATCACTTAGTTTATTAACTTGTTGATCTTCGATCAATTGATGATTAATTACTGTTGTACTTTGCGGTAAATCAAAGGCTTTTACATTGCTTTTGCTAGCAGTTGTTACTTGCTCATTTAAGCTTCTTTGAGCAATTACTTTTACTTCATTTAACTGTTTGGATGTACTTGAAAATTCAAAGTTGAAATTTTCAATATCTTGATTCAAATTGATATTCTTTTCTGATACTGGGTAACCAATAAGCTTCACTATTAGCGTATAATTTCCTTCTTTAAGATGATTAAAAGTAAATTTTCCATTATTATCACTAACAGCTGTTTGGTAATGATTTTTGATGGAAATGGTAATTCCTTCTAAAGGTTTTTGATTTTGTAGAATGAAACCTGATAAGCTAAATCTTTTATGATTTTGCGCCAAGAGTACATTATTTACAATAAACAGCAACACCAATGTGGACAGTAATTTTGTGGGATATAATTTTAATTTCATCGTTATACTTATTTAGACCAATTATAAATAATGAAGCAAAGAAAAGATTTTCTTCTCAAACCCACAACACTTATTTAGAATTATTTTAAATAAGAGAATTCAGGATTTAATTTTAGCGTTATCTTTAATTAAAATTCAGGATGATGCAACGTTTAAAAAAACGAGTTGTCATATAACAAAGAAGCTTTAAAAATTTGGAGGCTATTTACATTGATAAACATTACGACTTGGTAGTCGAGTGTAAAAAAGGAGAACGAAAAGCACATCAGGAGTTGTACAGGCTATATGCAAAAGCCATGTATAACGTGGCTATGCGTATTCTTAATCATAGTGATGAAGCCGAAGATGCTTTGCAAGAAGCTTTTATAGATGCTTTTACAAGGATAAAAGATTTTAGACAAGAAACCACTTTTGGTTTGTGGCTTAAACAGATTGTAATTCATCGGTCCATCAATATCCTGCGAAAGCGGAAAATGATTTTCGAAGAAATTGAAGAAACAGATATTGAAAGTGTTGCTGATATTGATTGGGAACAAGAAGCCGAAACGCAGTGGAAGGTAGAAGAAGTGAGAAAAGCCATACAACTTTTACCAGAAGGTTATCGGGTAGTGTTGAGTTTGTATTTGTTAGAGGGCTATGATCATGAAGAAATTGGTCAGATTTTAAAGATTAACGAAGGCACTTCGCGGACACAGTTTTTGAGAGCAAAGAGAAAATTAGTAGAAATTTTAAAACATAAAGGTATAGCAAGATGAGTGAGCAATTAGAAAACTTCATCAAAAATCATAAAAATGAATTTGATGTTTTTGAGCCTTCTACAGATTTATGGGAGAAGTTAGACAAGCGATTAGAGGCGCATCAGAAAAAATCAAAACAGCGCTCTAAAATGAGAGTGATTTACAGTTTTGGTAAAGTTGCCGCAATTTTATTAATCGTACTCAGTTTTGGCTTTATTTGGGGTTATTACAAACAACAACAGGCTACAAACTTAGCAAGTATAAATCCAGAATATGCTGCAAAAGAAGTTCAGTTTTCTTCTTTAATTGAGGTGAAAAGATCAGAACTAAAAGACTTAAAAAGCATTGATCCAAACTTATACAAAACGTTTAAATCAGAACAAGATAAGTTAGAAAGAGAATATCAATCATTAAAAAAACAACTCGTTACAACTCCAAATCAGGATAAAATAGTGAAAGCAATGATCCGGAACTTGCAATCACAAATTTCTCTTCTGAATCAGCAGTTGGATATTACCAAAGAGGTAAAACAAATTAAATCTAAACAAAATGGACAAAGCATATAAAAAATTAAGTTTAATAGTGCTATTAGGATTATTAAGTAGCACATGGGTTGGCGCACAAGAAGTGCCCGTACCACCGCAAAAACCAGAACAACCAGTGGCAGCTCCCGCACCACCATCTCCTCCTCAGTTTGATGAGCAAGCCTGGAAAGATTGGGGAGAGAATTTTAAAAAATCTTTCGACGAAAAGAAATGGCAAGAATGGGGTGAGGATTTCAAGAAATCATTTAAGGATTTCGATCAGCAGTTTAAAAACATGGATCTGGCTTCAGCAGATTTTAAAGAAAAAGTTAAGGAGCTCAATAAGAAATTAAAAGATTTAAAAATTCCTGAAGTTCCAGCTGTGCCATCAATTCCGGCTTTACCGCCAATGCCTCCAATTTCGCCTGAATCAGGATTTTTTCAAAGTAAAGAATGGTTTTTAGGAGCGCCGCAAGGAGCGGTTGAAAAATCTAAAAAGCTAAGTAAAAGCTATACCGTAGATGCCAATGATATGTTGGCCATTAGCAATAGCTATGGGAAAATCACGGTGAATACTTGGAATAAAAATGAGATAAAAGTAGATGTTGAAGTTAAAGCGTACGCCTCAAATGATGATGATGCGCAAGAATTATTAGATGGAGTTACGATTAGCAATTCTAAATTAAAAAACGTCGTTTCATTTAATACAGTAATTCCTCACAATTCAAGTAATGGGAATTGGTTTTCTATGAATTTTTGGGGAGGAGATAATAAACAGAAAATTGAGGTTTACTATACGGTTTACATGCCTTCAGTGAATAATATAAATTTAAGAACTAACTACACTACTAATGTTTTACCAGACATGAAAGGTGAAGTTCTCATAAATATGAATTATGGAGATTTGCAAGCAGGAAAATTAAGTAGTAAATCTAACATAAGATCAAATTATGGCAAATTAACCATTGATGAAATCGACAATGGTATAATAGCAGCGAATTATGGTTCTATAAAACTTACAGAATCAAATAATATTAATGCTAATCTAAATTACTGCGATGCTGATTTGGGAAAATTAGATGGGAATGCAATCTTAAAAGCTAATTATTTGGGGAATTTAAAAATCACTTCTTTTGATAAGGATTTTAAATCTTTAAATATAAACTCAAACTATTCTAACATAGACTTATCTTTTGGTAATAACGTTGCCTTCAATTTTGATGTAACCACTACTTATGCGGGCTTTAAATATGATGATGCTTTGATTACCATCACCAGCAAAACGCCAAGTGACGAGAAAAAAGGTTGGTCATCCACTAAAAATTATAAAGGTTATTATGGTAAATCTCCAGTTGCAAATATTACCATTCGCTCTAATTATGGTGGAGTAAAATTCAATTAATCTTAAAAAAAACCTAAACTCTAAAAGGCGGACAAATTGTTCGCCTTTTTATTTTCTATTCACATCCTTTTTCTATTTTTATGAAAATTGAATAATTATGGAATGGATAACAAATCCTGAAATTTGGATATCACTACTCACACTTACGGTTTTAGAAATAGTTTTAGGAATCGACAACATCGTTTTTATTTCTATTTTATCGGGGAAACTCCCAAAAGAACAACAAAGTAAAGGAAGAACAACTGGCTTAGGTTTAGCCATGATTACTCGCGTTTTATTACTGCTTTCCCTCAGTTGGATCATGACATTAACCGCTCCATTATTTAATATGGGAGATTGGATTGGCGCTACAGATACCGAGCTTTTGGAGAAATTAGCCATTAGCGGTAGAGATTTAATCCTGATTATTGGTGGTTTATTTCTGATTTATAAAAGTACGCATGAGATTCATGAAAAATTAGAAGGAGAAGAAGGGGAGACGAGTGTTAAAAAGGTGTATTCTTTTTCAGGAGTAATTGTACAGATTCTGTTATTAGACATTGTTTTTTCGCTTGATTCTGTAATTACCGCTGTGGGTATGGCTAATGAAATTTGGGTGATGATAGCTGCAGTAATTATTGCTGTTATTGTGATGATGTTTTCATCTGCTGCGATTTCTTCTTTTGTAAATGATCATCCAACTGTTAAAATGTTGGCTTTATCTTTTCTTTTATTGATAGGCGTTTCTTTATTAGCGGAAGGTTTTGAGCAACACATCCCTAAAGGATATATTTATTTTGCGATGGCTTTCTCGGTTTTGGTTGAAGTTTTAAATCTTAGAATGAAAAGAAAAAGCAAGCCAATTTCTTTGAGACAAACACCCCATCAAGAAAAAGAATCCAACTCCTAATTTCAACAAATCCGATTTTAAACGATAAGGTTTCTTTTGAAACCATATATTTATATTTTTGACGTTCCTAATTTTAAAATAAAATGAATAATTGGTTTAAGAAGAATGGTATCCATTTAGCCATGATCGGCTTTTTTGTGATCCTGTGTTTTGTGTATTTCACTCCTGCATTTCAAGGAAAAGTGTTAATGCAAGGTGATGTGCAAAGGGCCGAAGCGACGCAAAGCGAAATCATGAAATACAAAGCCGAAGATGGTAAAGCGCCATTGTGGACCAACAGCATGTTTGGTGGAATGCCAGCTTATCAGATTTGGGTACAATATCCTGATAACATTACAACGCATGTCATTACATTTCTTAAAGCAACTTTTCCTAATCCAGTTGATACCGTTTTAATTTATCTATTAGGTACTTATTTTCTGTTGATTGTACTAGGAATGAGTCCTTGGCTGGCTGCAGCTGGGGCCATAGCTTTCGGTTTTTCATCCTACAATTTTATTTTTCTAGAAGCAGGGCACAGCAATCAAGCGATGGCTATTGCGTTTTTCCCGGCAATTTTAGGTGGTGTTTTTATGACCTTGAAAGGTAAGCATTGGCTAGGAGCAGCTTTAACAGCGCTTTTTGTAGCTATGGAAATCAGGTCTAACCACGTACAAATGACCTATTATTTATTCATCGCCCTAATCATCTTAATGGGATTTGAAATTTATAATGCGTTCAAGAATAAAACCTTACCTGCTTTTTGGAAATCGGCAGCCTTTCTAATTGGGGGCGCTTTATTAGGCGTAATGGTAAACGCTAGTAACCTTTGGACTACTTATGAGTATGGTAAACTATCTACTCGCGGAAAATCAAATATCAGTACAGATAGCGCACAACCCAATAATGGTTTAGACAAAGATTATGCTTATCAATGGAGCCAAGGCGTTGGAGAAACCATGACTTTGTTGATTCCAAATGCTTATGGAGGGGCTTCAGCACCAATTTTAGATGCTCATTCTCATGTTGCAAAAGCAGTAGAAGCAAAAGGCGCAGATGCTGCGCAAGCAGCAGGATTTGCGCAACAAATGCCGGTTTATTGGGGCCCAAAACCTTTCACATCTGGTCCTTGGTATTTTGGAGCATTTGTAATGTTCTTATTCATTTTTGGTTTATTCATCGTGAAAAACAAACTAAAATGGTGGTTATTAAGTGCTACTATTTTAGGACTTTTACTTTCGTTCGGAAAGAATTTTAGTTTAGTTTCCGACCTGTTCTTCAACTATTTTCCACTTTATAATAAGTTTAGATCGGTTGAATTTAACTTGGTTATTCCTAGTTTATGCGTTCCAATTTTGGCTTGTTTAGCTGTTTTTGAAGCTACAAAAGATGGAATTGATCAAAAAGAAATCATCAAGAAGCTAAAATTAAGTGCTTATATAGTTGTGGGAATTTTAGTGGTTTTACTAGCGGTTCCAACTATTCTTTTCAGCTTTAAAGCAGATAATCATCAAGATTTTCTCAATCAATTAAATCAAATTGCGGGTGGCGACCAAAGTTTTGGAACCAGTATCGGGCAAGCTTTAATTGAAGATCGAATCTCGCTTTTTAGAGCAGATGCTTTGCGGTCTTTAATTTTCATTTTAATTGGAATTGGAGTGCTTTGGGCTTTAATCAACAAAAAATTAAGTATGCCTCTCGGGATGATATTAATTGTTTTAATCATCTTAACTGATTTATGGTCTGTAGATAAAAGATACCTGAATGATGAGAAATTTGTGCCTAAGGCAGTCATGAATCAGCAAGCTAAGCCACGTGAAGTGGATGAGTTTATTTTACGCGATCCAGATCCAGATTATCGTGTGTTAGATTTAACTATCAATACTTTTTCTGATGCTTCTGCGACGGCTTTTCATAAAACCATTGGCGGTTATCATGCGGCAAAACTAAAGCGCTTTCAAGAGGTAATTGATAAGCAATTTACAGGCAGCTTAAATCAGGATGTTTTAGACATGCTAAACACCAAATATTTCATCACCAAAAGTAAAGACGGGCAAGGTGAATCCATGCAAGTAAATCCTACGGCTTGTGGTCATGCTTGGTTTGTGCAAAGCGTTCAGTTTGTGAAAAACAACGATCAAGAAATGCAAGCCATCAGCTCTTTTGATCCTAAGAGAGAAGCTATTGTGAATGATGAATTCAAAAGCATAATTGACGGAAAAAAGGTAGGTGTTGCTACAAACGGAGAAATTAAGTTGACCAGTTACCACCCAGATGATCTAAAATATGAGTACACCTCTGATAAAGATGTAGTTGCAGTATTTTCTGAAATTTGGTATCCAAAAGGGTGGAAAATGTACGTTGATGGTGAAGAAAAGCCATATTTTAGAGCCGACTATCTTTTAAGAGCCGCCGTTTTACCAGGTGGAAATCATAAAGTGGAATGGAAATTTGAACCAGAATCTTATTTTTTAGGTGAAAAAATTTCGTTAATTGGTTCAATACTATTAACTTTAGGTCTTGTCTTTGGGATTTATCGCCAAAGAGCAAATAAGCAACCCGCTTAAACTAACCAGTTTAATAAGAGAAAATCCCGATTCATAAAGATCGGGATTTCTAATTTATAGGGTTTTTGTTTGTGAGTTAATCGTTGGTTTTTTGATTTTTTATCCAATAAATACCAAGCCTTAAAGCAATGATGAAGTGATTGAAAAGATTAGGTAAAAAGCCATAATACTTTTTGAAAATCTGATAGCGTTCTAGTAAACTTTGGCGATGTTTTTTCTTAGATAAACCGCCCATCAAATATTTGGCAACATATTGATGTGTATTAGCTATCGATTCAGCTTTAGAAAGAGCAGCCAGAATCCAATCAATATCTGCACTTAATTGGTAATTTAAATTATAGGGCTGGGTGATACTTTTCTTAATGTAAATGGCTTGATGGCTCACACTCATCCCATACTTAAAACTATTGAGGTTTAAGTTCTCTGGAACTTGATGCCTCCTTCGCCCTTCGCTTTGCAATTGCTCGTTCAGCATTTCAGTTTCACCATAATAAATATCGGCGAAAGCCTGAGATTTAAACACCTTTTCTATAGTATCAGCTGCAAAAATTTCGTCACCAGAGTTCATAAACAGCACATAATCTCCGGTGGCTAAATCTAAGCCTTTGTTCATGGCGTCATAAATTCCTTGATCTGGTTCAGAAATGAGGAGATGAATTTGCTTTTGGTATTTTTGAAGAATTTCTAAAGTCCCGTCGGTTGATGCACCATCAATGACTAAATATTCGATGTTTTTGTAAGACTGAGAAATCACAGATTTAACGGTTCTTTCTATATGTTGCGCATTATTGTACACCACAGTGATGACAGAAAGTTTAGGATTAAATGCCGTTTCCATCTTTTATTTACCTAAAAGTTTGCGATATAATTGAAGATGTTGTTCTGCGATGATTTTTTCTGAGAAAGTTTGCATCACCTTTTCTCTTGCATTCTGTCTTAATTTTTCTTTATCAGGATGCTCATATATCCATTTAATTCCATTTTTGAAATCTTCTGAGCTCTTGTAATTGGCCAAATAACCATTCTGATGATGAACCACCATATCCGGAATACCACCTGTTGTAAATGAAACCACCGGAGTTCCGCAAGCTAAACTTTCCATCACGGTATTGGGTAAATTATCATCTAAAGAAGTGGTTAAAAAAACATCAACAGCAGCATAAGCTGATGCGAGTTTTTGATCATCATTTATGGTACCCAAGAACTTCACCGGAATTTTAAAAGAGGGTGGAGATTGTGTGTCTCGATTACCAAAAACCACTAATATGGTTTTGTTTTTTAAATCTGGATTTTCATTAATCCATAAATCTAAAGCATCAATTAAATAAGAAGTTCCTTTGTGTGCATCCTTTTTAGAAGGCATAAATCCGCTTAATAAAATGAATTTATCCTCTTCAATTTTCAAAGATTTGCGAGCCGTAATTTTGTCAATAGGTTTGAAAATAGCTGTTTCTAATGTATTTGGAATAACTTTAACAGGATACTTTTTGAGTAATCCACTTTGCTTAGCTGCGGTTCCTAACCACTTACTCGGACTAATGAAATAAGGTTTTAAATTTTGATAAGCTTCTTGTTTTCTTTCCCAAATGCGATGAGAAACATCATCTGCTTCAGGATCTTTTAGCAGAGGACAAAAACCGCAATTTCCGAGATAGTTTTTGCAATCAAACCGAACATGACAGCCACCTGTAAAAGGATTACAATCATGCAGGGTCCAAACTATTGGTTTGTTTAATGAGGCTAATTTGTTTAAAGTTGATGGATTTAAAAACCCATGATTTACCCAGTGTAAGTGAATGATATCAGCTGCTAAAACCGCTGGATGTTGATGAATTTCTTTCCCAAAAAAAGATAGCGAAAACGGAACTTTTAAATCCTCCTCATAAAATCTTGGTAAATATCTTTCAGCTAAAATAGTAGCGCTTGCATAAGCTTTGCCCGTAAAATGCGGATAAAGCATCTTGATGTCTGGCTTTTTACCAAACTTCATATAAGTGTACATTTCACTATCTACCCCTGCATTTTTTAAAGCAGTATTTAAACGGTAGCACGCTCTGCCAGCTCCGCCATTGCCATCATAGGTATTCAGGTGAATAACTTTCATCAGCAGTAAAAATACAATTCTTTGCTTTCTTTTTATTTTCTTTGCTGTGGCTTATGGCAAACGAACTTACAGATAGAGCCTTTTGGCAGAAATATTGGGAAAGTAAAAAGGGATTAATTGTTGAAATCCCGAGAAAATATGTGTTTCATGATATTTTTAATGAGATTTTTTCTAGCCAAAAAGTTAATTCTGCC
The DNA here is from genome assembly GCA_014763615.1 of Sphingobacteriales bacterium. GTDB lineage: Bacteria > Bacteroidota > Bacteroidia > Sphingobacteriales > Sphingobacteriaceae > Pseudopedobacter. The sequence continues at coordinate 74,573 of JACXVB010000003.1, read as the reverse complement.
ATTGAATTGGGTGGATTTCCGGGTTATTATGCTGTTTTTTTGAGTAAATTCTATCAATCTGAAACAACACTATTAGATTATTTTGTTTACCCATCTATTACCAAAGAATTGGTTCAAAAAAATGGTTTATCAAAAGATGCCATTGAGATTATTGAAGCAGATTTATTTAATTATCAACCTCAAAAGCAATATAACTTAGTACTTTCTTGCGGATTAATTGAGCATTTTGAGGACACTAAATCCATTATTAAAACACATATTCAGTTTTTGGCAAAGGATGGAAAGCTACTGATTACCTTACCCAATTTTACCGGTGTGAATGGTTGGGTACAAAAGACATTTGATTTTGCGAATTACGAAAAACACAATATCAAATCAATGAATCCGCAGCTTTTAAAAAATATAGCTGAAGAGTTGGGTTTAAAAGATGTAAGAGCATATTATTATGGAGGTTTTAGTACTTGGCTAGAAAACAAGGAAGAAAAATCTTTTGCAACGAAGTTGTTTGTAAAAACAATTTGGTATGCCGGAAAATTGATTACAAAAGCATTTAATTTTGAAAGTAAATTTTTCTCACCGTATATTATATTAGAGGCAAAAAAAACAGTTTAATGGAGTCTTTTCTTCATAAATCTGATTACTCTTTGAATAAAGTTGCCTTTTCTTTTGGCTAAGAAATCTCTAACCTTTTCGTAAGCAATTCTATTTTCTTCTATTTCTTTTGGAAATTCTTTAATGGCTTTTTGATGGATGCTGACCGCATAAGTATTCTCTTTATTAGAATGGATTCCACTGCCGTCATGCCCAATATTGTGAATTAAAGATTTTGATGGATTTAAACTTAAGCCACCATTTAAAAATACAGAAGCATACCAGCGGATAGCCCAACTGTTGTTTCTTCCAGCTTTAAAGTCTTTCATCTGCTTCCAGAAATTCATTTTGCCATCTATCGAAAAATCATTGATTTTTTGAACATCAAATTGAGCAATCAAATCATCAATATTAGGGTTGAAATGATCCCATGCTCTTTTCCAAGTAGCCCATCCCCAACTATGTACCGCTCTATAAATAAAAGTTTCTGGCAGTTCATCAGCTTTAGCTAAAGGATACATGTATGCGCCAATATGCATGAGTTTTTCCTCATTTTGATATAGCTCTAAAGCCTCATTAAAAAACTCTAAAGTATAGGGAGAGCTCAGCAAATCATCTTCAAAAACAATCACTTTCCCATAGGTATTTATCAGCTCTGTTACCCCATCGATAATAGATTTTGCTAAACCCAAATTTTCTTTTTGATAAGTGATTTTGATGTTTTTAAAACCTTCAGCAGACTCAATAATCGCTTTTACTTGTTTTACATTTTCTTCCTCATCAGCAGATTTCGCAGCATCTGCAAAAATGTACAGACGAGATTCTTCTGCTAGGTAATTAGCCTGTAAAAACTTGATGGTTCGCCGCGTATGCTCGGGTCGATTATAAACAAATAGCGCTATTGGGGCAAGTTTTTGCATTAGCTGATTTTTAATTTTCTTAGAATTTGGTTAACAAACTCATTGATATCTAACGATATTTTAAGCACATAACTTATGCCCACATAAAGCAAAGCCATTATTCCAGAGCGTATAATCACATCAAAAAAGAAATTTTTAATGTAAGGTATATAGTAGCCTATCACCAATACCATAACAGCAAGAACCATCAACTTCATAAATTGAAGATTAAAAGGTTGCAAGCCATGTTTTTTAAGTAGAAAAAACCAATAGGTAAAATTGAGTAATAACATGGTGAGGCTGTAAGAAATTGCCGCACCCATCATTCCAATTTTAGGAATCAAAATGATATTTGAGATGGCGCAAAATAAAGCCGCAATGACAAGTATATACATGATGATTTTGTAATTTTTTGAAAAACTGATGATTGCGCTGTTTAAGCCTCCGGTAATATCAAACAGAAAACCAAGTCCAACAATTACAAATACGCCGTAATAGTCTGCATATTCAGGTTTATGCAGCAGAAAAAGTACATTTTGCCAGTTAGCAATTAAACCAATCAGCAATAGGCAACCCACAAAAAATTGTACTAAAGAAGTTTTATGATAAATCTTTTGAATCTTCTTTAGATCATTTTCCTTCCATGCATCAGCTATAATTTGATATGAAGTGGTGTTTAATGCTTTTGCAGGGAGATTAATTACCAAGGCCATCCCAAAGAAAGTGACATAATAGCCAACCATTGCTTCGCTAGAGAAAAGTTTGAGCATAATGGTATCGATATTCTGGATAAAAGCGAATGAGCCACCAGCCAACATTGAGTAAATGCCATATTTTATAATTTCTGGCGATTTTTTATTGACTTCTTTGCCAATGGATTTGAACCTAATCAAATCCAGTTTTTTAAGATAAATTAGTAAAAGAAATAAGATGATGCCATTTGCCGCAACGTAGAAATAAACAAATAGTTGATAGTTGATGGCTTTATAAAAGATAAGTATAACGGATAAACTGGTTAATACTTTTAGTAAAACCTCTCTAAGAAATGCAGGATAAATATTATGAAAGGTAGTACGAGCAAATGTTTCTGATAAATTATACCATAATGAAAAAAGCGCAACTGGAATAATCAAATAATAATACTGATAAAAAAGCGACGAGCCATTATTATTTTCTTGCCAATGTTGCACTAAAGGTTTGCCCACAATAAAAAAGAAACTTACCGCAGCAAAGCCGATAGCTGTTACCTTAAATACATAAGTGGGAAAGCCTCCATGAATACGATCATCAGATCTAAAAAACGGAAAATATCTTGTGATTGCACTACTAAAACCAACGCCCGCTAATTGAGCGTACAGTAACGAAACAGAAGAAATTAAACCAAAAAAACCAATCTCTTCGGCAGTTAGCACTCTCTGAAACAGAATAATAAGGTTAAAGAACCCCAAGGCCGTACCTGCGTAAAGGGTAATGCTATTGTAAAAGCCTTGTTTCTTAAGCAGGTTCATTTTAATTCTGGTTAACTTTTTTCTGTTTGTTTAAAATGGTTGTTTGTATTAAATTATCTAAAGTTTTTATTCTTTCTAAAATATTGTAGTTTTTTTGGATATGCAATCTAGCACTAAGCCCCAAATTTTTAGCAAATTCTGGATCAGATAATACTTTAACCATATTTTCTGAGAATAAATTTATATCATTTTCATCGCTTAAAAGGCCTGTTTTTCCGTTAATTACGGCTTCGTTAATTCCTGCATGTTTGGTAGATATAACAGGTAAGCCACAAGCAGAAGCTTCTAAAATGCTGTTTGGAGTTCCTTCAGAATCTCCATCTTTAGCGGTTACTGAATATTGCACAAAGGCTCTTGAAGATTGTAACTCATCTATAACTTCATCAGAAGTGAGTATTCCTTTAAAAACAACGCTTTTGGTGAGCTTCAACTCTTTTACTAAAATTTTTGTTGACTCTAAAAGAGGTCCATCACCAGCTAAAACAAGTTTTGCTTCTGGCTCAGTTTCAAGCGCTTTTTTGAAGCATAGGATTAAATTTTTAGGTGCCTTTTTCTCAACAAATCGACCAGCAAAAAAAAGTTTTTTAGGATTTTTTTCTGGTTCTGAGATCGTAAACTTTTCTAAATCTATCCCATAAGGATTATATAAAATTTTGTCTTCTGGTGCACCTAATTCTTTTAAAGCCTCAATCATGGTTTTCGACACTGCAATAATTGAATTTGCATACTCAAAAGCAGCTAAATAACGATGTTTAAATTTCTGAATTGTAGGTAGGTGATGAGCATCTGCCCCATGAAAATGAATAATCAAAGGAATGTTGCACTCTTTACAGATTTTATATATTGAGGCCCCTACCATTCCATATTCGGCCAAAACCACATCAATTTTTTCGGACTTAAAGTAATTGTATAAAGCCTTATCTCTTATTGAAATTTCATTTCTTTTTAAAATGCGCTTTTGAATAAGATACCCTATTAGTTTTATTTTTGATTTAATTAGGTAGTTTCCATTATGATCAAAAATAGGGAAAGAACCTCCATATAATATTCTTTTATCACCAGCAAGCCTGTAATTATGAGCTTTAATAAAGGTTTCTGAAAACGTATTTTTATTCGGTTCAACAATACATAAGCGGTAGTTAGCCTTCACGTGTTTAATTTTTTATTCACTCTAAATCTTCTTATAGGTTTTGTGAATTGGTTTTTAGTTTTACGAAAAATGCGCTTTGCTCTTTCAAAAAAGGAGATTGGTTTATTTACAAAAAAGGCGGCTTCAAAATCATCATTTTTTTCTAAAACTATATGAGCGTAATCACCGGTGTTCCAAATGCTTTTCTTTTGATAAAGCTGAACTTCTGTATCTGTATCGTTGGCTAATTTATTGATTACTTCAAAAGAAATATGTTCATCAACAGGCTGCATAGTCTCAGGCTTATGCTTTAAAGACCATTTGAGATTATGTGGGGTGGGCACTGAAAGAAAAATTATTCCTTTATTATTCAAAAGTTTTTTTAGAGAAGCATGTACTACCGCTCTATCAAAAACGGCTATATGTTCGTAAACATCCATGAAAACTATGAGATCGAATTTCTCATTAAAAACATCTTCTTTAAGCTGGGATTCAATAAAATTGACATTTTTATTTGCAAATAATTTTGTGGCAATAGCTATGGATTGTGTGCTGATATCCATTCCTGTGATGGTTGCATTTGGCCATTTTTTATTCATTTTTGCACAAATGCTTCCAATACCACAACCTACCTCTAATATACGGTTTGGTGTAAATGGTGTGTTTCTGATTAATGTCTGCCAAGCCTCATGAACTCTTGGATTTACGTTTAAATAATCTCTTATCTTAAATTTAGCATGTTCATCATAGTATGATACAACATTACTTTTATGTACTTTTTCAGACATTTTTAACTATAATTTTTGTGCTACTATCACATAAACTGCACCATCTCTATTTCGTTGCTCTTGTGAATTTAATTTATTTACTAAACGAATGAGAAATTGCATCATTAATGCGAATATTGGAATAAGAATTTTATGCAGTTTAAGTACGATACCATCTTGAAACAATTGCAATCCGCTAGCAGCTAAACCTAAAATTCCATGAAAAGAGTTTATTTTGAAGCCTTCAGCCTCCATCGTTTTTCGTAGTCCAGCACTTGTCCACCTCCAATAATCATTAGGTGTTGGATGATAGAACCAATAACCGTGAGTAGATATCACAAGATATCCAGAGGGTTTTAAAATTCGAAATGCTTCTTGCAAGTAACCGCTAGGATTATCTACATGTTCTAACACTTGATTAGATAAAACAACGTCTGCAAAATTATCAGGTAGGGTTGTTTTGCTATCAAAATCTATATGATGTTCTGCTTTTGGGTTTATTTTCAAATCTACACCCAAATACTTATCTACCATAGGCTCAATTACACTTCGATAAGGCATATCTCCGCAACCAAAGTCAACTAAAGTTTCAATTTGATGAGTCTGATTAATTTTTTTTAGTTGAGAAATTGTTTCATCTCGAAGTTGACTTAAAACAATGTATCTAGTATGAAATACGGTTGGGCTTAATCGGTCGTTTCGCATTTATCTGAATAAGACTACAAATATAATTTTTAAAAATTACAGTTAACACTAACTAAAAAGTGAATGAGAGTTTATTCCTTTTGATTCTTAATGGAAGCTATAAGATGTGATTGTTTCTCGCTTTAAATAATTCTCTACTAATTTCAGCCTTCATAAAAAAGGGTTTGAGAAATTCATTTCTCAAACCCTTTTGATTTTTTGCTTCAAACTATTGATTCACAAACTTCTTCGAGTTTATTTTGCGCTCATTCTCTGTTAAGTAAATCTTACGCAAACGGATGCTTGCAGGCGTAACTTCGATATATTCATCAGCTTGAATATATTCCATACATTCTTCTAATGAGAATTTAATTGCAGGAGCAATACGTGTATTGTCATCAGTACCAGAAGCTCTCATATTGGTTAACTGTTTTCCTTTGGTTACGTTTATGACTAAATCGTTATCTCTGATATGTTCTCCTAAGATTTGACCTTCGTAAATATCCACTCCTGGATCAACAAAGAAACGACCTCTATCTTGCAATTTATCTATGGCATAGGCAGTCGTCATCCCTTTATCCATAGAGATTAAAACACCATTTAAACGGCCAGGAATTACTCCTTTCCAAGGCTCATAAGCTTTAAAGCGGTGTGCCATGATGGCCTCTCCTGCCGTAGCAGTTAAAACATTATTTCTTAGTCCGATAATACCACGAGCGGGGATTTCAAACTCTAAATGTTGTAAATCACCTTTAGGTTCCATGATTAATAGGTCGCCTTTACGTTGGGTTACCAATTCAATTACTTTACCAGCAACTTCACCCGGCACATCAACAATTAGGGTTTCTACAGGTTCGCATTTTACACCATCAATTTCTTTTACGATAACTTGTGGCTGCCCAACTTGTAATTCATATCCTTCACGACGCATCGTTTCAATCAAAACCGATAAATGCAGAATACCACGGCCATAAACCAAATAAGCATCAGGAGATTCTGTTTCAACCACTTTTAAGGCTAAGTTTTTCTCCATCTCTTTAAATAAACGCTCGCGTAAACGCTGTGAGGTTACAAATTTTCCTTCTTTACCAAAAAATGGAGAGTTATTGATGGTGAACAACATGTTCATGGTTGGCTCATCAATATGGATTACTTCTAATTGTTCTGGATTGTTGAAATCGGCAATGGTATCGCCAATATCAAAACCATCAATACCTACTACAGCGCATATATCTCCTGAAGAAACTTCGGTAACTTTTACTTTTCCTAAGCCTTCAAAAGTGTATAATTCTTTGATTCTTGATTTAACAATTTTTCCATCACGTTTCACCAAAGAAACAGGCATATTTTCTTTAATGGTTCCGCGGGCAACTCTACCAATAGCAATACGACCTACGAAAGATGAATAATCTAAAGAAGTGATTTGCATTTGTAAAGTGCCTTCTTGGATTGGAGCTGGTGGAATGTTTTCTAAAATAGCATCCATTAAAGGAAAGATATTGTCTGTTGGGGTTTTCCAATCCGTATTCATCCAGCCTTGCTTAGATGAACCGTAAATTACAGGGAAATCTAATTGCTCTTCTGTCGCCTCTAAGTTGAAGAATAATTCGAAAATTTGTTCGTAAACTTCTTCTGGGCGGCAGTTTTCTTTATCTACTTTGTTAACCACTACAATCGGCTTTAAGCCTAAAGCCAATGCTTTTTGAGTTACGAAACGAGTTTGAGGCATAGCTCCCTCAAAAGCATCACATAATAATAAAACACCATCAGCCATTTTTAATACACGCTCTACCTCACCGCCAAAATCGGCGTGACCAGGGGTATCAATAATGTTGATTTTAACGTCTTTATATTGAACAGAAACGTTTTTAGAAACGATGGTAATTCCTCGTTCACGTTCTAAATCATTGTTATCTAATATTAATTCTCCTGTAGATTCATTATCTCTAAAGATAGAACAAGAGTGTAAAATTTTATCAACCAGTGTGGTTTTACCGTGGTCAACGTGTGCGATTATCGCAATATTTCTTATCTTTTGCATGCAAAAAAGCCTTAAAAAAATTTTTGCAAAGCTACGCTTATTATTTGTAAATAAAGCAGATTGATGATTTGAAAATGAAATGACGATGATTTGCCAACATTAACTTAACTTTGTAGTGAGATGGATATTCAAGTTATATTTGTTTTAATACTTTTTGTAGCAGCGGTTTTTTATTTAGGAAAAACTATGCTAAAAAGTTTCAGAGCGAAAAAAGGTTGCGGAACTAATTGTAAATGCGGCGTTGATTTCTCTAACCTACCTCAAGAAAAATCTTAATAATCATCTTTTGTATGCAATTAAGCATTTTAACCAACATTTATTACCGCTTTAGTCTGTTTTTAATTGCATCCAAAGCCTTGTATCGTTTTAATCACAGTTATCTTTATGGCGAGTGTCAGAAATTTGAATGATTTTCCAATCGCCATCCTCATTTTTAAATAGCTGAAAAGCATCAACACCACAATGGCTCATTTTATCATTCAGGTAAAATTGATATTCTACCCAAACTTGTGCTAGGTTTCCATCAACTTTCACATCATAAAAAAGAACCCGCTCTTCAATTTTGACGTTTGGTGGAATTGATGCTATTTGTTTAGCAAAATCATCAACACTTTCTAATTGTAAATGAGGTTTCCCAGAGACATCCATCGAGACGCTCTGCAATCTTGCACTTGGGTGCATTACAGATTTAATAGCCGCAGAATCTTTCGCCGTCATACTCTTAAATAATACATCAATTACTTGTTGTACGGCTAATTCATCCACAGATTGGGCTTTAGACACCATAAAGCAAAATAAAAAGCCTATTGCTAAAAAGAGTTTTTTCATTTAGAACTGATAGATCATGGCATTAATGTTCATTCCCGCTCCAACGGAGGCCAATAAAGCGATATCTCCTTCTACCAGATGATGATCTCCCATTTCATTATTCAATATCATATCTAACAAAGTGGGTATAGTTGCGACAGAAGAATTTCCTAATTTTGCAATAGTCATAGGCATAATATCTGAAGGTGGGTTATCAATGTCATACAATTTAAAGAAACGTTTTAAAATCGCCTCATCCATTTTTCCATTTGCTTGATGAACAAGCACTTTTGTAATTTTATCTGGGGTGATGCCTGCCTTTTCTACCGCCATTTGCATCACCAATGGAACGTTTACTAAGGCGTATTCATATACTTTTCTGCCATCCATTTTAAGATAGATGTTTTTATAGGCTTCATAATCTTCTTTACTGGAGCCTTCCATTCTCAAAAACCAAGCTTCGTTTTGGGTATGAGTTTGAGATTTATGGCTTAAAATACCTTTTCCTTGTTTTTCTGATGCTGTTAGGATGGTTGCTCCCGCACCGTCAGAATATATCATGCTGTCTTTGTCATGAGGATCAATAATTCTTGATAAAGCTTCTGCACCAATTACCATGACATTTTTAGCATCTCCTGATTGGATATAGTAATTAGCTTGAATCATCCCTTGTAGCCATCCTGGGCAACCAAAAGGTAAATCATAAGCTACACAGTTTGGGTTTTGGATGCCTAATTTATGTTTCACCCTGCTGGCCAAAGTAGGAACCATGTCGGTTCTGTTCTCTCCGAATTTAATATCTCCAAAATTATGGGCAACAATAATATAGTCTAATTCTTCTGGGTTTTGATGGCATCTTTCGATAGCATTTTTTGCTGCCAAGTGGGCCAAATCCGATGTCATTTGTTCTGGATCAGCATAACGGCGTTCTTCAATATCTGTAATTGCCTGAAATTTATTAATCACATCTGCATTATTTCTCAAAACAGGAGAACCATCTTTTTCAAAAAAGCTATGGGTCATAAAATCTTCGTTTTTCACAATTTTATGAGGGATATATTTCCCGGTACTTTTTATTAAAGATCTTATTTTTTGATTCATAAATTAAATAATTAGACTAAAAACTTAATTGGTATAAAGTTAAAGTTATGAATTTAAATCTGAAGCACCATTGTTCAGAATATTATTTTTAGGATTTAAGCTCCGAAAATTACTAAAACAATTGGAAGATTGAAATTTTAATTCAGTGAGGACTTAAAACAAGCTCAATTGCTGTTGTGGCTTCACAAATATTTGAGTGTTAAAAGGTTTCATAGCTTTGTTTTTCATGTATTTTTTGTAGGATAGCCTAAATAGCTGGTGAATAGCCTCAGCCTCATTTCCATCGCCTGATATTCTTTTTCCCCACCTGCTATCATTTAATTTTCTTTGATGGCAAGCAGCAATTTGATGTAAAACTTTTTCTGCACTGCATGGATAGGTTTTTTCAATCCAATCTTTGAAAATCCCTGAAATAGCACCATTTAATCTAACAATGGTAAAACAGGCGTCATTTGCTCCTGCGCCTGCCGCAGCTTTTAATAAGTTTGGGATTTCTTCGCTATTTAGGCCTGGAATAATGGGCGCAATCATCACCCTAACCGGAATATTTTTTTTTGCTAAAGTCTCAATTATCTTTAATCTGCCTTTTCCAGTAACTGTTCTGGGTTCTAATTTTTGACGTAAATCTTCATTTAATGTAGTTAAGCTGATGTTGATATGAATTAAATCTTTAGTATTTAATGTTTCTAAAAGATCTAAATCACGTAAAAGAAGATTGTTTTTTGTGATGATACTGACAGGATGCTGATACTTTAGAAAAACGCCTAAGAGCGAGCGAGTAATTTTAAACTTTCGTTCTGCTGGTTGGTAGCAATCTGTGTTTCCTGATAATAAAATAGGATGCATATCATAGTTTTTATGATTGAATTGCTGCGCTAAAGTTTTAGCCGCATTGGGTTTGTACATGATTTTTCTTTCGAAATCTAGGCCAGCACTGAAACCCCAATATTCCTGAGCATTACGAGCGTAGCAGTAAACGCAACCATGCTCGCAACCTTGGTAAGGGTTGATAGAATACATGAAAGGAATATCGGGACTTTTACTTACACTGATGATTTTTTTGGGAAATTCCTGAATGAACTCTGTAGTGGAGTTCTCTAGAAAAGGTTCATCTAAACCTTCAATAAAATCGGTTTGATATTGATTTTTAGAGAATTTATTGTTTGGGTTGAGTTGAGCTCCTCTACCTTTAAAATTATCATTTTTCACCTCTAAAATTACTAAAATACTTAGTAATTTTAAAATAGATTTAATTATTCATAAAGGGTACACATCATCAAAACTTAAAACGACTTTGATGATGTCTTTTTCTGATGGCTATCATCCAATAAAAAAACAAAGAACTCTTTAGGGCCGTGAGCACCTAAAACTAATGTTTTTTCAATATCTGCGGTTCTACTTGGTCCAGTGATATTTGAAATCATAGAAGGAAGTTGCTTACCGTATTTTTGCTTAATTAATTTAAAGGCATCTTTTAAATCAGGAACTAATTGTGAAGTGTAGGCCACAACAATATGTGCACTTGGATAAATACTTAATCTTCTTCCTGCGGCATTTCCGTTGCTAATCATGACAGAACCATTTCTTGCTATTAGTGTTTCGCAAAGGGTGATTCCTACTTCTGCCAATTCAAAATCTTTATCCGTAGCATAAAAAGGGTATTCGTATTGATGAAGTAAATCTTGTAAAGCAGGTTCCCAACAATAGATTTTTCGCCATTTTTTCTGATCAGCTAATAACAAGATATTTTCAATGAACTGAATTTCATCTTCACAATAAACAAAGGAGCCGCTTACTTTTGTAAATTCTTCTGCAAAAACAATTTCTAAAGAATCTGTAAGTGGTGGATATAGTGGTAAATCTTCTAAATTAGGATAAGGGTTATCCCTCTTTTCTAATAAAGCTTTTCTAATTTTTTTTAAGAGTTTTTCTTTAGAAGTGGTACTATCCTTCATTTGAGGCTAAATTAAAGGAAAATTTATTTATGATAATAAAGAAAATCCCTCCGAATTTAATCGAAGGGATTTCATATTAATTTTCTGACTCTTTGCTTTTTAGTGGTTCAGTAGAGTCTCCAACAGGTTCTGGATGGATGTTTTCTGCAATAATCCCTTGATCGCCACCTTCTTTACCGTTTACAAACTCATCATAAGTGGTTCTGTTATCAAAAGGTCTTTTACCTAAAATCTCTTCTAAATCACTCTGAAATAAGATTTCTTTTTCTAAAAGTTTTTGAGCTAAGGCTTCTAAACCATCTCTCTTTTCTGTCAATAAGTCTTTAGTTCTTTTATAAACCTGATTAATCAACTCTCTAACTTCTATATCAATCAATTCGGCAGTTTTATCAGAATAAGGTTTGTTAAAATTATATTCTCCTCCTTGATCATTGAAGGAAACATTACCAACTTTTTCGCTCATACCATAAATAGCAACCATCGCATAAGCTAGTTTTGTGATACGTTCTAAATCATTTTGGGCTCCGGTAGAAATTTTTCCGAAGGTGATGTCTTCAGCAACTCTTCCTCCCATAGTCATACACATCCCATCCAAAAGTTGCTCTGTGGTATATAAAAACTGTTCTTTTGGTAAATATTGTGCGTAACCTAATGCGGCTATTCCTCTCGGTACGATAGAAACTTTTACCAATGGGTCTGCATGTTCTAAAAACCAACCCGCAATGGCATGACCCGCCTCGTGATAAGCAACAATTTTCTTTTCTTCTGGTGAGATGATTTTATTTTTTTTCTCTAAACCTCCGATTACACGGTCAACGGCATCCTGAAAATCTTGCATATCAACCGCTTCTTTATTTTTACGGGCAGCAATTAGGGCAGCCTCATTACAAACGTTAGCGATTTCTGCACCTGCAAAACCTGGTGTTTGAGCAGATAATTTTTTAGGATCTACATCTTTAGCCAATTTTAGTGGCTGAAGATGAACTTTAAAAATTTGCTCACGACCAACTAAATCTGGTTTATCGATAGAAATTTGTCTATCAAAACGACCTGGTCTTAATAAAGCAGAATCTAATACATCAGGACGGTTAGTGGCTGCCATAATGATAATTCCAGAATCGGTACCAAAACCATCCATCTCTACTAAAAGTTGATTTAGTGTGTTTTCACGTTCATCATTTCCGCCTACCATGCTATTTTTACCACGAGCTCTTCCAATAGCATCAATCTCATCTATAAAAATGATACAAGGTGCTTTTTCTTTAGCTTGTTTAAACAAATCTCTCACCCTTGAGGCCCCAACTCCTACAAACATCTCCACAAAATCAGATCCTGACAAAGAGAAGAAAGGCACTTGCGCTTCGCCGGCAACGGCTTTGGCCATCAAGGTTTTACCAGTACCCGGAGAACCAACTAATAGTGCTCCTTTCGGGATTTTACCTCCTAGATTAGTGTATTTTTTAGGATTTTTAAGGAAATCTACAATTTCCATCACTTCCTGCTTAGCTTCTTCTAAGCCGGCAACATCACTAAACGTAATGTTTACTTGAGATTCTTTATCAAATAAAGTAGCTTTTGATTTACCGATGTTGAAGATTTGACCGCCAGCGCCGCCAGCACCACCGCCTCCCATTTTTCTCATGATGAAGACCCATACAAGGGCAAACAAAACAATGGGGAATATGAACGACCAGAAAATAGTGGAAAAAGGATTGCTCCTTGATTCATAGCTTATTGAAACGCGTTGATCTTCTGGAATATCTTTTTGTGAAGCATTTAGGCGGTTTTGTAAAGATTCAAAAGAACCATCCGTAAATTTATATTGTGGACTATTACCTCCAATAGGGAAATTATTTCTATTATTTAAGTCTTTGTATTTAGCTTCACTTAATCGGTCTTTTTTGATGTAAATTTCGGCAACAACTAAATCTTCTTGCTTATAGGCTATAATTTTATCTACATCACCTGGTTTAAGCATTTCATTTTCAAATTTTTGGTAAGTGATGAGTTTTGCATTATCACCACTCATAAAAAACTGAACACCTATAATCACCAAAATAATGATACCATAAATCCACATGATGTTGAATTTAGGAGGTTTAGGCATGATTTTTTTGCCAGGTACTTTCTTTATTTGTTTCTTTTTATCTAAACTTTCTTTCATCTTTTAATTTTCAATAAGCCCTTCATTAAGCACTTTGATAGAATTTTATTTCTGCATCTCCCCACAGATCTTCAATACCATAATATTCTCTTTTATCTGTTTTGAAGATGTGTACAACCACATCTATATAATCCAAAAGAATCCATTCGGCATGTTGCAAACCTTCTTTTCTGTACGGTTCTTGTCCTAAGGCCTTAAAAACTTCATCTTCAACACTGTTAGCAATAGCTTTTACTTGTGTGGAAGACTCGGCATGGCAGACAACAAAATAATCAGCAATTGAACTGTGGATGTTTCTTAAATCTAGCCTCACAATATCATTTCCCTTTTTTTCTTGTATTCCGTGTATGACAACTTCGGAGATGTTGACAGATTGGATAGCGGTTTTGTTTTTTCCCATCAAAAAAATTTAGTTTTGGGCTTTAAATTCAATTTATATTACACATTGCAAAATAACATATTTTTAACACTATTTGTTGGACAAAATCTTGTAAAATTACAAGAAATTGATTCTACTAATTCTTATCTCAAGAAATTACTTTCAAATTCTAAGCCATTGATAGAAGGTACTGTTATTATGGCAGAAAACCAAACCGAAGGTAGAGGGCAAAGCGACAATAAATGGCTGAGTGAGAGCGGTAAAAATCTTACCTTAAGTATCTATTTAAAACCCTCTTTTTTATCTGTAAATGAGCAGTTTGAACTAAATAAAGCTATTTCATTAGGTGTAACAGATTGCCTTGCTCCTCTATTGGGAGATAATTGTTGTGTAAAATGGCCTAATGATATTTATTACCATGACAAAAAGTTGGGGGGCATCCTCATAGAAAATACAACAAAAGGTTATCAATTAAAAGATAGCGTGGTAGGAATAGGACTAAATGTGAACCAAAAAAGCTTTGGTGAATTAGAAAACAGGGCTACATCTATCACTAAAATCTTACATCAGGATTATGACCTTCAAAATTTATTAATGCAACTTTGCCAAAGTATAGAAAGTAGATATTTACAATTAAAGGCTGGTAAAAATGATTTGCTCAATCAGGATTATGAAAAAAAGCTTTTTAGGTTAAACGAGCAGCACTCGTTTGAGATTAACCAGAATTTAATACAAGGGATAATTAGAGGGGTGAGCCCCCTCGGGCGATTGTGCTTAGAGCTAGATCATAAAATCTTAGAACTAGATTTGAAAGAAGTTAAGTTTAAGTTTGAAAATTGAACATCCGAAATTAAATATGATGATGAAAAAAATTAGTTTGTTTTTTGCCTTTCTGTTCATCAGTGTGATGAGCTTTGCTCAAATTTTAAATCCTGTTAAATGGTCTTATTCTTCTGAGGCGATTAATGAAAAGGAAGCTTTTGTGGTTTTTACTGCTAAAATGGAAAAGGGTTGGCATGTTTATTCTTTACATATTGATGAAGGCGGACCAATAGCCACCTCATTTACTTTTAATAAAAGTAAAGATTATGTTTTGGAAGGAGAACCAACAGAAAGTCCCAAACCAATTTCTGCTTATGATAAGAACTTTGCTATGCAAATTTCTTGGCATGAACATGAAGCAGTTTTCAAACAGAAAATCAAGCTGCATAAACCAAATATAAAAGTGACAGGCACTTTAGAATTCATGGTTTGTAATGATAAGCAATGCTTGCCTCCAGAGGAGATTGATTTTAGTGTTGAGGTAAAGGCAGGAGTGGCTACCCTTAAAAAAACTAGTAATTCACTAACAGGAACTGTAAACTCAAATGATTCTGTTAAAGAAATTGTTGATAGCTCAAAAAAGCAAGTAGAGGCAGTTATAAAGCCAGTTGATGATCAAAAAAATGAAGTCGAGCTTTTAAATGATGATCAATCAACCTCTAAAAAATCACTTTGGGCAATTTTTATAGCAGGATTTATTGGAGGCTTTCTAGCCTTAATTATGCCTTGTATTTTCCCGATGTTTCCGCTTACAGTAAGTTATTTTACAAAAAAATCAGGAAGCAGAGCTAAATCTATTTCGCATGCAGGGATTTACGGCTTATCAATTATTGTGATTTATGTTGCCTTGGGTTTGGTGATTACAGGTGCTTTTGGTTCTGATGCATTAAATGAAATGGCCAGCAGCGGGATATTTAACTTTTTGTTTTTCTTATTGCTATTTGTTTTTGCCATTTCATTTTTTGGAGTTTTTGAAATTACATTACCTCATTCTTGGGTTAGTAAAATTGATGCGCAATCTGAAAAGGGTGGCTTGATTGGAATATTTTTTATGGCTTTTGCTTTAGCCTTAGTTTCATTTTCATGTACTGGACCCATTATCGGAACGTTATTGGTACAAGCGGCAACCATGGGCGAGCGTGTTGGCCCTGCTGTAGGTATGTTTGGTTTCTCTTTAGCATTAGCAATTCCTTTTACTTTTTTTGCGGCTTTCCCCTCTTTACTAAAATCACTTCCAAAATCTGGAGGTTGGTTGAATACCGTCAAAGTTTCTCTAGGTTTTATTGAGCTGGCAATGGCTCTTAAATTTATCTCAAGTGTTGATTTAGCTTACCATTGGGGAATTTTAGATCGTGAGGTTTTCTTGGTGTTCTGGATTGTTATTTTCGGGATGTTAGGATTTTATCTCTTAGGAAAACTAAAATTCTCGCATGATAGCGAAGTACCTTTTGTTACCGTTCCTCGCCTTTTTATGGCAATTATCGTTCTGGCATTCACCATATACATGGTTCCGGGCTTATGGGGTGCTCCGCTAAAAGCAATTAGCGGTTGGCTGCCTCCACAAACCACTCAGGATTTTGATTTATATACGAATAGCTTATCTTCGCCAAAGATAAATCAGGATACTGTTAAGAAAAAATATGCGGGTTTGTTTAAGGCACCATTAAATTTAGATGCCTTCTTTGATTATCAGCAGGCATTGGATGAGGCTAAAAAACTTCATAAGCCACTTTTTATAGATTTTACAGGTCATACTTGTGTGAATTGTCGTAAAATGGAGAATAATGTTTGGAGTGACCCTGAAGTATTAAAAAGATTAAATAATGATTTTGTTTTGGTATCTCTTTACGTGGATGACAAAGCAGATTTACCAGATAGCGAACAATATATTTCTCCGTTTTCTGGAAAGAAAATAAAAACTATTGGAAACAAATGGAGTGATTTTCAGGCCACACAATTTAAAACAAACTCTCAACCTTATTACGTAATTGTAGATGATGAAGGTAAAGAATTAGTTCCACCACAGGCTTTTAATCTCGACATAAAAAATTATATTAATTTCTTAGATAGCGGTAAGCAAGCTTATCAAAAAGGAAAAAAATGAATCAAATTAAAAAAATAGGAGTTTTTACCTCTGGTGGCGACGCCCCAGGAATGAATGCCGCAGTTAGGGCGGTTGTACGTACAGCCCTTTTTTACGATTTAGAAGTTTTAGGGATTAGACGAGGTTATGAAGGGATGATTAACGGAGAGTTTATTACGATGGATAGAAAATCTGTTGCAAATATCATTCAGCGTGGAGGAACTATATTAAAAACAGCCAGAAGCATGGCTTTCAAAACTCCGGAAGGAAGAAATGAAGCTTACAAGCAATTAAAAGGAGCTGGGGTAGATGCTTTAGTGGCAATTGGTGGAGATGGAACTTTTACAGGTGCGAAAGTTTTTGGTGAAGAATATAACATTCCGATATTAGGCCTACCCGGAACTATTGATAATGATTTGTATGGAACCGATTTTACCATTGGCTATGATACCTCTATCAACACCGTAACTGATGCCATTGATAAAATTAGAGATACTGCAGAATCTCATGACCGTTTATTTATTGTTGAAGTGATGGGCAGAGATTGTGGCTTAATTGCCTTGAGAAGCGGTATTGGTGTGGGCGCAGAATCTATTATGATACCTGAAACTAAAACAGATTTAAACGCTTTAATGCAGCGTTTAGAAATTAGTAGGAAAGATAAATCGTCGAAAATTTTAATTGTTGCAGAGGGCGAAGGAGACACTCGAGATGCTTTTGAGATAGCCGAAAAAATCAAAAATAGATTCCCCCAATATGATACGCGTGTGTCAGTTTTAGGGCATATTCAACGTGGAGGAAGTCCAACTTGTATGGATAGGGTTTTAGCCAGTAGATTAGGTGTTGCATCAGTAGAAGAGCTTTTAAAAGGAAGAAAGGGCGAAATGGTGGGCCTAATTCATGGTGAAATTGCTTTTACACCTTTTGATCATGCTATTAAACATCATGTAGAAATCAATCAAGATTTATTAAAGATAGTAGAAATCTTATCTTTATAAACATGAACCATCAAGTTATTAAAAGTCATTTTAAAGAAGCGGAGGATATTTTAGCTCAGTTCTTGGGTGATGAAGAAAATTTCTTGAAAATAGAAAGAGCCGGACTTTTAATGGTAGATGCTATTAATCATCAAAACAAGATTCTTTCTTGCGGTAACGGCGGTTCTATGTGTGATGCCATGCATTTTGCAGAAGAATTATCTGGCCGTTATCGGGATGACAGAGCTGCCTTGCCAGCAATTGCCATTGCTGATGCCTCGCATATTACTTGTGTGGGTAACGATTATGGTTTTGACCAGATTTTTTCTAGATATATCCAAGCTTTAGGAAATGCTGGAGATATTTTGCTAGCAATAAGTACTAGCGGCAACTCTGCCAATATTTTGAAGGCTATTGAATCTGCAAAAGCTAAAGGAATGAAAGTAATTGGCTTAACAGGTAAAGATGGCGGAAAAATGGCGGCTCTTTGTGATGTTGAAATTAGAGCTCCGTTTTCTAAATATTCAGATAGGGCGCAAGAAATCCACATCAAAGTGATTCATGCTTTGATTGATTTTATGGAGCAAAAGCTGAAGTGAATAAACCCGATTGTAATGGATACCGGCCTGTGGCTAATGCCTTGTGCAGTATGAATGAAAAGCGGGACTGACTTTAATAGATAGCCAGCCCTTGATTTTCAAATTAAATTATTTCTTCTTTTTCAGTTTCAACTCATAAAAATCTGTTCTTCTATCTTTCAGATTTTTTACGCTGCCAAACTCATGCAGCTCTTTTAGTAAATCAAGATTTACGTCTGCAATTAGGATGTTTTCTGTATTGGGAGTGGTTTCTGCCACAATGGCATTAGATGGGAAAGCAAAATCTGATGGAGAGAAAATAGCGGATTGTGCATATTGTAAATCCATATTATTCACTTTAGGCAAGTTACCAACTGATCCTGTAATGGCTACGTAACACTCGTTTTCTATGGCTCTTGCTCTGGCGCATAAACGAACTCTGTTGTAAGCGTTTTGTGTATCGGTCCAAAAAGGAACAAAAAGAATATCCATTTTCTCTAGCGCTAGCATTCTGGCTAATTCTGGAAACTCGGCATCATAACAAATTAAAATACCAATTCGGCCTGAGTCCGTGTCGAAAACGCGTAGATCGTTTCCACCGCTCATGCCCCAAGAACTAATTTCTGAAGGCGTTGGATGCACTTTGAGGTACCTATCTATGCTTCCATCTCGTCTGCATAGATAAGAAACATTGTACAGTTTATCGTCTTCTAAGAGCGGCATGCTTCCAGAAATGATATTGACATTGTATGAAACGGCTAACTCAGAAAATCGAGTTTTAATGGTTTCTGTATGTTTGGCTAATTCTCTGATAGCTTTTGCTTCGCCTAAATGGTTATAATCTGCCATCAATGGCGCATTAAAAAACTCGGGAAAAACCACAAAATCTGAAGAATAATCACTTACGGCATCTACAAAATACTCGGCACTTTCCATCAAATCCCTCACATTAGGGAAAAGGCGCATTTGCCATTGCACTAAGCCAATTCTCACCCTAGATTTCTGAAGTAAATTATCTTTTTCTTCATCTACATAATAAATATTATTCCACTCTAATAAGGTGGCAAATTGCTTAGATTGTTGATCTTCTGGCAGGTAATTCTTTAAAATTTTACGAACGTGAAAATCATTTGAGATCTGAAAAGTAAGGGTAGGATCATAAATTTCCTTCATTTTTACTTTATCGATGTATTCTCTGGGCGTGAGAACATCATGAAATTTCTCGTAATTCGGAATTCTGCCCCCAAGAATGATAGATTTCAAATTGAGGTTTTCACAAAGTACTTTTCTGGCATCGTAAAGTCTTCTGGCAAGTCTTAATCCGCGATAATTCTGATGAACAAAGACTTCGATACCGTAAAGCACATCGCCTTCATTATCATGAGTGCTAAAAGTGTAGTTTCCTGTTGCTTGGGCGTAGGTATGTGTTTCTCCAAGTTTTTGATAATCTACAATAATGCTCAGTGCAATAGCAACTATTTTTCCATTAACCTCTACACATAATTGCCCTTCCGGAAAAATTTCTATCAGTTTTTCAATAGATTTCTCACGCCAGTAACTTTCGCCCATGTCTTTATAGGCAGAGATCATGGCTTTTTTCAAATCCTCATAATCTTCTATTCTTAGCGTTCTTAATTCTACTGTTTCTATTAAATTGGGTTTGGCTTCCATGATGTATGATTAAAAATAAAACCCCGAAAATTGTTTTTTCAGGGCTTCCTCTTCGTGTTGAAATGATTTATTTTATCAAGATTTTTCGAGTAGCTTTTTTGCCATCACTGATGATTCTCATCAAATAAAGTCCTTTATTCAATGAGGTTAAATTTGTTTGTTGTGCTCCCATTAAATCTTTGTTTACTAATACTTTACGGCCCATTAAATCGTAAAATTCTAAATCATAATGAGTATTAAAATTAGTGTTTAATGTAGTTTGTACCGGATTTGGATAAAATGTAAAAGATTGAAACTTCTTGTCCTCACCAATAGCGGTAGTATAATAGTTAAAACCATCAGAAAAACTACTGCATCCATCTGCAACAGCTTTAACTTCTACTTTGTAAACACCACTTTCTGTTGGCGTATAAGTTTGGGAGGTAGCTCCTGTAATTAAAGCATCATTTAAATACCACTGATAAAAAGCGGCTGTGGTGCTGGTTAAAGTATTGGATGTTTGACTGATAAGAGGTTTGCTAGGTGCTGAAGTAACGGTTACGGTAGTAGTTAATGGAGTACCTGTACAAGAACCATTTGTTGGCGTTACGGTGATTGTAACAGTAGAAGTACCATAAACAATGCTATATTCTGTATCTGAAACTTTGCTAAAATTGGCAGCACCTGAAATGTTCCAAGTATATCCTGTAGCGTTGTTTACACCACTTACCGTGTAAGATGCAACCCTATCTGTACAACCGGTAGTTGGACCACTTATACTACCACCAGTTGGATTGACACATTGAGCACTTACTTTTCCGATCAATAAAAAGATTAGAAGAGCAAGAAATGGCAGAAGTTTCTTCATATTTTTAAATTTGTTTAAAGATAATTAAAATAATTTTTCAAACAATATCATTTTAGCGTGTAGTTATACCCATTTTGTAGGAAATAGATTCACAAATGTTTAATTTTGTTACATGAAGTTAGCTATTGTTGCCTACGGAGATCCAGTTTTAAAGAAAGTTGCTGAAGATATCACTAAAGATTATCCTGATTTGGATGTTCTAATTGGTAATATGTTTGAAACTATGTATGGCGCTAATGGGGTGGGTTTAGCTGCTCCGCAAATTGGTTTGCCTATCCGCCTTTTCGTGATAGATGCTACACCATTTGCAGAAGATGATGAGCAACTTAAAGATTTTAGAAAAGTTTTTATAAATGCGAAAATAGAGGAAGAAAAAGGTGATAAATGGGCTTTTAATGAGGGTTGCTTAAGTATTCCTGATATTAGAGAAGATGTAAGTAGGCATCAAACCATTTTTATTACTTATTATGATGAAAACTGGAATTATCATGAAGCGCATTTTTCTGGCTTAGCGGCCCGGGTAATCCAGCATGAGTATGATCATATTGAAGGGAAATTATTTACCGATAGAATTAATCCATTAAGAAAAACGATGCTGAAAAGTAGATTAGAGGCGATTTCAAAAGGAGCAATAAAGGTGGAATATAAGATGAGATTTCCTGTAGCAAAAAAGAGAAAATAAGACTAATTAATCATTCTTTCTTTTCTTATCTCCCTCGGTAATTTGTTTAATTAAAGCGCCCCAAGCAAAAGGATTTAATAAAGGATTTGTTTGCACCATGTGTGAGTTGGACAAGTTGTTGTGCATATTTTGGAAACTATAACCTGTCATTTCTCTTCCATCAAGCGGTAAACCAGTAGATAGCTCTGCTAAGCTTTTTTTTGAAAGGTTTTTCTTTGCTATCTCTAAGTCGTCGTCAGCGATTTTCATGGTTAAAAACTCGCGTTTAAACTCATCTGTACTTGCCCACGGAAAAACTCTCACGGTTGGAAGTTCGATGTTATCCGCTTTCATTTTAATGATAGCGGTGAATTTATGATCGGTTAAACCCGATGGAATGACTAATTCTAGCTTTTTGTAACCTATTGAACTAAAAACAATGCTATCACCTTCTTGTGCTACAAAAGAAAAATATCCTTTATAATTGGCAGAAAAACTTCTAGTTTCTTTTCCGATATCTTTGATGGTCACATAAGGAACAACCGTATTACTGTCTAAATCATAAATCACTCCAGAGAATTGAATCAATGGTTTGCTCTGTTGCGCAAAGGCTGCACAACTCAAAAACAAAAACCATATAAATATTAATTTTTTCAACTCCTCAAATAAACGTTTTAAATATCAAAATGCTTTAAAATACGCTGTTAAAATATGTTAAAGGCTTTTTAGGATTAACGAATGTTGCTTTAATATGTTTTTTTAATTTTATTTATTGATGAGGTAAAACAGCATGAGGATCATCAATATCTGTTAAGTTAATAGCTTCTACCGCAACAATTTCTGGCACTGCTTTTTTTACGGCTTGCTCAATTCCTGCTTTTAAAGTCATAATACTCATTGGGCAAGATTCACAAGAGCCTAAAAGCTTAATTTTTAGGACTTTATCTTCCGTGATTTCTACAATAGAAACATTCCCTGCATCTGTTTGCAAATAGGGTCTAATGGTATCTAAAGCTGCCTCAACCTCTTCAATTAATCTCTCCTGAACACTCATGGGTTTATATTTTTAATAAAATTAATGTTTTTTAACTGATTTTTAAACTTTAGCCATTTTTGATTGCTGATTCTGAATAGCCACTTGTTGTGCTACGCTTTGCGCTAAAGTTGAAAACGCTTGAGCAATTACTTCATGCTGATTTAGGATGACTGGCTTTCCTTCATCACCCGCTTCACTCACACTTTGTACCAACGGAATTTCGCCTAAAAATGGTGTATGATAAGCCTCAGCCAAAGATTTTCCACCATTTTTTCCAAATATATAGTACTTATTTTCAGGAAGTTCTGCTGGCGTGAAATAAGACATGTTTTCTACAATCCCCAAAATAGGAACATTGATCGCTTCCATTCTAAACATTCCGATTCCTTTTTTAGCATCGGCAAGTGCAACTTGCTGAGGCGTAGTTACTATTACTGCTCCGGCAATTGGGAAATTTTGCGTAACCGTGATATGAATATCACCTGTACCCGGAGGCAAATCAACCACTAAATAGTCTAATTCTCCCCAATCTGCATCGTTAAAAAGCTGTTTTACCGCCGTTGAAATCATCGGTCCACGCCACGGAACGGGTTGATTAGGATCAGTAAAAAAGCCAATAGACAATAATTTTATCCCATATTTTTCAATGGGTTCTATCCGAGTTTTTCCGTTGATTTCTGATGCCTTTGGTCTAGCGCCTTCTAAGCCAAACATAATAGGCACCGATGGTCCGTAAATATCAGCATCAATCAAACCTACTTTTGCACCGTTTAAGTGTAAACCTAAAGCAAGATTGGCGGCTACCGTAGATTTTCCAACGCCACCTTTTCCGGAAGCAACAACGATGATATTTTTGATATTTGCAGAAAATTGCTGTTGCGGAGCAGTTACCCTGCTGGTCATTTTAATATTGATTTCGGCTTCTTTACTCACAAAGTGCTTAATGGCATTTCTACAAGCATTTTCTAGCATCTCTTTTAGCGGACAAGCTGGCGTAGTTAAAACTACAGAAAAGCTCACTTTATTTCCATCAATTACTAAATCTTCAATCATGTTGAGGGTGACCAAATCTTTTTTCAGATCGGGATCTTCCACATTTTTTAAAGCATCAAGTACATTTTCTCTAGTAATAGGCATCATATTTGAATTATTATCCGAAATTACGAAACTAGGCTCATTTATTTTGTTTACGCCTTGTTTTTGACATAAATTAGAAAATTATTTGGTGCATTTTTGCAGCCAAAAATAAAGTTCATTTTATATTATATGTCTAGTTTGTTGCAGCGTATTTCTTTTAAAAAATTCAAAAGACCTACCCTTATCACACTATCAGTCTTGTTTAGTTTGATTTTGGTTGCTGGAGCAGTTGCATTTTTTAAGAGAGACGCCCTACTAAAATCAGTTGTAAATAAGGCGATTTTGGCTGCAAAAACGAAGTATAATCTCAATGTAAAAATAGGTGAATATGGTTTTAGTGGATTGAGTTCTGTTCGTTTTCAGAATATCAGCGTTATACCGGAGCGAAAAGACAGCTTGGCAAAAATCCAAGATTTTACCCTTGGTGTGAAGCTCTTTCCGCTGCTTTTTGGGAAGGTAAAAATTTCTAAATTGAGCATCCGAAACGCTTTGATTTCATTAATCAAAAAAGACAGCACCAGTAACTATGATTTCCTCTTTAAAAAATCAGAAAAAGACACCACGCAGTTAAAACCACAAGCAGATCTTTCTGAGTTGGCTAACAAACTTTTAAATCAGGCTTTAGATAAGATTCCGGAAGATATGAAAGTGAATAACTTTCTCATCACTTTTGATCAAGATACCACACATTTAAGTTTGCTAACCGAAACAGCCAACATCAACAACGGAGTGGTGAATTCTACCATCAAACTCAATAAAAATCAGGCGGTTTGGCATGTTAATGGAACAGCAAATCCATCAGACCAACATTTAGATTTAAAGCTTTTTGCTGATCATCAAAAAGTTACTTTTCCTTATTTGGATAAGAAATATCATCTTACTTTAAGTTTTGATACCGTAAGAAGTGTGATGACCCGAGCAGAAAAAGTACATCATCGGTTTGAGATTGATGGAAGTTGGTCGGTCAAAAACTTATTGATCAATCAGCCTAAAATCGCAGCAAATGATATTATCGTAAAAGATGCGAGTATTGATGCTACCATTTTAGTTGGAGAAAATTACGTGGCTTTAGACAGCTCATCTGTTGTGCATTTGGGTAATGTTTCTGTAAGCCCATTTCTTAAATACACGGTATTTCCGCACAAAATTTATGAAATGAAAATCAAAACTAATCCTCAGAATGCACAAGATATTTTCAATGCTTTTCCAACGGGTTTGTTTGAATCTTTAGAAGGCATTAAAGTACAAGGAAAGTTAAAATACAATTTGAATTTCTACTTGGATAGCAGCCAACCCGATAGTGTAAAATTTAATTCTTCATTAACTGGAAGCGATAATTTCAAGATTTTATCCTTTGGAAAAACCAACTTCCAAAAGATAAATGGAGAATTTATTTACACTCCGTACGAAAATGGAAAGCCTGTGAGAGATATCATTGTTGGCCCGGCTAATCCGAATTATACACCTATTTCAGAGATTTCTCCTAATCTTCAACATGCTTTGATGACCTCAGAAGATCCATCTTTTTATTCGCATCATGGTTTTGTGGAAGAATCTATCCGGCAATCTATCGCCACAAACTTTAAGGCAAAATCTTTTAAAAGAGGCGGAAGCACCATTTCTATGCAGCTAGTTAAAAATGTGTTTTTGAATAGGCAGAAGAATCTTGCAAGAAAAATAGAAGAGATTTTGATTGTTTGGTTGATAGAAAATGAGCATTTAAGTACTAAGCAAAGGATGTACGAAGTGTATCTAAACATTATTGAATGGGGAAGAAATGTGTATGGAATTGGCGAAGCCGCTCACTATTATTTTGGTAAAAGCCCTTCTGAACTAACGGTAGGAGAATCAATTTATCTAGCTCATATTGTTCCAAAACCAAAAGCTTCTTTATACGCTTGGCAATCAGACGGAACTTTAAAACCTTATTTAATAGGTTATTACAATTTGATTGGCGGTTTAATGGCTAGAAGAGGTTATGCAGAAAACGATAGTACTCATTATGGTTTTTACGAGGTGCGATTAAAAGAAAGTTTAAGAGCACAACTAGCGCCGACTGATTCTATTCCTGATACTTTGAATGAGGATGAAGACAATGGATTTTTTAATTTAAATCTCTTTAAACCTGCGGCAATTAGCAAAGATTCTGTTACTCAAAAAGAAGCCTTAGTTAAAAAATCAGCGCCAATAAAAGAAACTCCAGCTGATACTACAACGCAAATTAAAACCGCAAAAGAGCTCCGCCAAGAAAGGAGAGACCAAAGAAAAAAGCAAAACCGAAAGCAATAAATAACATCTTTTCTCTTTAATATTTCGATTTTCTAAACTCTTTGGCTCAATTTTTCTTTATAAAAGAGGTAATTTAGAATTTCTAGCTAAAAAATCGAATTTATGAAGAGACACGTTTATGAAACAGGCTTAATTGGCAATTGTGCTTATCTAGCACACGTACACTTAAACACCAATATCAGTTGGTTATGTTGGCCTCGTTTTGATAGCTCTTTTGTTTTTGGTGGCATGTTGGATAAACATAAGGGAGGCGAATTTTCAATCCAGCCTTCTGGCGAATATACCTCTCGGCAGTATTATTTTGAAAACACCAACATACTTTGCACAGAAGTCACTTGCGAAAATGGAAAATATAGAGTCATAGATTTTGCTCCTCGTTTTGAGCAATACGATAGATATTTTCGTCCGTTAATGTTGATTAGAAAGATAGAGCCTTTAGAGGGAAATCCACATATCAAAATCAAATGTGAGCCAGTTTATGATTATGGAAAAGAGCGATTACACGCCATTAGAGGGAGTAATCATATTGAATATCAAGGATGCGAAGAACGATTAAGATTAACTACAGATGCAAATATTTCGTATATCGTTGAAGATCAATACTTCATTTTAAAAGAAACCAAATATGCGGTGCTCACTTACGGAGAACCTTTAGAAGCTCCTGTTGAAAGCACTTCTGAGCGATTTTTAAAAGAAACTATTGCCTACTGGAGAACCTGGATTAAACGATCTTCCATCGGCGATTTTTATCAAGAATATGTGATTAGATCTGCTTTGGCTTTAAAGATTCATCAATATGAAGATACCGGAGCCATTATAGCGGCTAGCACCACCAGTTTACCGGAATTTCCGGGCAGCGGAAGAACTTGGGATTATCGTTATTGCTGGTTAAGAGATACTTATTATGTGATTAATGCACTGCATCATATAGGGCATTTTGAAGAAACGGAAAAGTATTTTGATTATATTACTGATATTTCCTTTGAAGAAGGCCTGCGTTATCAACCACTTTACAGCATTTCTCGACAGAAGAATTTGGTAGAACAAATTGCTGATCATTTAGAAGGATATTTAGGAAATGGTCCGGTTAGAATTGGAAATCAAGCTTATGAGCATATTCAGAATGATATTTACGGACAAGCTCTGATTTCTTTACTGCCATTATATACAGACCATCGCTTTGTTTTTAGTGAAAGAAAAGATTCTGTTGATTTAGTTGAAGTAGCTTTAAAGCGTATTGAACATACCATTGATGAGAAAGACGCAGGAATTTGGGAGTTTAGAAACAGTGCTTATATGCATTGTTATTCTAATTTATTTCAATGGGCAGGTTGTTGTGCTGCTTTAAAAATTGCTCAAACTATACAGCATACAGATTTAGAGGAGAAAGCTAAAGATTTGATGAACAGAGCGGCTAAACATATTGAAGATTGTTATGATCCAGAAAGAAAAGTTTATACGCATGCGGTAGGAAGCCCGTATTTAGATGCTAGCACCTTGCAACTCATTATGATGAATTACCTTGATCCAAAATCGCAAAAAGCAAAAGATCATTTAATAGCTTTAGAAAAGGAGCTGAAAACAGAAGGTGGTTTATTTTACAGATACTTACATGCAGATGATTTTGGTAAACCCGAAACCACATTTTTGATTTGTGCTTTTTGGTACGTTGAGGCTTTGGCTTGTGTAGGAAGAGTGGACGATGCCATTAAAGAATTTAAAAAATTAATGCCTTATGCCAATCATTTAATGCTTTTTAGTGAAGATGTGGATGAAAAAACCGGAAGCATGTGGGGTAATTTCCCACAAGCCTACAGCCATGTTGGTTTAATGAATGCAGCTTATCGTATCTCTAATAAATTAGACAAGCCACTTTATTTAACTACTGAAATGATGAAGTAAGTTTCTTACTTCATCCACATCTCTTAAATAATATTGAGCTTCAGAAACGCTACTTCCAACTTTAATGGTTATTGCACTTGCTGGTAAGTTTTCAAAAATATCTTCATCGGTATGGTCATCGCCCATGGCTAAAATAAAATCAAAATCTTTACCGAAAATATAGTTTGAGGCTGCTTTACCTTTGTTAATTTCTGAATTTTTGATTTCCACGACTTTATTTCCGGGTAGTAATTGTAAATCTTTTTCACGAGTTAAGTAACGCATATTACTAATCAATTCATTGGCTCTAAGCTCGCCTAAACCCTTCTCCACTTTTCTGTAATGCCAAGCTAAAGAAAAACGTTTTTCTTCTATAAAACTTCCTGGTGTACGATCTGAGTAAGATTCTAGCATTGGTCTTACGGCTAATTTCCATTTATCAGATAAGTTTGGCGTTTCTAGCCACTTTCCTCCAGCTTTCTTTTGCCAAGCGCCATGTTCAGCAATTAAATCAAAAGGTAAATGACCAAACCATTCTTCTAAAGTTTCGTGTTTTCTTCCACTAATAATCACAATCTGATTTCTTTCATCTTTATTCAAATTGGTAAGTAATTGATAGAGTTTTTCATCAGGCGAAGCGTCTATCGGATTGGCTTTAAAATTTACTAACGTACCGTCATAATCTAAAAAGAACACTCTTTTTTTAGAAGAAGATAACTGATTTTTGAATTGAAGAATCAGATCTTTATTCGCATGTTTGGCCATTCTAGATTGTTCCAAAGCTTTTACTTCATGCAATTGATCCATAAAAATCTTCACCCAATGGTTGATATCGAATTTCTTAACAACCTCCCTTAAACTTCGCATCCGAGTTTTTTGTTCCTCTTCGCTCATTTCTAAAGCTTCTATGATAGCCCGATACATTTCCCCCAAATTATTGGGGTTTACAATGATAGCATCTATCAATTCTTTAGAAGCCCCTGCCATTTCGCTTAAAATCAATACACCTGTTTCATCAGTTTTACTGGCAATAAACTCTTTACTTACCAAGTTCATTCCATCACGCATAGGCGTTACCAAACAAATATCTGCCCTAGAATACAATGCAGATAAATGCTCAATCGGGAAAGACCGATAAAAGTAATGTACTGGATGCCACCTCGGAGTTCGATATCTAGCATTGATGTTTCCGACCAGTTTATCAATATCGTCTCTTAAATCTCTATACTGCGGAATAGTATCTCTGGAGGGCACTACAATCATGTGTAATGAAATCTTATTGATATATTTTGGATTATCTGCCAAAACTTTATCAAAGGCCATTAAGCGTTGTAAAATTCCTTTACTGTAATCCAATCTATCAATAGAAAGGATGATTTTATTTTTGCCAAATATGTCATTAAACTCTTCTTTTTGTTGAATAACCGTTGGATTTTTAGTGAGCTTATTAAATTTATCATTATCAATCCCCATCGGGAAAGCATCAATGGTAATATTTCTATCCTCTTTATGAATGATATTCGCGGTGGTTTGTATAGGAAGAATTCTGGTTGCTGAGCTGGTAAAGTGCCGAACATCATCATAGGTATGAAAACCAATCAGGTCTGAACCTAACATTCCGTTGAGTAACTCCGCTCTCCACGGAATGAGACGAAATAACTCGAAAGATGGAAATGGAATATGTTGAAAAAAACCGATTGAACTATCAGGAAGTTCATTTCTGATTAAATTTGGTAGTAACAATAATTGATAATCATGAATCCAGATGATGTCTCCAGGCTCGGCTAATGCTAAAACTGCTTCTTTAAATTTTTCATTTACTTTTTGATAATAATCCCAATATTGCTGCTCATACTCTGCATAAGTGCTCATGTAATGGAATATGGGCCACAAAGTTTCGTTTGAAAAACCTTCGTAATAAAAATGGATTTCTTCTTCGCTTAAAAAAACAGGGGAGAGATTTTTTTGATGTAATTTTTCGGTAATCAAAGATTGGTCTTCCTCTGCAACTTCCATTCCGCACCAACCTATCCAAATATTATTTCCTTCTTGATAGATTGAACCTAATCCGGTGGCTAAACCACCCTCACTTAATTTAAACTCATATTCTTCGTTTTCTTTTGTGATTTTAACGGGTAATCTATTGGATACGATGATGGTTTTACTCATGATATTTAATTCCTTTTGAAGATAATTGATGACTTCAAAAATTCAACCCAATTTTTGGATTAAAGTTTTGTTTTTTCTCAATTTTATAAAAAGCAAGCCTTTAATATTTGAAAATATTAAAATTTAGGCTTATTTTTTGCTTAAGTTATAAAAAATATATAAATTAAAAGAATTTTAACTTGTAAAAATGAAAATTTTAGACCTTCCAAATCAAACTCCCGACTGGGTTTTTAATATTTTAATTCTGTTAGCTTCAGTGATTTTGGGAATGGTTCTGAAATGGATTATTCTGAGATTAACTAGTTATTATCGCAAAATTGAGGGCTTCTCCTTCATCAAATCTACCGTATTACATTTGGGCAAACCGCTCAATTTTTTTCTACCCTTAATTTTCTTAAAAATCTTCCTTCCTATTCTTAAATTTTCTACGGAGTATGATCAAATCTGGAGTAAGTGTATAGAAATAGCTTTAATTATTTCTTTAGCCTATATTATGATAAACTTAATTAAGGTAGGTCAGGATTTTGTGATTTCTACCTATAATCTCCAAAAAGAAAATAATCTAAAGGAAAGAAAAATCAGAACTCAATTGCAGTTTCTTAGAAAGCTGTTTGCCCTAATTATTGTGGTTTTAGCGGTATCAGCCATACTTTTTAGCTTTGAGGGAATGCGAAGGATTGGAGCTGGTTTACTTACTGGAGTTGGTGTAAGTGGGATAATTATAGGTTTTGCTGCACAAAAATCATTAGCTAATTTATTGGCAGGTTTTCAAATTGCATTTACACAACCTCTTAGAATTGATGATGTTTTGGTAGTTGAGGGAGAATGGGGAAAGGTAGAAGAAATTACTTTGACTTATGTGGTTGTTCATATTTGGGACGAAAGACGATTAATATTGCCGATTAATTATTTTATTGAAAAACCCTTCCAAAATTGGACTAGAATTTCTGCCCAATTGCTAGGTACCGTATTTATTTATACTGATTATACATTGCCTTTAGATGAATTGAGGAAGGAATTTGACCGATTATTAGGGCAGCATAAACTTTGGGACAAACGAGTAAAAGTTATTCAGGTAACAGATTCAAAAGAAACTGTAATGGAAATAAGAGCTTTGATGAGTGCAGGAAATTCCTCAGATGCTTTTGATTTGCGCTGTGACATAAGAGAAGGTTTAATCACATTTATCCAGCAAAATTATCCTCACTGTTTACCTAAAATTAGAGCCGAACTGGGCGATAAAGTCATACCAAAGTCCTAAAATCGAAAATGATCAAACAGAATAAGACATCACTTCAAACAATTAAGTGTTTAAACATGTATTAGATTATAGTTTAAAAATAGATAAAGTACATGGAAAATTTAATTGCAAATCAAGTATTAGACGCATTAGCTTGGAGATATGCTACTAAAGTTTTTGATGCGAGTCGAAAATTAGATCAAGAGCAATTACAACTTTTAATGCAAGCCATACAATTGGCACCGAGTTCTTATGGATTACAACCTTATCAAGTTGTAGTTGTAGAAAATCAGGAAATAAAAGAACAATTGAAAGCCGCTGCTTATGGTCAATCTCAATTGGCTGATGCTTCGCATATTTTCATTTTTGCTATCAACAAAAATTTCACGGAAACACATGTTGACGAGTTTGTTGAAAACATTGTTAAAACTAGAAATATAGAAGTTGGAGCTGTTAAAGGTTATCTTGATGTAATGAAGAATACAGTAAATAGCCGATCGCAAGAAGAATTAGCTATTTGGAATGCCAAACAAGCCTATATAGCTTTAGGTGTTTTGCTAGAAACTGCTGCTTTACATGAAATTGATGCCTGCCCGATGGAAGGTTTTGACCATGCAAAATTTGATGAAATTTTAGGTTTAGAAGACCGAAATTTAACTTCGGTGGTAATTGCTCCAGTAGGTTTTAGATCTATTGAAGATGCGTATCAATTTTATCAGAAAGTGAGAAAATCGAAAGAAGATTTATTTATACACATTTAACGTAAAACTAATTCTAACAAAAAAGCTCGCCAGATTTCTGGCGAGCTTTTTTGTTGATAAGATAAAATCTTATTCAGCAGAAGGAGTTTCTTCTGTTGCGGATGCTTCTTCAGTTTCAGCAGGTGCTTCCGCACTTACTTCCTCTGTAGTTTCAGCAACTGGCTCTTCTTCTACTACCGGAGCATTTTTAGCTGCTAATGCTGCTGAAATTGCTTCTTTTTTCTTAGTTTCGGCTTCTAATGCTGCTTTTTTAACTGCTTCTTTTGAAGAAAGTAATCCATCTTTTTTAGATTGAATTTTTCCTTCTTTACCCTCTAACCAAGCAGCAAATTTAGCGTCAGCTTGTTCTTGAGTTAAAGCACCTTTTGCAACACCGCCATTTAAATGGTTTCTGTAAAGAACTCCTTTATAAGAAAGAATTGCTTTAGCAGTATCAGTTGGGGTTGCGCCAGTACTGATCCAATTAACAGCTTTATCAAAATTTAAATCGATAGTTGCCGGATTGGTGTTTGGATTGTAAGATCCTAATCTTTCGATGAATTTACCATCTCTTGGAGACCTTGAGTCTGCCACCACGATATAATAAAAAGGTCTTCCTTTTTTACCGTGTCTTTGTAATCTAATTTTAGTTGCCATTTTTAATACATTAAAGTTTGCAATACCCCTTTTACTCGAAAAGGGACGCAAACTTACGATTTTTGAAGTATAAATCAGTATAAGTCAGAAAATTATTTTTTTGAAGATCAGTTTTAAAAAAACTGATTACTTTTAGCTATGATTTATAAATCAATCTTTTTAGCATTTTTATGCTTTTTAATTTTCTCTAAAGTTGATGCACAAGAAAATACGCTTTTGGTTAGCTACGATCAAAAGCAAAAAACCTTGCAAGTTGGAGATCATGTACGCTTAGTTTATCCTAGAAAGTTATTGAAAATGACCACCAATAAGACATCAGAATGGGTTGGTTTAAGAGGCGAGATTGATTCTATCAGTAAACAACAAATTTGGCTGAAAGTAGATGTTAAATCAAAAAAAGAAATCATCCTAAATGTAGAGGATATTAAAGCAATCAAGAAATTTAGTGGAGGAGGGATGATTCTAACTTTTGTGGCAACTTATGTGGTTATGGGTACTGCGGCATACTTGGCTACTAATTCACTAAATTTAAGTGATGCAGCTCCTCTATTTGCAGGAGTTTTCTCCATATTTCCAGCAGCCATCATTACAGCAAATATTTTTTATCCGGCAAAACCAAGAATGAAAGACGATTTCAAACTTTCAGTAGTGACAATCAACCATTAAAATTAGCTTGATAAACAACCTGTAATATAGGAGAGGTTATAGTTTGATAATGAGTATTCCTATTTTAGACTTGTGAATAAACCAAAAATATTAGTAACCGGAGCTAGCAAAGGAATTGGATTGGCCATTGCAAATCAGCTAAAATCCAATTTTCAAATTTTAGCTCATGCATCAAGTTTAGAAAGTCTTCATCCATTTGGAGATGATGTAGAATTGATAGCTGCAGACCTTAGTGATCCGATTCAACTTCAGAATTTTTGTAAAGAGTTAAAGTCTAAACACAGCGAAGATTTAGTAGCGGTAATAAACAACGCGGGTTTAACTTTTGATAAACCAATAATTTTTCAGTCTGAAAAAGATATAGATTTGATGATGGCCGTAAATTTAAAAGCGCCCATCATGATTTCGAAAACTGCCATGAAAATTTTTAGTGTAAAGGGGAAAGGTACTATTATTAATATTAGCTCGTGTGTGGCACAAACAGGCAATGCCTTTCAGGCAGTTTATTCTGCAACCAAAGCAGGTTTAATTGCTTTTTCTAAGTCATTAGCTAAAGAATCTGGGGCTATCAATTCAGATAATCAAATTAGAGTATTAAGCGTTGCTCCTGGTTTAATTGAAACAGCAATGACAAACCGTATCCCTGAAAAGGAGATGCAAAAGTATTTAGAGTTTGTTCCGGCTCATCGTTTAGGGAAGGCAGAAGAAATGGCAGCATTAGTAGAATTTTTACTTAGTGATAAGGCAGCCTATATTAATGGGAGTTGTATAGATATGAATGGAGGCATGTTTTGAGTAAGTCGATTTTAGACATTCAAAATTTAGTGGGCTATCCACCTAAAAACGCTTTATTGCATGGAAGTACTAAAAGATTGGTTGATGAGTTTTTATGGCATCAGCCCGATAAAGGAATTGTAGCCAGCTATACGCCTAAAAAAAGAGATGTAAAAGATCATTTCGACTTGTTTAGAGGTGTAGATCAGATAGAATCATTTGCTCAAGCCAGTATTGGTGCTTGTGGTGTTTTTTCTGAATGTAAAAAACATCACCTAAATCAGCTACAGCTAAAAGAAAAATTTGTTCCTACTTTTATCAGCATTGGTCAAGTAATATTTCATTACTATTTGATGGTTGATGAGACTTTTATCTGCATGGCTAACATTAAATTTTATAAGTTTAGACAAATGATTGCAGATGGCAGAATTTATAAAGTGCCACGAGAATTAGATTTAAAACAGTATTTTAAGGATTTTAATGCCGAAGATTTAAAAAACTATAATTTAAGTAAAGATTTTAAATTAGTAGCCGAGCTATTTGATGTTACCGGAAGAGCGATTAAAAAAGATATTTTATTTTAAAGTTAAATATGGAAAGACAAGAAATTATTGACGGGTTGGTTGAAATCATGAGAACGATGAGAACGGTTGACCCGAGCCGATTAGAAAATGTAACAGAAGAAACTGATTTCTTGAAAGACATGAACGTACCCTCCGCCGAGTTGATTAATATTGCAACCAAAGTTGAGATAAAATTTAATATCGAATTGGAGGATGATGATATCGACGAAATGGGCTCAACTGTTAAAGATATTGTTGATTTAATTCTTAAAGTAAAAGCTAGAGGATAGATATGATTTCAAAAGGTAGGAAAGTTGTGGTAACGGGTTTTGGGGGCGTATTTCCTACCTGTAAATCTTCAGAGGAGTTTGCTCAAAAGCTTTTTAACAATCAAAGTTTAATTAGGAGATGGGATAAAGCGATGTCGTATGGCAAACAAATTCGCTCTGTCATGTCTGCTTACATAGACCCTTTGGAGAATGATATTGAACCCATTTACAATCCTTACACTGAAGACTATCCAGAGATATTTGTAGATCATTTAAATAGAATCCCACCTAACAATCTGGCTACCGCAGATTTGGGAAGTATATGGGCGATGTTAGCCACCCAAGATGCCATAAAAATGGCAGGATGGACGCATAAAGAAACCACTTCTGAACAAACAGGTGTAGTGATGTCATCCGCTTCAGGAGGTAACGAAGTTACCAGAACAACATGTCATCAGTTTTATGTTCACGGTAAAAAAACCAGATCAGTTGGGGTGCATACTGTTGAAAGAGCGATGGTTTATCGCGAGGCGGCAAATGTATCCTGTTTAATCAAAAATAAAGGCGTAGTTGAAGCAGTGGCATCTGCATGCGCTACCGGTTTGGGAAATATAGGTTATGCTTACAGACTCATAAAATTTGGTTTACAAGATCGTGTAGTGACTGGAGGAATAGAGGGCACTGCCTTGGAAACCTTTATCGGTTTTGATGGTATGCAGATATTAAGTCGGGGTTTTGAACCGCATGAAAGCTCTCGTCCGTTTGCAAAAGACAGAAACGGTTTTGTATGTTCTTTCGGTGCTGGAATAGTCTGTTTAGAAGAATACGAAATTGCAAAATCTCGAGGAGCTAATATTATTGCCGTTATTGATGAATATTTTAACAACTCAGATGGTGATGGAGATATGTTTGCTCCATCTTTTGATGGGCAGATAAGATTGTGGAATGGTTTAATGAAAGACATTAATTTTAAGCCAGATGTTGTAAAAGTACACGGAACATCAACATTTACCGGAGATCCTATCGAGTTGTTTAGTGTTACCGAATTTTTAGGTAACTCAGGTTACCATATATCAGCACCAAAGTCTCAGTTTGGGCACATGTTGGGAGCGGCAGGCGCCGTTGAGTTTATAACTGCTCTTTTAATGTTGCAAAATCAAAAAGTTCTTCCTTGTCTTAATTCAGAGGAATTAAATGATGAGCTAGAAGGATTTCAATTAAAAGATAATTGGAACGGACCGAAAAATCCCGTTGCCTACTATCGAGATTTGTTGCCGCTAAAAACCTTTGAAAAGGAAATAAATCATATCGTTTGTTTAAATTATGGTTTTGGAGGTACAAATTCAGCAATGATGATTTCTAAAGATATTTAATGATTAATAACACAGGAAAAACAGCTTTAATCTTTGGCGTAAGAAATGATAGTTCTATCGCTTTTCATACCGCTTTAAAATTACAAGAATCAGGTTGTAAAGTAGCCTTAAGCTATGTTTCTGATACAAAAGAAGATGTTTTGTATCTCATGGATAAACATGGTATGGACAGCAATCTAAGTGCAGAAGTAGATGTTCGCGAAGAGGAGCAGATTAAACACTTTATTCATCATATTTATCATCAAACAGGCAGCATAGATTATATTTTACATGCTGTTGCATTTGGCAATTTAAAAGTGATGTGCACTTCTTTACCCGGAAGCAATGAAGTGGCGTCGTCTTATATTAACATTCCTTTTGAGGATTTGATGGATGCTTTTAATATCAGCGCATATTCCTTATTAAGAATTTGTAGGGTTGCTGAGCCTTTTCTAAATGAAAACTCTTCTATTTTAACCTTAACTTATAATGCATCACAAAGAGTTTTCCCCCCTTATGCAGGAATGGCAGTGAATAAAGCAGCTTTAGAAAATTTTGTAATTTATCTTGCGGATTATTTCAGAAATAAGAAAATTAGAGTCAATGCGATTTCTTCAGGATTAGTAATGACTACCTCATCGGGTATAATTTATGGTGTTAGAAAGCTAAGGAAAATGGCTAAGTTTACAGCTCCTTTAGGTAATATTACTGCATCAGATATTGCCGACTCTGCTTTGTTCTATTTCTCTGATTTATCAAAAAAAATAACAGGAAACATCCATTTTACCGATGGAGGATTTAATATTATGGGTTTAGGAATTGAAGAACTTTAATCAACATAAATTTGAAAATCTTATAAATAACCAAATTTACACAGTGGGAAACGATTTGGTTTTTTTGCCTGATTTCTATCCTTTACTCACACCCGAATTTATAGCCAAAGTTTACAGTTCAAAAGAAATTGCCTATTGTCAACAATTTGAGGATAGCAGATTAAGGTTTGCATCTACTTGGGCCGCAAAAGAAGCTGTATATAAGGCTTTAAAACAACAATTTAATCAATCGATTTTTTTAGGAAAAATTGAAATTCTTAGAGAAAAACCCTCGGGAAAACCCAGAGTGATTTTACCAAATAGTTTTTCAAATAACAGTGTGAGCTTAACGATAAGTCATGACGGAGAATATGTTTGGGCTTTAGCTTTAGTGAAGACATGAAGAGCGATTTTTTCTTGCATCCTTTATTAAAATTGCATTACTATCAATTTGGTCATGGGGCTAAGCCAATGTTGTGTTTCCACGGTTTCGGGATGCACGGAAAACAGTTCCTTTGTATGGAAAAGTATTTCGGTCGGGATTATACTTTTTATGGCTTTGATTTGCTTTTTCATAAACAAACCAAATTAAATAATCAAACGCTTTCTGAAATTAAGAAGCCCATCTCTAAGGAAGATTTGGCGCAGATATTTATTGATTTTTGCGATCATCAAGGGATTGAAAAGTTTGCTATTTTAAGTTACTCTATGGGAACTTATTATGCCGGAACTTTAGTTGAGTGTTTTCCGGATAGAATCTCAGAGCTGCTGATGTCAGCACCTTCTACTTTTGAATCTGGTCAATTGGTTCTTTTTTTTAGTCGAAACAAGCTAGGAAATAAAATTTTTGAAAAGCTGATGCTCAGTAATCATGCATTATTATCCTTAATTAAATTGATTAAGAAGCTATCTGTAATTGATGAAAAGGAATACGAAATTTTGTGTGCAGAGCTATCCACTTTAGAGTTAAGATTTGCGTTTTATGCCTGTTTAACCTATCTCAGAGCTCAAAAATTGGATAATGAAAAATTTATTGAGCATATCAATCAGCACCAAATTCAGTCGATTTTTGTTTTCGGGAAAAGAGATCAATCCTATCCAAAAAAAATTGGAGAAAAGATCATACCTCAGCTTAAAAACGCTGTCGAGATAGTCATCGATGAAAATCATGATATGATTAATGATAACTTTGCGCATGCACTTTGGCGTTTGATGTATGATAATAAAACCTAAAAAGCTTCCCAGACCGATATTTTTGTTGATAGGTTATCTTTTAAAACTACTTCTACGATTAAAATTTAAGAAGGTAGTGGTAGAAATGGTTGAGTTAAAACCTAATCATAGCTATCTTTTAGCATTAAATCATTTTAGTTTTTGGGATGGCGTTTGGGCTTATCATTTAATTTGGAATCATCTAAATCAGCAGCGGAGAATAAACGAAGCCTACATTATGGTGATTAAAAAGCAGTTACAAATGCGACCTTGGTTACGCTACATAGGATGTTTTTCGGTAAATAGAGGGAAAGCCAGTGTAAACGAAAGTTTAAATTACGCCGCAGAGATGCTAAGTAAGCCAGGTAATTTACTTTTACTTTTTCCACAGGGCGATATGGAATCTCAGCATATCAGAAAAATTTTAATTAAAGAAGGAATTGCTAATATCTTAACGCAGGTTAAGGGCGATTGCCAGATTATCTGGAGCAGCAACGTATTAGAGTATTTTGAGAGCTTAAAACCTTCAGTTTATTTCCATTTAATAGATGCTGGAACAAATCATGATTTTGATTTAGAATCATTTAAAGAAAAGGTGAACCAACATCATTTAAAAGCGATGCAAAAGCGTATAAGATTTACCCAACAATAAGTTTAATCTAACCGATTTAATGCCTCTTTTGCTTGGGTTTCAATGCTGTTTTGGTATTCATGATTTTTCATGGAAGCAGCTAATTTATAAGCATTGACGGCGTTTTTCTTATCTCCTTTTGATTCATAAATTTTACCCATCATTAAAGCCGCATTTGAAGCAAAAAAGTAGGAAGTATTTTGACCTAAATTAATTGATTTTTGGTAGTTGATTAAGGCTTTATCATCTTGATTTAGCTTATCGTAAACCCTACCTAATCTATAATAATACTCAATTTGATCTCTTTTTAAATTAAATTCATTGTAGTTTTTATGATTGAGAACGTTCAAACATTTATCATAATAGCCACCATCAAAATATAACCTTGCTTTTAATAAATCAATATTAGGATTACCCTCATTCGCTTCTTTGAGTGCCTGCTTATCTTTTTCATCAAATAAATTTCCTTGTGTTTTAACCATTTTGATAAATGCTTGATAATGGCTGTTATCTCCTCTTAAAAGATAATAGTAAGCTAATTTCAAATAAGCATCTTTTACATAATTAATGCCTTTGTATTCTTTGAGATAATAGATCAAGTAAACGTTGGCATCACTATCCATTCGGTTGTATTTGGCACTACCTAAAAGGTAATTTAAAACAGGAAAGCTTAAATAAGAAGCATTTTTAGGTCTATTCAATAATAAGTCTATGGATTCATCATTATGCCCGTTTTTCTGCAAAATATGTGCTTTTAAAAATACTTTTAAAAGGCTTGTATTGGGCATTGTATTAACGTAATTAATTAATTTTTTGAAATTGTTTGGATTTGAAACAATGTCATTATCAATTAAGCAAAGCTGAAAAACGACTTCCTTTTTATAAAAACTATATTTTGAATTGGATAGCGCTTGATACAATTGTTCTAGCGCTATTTCTCCTTTATTAATATTCCCGCGAAAGCCAAAAGTGGATAATAAACCTTTTAAGTTGGCAGGAACAGCACCCATAATCACTTCAATTAAAGCCCTACTTTTGATATTAGGCTGGAAATCTGGATATTTTTTGATGTTTTCATCCAATAAATCTTTAGCTTTTTTAAAGTCTAATCCTGATAAAAAATAATCTTGAAATCTGCTTTTAATAAGTCCCCATTGTAAATAAACCTCTGCTTGTGCGAAAAGATAATAGGGTGAATCCTTACTTTGGTTTTCTAGGGCAGCGATACGCGAATTTTTAATATTCTTTAATCGATTATAATCCGATTCATTTTCTGATACCAATAAAGTAAAGTAATCAGCGTAATTCTCTAATAATACGATAACGCCGTTGTTCGGGTGTATAGATTTCTCCTTGTTAATTAATGCTTTTGCATCATTAATTCTCAGGTCAAATATTGCATGATAAGCCTCTATACAATTATTATTGAAATCAAAATTGGCCTTTGCTTTAAAAGAGAATAGTGATATAAGAATGATAATAGGTAAAATCTTC
This sequence comes from Sphingobacteriales bacterium, assembly GCA_014763615.1. Classification (GTDB taxonomy): domain Bacteria; phylum Bacteroidota; class Bacteroidia; order Sphingobacteriales; family Sphingobacteriaceae; genus Pseudopedobacter. The sequence goes on along the minus strand of JACXVB010000003.1, from coordinate 33,987 downwards.
TTTAACATATTTAGAAAAGGATTAAAACAAAAAAACATCCTGAGTTTATTTCAGGATGTTTTTGATGAGCAATTAAGATACCAAATTTAAAGGGCTTCTGCTTTGATTGTTTCTGCCATGGTCTCATCCACTAAAATTCTTCCGCAGTGTTCACAAACAATAATTTTCTTGCGTTGACGGATATCAGACTGGCGTTGAGGCGGAATTTGATTGAAACATCCAGAGCAAGAATCACGCTCTATGGTTACCACCGCTAATCCATTTTTAAAATTAGATCTTAAACGATTGTAGGCTATTCTTAAACGTTCTTCGATTTTTTCTTCCGCTTTATTAGCTTCAGCAACCAATACATCCTCTTCTTTTTGTGTTTCAGAGGTAATGTTTTCTAATTCAGCTCTTTTTACTGCTAAATCCTTTTTGCGCTCCTCAAGGTCTGCTAAAGCTTTTTCATATACCTCAGTTTTGTTGTTAATTTCAAACTGATATTCTTTGATTTTCTTTTCGCAAACTTGTACTTCTAATCCTTGAATTTCAATTTCTTTTGAAATGGCATCAAACTCACGGTTATTTTTTACGTTGTTCTGCTGTGTTTCATATTTCTTGATTAAAGCTAAAGATTCTTTAATCATGTTTTTACGATTCACGATTGAATCTTCCAGGTCATCCAAATCATTTTTGATTTTTTGGATTCGTGTTTCTAATCCGGCAACATCATCCTCTAAATCGGCCACTTCCATCGGAAGCTCCCCACGGGTCTGACGGATTTTATCAATTTTAGTGTGGATGGTTTGTAGCTCGTATAAAGCTTCTAGCTTTTGTTCTACGGTTTGTTCCATTAAGACAAATATTTTATTGGGTTTGTATTACTTTCTGTTAAACGGACCGCAAAGTTAGGAAATTTTTTTGTAATAATTTCCAATAGTAATTCTTGTGTAAATTGCTCACTCTCAAAATGTCCGATGTCTGCAATTAGTATTTTTCCATCGGCATCAAAAAACTCGTGATATTTAAAATCTGCGGTGATAAAAACATCCGCTTTTGCTTGTATAGCTTTACCTAATAAAAAGCTTCCAGAGCCTCCGCAAACGGCTATTTTTTTAATTTGATCAGGTAAAATTTCAGTGTGCCGAATCACCTTTAAATCCATGTTTTTTTTGAGTTGATGAAGAAAATCTTCTCCATTTAAAGGTGTTTCAAGCTCACCAATCATTCCAGAACCTACATTTTGATAGTCGTTATCTAGCGGATAAATATCATAAGCCACTTCTTCGTACGGATGTGTTTCTAGCAAGGCAGCTATCATTTTTCTTTCCGCTAATGCGGGAAAAATAACTTCTACTCGTGTTTCTTTTTCTTGATGAAGCTGATTTTTTTCGCCTACAAAAGGATTACTATCTTCATTCGGTTTAAAAGTGCCAATTCCATCTACATTAAAACTGCACTCACTGTAATTTCCAATTCCACCGGCACCAGCATTAAAAATCGCTGTTTTAACTTCATCGGCTTTAGCCAAAGGCACAAAGAATACCAATTTTTTAAGCAAACCAGATTTTGGAGCTAATATGCTACAATTTTTAAGTCCGATTTTTTCACAAATTTTAGCGTTAACACCTGGTAAAACACTATCTAGATTGGTATGAATGGCATAAACAGCAATATTATTCTGAATGGCTTTTATCACCACTCTTTCTACATAATTGTTGCCGTTAAATTTTTTTAATCCTTTAAAAACGATAGGATGATGAGAAATAATAAGCTTGCAATTCTTAGCGATGGCTTCATCAACAACAGCTTCAGTACAATCTAAACTAATCAGTGCTTGATGGATTTCCTGATGAGGATTACCCACAATTAATCCAGCATTATCATAACTTTCTTGATAAGCCAAGGGTGCAATTTCCTCTAAATAAGTGGTAAGATCTTTTAAAATCATGATGCTAATTTAGAAGATAAAGCTGCAATTACTTCATCATTTCAATAATTTTGAAACTCTCAAAAATCCTATCAAAAAATTGAGTTGACCGCCTCTTTCTCTATGATAACCTTTAATCCCGAAATTCAAAGCCAAAAAAGGAACGTATATGCTAACCAACTTTGATTTGATGCTTCTAGATTTTGAGGATTATAACCAAGTAATCGCATCGTTACAATCCTTAATGTGCATACTAAACCCATAATTATTCCTGAAATAATTGCATTTTTCAGCTTTATCATTTTCAAATAATTAATTTATTAATTTTAAAGTTAATTCAAGTTTTTAACAACCTGATATCTTTTGCCGCTGTTTAAATGCAATGGCTATATTTGCATTAATCCTCGTTCATGAATATCAAAGAAATACTAGAAAAATATAAGACCGACAGCCGTATTGTTAGTTTAGCCAAAGCAGCTCAATCTAAAAATTCAAGGATTCAACTCAAAGGACTTATAGGTTCTTTAGACGCATTTGTGGCATCGGTTAGTTACTTTCTTAATCACAGAAACATGGTTTTTGTTCTTCCAGATAGAGAAGAAGCCAATTATTTTCAAGCAGATTTAGAGAATTTAATAGACAAGGAAGTGCATATTTTTCCGTCCTCTTATCGTAAATCTTTTGATTTTACCCAAACAGATTCTGCCAATGTTTTATTAAGAGCTGAGGTACTTAACGAGTTAAACCACACTACAGAATTTGGGAATTTAATTGTCACTTATCCAGAAGCGCTGGCAGAGAAAGTAATTGATAGAAATGCGCTGATTAAGAATACTTTAGAAATATCCATCAACAACAAATTAAGTATTGAATTTATTAATGAGTTTTTGATTGATTATGATTTTGAACGAACCGATTTTGTTTACGAACCAGGTCAGTTTTCTGTTCGTGGTGGAATAGTCGATATTTTCTCTTTCTCACATGATTTGCCTTATCGTATCGAGTTTTTTGGAGACCACATCGAGTCTATCAGAACTTTTGAAATCGAGAGTCAATTATCGGTTGAGCGGGTAAAATCCATCACTATTGTGCCTAATGTGCAAGCTAAATTCTTAACAGAAAGTAATATTTCTTTGTTAGAGTTTATAGATAAAGATGCGGTGATTTGGTTTAAAGATGTAGAGTTTACACTCGATATCATTAAATCTGGATACAAAAAAGCGGTAGAGTTATGGAAGGCTTTATCTACAGAGCAAAAGCAACAAAATCCAGATTGGATTGATCCCAAATTTGCTTTTACCGATGATAAAATGTTATCGGATGAGCTGAATGATTTTCCGGTTGTAGAATTTGGAAAGCAGTTTTTTTATCATCCAACAGAAATTATTCATTTTGATGCCCGTCCACAACCTTCATTTAATAAAGATTTTAATTTGCTGATTCATAATATCAAGCAAAATGAATCACAGAAAATCACCAACTTTATTTTAACAGATTCATCTAAGCAGCAAGAGCGTTTGTTTGCCATTTTTGATGATTTAGATAAAAAAGTAAAATTTAACCCTATCAATATTTCTATTAGAGAAGGATTTATTGATTATGAGCAGAAAATCGCTTGCTATACGGATCATCAAATTTTTGATCGATACTATAAATACAAACTAAAACGCGGTTATACCAAATCACAAGCCATCACCTTAAAAGAATTGCGTGATTTAAAGCCTGGTGATTACATCACGCATATTGATCACGGAATTGGGAAATACGCAGGTTTAGAAAAGGTGGAAGTGAATGATAAAGTACAGGAAATGATTCGTTTAGTGTATGCTGATAACGATTTGTTGTATGTAAATATCAATTCCCTTAACCGAATTTCAAAATATACAGGGAAAGACGGTCATGTTCCTAAAATGAATAAATTAGGAACAGATGCTTGGGATAAACTCAAAAAAACCACAAAAAAAAAAGTTAAAGACATTGCCCGCGACTTGATTAAGCTTTACGCCCTACGCAAAGCTCAAGAGGGGATGGCTTTTTCACCTGATACCTATCTACAGAATGAGCTAGAAGCTTCTTTTATTTACGAAGATACTCCTGATCAAGAAAAAGCTACCGCCGATGTAAAAAAAGACATGGAATCGCCTCATCCGATGGACCGTTTGGTGTGTGGTGATGTGGGTTTTGGTAAAACCGAAGTAGCCATTAGAGCGGCTTTTAAAGCAGCAACAGATGGTAAGCAAGTGGCTATTTTGGTGCCCACCACCATTTTAGCTATGCAACATTATAAAACTTTTAATGAGCGATTGCGAGAATTCCCTGTTCGGATTGATTATATCAATCGTTTTAAAACCTCAAAGCACGTAAAAGATACTTTGGAAGCCTTGAAAGCCGGAAAAGTGGATATCATCATTGGTACGCATAAGTTGGTAAGTAAAGATGTTAAATTTAAAGATTTGGGTTTATTGATTATTGATGAAGAACAGAAATTTGGCGTAACCGTAAAGGAAAAATTGAAGCAGTTTAGAGCTAATGTAGATACTTTGACTTTAACGGCAACACCCATTCCACGAACGCTGCACTTTTCTTTAATGGGCGCTAGAGATTTATCCATCATCCAAACACCGCCACCTAACAGACAAGCTGTACAAACCGAATTACATGTTTTTAACGAGAAATTGATTAAAGAAGCGGTAGAATTTGAGTTGGATAGAGATGGGCAGGTTTTCTTTATTCATAACCGAGTGGCAGATTTACGTCAGCTAGGTGGGTTGATTCAAAAATTAGTTCCAAAAGCCAAAATCGCGATAGCTCATGGGCAGTTAGAGGGAGATAAGCTAGAGGATATCATGCTAGATTTTATTGATGGAAAATATGATGTTTTAGTGGCTACTACCATTATTGAAGCCGGGCTAGATGTACCAAATGCAAACACCATGTTGATTAACCATGCGCACATGTTTGGTTTGAGCGATTTACATCAAATGCGGGGCAGAGTAGGAAGATCTAACAAAAAGGCTTTTTGTTATTTATTGAGTCCGCCTTTATCCACTTTAACGCCGGAAGCTAGAAAACGCTTAAGTGCCATCGAAGAGTTCTCAGACTTGGGCAGTGGTTTTAATGTGGCTATGCGAGATTTAGACATCCGCGGAAGCGGAAACTTATTAGGCGCAGAACAAAGTGGTTTCATTGCCGAAATTGGTTTCGAGATGTACCATAAAATTTTGGATGAAGCTATCCAAGAATTAAAAGATGATGAATTTGAGGGCTTATTTACCGAAGAAAAACCTCGTCCGTTTGTAAGTTTTACCCAGATTGACACCGATATGGAATTGATGATTCCGGATGAGTATGTGACTAATATCCAAGAGCGCTATAATCTATACACCGAGCTTTCTAAAATCGATAATAAAACGCAATTAGAGGCTTTTGAGAAAGAAATGCATGATCGTTTTGGTCCAGTTCCAAAAAAAGTAAAAGATTTATTGCGGACGGTTGAATTGCAATGGATTGGCAAAGAAATTGGTTTAGAGAAAATCTCTTGGAAAAAAGGTGTTTTAAGGGGATATTTCATCGCTGATAAGCAATCCAAATATTTTGAAACTGAAGTTTTCGGACGAATTTTACAATTTGCGCAGCAAAACCCAAGAAAGGTAAACTTAAAGGAAGTGAAAAATACTTTAAGGATAGCAATAGAAGACATTAAAAATATTGATGATGCCATTTTTGCATTGGAGCAGATGCGAGATCCAGTTTTACTTTGATAAGCTATTGTTTTCATTAACCTCTTGAAATTATTTTCTTTGTAATATGATTAAATCAAAACCCTTCATCACCATTCTTATCCTTTTTTTAGGTGTATTACCTTTTACAAAAAGTTTTGCGCAAAGAAGAGTTTTAGATTCTATCCATGTTGAAGAGATTTATGTGCGAAAGAATCCATTTAATAGTAGGCCAAATATCTTTTTTATATACACCAGAAAATTGCCCATCAGTAATTTACACCTTAGGGTAAATTATTGGAAAACACAAACTAGTTTAGGGCTTAATCTTAACCAGGCTGCTTTTAGCGATAATTGGAGCGGTGGAGGTGTAAATTCAATTGCTTTAGGATCTTTGTTTAACTATAAAGCCGAATATAATAAAGACGATAAAAATTTCACATCAGTGATTTTGTTGCAATACGGTAAATTAAAAAACGATGGTCAGTTAGAGCGTAAAACCAACGACCGTATTTTTTTAGATAACAAGGCGGCTATGGCATTATCTAAAAACTGGAGTTTCTTTGGTTCTTTAAGCTTTGAATCTCAGTTTGATGCTGGCTATAACTATAAAAAAGATGCTAATGGTGATGAAATCAGGAACAAAATATCAAGATTTATGGCTCCGGGTTATTTAACAGAATCCGTTGGTTTTGAATATAAGCCGGTTAAATTTTACAGTATCCGCTTTGGTACAGGTACAGCCCGACAAACTTTTATGCTAGATACTACACTTTATAAAAATAATTCTAAAAACTTCGGGGTACCTATAGGGAAAACTTTTAAAAATGAGTTGGCTTTTCAAACAGTTTTTAATTTTGATAAAGATATTGCCACAAACCTCAATTTAAAATCAAGATACCTCTTATTTGCAGCTTATGATCGTATAAACAACATAGCTCAAAGGCTTGATGCTACAGTAACTGCTAAAGTAAACCAATTAGTAAATGTAACGGTGGGTGCTACGGCACTTTATGATGATAATTATAGCGGAAGAGTGCAATACACCCAAAACTTAACTTTAGGAGTTTTATTCACAATCCCTAGATAAATAAAAAGCACCCCACGTTCCGGGGTGCTTATCTGCATTAACACTTTAATTAACTAACTTTTCTTCTCAACTGCAGATAATCGAGATAGTAAAGAATCTTTATAGAAAAATTATTATTCTGAGGACTATGCAAAGTAAAATCGAGATTTCTGAAATATTGATTTTGCGAATGGTTATCAAAAGTTAATGCCGAGTTTTTCCATGCCAAACTTAACTCGCTACCCGGTGAAAAACGCCAGATATAAATCATGTCAACATTAAAAGCATTAAAATTTTGATCTAAATTTTTATTTTTGCTAAACTCTAAATTTTGCGCTAACCTACCATCTTGTTCTAGTGTGTAAAATGCTTTATTCATCAACTTTGACCAATAATGACGAACTCTTAAATTAAATCCCATTTTATTACTCATGGTATATTTTACATTTAATGAGTTTTCAACCGTTCTCACGTTTCTTCTAGAGAAAATGATATTTCCCAAAGAATCATTACTGATGTATCCCGCATAATTTTGCTGAGGATTGATGCTTACATCAGTTCCAATTCTGAGTTTTTTATTAAGTCTGAAGTTTTGATAGGTGCCATAAGCAAAACCTCTACCGTTAAATAGTTGATTATGCCTGATAGAAAAGAAAGCACCACCACTTATTTTTTTTGATTCATTGGAGTTAAAATGTAGGCTATAGGATTGCGTTGCTGATCTTTTAAAAAAGTGTCCTTCTGTTCTGGGCTCATAAAAGTCATTACCTTCAGCATCTGCTTGGATATTGATATTTCCGGTCCATAAATTTTTAAATCTTGCCCATCCGCCAATGAAAGCGTTCTCACTTTGATAGGTGTTTGGACGAAATCTACTCACATATTTTGCTCCACCCCAAATTTGTAACTGGCTGTACCATTTGCTGGCTTTATACCAATTGTATCCCAAATAAACAGAATGATTGATGTAATTGTTATTGAATAAAATCCCTAAATCATTAGGGTTAAACTGATCATCAACTACGGTTAAAGCATAATTATAATTGAAATTTCCACTTCTTTTTCCCGGATTAATTTGATAACTGTAACCCACAGAAGGTTTAGCAAAATTACCACCATACAGTTGGCTCATTTTTGCAGAACCATTTAAATTGTATTTGTTTTCTTTGGTATTCAGATCAAAAACAACCGCAGTAACATTGGCATCATAAGTACTCCCGGATCTGGTAACATTTGAGTTGATGAACGAAACCGAAGAGTTGTTCTTTAAATTTTGATCAAAAACCAAAATATTATAATTTGTTAATGGAGCTGTTTCTATTGTTTGCTTAATGCCGTTGGCATGTTCAATTACCGCATCTGTTTTTTCAGTAAGGCCATTAAATATCCCAATTCCCAAACCCTTCGAAGTTCTTCCTGATAATTTTGTGGCGTTTAATAATTTAGTTTGAGATGGATTACTAATAATTTTATCTCCATCAACAAGTGCATTATTAACCTTATACTGGTTTACCGGAGTAGCGCCAACCCTTCTTGAATAAAATAAATCGCCTTTGCTAAAAAGCTCTGTTCCTTCTGTAAAAAACGGTCGGTTTTCACTGTATCTGATTTCAAAAGGAGTAAGGTTAAGTACTTGATTATCTGATTGTACCTGACCAAAATCAGGAACTAAGGTCATGTCTAACGTAAAACTCTCATTAATCCCAAATTTTACATCCATACCACCATTTACAGAGTTGCTTGTGTTTTTTATTCCAGCCTGATTGTAAGGATAATGATTAACATAAGTAGATAAATAAGGGCTAAATGATAAACGTAAAGGAGCTTTGATTTTCTCTATACCCACCAATTCCCCTTCTTGGTTAATGAAGCCATTTTTCTTTGGGTCTAACTCATTCCAAGTTAATTTTTGTTGAAACTTCTGACGGTTTCTCACAAAATTTAAACCCCAATTTTGGACGTCTTTATTCGCAAAACGCAAAGCAGAATAAGGAATTCTCATTTCCGCGGTCCACTCATTTCCGTTAATTTGTACCGCACTTTCCCAAACAGCATTCCAATTTCCATCCTCGCCTTGTGCAGAGAATTTGGCGTCTAACTGGATTCCTGCAGAGGTAACTACAAATTCACTCGCATTAATTTTATCATTATAGGTATCAATAACTACGTCGAAAAAATCGGCATTGCCCACATTATCTCTATCCACTAATTCGGATGAGATATTTTCAGGTTTACTTTCTTTCATTCTGGCAGCGAAATAAATCGCTTGATCATCATACAAAACATAAACTTGTGTTTGATGCGCCTTATCTTCTTTCAGACCAGGTTCGGGCTGAAAAGCCACAAAGTTAGTGGCTAATGGTGCATTTTTCCATACGGAATCATCAATTATACCATCTATTTTAGGAGCTTGAGCTGTTTTTTTAGCGGGTAAAGTTTTAATTTTCTCTTGAGCATCAACCTGAATAGTTATCGCTGCAAGCAAAAAATTGAGTAAAAAATATCTCATGTTTTGTATATGGTTTTCGGTTATTAGAGGTGAGTTACCCTAAAAACGTTGCAGTTGATAGTGTTAAAATTTGTTAAAGCTTTAAGAACGAGAAGGATAATTTTAAAGTAAGCCGGTTTATAATCAGAAAAACAGCTAAAATCTTTTCACTCAAAATGATAACTTTGTAATCCAAAATTTTTAAGGATAAAACAAGATTAAAGCATGTTTGATAATCTTCAGGATAAGCTCGAAGGAGCATTTAAAGTATTAAAAGGGCAAGGAAGTATTTCCGAAATTAACGTAGCAGAAACCATGAAAGAGATTAGAAAAGCTCTTTTAGATGCCGACGTTAACTTTAAAACTGCGAAAACTTTCACAGAAGAGGTGAAGCAAAAGGCTTTAGGGCAAAACGTACTGACTGCAATTTCTCCAGGGCAGTTGCTCACCAAAATCATGAATGATGAGCTTACCGCTTTAATGGGCGGTAGTGTAGAAGAGCTCAATATCAAAACCAATCCAACGGTTATTTTAATTGCCGGATTAAATGGTGCGGGTAAAACTACTTTTACTGGAAAATTGGCTTTTTACCTCAAATCTCAAAAAGGAAAAAAACCTTTATTGGTAGCTGGCGACGTTTATCGTCCTGCGGCAATAGACCAATTGGAGGTTTTAGCCGGACAAGTTGGGGCAGAAGTTTATACGAATAGAGAATCTAAAAATCCGGTTGAAATTGCGCTGGAAGGGATTGCTCACGGTAAGAAAAACGGAAACAATATTATCATTATAGATACGGCTGGTCGTTTAACTTTAGATGATGCCTTGATGGATGAGATTGCTGAAGTAAAAAGAGCGACTCAACCTCAAGAGATTTTATTTGTAGTAGATTCCATGACCGGTCAGGATGCGGTAAATACAGCCAAAGCGTTTAATGATAGATTAGATTTTACCGGAGTAGTGTTAACCAAATTGGATGGCGATACTCGAGGTGGTGCGGCTTTATCAATCAAATCTGTAGTCAACAAACCGATTAAGTTTGTAGGTACCGGAGAGAAAATGGATGCGCTAGATGTTTTCTATCCGGATAGAATGGCTTCTCGTATTTTGGGTATGGGGGATGTGATTTCTTTGGTAGAAAGAGCGCAACAGCAATTTGATGAAAAGGAAGCGGCTGCTTTACAAAAGAAAATCCGAAAAAATAAATTTGATTTTAACGATTTCTTGAGCCAAATCCAGCAAATCAAAAAGATGGGTAATATCAAAGATTTAATGGGCATGATTCCGGGTGTGGGTAAAATGATGAAGAATGTAGATATTGATGATGATGCTTTTAAAGGTATCGAATCTATCATTCAATCTATGACACCTTATGAGCGTGAAAACCCAGACAGCATTAACCAAAGTCGTAGAAATCGAATTGCAAAAGGTAGTGGAAATGATTTAGCAGAAGTAAATAAACTCATCAAGCAATTTGAAGATATGCGCAAGGTGATGAAACAATTCTCAGATCCATCGGCAATGGCTAAAATGCAAAAAATGATGAAGGGAATGCCCGGCGGAATGCGTTAGTTTATGAGTAAAAAATTGAAAGTAAAAAGTATAAAGACGAAGCCCAAGATTAATTTCTTGGGCTTTTTTATTAAAAATTTCTTTATAAGTAGCATTATTGCTACCTTTATTTGTGAAAGTTAAAGAGGTGCTTAAAATTTTAAAGCAAGATGGGTGGCAAATTAAAAACCAGAAAGGAAGCCACATTCAACTAACACATGATTTTAAAAAGGGGAAGGTCACTCTTCCAAATCATTCAGGAGATATTCCGGTAGGAACTTTAAATTCAATTTTAAAACAAGCAGGATTAAAAAAATAAAATAATGTTGAAAGAAAAATTGATATTAGTTGTAGAAAAGGCTGTTGACGGAGTCTTTTGGGGACGTGTAGATGTAAATAATAATTTGATTTTTGAAACAGGAGAAACTATTCAAAAACTAATTGATAAAATGCAAATCGCCATATTTGAGATTGAAGATATAGAGGTAAACGAATTTGATGTTCAATTTGACATTTCAGCTTTGTTTAAAAAGTTTGATTATTTGAATATATCTAAAGTTGCAGATAGGGCTGGAATAAATTCTGCGCTTTTAAGACAATATGCTTCACAGGTTAAACATCCGTCCGAATATCAAGCAAGGAAACTAGAAAGTACGCTACATATTTTGGCGGAGGAGCTAAAGGACGTTCATATTTATGCCTAATCTGAAAATATTTAGGTCGGTTATAAATAATTTGAAGCCCAAGATTAATTTTTTGGGCTTTTTTATTAATAACATTTTCGATAATGAAACGCTTTGCTTATTCTTTTCGTTAAACCATCATTATAAAATGCTATCCAAAAGGAAAAATTGACTATGAGAGGATTCAAAACTTTATGGCTAATATTGATTGTAAGTGGCCTATTTTTGGGGTGTAAAAAGAATAATCCGCAACCTGATACATCAAATACAACTTTATATTTCCCTCCAATTAATAGCAATGATTGGCAAACTGAGTCGGCTGCGGCTTTAGGCTGGAATGTAACGGAATTAAATAATCTATTTCCTTACTTAGAGAGTAAAAACACCAAAGCCTTTATTGTTTTGAAAGATGGTAAAATAGTTACCGAGCAGTATTTTGGAACTTTTACTTCAGATAGTTTGTGGTATTGGGCATCAGCCGGGAAAACCATGACAGGGTTTTTAGTTGGCATTGCGCAAAAGGAAGGTATTTTAAACATCAATGATAAAACTTCAACTTATTTAGGTACCGGATGGACCTCTGCTCCTCTCGAAAAGGAAAATCTCATTACTATCAAAAATCAGTTAACCATGACCACGGGTTTAAACGACGGTGTGCCAGACCCAGATTGCACTTTACCGAGTTGCCTGATTTACAAAGCCGACGCAGGAACTCGGTGGGCTTATTATAATGCAGCCTACACTTTATTAGATCAAGTTGTTGAAAAAGCTAGTGGGAAGTCTTACAATGCCTATTTTCAAGAAAAGATAAGAGACAAAATTGGAATGAATGGTTTTTGGATCAAAACGCCAAATTCAAATAACGTTTTTTACAGCAATGCTAGAAGTATGGCAAGATTTGGTTTGCTCTTGCTAAATAAAGGATATTGGGACACAACGCCCATTTTGAGTGATCAGAATTATTTTAATAGCCAAGTCAATACTTCTCAAAATATAAATTTAAGTTATGGATATTTAACTTGGTTAAACGGTAAAAATAGCCACATGCTCCCTTCTACTCAGTTTGTTTTTTCAGATGAGCTTATTCCTAATGCCCCGTCAGATTTATTTGCTGCCTTAGGAAAAAACGATCAAAAAATTTATGTTATCCCATCTAAAAATTTGGTCATCATCAGGATGGGGAATAGTGCTGGTAATCCATTTGCAAGTGTTTCAGCATTTGATAATGAGCTTTGGGGGAAATTGAAATTGATTTTTAACTGACTTATTAGTTGTTTTTCTCATCTACCTTTGCATCCTTGATGAGAAGAAGAATCAGCGTTTTACCTATCCTCGTTTTTATAGCATTTCTAGCCATTTTAAATGCTTATGTTTTTAGCGGTTTTGCAGTTTTGTTTCCATCAAAGCAGTTTGAAACACTGTTTTTCAGTGTAGTTACGCTTGTTTTGGTTTCATTTGTGGCAGCACTTTTTAGGTTTTCTAACCTTCATCAAGATTGGTTTTTTAAAATCGGGATACATGCTTTTGTGGGTTTTACTGTTTCCGAGATTTTGTTTTCAATTGTTTTAATTCTTGGGGATTTCACCAAGTTCATCCTTCATTTTTTTGGATTTTCATTTGCTACTCACATTTACGGGTTTTGTTTAGCTGCGGCTTTTGCTTTTGTTTTGATGATTTTGCTTTTCGCTTATGGCATGATTAGGGGGAAATATCGATATCGGGTGATTAAACAGGTTTTATTTTTTGATGATTTACCTAAGGCTTTTGATGGCTTTACCATTACCCAAATTTCTGATGTGCATTCCGGAAGTTTTGATAGTGTTAAAGGTGTTCAAAAAGGGATTGATTTAATTAAAGCTCAAAACTCCGACTTGTTTGTTTTTACTGGCGATTTGGTGAATAATAAATCATCTGAAATTGTTCCTTGGATTTCGATGTTTGCTCAAATCAAAGCTAAATATGGGCAATTTTCTATCTTAGGAAATCATGATTATGGTGATTATATCCAATGGCCAAGTGAGGCAAAAAAGCAAGAAAATCTGGAGGATTTGAAAAGGCATCATCAAAAAATTGGCTTTAATTTATTGTTGGATGAGCATATAGAAATTGAGAAAGAAGGAGATAAAATCATTTTAGCTGGAGTAGAAAATTGGGGTGTGGGTTTTGGTGAAAGGGGAGATTTAGATCGGGCTTTAGCCGAAACAAAAACAAACGATTTTAAGATTTTGCTTTCGCATGATCCTTCTCATTTTGATGCGCAAGTGAAAACTTATCCTTCTAAAATTCACCTCACCTTAAGCGGTCATACTCACGGAATGCAATTTGGTTTTGAAGCTTTTGGTCTAAAATGGAGCCCGGTTTCTTTGCGTTACAAACATTGGTCTGGCTTGAAAGAAGAAATGGGAAGCTATCTTTATGTAAACCGTGGTTTTGGATTTTTAGGTTTTTCAGGGAGAGTAGGTATCTGGCCAGAGATTACGGTTTTAGAATTAAGAAAAAAGTAACTCGCGTTAGGGATTGAAGCAAATACCGGCTTGTGGCTAATGCCTATGTAATATGAGCGCCCGCCTGAAAGGAACGGACAGGGAAAGCCCGACCCTTGGGGAACGCCCAAATTTTAATGAGTTCTTTTCTCCAAAACAGCCAAAGCCATTCTAATTTTATGGTAAGGAATCGCTTCTTTGAGTTGCTCATAAATGGGTTTTAAAGCCTTACTTTCTCCAACAATATCCAAAGCTTCTTTTACTTGTACAATTTCATCTTCATTTACAAAGCTTTTTAAACTCTCTATTTTTCCAGATAAATAAAGCTGAGCGATATGAGAATAAATGGTGGTTTCGGCCAAATTTCTTTGTTTAGCAATCTCCGGAATTGGGATGTTTTTCTGGTAAAGGTTGAATGTTTCTAGATAAGTATCGCTTTTACTTTTTTTGTTAGATGCGGGCGAGAAATCTATAATAGCGTTTAAAAAAGCTTGTCCGTATTTTAATAATTTATGTTCACCAACACCAGAAATTAATAATAAATCGCTTTCCGTCATTGGTTTTTGTTTAGCCATTTCGTCTAAAGTGGCATCGGAGAAAATCACATAAGCCGGAACGTTTTCTTCTACCGCAAAATCTCTTCTTATTTTGCGTAAATGATTAAACAGTTCTTCATCTGCACTAAAAGTGGATGTTTTTTTAGTTTTCTCTTTTTTATCTGATGCTTGGAAAACCTGCAATACGGTTAAGTCAATTTTTCTTTTATTGTATAAAATCTCTTTGCCAAATGGTGTAACTTTTAAAGCAAAATTTTCATCGTAAGCCATCTCAATAATCCCGAGGTTGAGCATTTGCATGAGGTATCGTTGCCAATCTAATGCGGGTATTTCGGCTCCAGCGCCATGAGTTTTTATTTTATCATAACCTTCGGCAATAATTTCTTGTCTCTTAGAGCCTCGTAAAACATCAATAATCATACTTCCGCTCTCTTTTTCGCCTGTTCTCACAATCGCTGATAAGGCTTTTTGTACGATAATTGTTCCATCAAAATGCTGGCGAGGATTTTTACAGACATCACAATTACCACAGTCTTTGTCAGGATTTTCCGAAAAATAATTGAGCAAGATTTTTCTTCGGCAACTATCGGCCTCTGCATACTGCTGAATGCGTTTCAGTTTTTCTAGATTCACCTCAGCCATAGCTCCTTCTCCGGCAAATTTGTTGAGGATTTGCAAATCGGCATAGTTGTAATAAAGAATAGTTTCTGAGGGTAAACCATCACGTCCGGCTCTTCCAATTTCCTGATAATAACCTTCGATATTTTTGGGCAAATTAAAATGAATCACCCACCGAACGTTCGATTTATCAATCCCCATACCGAAGGCAATGGTGGCGCAAATCACTTGTAAATCATCATTGATAAATCGCTCCTGAACACTTGATCGAGCTTCGCTACTCATCCCTGCATGGTAAAACATGGCGTTGATGCCTTCATTTTTCAAAGCCTCAAAAGTTTCTTCACATTTCTTTCTGCTCAGGCAATAAATAATCCCACTTTGGCCGTCTCTATCTTCGATAAAATCAATGATTTCTTTAATTTTTTCTTTTGGTTTTATACCGATTTTCACTTCCAAACTCAGGTTTTTCCTGTCGAAAGAGCTTAGAAAAGTTTGAGGATTTTTGAGTTTTAATTGTTTGATGATGTCTCTGCGAGTGTGTTTATCAGCCGTAGCAGTTAAAGCCATAAAAGGGATCTGCGGAAATCGATCTCTCAAAAAACCAAGTTTCGTATATTCTGGTCTAAAATCATGTCCCCAAGCCGATACGCAATGTGCCTCATCAATGGCAAATAAACTAGGCTTACAGGCTTTTGTGATAATTTCTATATCAGAAAGCAGCTTTTCTGGCGAGATGTAAAGCAGCTTAATCTCGCCCCGATGGCAAGCATCTAAAATATACTGTTGCTCTTCAAAATTTTGCGAGCTATTGTAAAATGCTGCCGAAATACCATTGCTCCTTAGGGCGTCCACCTGGTCTTTCATTAAAGAAATTAAAGGGGAAATTACAATGGCTGTACCATCCAACATCAAGGCTGGGATTTGAAAACAAAGTGATTTTCCTCCGCCGGTAGGCATTAAAACCAAGGCATCGGCTCCGCTTAAAACTTGCTCAATAATTTCTTCCTGCTGTGGTCGAAATTTTTCGTAACCGAAGTGTTTTTTGAGGAGTGTTTGAGGAGCAATCATTTTAAAAGGTAAAGTTTTTTTTCTCTAGATAAGATTGTAAAATAATTACCGCAGAAATGGTATCAACCAATTCTTTTTTCTGACGGTCTAATTTTTTTAACCCGCTTTGCGCAATAGTTGCTGATGCCATTTTTGAGGTAAATCTTTCATCTAACATTTCCACTTCAATTTCTGGGAAGTGCTTTTTTAAAATCGTCACAAAACCTTTTACTTGGGGTGCAGATTGCGAGGCACTACCATCCATTTGTTTGGGCTCACCAACAATAAATTTTTCGATTTGCTCCGTTTGTAAATACTTTTTTAAAAATTCGATGATATCTTTTGGGTGGATGGTGGTTAAACCCGTCGCAATCATTTGTAGAGGATCCGTCACCGCAATCCCCAAACGCTTGGTTCCAAAATCAAAAGACATTAAACGAGGCATATTTTTTAAGCTGAAGCCCTAGAGCAAAATGCTGAAGGCTTTTTTTACAAAGCTAAAAAATTATGAGGAAGCCTTTTGCCTGTTATCCCAGAGAAATAAAATAATGATGTTTTTATCAGTAACCTGATAATAGAAAGAACAGTTTTTATTGATTAAACCAATTCTGATGTCTTTGCCGAGAGAAGAAGCCTTAAAAAGGTAAGGTTGCCGAGCAACCGTTTCAAAAGTTTGATAAGCTGAGTCTAGAAATTTCTTGGCAGTGTTTTCGCCCCATTTATTTTCAATGAAAGCAACAACTGAAACTAACATTTCGGAAGCTTCATCGGTAAATAAAATTTTCAAACTCATTTATTAGAAAGCATTCGTTTCACTTCCTCAAAAGTTTTTGTTCTTCCCGATTTTACATCTTCCAAACCTCTTTGAATTCCTGATAAAACAAAGTCACTTAAATCTTCATTCGGTTGAGTTTCAAACTGAACTTTTAAGGCTTTCAAAACTGCTTTTACTGTTTCAGCTTGTTCGGCATTTTCTGGATGTATTAAAATGGCTTCCATATATCAAATATACAAAAACCAAATGTCAAATCTCCACACTCATAACTCAAATCTCAATACTTCTTTTTATTTTGCAGCAATGCAGTTTAAAGATATTGTAGGTCAAGAAGCGGTTAAAAAGCATCTGATACAAACCGTTAAGGATGAAAGAATTAGTCATGCTCAATTATTTTTAGGGCCAGAAGGTTCCGGAAGTTTAGCTTTGGCTTTAGCTTATGCGCAATATATCAGCTGTGAAGCTAAATTAGCAAACGATTCTTGTGGCGAGTGTTCCTCTTGCCGGAAATATAGTAAATTGGTTCATCCAGATTTACATTTCTCTTATCCATTTTTTGCCAAGCATAAAGAAGATACAGCACTTTCCTTTATTGAGGAATGGCGCAAAGCCTTTTTGGCTAATCCATATTTAGGTTTGGATGAGTGGAGAGACCAATTAAGTGCAGAAAACAAGCAATCCAATATCAACATCGCGGAAGCGCATAGCATTATTCAAAAACTTAGCTTAAAACCTTTTGAATCTGAGTATAAAGTCTTGATTTTATGGTTGCCTGAGTATTTGGAAAAAGAAGGAAATGCGCTACTCAAAGTAATTGAAGAACCCTCACAAAAAACTTTGTTTTTATTGGTGGCTCAAAATCAAGAGCAGATTTTAAATACCATTATTTCTAGAACACAAATCGTTAAAATCCCTAAATTAAAAAATCAGGAAATTGAAGATTTTTTGGTTAGGTATAAAGGTGTTGATGCTTCAACAGCAGCTCAGTTGGCTTATTTGAGTAACGGAAATTTGCAAATTGCCCAGCATTTATTGGTGCATCAAGAAAACGATTATCATGAACTTTTACGCTCTTGGTTAGGAGCTTGTTGGCAAAATAATGGACTAAAAATAGTGGAATTGAGTGAAGGTGATTTGTCTAAAATGGGTCGAGAAAATCAGAAGAATTTTTTGCGTTACGGGATTAATTTAATGCGAGAATCGATGTTGTTTATGGCAGAAACTCCCGGCTTAATTCATTTGCCAGAAAAAGAGTTAGAATTTATTAGTAAATTTTCCCAAATTTTAAACCTCGCAAAAGCCGAAGCTATAGCTGAAGAATTAGAGAAAGCGCATTACCATATCGAGCGGAATGCAAATCCTAAAATATTATTTTTAGATGTATCTTTGAAACTGGTCAGGATTTTAAAGTTTAATACGCTCCGCCATACTGCGGACTCAATTATATTATTATAGAAAAATGGGATGTGGAAGTTGCTCATCAGGCGGATGTACGCCTGCTGGCTGCAAAAGTAACGGTTCTTGTTTAACCGATGGGGGTTGCAGCAAATTAGATGTTTACGATTGGCTATCCGACATGGATTTGCCATCCAATTATAAACCTTTTCCTTACGTAGAAGTAAGATTTAAGGGATCAAGAAAAGATTTTTATCGTAATGATGAAAATATTTACCTCGAAGCAGGTGAACTGGTTGCAGTAGAAACTACAACTGGAGGATATGATATTGGCCATGTAACGCTAACTGGCGAATTGGTGCGGATGCAGATGAATCGCAAACGCGTTACAGAAGAAAAAGCGCCTTTAAAAATTTATAGAAAAGCTACCGTTCAGGATGTAGATAAGTGGAAAAATGCGAAAGAGCGTGAATCTGAAACCATGCATAAAGCGAGAACCATTGCTTTAGAATTGGGTTTAGCCATGAAGTTGAGCGATGTAGAATATCAAGGAGACCGCTCAAAGGCAACTTTTTATTATACTGCAGAAGGTAGGGTTGATTTTAGAGAACTCATCAAAAAATTAGCAGAAGCATTTAGGGTAAGGATTGAAATGCGCCAAATTGGGATGCGCCAAGAAGCCAGTCGTTTAGGTGGAATTGGCTCTTGTGGCAGAGAGTTATGTTGCAGTACCTGGCTTACTGATTTTAAAACGGTTTCAACTTCAGCGGCTCGCTATCAAAATTTATCTTTAAACACTTTGAAACTAGCTGGGCAATGTGGTAAACTAAAATGCTGCTTAAATTATGAGTTAGATACTTACATGGATGCATTGAAGACTATTCCAGACCATGTAGAGAAACTGAAAACTCAAAAAGGAGAAGCTAGATTACAAAAAACGGATATTTTTAAACAGTTGATGTGGTTTACCTATCCTGATGATAATACTTGGATTCCTTTGGGCGTTGACCGTGTAAAGGAAATTCAGGAGATGAATAAAAAGGGAGAAAAGCCTGAAGATTTAAAAGACTTCTCCGCCATTTTAGAGGAATTGGAGGTTGAAGAAAAATCTTTTGATTATGAGAATGTGGTTGGGCAGGATAGCTTAACCCGATTAGATGATAAAGGGAGAAAGAAAAAGAATAATAATCGGAATAAATCTAGAAACAGAAATAACAATAATGCTGCGCCTCAAGGCGAAAAGCAA
Source organism: Sphingobacteriales bacterium (assembly GCA_014763615.1). Lineage (GTDB taxonomy): Bacteria > Bacteroidota > Bacteroidia > Sphingobacteriales > Sphingobacteriaceae > Pseudopedobacter. The sequence continues at coordinate 14,444 of JACXVB010000003.1, read as the reverse complement.
AGTTCCGAAAACAAGAATCAGCAGAGAGATCCGAAGCCGCAACAGGCTAAGCCCGCAGATGTAACTGCCACGGCAGATGGTCAGCAAAAGCCTAAACCTAATCGTAATAGAAACAAAAAGCGCAGAAATAATAACAACAAAAAGCCTGATCAGGACGCATGAAAATAGTCTTTAGATTTACTTTTATTTTATGGATTGCAGTCACTTTTTCTGCTTGTAATGATCATGCTTTGGTGGATACTTTTGAGAGTATCCCCAACCAAAATTGGACTTACATCAAGCCTATCAAAGCTAAAGTAGAAATTAGTGATAGTACCAAAACCTATAATATTTATGTAAATTTTAGGCATACGGCAGATTATAGATACTCAAATATTTGGTTAAGATTTCATGTTTTTGGTCCGAAATTAAGGGATTTTCCAGAGCGTAAAGAGTTTCAGTTGGCTTTAGCCGATGGTTCTTGGCTAGGCAAAGGCAGTGGCAATTTGTTTAGCTATCAACTCATTTATAAAGAAGGCTACAAATTTCCATCTTCTGGTACTTACACCATTATTGTAGAGCAGAACATGCGAGATAATCCTCTAAAATATATTGCTGATGTTGGTATTCGGGTAGAGCCAGTTAAGTAATTTTACAATAGTTCCATCAAGCTTTCTAACTTCATTCCGCGACTGCCTTTCAGTAAAACTAGTGCATCTTTAATGGGGTTTGCTTTTAAAAAAGAGACTACTTCTTCTTTAATTTTAAAAAAATTGGCTTCCGCTGATGCTTGACAAGCAGAAAATTCTTCACCGATAAATATCATTTCGTTAAATTGATAAGCATTGGCTTTCTTGATGATATTTTGATGCTCCGCTTTGGCTTCATCACCTAGCTCAAACATATCTCCTAAAATCACTACTTTTTTATTGGCTTTTAATGCTGCCATATTTTCTATCGCCGCTAGCATACTTGTGGGGTTGGCGTTATAATAATCGCCAATAACGGTGTTATTGGCTGTTCTGATAATTTGCGAGCGGTTATTTTGTGGCGAATAGCTTTTTATGCCTTCATTAATTTCATCGGGCGAAAGCCCAAATCTTAAACCCATAGCAACGGCAACCAAAATATTTTCGAAATTATAGGTGCCAGTTAGTTGCGAATGCACCTCAAAAGTTTGAGCATCAGCAGTCCATTCTACTTCTAAAAACGGATCATTTTTAAGGAGTTTTCCTTTAACAGCATCATCAGTTTGTGTTCCGTAGTAGATAATTTCTACGAAATTTCTACTCGCAGACATTTCCATCAGGTGTGGATTATCATGATTGATAAATACTGTTCCACCGCTTTTGGCAAGAAAATCATAGAGCTCGCCTTTGCCTTTTTTTACGCCTTCAAATCCGCCAAATCCTTCTAAATGCGCTTTTCCTACGTTGGTAATCAAGCCGAAATTGGGTTGAGCAATTTCGCTGAGCATTTCAATTTCTTTTTGATGGTTAGCGCCCATTTCAATAATGGCTATTTCTACCTCAGCAGTAATTTCTAGTAAAGTTAAAGGAACACCGATATGATTGTTGAGATTACCTTTTGTAGCCGAAGTTTTAAATTTCTGACTCAAAACCGCATTAATTAATTCTTTTGTGGTAGTTTTTCCGTTGGAGCCTGTTAAACCTATTACTGGAATGTTGAGTTGTTTGCGATGATAGGTTGCCAATTCTTGCAAGGCGGTGAGTACATCCCCCACCAGAATATAACGCTCATCTTTTTTAAATTCAGACCGATCTATCACTACAAAAGCAGCACCATTTTCTAAAGCTTGGTCAGCAAAATTATTGGCATCAAAGTTTTCGCCTTTTAAAGCAAAAAAGAGACAATCCTTAGCGATTTTTCTGGTATCAGTGCAGATTTTAGAGTGTTTCTGGTAGATTTTATAAAGATTATCGATGCTCATCTGTAATTTTTTATTTACAAAGTAAAGTTTAACCAATTTATTCGGCAAAAATAAAGCTTATTCAGTTAATCTCGTTTTTTTCATCAGTCAAATTACTTAGTTTAGTTAAATGAAAAAACTTATACTTGGTTTAGTCCTGTTCGTTTCAGGCTTAAATATCAGTTTTGCTCAAGAAAAACTGCAATCCCCTTCAGAGTTTCTGGGATATGAATTAGGAACTCATTTTACACTTCATTATCGTGTTTTAGAGTATTATCGCTATTTGGCGGCACATTCAAAAAATGTAAAACTCCAAACTTATGGCCGAACCAATGAAGGAAGAGAGCTTTTGGTTGCTTTTGTAGCTAACGATGAAAACATCAATCGCTTAGATGAAATTAGAGAAAGTAATTTAGCTAATGCTGGAATAGGAACGGGTAAAGTAATGGCAAATCAGCCCGCTATTGTATGGTTGAGCTACAATGTTCATGGTAATGAATCGGTTTCTACGGAAGCCTCTATGAAAACCATTTATGATTTACTAGATCCATCAAATACAAAAACCAAAGAATGGTTAAAAAACACGGTGGTGGTGATTGATCCTTGTATGAATCCCGATGGTAGAGACCGTTATGTAAATTTCTATAACCCTGTGGCTAATTTAATTCCTGATCCAAAACCTTACGCTCGCGAGCATCGTGAGCCTTGGCCAGGGGGTAGATTTAATCATTATTATTTTGATTTAAATCGTGATTGGGCTTGGCAAACACAAATAGAAACTCAACAAAGGTTAAAACTTTTTGAAAGCTGGTTGCCAGAAGTGCATGTTGATTTTCATGAGCAAGGGGTAAATGAACCTTACTATTTTGCACCTGCAGCAGAGCCTTTCCATCAAGTAATTACACCTTGGCAAAGAGAATTTCAAAACATTGTAGGTAAAAACAATGCTAAATATTTCGACTCAAAAGGTTGGTTGTATTTTACCAAAGAGCGTTTTGATTTGTTATACCCATCTTATGGAGATACTTATCCCATTTACAATGGCTCTATCGGGATGACCTTTGAACAAGGCGGCGGCGGCGTAGCGGGTTTAGCCATTTTAAATGAAGAAGGGGATACTTTAACCTTAAAAGATAGAATTGCACATCATTATACTTCTGGTTTATCTACGGTTGAAGCCACTTCTGAATATGCTAATAAAGTAGTTTCAGAATTTAAAAAATTCTATGCTGATGAAAAAAACAACCCAAGCGGAGCATATAAAACTTATGTGATAAAAGCAGATCATACCGAAAAGCTGGCTAAACTGGCTACTTTGTTAAAGAGAAACGGAATTGAGTTTGGTTACGGAGTTTCTAAATCTGCTGCTGGATTTAATTATTTTACTGAAAAAACAGAGAACTTTAGTATTGCTCCTGCTGATATGGTGGTGAGCCAGTATCAACCAAAATCAGTTTTAACAAGAGTATTGTTTGAGCCTAAAACTTTTGTTACTGACTCTAATACTTATGACATTACCGCTTGGGCTTTGCCTTACGTTTACGGTTTACAGAGTTATGCTTTAAAAGATGCAGTTAAACCTGCAACTTCAGTGGCGCCTCCTCCAGCTCCGGTAGAGCCTGAGGTAGCTGGAAAGGCTTATGCTTGGGTTGCAGAATGGAAATCTTTAAAAGATGTTAAATTCTTGTCTGCTTTATTGCAAAAAGGAGTTAAAGTAAGATTTTCTGAGGCTGCTTTTACCAGTAACGGAAAACAGTTTGATGCAGGTTCTTTAATTATCGCAAGAACAAGTAATGAGGTATTGGGAGATAATTTAGAAGCTTTGGTGAAACAAATCGCTAAAGAAAACAACGAAAATATTTATAAAATCACATCCGGTTTTATGGATAAAGGCCCTGATTTTGGTTCTTATAAAATCAAATTCATTGGCAAACCAACCGTTGCGGTTTTAGCTGGTGATGATGTGAGCGCAACTGGATTTGGTGAAGTTTGGCATTTCTTTGAGCAGCAAATCGGGTATCCAATTACGGTAATTAAAACCGATGATATCAATCGTGTAAAATGGAGTGATATTGATGTGTTAATAGCTCCAAATGGTTATTATCGTGATTTGACCAATGAGAAAATCATGGATTGGATTAAGGCAGGCGGGAAGTTAATCGCTATTGAGGGTGCGGTAAAAAAACTCGCTGACCAAAAAGGATTTGCGTTAAAGTCTAGGGAAGAGGAGAAGAAAGCGGAGAAGAAAGATCTTTATGCAGACCTTCAAGCTTATGGCACAGCAGAAGCTGACCAATTAATCAATAGTGTTCCGGGTGCTATTTATCGAGTAGATTTAGATAATACACACCCGTTGGCGTTCGGATATCCTAAATATTATTTCACCTTAAAGCAAGATGAAAATAGGTACAGTTTCATGGAAAATGCTTGGAATGTTGGGGTAATTAAAAAGGATAACTATATGAGCGGATATATAGGTTATGCTGCCAAGCAAAAGTTGAAAGACGGAACTTTATTTGGGGTGCAAGAAATGGGAAGAGGTACAGTTGTTTATTTAGCAGATGATCCAATTTTCAGAAGTTTCTGGGAAAACGGAAAGCTATTATTTAGTAACGCAGTATTTCTAGTTGGTAGGTAAAGAAATTTTGATTTTCAAATTTATAAAGTCCTTCTCAATTTTTTTGAGAAGGACTTTTTTAGTCTTTAATTCTAGATTTTTCTTCTGCTACCCCAGTATTTCTTCTTCTTGCCGCCTTAACAGTAGATTTCCCAATTTTATAAGTAAAAGCTAATCTAAAACTTCTGGTTTCTACTTTTCCTTTAGCAGATAAATCAAGGTTGTACAAATTACTGCTGTAGCGAGCACTATTGGTATCAAAAGGATCTGTACAAACAAATCTTACACTTCCTTTTTTGTTAAAGATAGATTTAGAAATCCCAAAGTTTGCATAATAAAGAGACTTAAAGTAATAAGTGGCATAAGCGGTAGGTGTTTCATAATGCAGATTTAACTGACTCATAAAACCTCCTCCTAATTTTATTGATGCATTTAGATTATACAACCCGCTAAAACTGCTATTCTTCACTCCTCCAGAAAAGCTCGAATTAAATTTAAAAAACTCGTAATAGTTTTGAAGCGATAGATCTAGGCTTAGCCATTTGTTAATATCTTGCGGAATATCAAATTCAAATCCCACTGTTTTTCTATAATCAAAATTACTCACTGTTGTTACAGCTACACCGGTAGCATCATCTTGCTGATAAACGGTGTAGGTAAAATCTTTAATATGATTGTATTGTAAACTGAAGCTATAGCTATCATTAATGGTATAGTTAACCTCGTATGAATTTGCAAAAGAAGGTTTTAGGTTAGGGTTTCCTTGATGATAAGTATATTGATCTAAGAAATAGAAGAAAGGATTCAAATCTGGATAATCAGGCCGATTTAATCTTCTATTGTAAGAAAGAGTGAGTTTATCATTTTTATTTACAGTTTTCGAATAATTAAGAACAGGAAATAAGCTTAAATAATTTCTATTAATCAGTTGAGTTCCATTTGCTGATGTTCCTTTTGTGGTGGTTTGTTCTGCTCTTAACTGTAACTGCAATTCACTGTTTTCTTTCTTTTTCCTCACCATAAAGTACGCCGCTTGAATAGCCTCTTTATAATGGAATTTGGAAGTAAGCTGATTAAAAGGATTAGTACCAGATAGCACATTTAAATCTCTATTATTTTGCGTGTTTGCAAAACTTGTTTTAGCTCCGGTCTCCAAATACCAGATTTTACTCAAAGGCTGAGAAAAATCAACTTTAAATGAATACACATAAATATCAGACGGAGTACTATTATTGAGTATTAAAGGAGTTACGGCACTTCTTGCAGGTCTGTAATAATAATTGCTTATAAAACGCTCGTTAGATGTTCTATGGTAATTTAGATAGTCTAAATCGGCAGAAAGTTTGGCTTCTTTTTTACCAATAGAGCCTGCATAGTTTAAATTAACTGTGCCATTGTTTACTGCTCTATTTTCTAATGAGTTGGAGAAAACCGATGAATCTAAGCTTGTTTGATGATAAATTAAAGTACTGTTATTCTCATCTGATTCCATTTTATTGATAAATCCATTAAATAAAATGCCGAGGGTTTGTGAAGGCGTGATGTTATAATCAAAACCTAGATTAACAGTATAGTTATTTCTGGTTTTTAAATCAGCATTGTTAACATTGAATATAATGTTGTCTGTTGTGATGGTTCTATTTAAAAAGTTATTCTCTATTGCTTTAATTTTTGAAAAATCTAAGTTGCCGTAGAAATTGGTCTTTTTTCCTCTATTATTGATGCTTAAACCATTATTGTACCTGTAATTTCTTCCAATTCCTCCACCTAAAGTATAGGTAGCATTGGTGCCAAGGTTCTTTCCTTTTTTAAATTTAATATTGATGATGCCTGCATTCCCTTCGGCATCATACTTGGCTGATGGAGTGTAGAGTAATTCTATTTGTTCAATATTACTAGTGGATAAGTTGGCTAAATATTCGGCTAAATCTGCACCTGAAAGGTTACTTGGCTTGCCATCAATATAAACATTTACCCCACTTTTTCCTTTCATAGAGATATTTCCATCACTATTAATGTTTACCCCAGGTGCTAGTTGTAAAATTTCAAAACTAGTTCCTCCACTAGCAAAAACACTATTTTCAACATTTATAACCGTTTTTCCACCCCTTCTCTCGATTACTGGAATATTACCTTTTACTACCACTTCTCCCAATTGATTATTTTCTAATTCCATATTGATAGTCGGGATTTGATAAGAAGGATGTTGAGCATCTAATATTGGCGATGTGTAGCTGATTTTTTTATATCCCAACTTAATAAAAGTAAGTTTGTAAGCCCCCTTCCGCAGATTGTCAATTGTATAAGTTCCATCTTTTTTGGAGATAATGGTTTTCACAAAAGTTGAATCTAGGGAATTAATGACGATTTCAACATTAAACAAAGGTTGATGGTTACTCATTAAAGAACCTTTTAAAGAGTAACTTTTTTCTTGCGCCAGACAAAAACCTGTGTTAGCTAGAAGGAGAAAGATAATGGAGTAAAAACTTTTAATCATAGGTCAGACTAAATGTAAAAATTAAATAACAGCGTGAAATTTACCTATTTATCTCAAAAGTTAAAATAAATTTAAAAAAAAAGCGCTCAATCAGCGCTTTTCCTTCAAAATAAACTGACACTAAAAAATAATGTCTTTATCGATAGGTTGATCTATATGGTTTTCTTGATTGTAATTTTTCTGTCTTTCAATAGCTTTTTCAGTCCTTTTACAAGTAAATCCGTCTTTTGTAGCCATCACTTTAATATAGTTTTCCGAATCGTCATCATCATTTAAACAATCGTACATTTCATTTCTAAGAAAATGATTAACAAATCTTTTTTGAATATATAAGGTTGAACCTACCGGAATGTTCAGTTTTAAGTTTACTGATTGATCTCGCCACAGGGCACCACTTTTTAAATCTGGTCTATAATCAAAAGTTAATAATGAATCCTTCTGAGAATAATAGTATTCTACAGCTTGAGCGTTTTTTAAAGCTTCACTAATATTTCTTCCTCTTGCAGTGTAGGTTTTGGTGAGGGAGATGTTCCCCTCTTTAATCAGGTTTAAGCTTAAATCAATTCTATTTGGCGTATCAAAATCTCTATCATTACCTGTGATGGTGATGATTTTGTCTCCTTCTTGATTGATACTTCCAAGAATATTTTCTTGGATGGTATGCTCTCCTCCAATATTTAAATAAAATGTTTTTGAAGCATTATCCTTTAAACCGATGGATTCACTAAAACTTGCTTCTTCTTTAAAATCTGTTGCATTTTTTGCGATGTAGAATATTCCGGTAGCTAAGGCGATAATCCAAATCATTAACATGCTAAAGCTTACCGTTCTGGCAATACTCCTATTATTAAAAATGACACGCAAAATGAGAAATAGAAGCCCTAATAATGGTATAAAAATCACAAAAAATGAACATATATAAATGATAGGCCTCAATGATGGTGTTAAAGCATTCAGCGGGAAAATACTGGAAACATCTGTATTTCCGGCGTAGCCCAAGAAAATCAATAATAGTATAAAGGCAATAACAAGTGCAATTCCGTCTAAGGTGATCAGGATAATGCCAGCAATTTTAAGAACAACTTTTCCGGTATTGTTTAAGAAATCGGCAAATCCGTTTAAGATATCTCTGATAAATGAACCTAACCTTGCTAAGCCTGGTTTTACCTGTTCTTGTGCATCATTAAACTTGGTTTTTACAGCGTCTAATTCTTCTTCAAAGTTTTTCTGAAAAGTGTGAAGATTGATTTTCTCGCCTTTCATCTCCATCTTTTCTGCTCTTGTTTTAGCTTTTGGCATCACAATCCATAAGAGTATGTAAGGAAGTAATCCGAACCCATAAAGCACAAATAATAAGAAGAAAGCTATTCTAAACCATTTGGCTTCCACTCCAAAATAATGTCCAATTCCAGAGCAAACACCGCCTATAATTCTATCATCAATATCTCTATATAATTTCCTTTTGATGTTTAGCTCTACTTCATCTGAAGAAGTAAATTCTGAGTTTTCATCCTCGAAATCTGAGGGGTTTCCCATTTTAGCGATCACAGTTTCCACATCGGTTTGTACAATCACTTGTTTATGATCAGCAATCAACAAATCGCTAAACATTTCTGCTATTCTGTTTTCGATATCTGTAATGATCTCAAAATTATCACGATAAGAGGCAAAATGTGCTTTAATCTTATTCATGTAGTTTTTGAGTATTTCGTAGGCATCTTCTTCTATATGAAAAATGACGCCACTTATATTCATGATGATGGTTTTATTCATGATGATCAGTTTTAGGATTGTTAATTTCTATCTTTCTGTTTTTAATACTGTTCTCTACAGCATAGGCCAAATCATACCAAGTTTGGTCTAGTTTTTTTAGTGCTTCTTTGCCGGTTTCAGAAAGTTGATAGTATTTTCTTGGAGGGCCAGAGGTAGATTCTTGCCAATTGTAAGTTAAGAGTCCGTTATTTTTTAAACGGGTGAGTAGAGGATACAGCGTACCCTCTACTACCAGAAGTCTAGCTGCTTTCAACTCTTCAATAATATCTGAGGCATAAATCTCTCCTCGTGAAATTATAGAGAGGATGCAGTACTCCAAAATACCTTTCCTCATTTGAGTTTGTGTGTTATCTAAAATCATAATACAAAGATATATGTATTATTTGGTAATATGCAATACATGGTATTAAATATTATTAATTTGTTAATATGAGCTTTTTAAGTTTCATGAAAAGGATGATTGTAAGTTTGTTATGCAAGCATAACTGTTATGAAATATTTAAATTTTAGACCGTTTTTTGATGAAATCTTATAAGAATTGTTGCTATTAATATATCAAATAAATAAAACGTCTAAATATTTTATTACAATATTAATACATTGATAATCAAATACTTGTAATTTACTCAAAAAAATTCTATTAATTTTATTTGTACTTAACATGTTTGTTACATTATATTTAAAACTAATTAACACTATTAATTAACTAACTTAACTTTAAAATTGTATGAAAAAACTTATACAAAGTTTGTTCATCTTGTTGTTTATTGCGTCCGCTGCAATAGCACAAGACCGTACCATTACGGGAACGGTATCTGCCAAAGAGGATGGCCTTCCTCTACCTGGCGTGAGTGTGAAGGTAAAAGGCACCAATATGGGCGCCCAAACAGACCCGACTGGTAAATTTGCACTTAAAGTGTCTGGTAAAGGCAGCGTGGTTCTAGTATTCTCTTATGTTGGGTTTCTGGAAAAAGAAGTTTCTGTTACCGGAAACAAGATTGTGGTGCAACTTGAAACAGATGCAAAGCAATTATCTGAAGTTGTGGTAACTGCCCAAGGTATTGAAAGAACAAGAGGTGAGTTACCTTATGCCACGCAAAGTGTTGATGGTGCTGAGGTAAGTAAAACTAGAAATTCTAATTTTGTTTCCGGTTTATCTGGTAAAATAGCGGGATTGGATATCAAACAAAACAACACCTTAGGAGGATCTGTAAACGTTGTGCTGAGGGGTAATAAGTCGCTAACTCAAAGTAATCAAGCTTTATTTGTGATTGATGGAGTACCCGTAAATAATGATCTTTTCAATTCGGGCGGTCAATCTGCCGGACGTGGAGGTTATGATTACGGTAGCCCTGTTTCTGATTTAAACCCAGATAATATTGCATCCATTAACGTATTGAAGGGAGCTGCCGCCTCTGCTTTGTATGGTTCAAGAGCTTCTAACGGGGTAATCGTTATCACAACCAAAAAAGGAAGACAAGGTTTGGGAATTACAGTAAACTCGGGAATTTCTGTTGCCAGCATTGATAAAACTACTTTTGTAAAATACCAAAAGCAATATGGTCAAGGTTATGGTCAATATTATGAAAATCCGGGTACCGATAACAATGCTTATAAATTTTTATACCGAGACATCAACGGAGACGGAACACCCGATTTAGTTTCGCCTTTGAGCGAAGATGCTTCATATGGAGCTAAATTTGACCCTAATTTAATGGTGTATCAGTGGGATGCTTTTGATCCTAATTCACCCAATTTTGGAAAAGCCAGACCATGGGTGGCGGCAGCTAATGATCCTACTACTTTTTTTACAAGCCCCGTATCCTATAATAACAGTATTTTTATTAACGGAGGAAATGAAAAAAGTACTTTTAAATTAGGATACACTAGAAATGATGACAAAGGTATTTTACCAAATAGTAAAATTGCCAAGGATTTGTTAAACTTTGGTGCCACATTTAACATTAATAAAAATCTTGTTATAGGTGGAGATATTAACTACACTAGAGAAAAAGGGTTAGGTAGGTACGGAACCGGATATGATGACAAAAACGTAGCTACTAACTTTAGACAGTGGTGGCCTGTTAACGTAGACATTAAAGAGCAAGAAGCTGCGTACTTCAGAAATAAATTAAACTCAACTTGGAATTATGCTGATCCTACTGATTTAGTTCCGATTTATTGGGATAATCCTTATTTCTCAAGATATGAGAACTTTGAAGACGACCAAAGAAACAGATATTTAGGAAATGTTAACGCAAATTTAAAAGCTACCGAATGGTTAGATGTCACTGGAAGAATCTCTCTAGACCAGTACAACACAAATCAAAATGAAAGACAAGCGGTTGGTAGCGTTACCGTACCTCATTATATCTTGAGAACCAATTCATTCAAAGAATGGAATTATGATTTATTGTTAAATTTTCATAAAGACATAAGCAAATCCTTAAAATTTAAAGGTATCTTAGGTACAAACATAAGAAGAAGCGAAGTGTCTCAATTAACAGCTTCAACCAACGGAGGCTTAGTAGTTCCAAGATTATACGCCTTATCAAATTCCACAAGTACACCAAATGCGCCAAGTGAATTTTATGGTGTTAAGGAGGTTGATGGTATTTTTGCTGCCGCAACCTTTAATTATAAAGAATTATTTACATTAGACATGACGGGTAGAAGGGATGCTTCCTCTACCTTGCCAAAAGGTAATAACGTGTACTATTATCCATCAATCTCAGGTAGTTTCCAATTTGGTAGTTTATTGAAAAACTCTAAACTGATTTCATCAGGAAAATTAAGAGCCAATTATGCTGAAGTAGGTAATGATGCTCCATTCTATAGTATCAATGATACTTATAATTCAATATCTCCATTTGGTTCAACCACTTTGTTTTCAGTTTCAAGTGTTAAAAATAACACTAGTTTAAGACCTGAGAAAACAAATAGTGTGGAAGTAGGTCTTGAGATGGGATTTTTAAAAGATAGGTTAGGCTTTGATTTAACTTTATATAAAACTAATACAAAAGATCAAATCCTTCCGGTAGCAGTAACCGCCGCAACAGGTTACACCACTAAATATGTAAACTCTGGTAATGTTGAGAATAAAGGGATTGAGCTGAGTTTATTTGGAACGCCGATTCAAACTAAAAAATTTAGTTGGAATACCACACTAAATTTTACTGCTAACAGAAATAAGGTCTTAGAACTTTATGAAGGAGTAGATAATTTACTAATTGCTTCCTACCAAGGAGGAGTAAGTATTAATGCCACAAAAGGTGAACCTTACGGTGTTATAAAAGGACGTGGATTTGTGTTCACTGACGGTCAGAAAACAGTTAGTACAACAACTGGAAGGTACTTAAACAATGGAAACTCAAATACCATTATTGGTAACGTTAACCCAGATTGGACTGCTGGTTTTAACAATAGCTTTAGGTATAAAGATATTGCTCTAAGTTTTTTAATTGACATTAAAAAAGGCGGGGATTTATTTTCACTGGATAGATATTATGGCTTAGCTACTGGTAACAGCGTTGAAACCGTAGGCTTAAATGCTCTAGGAAATGATATCAGACTTCCTGTATCTCAAGGAGGTGGAGTTTTATTGCCAGGAGTTAAACCAGATGGAACACCTAATGACAAATATGCTAGTAATGTTGGTTTTGGGTTATTTGGTTATGCTTACACACCAGCACAAGGTTTTATTTACGATGCTAGCTATGTCAAATTAAGAGAAGCTGCATTAACTTATTCTTTACCTGCATCATTAGTTTCAAAATTAGGAGCAGTTAAAGGTGTTGATCTATCCTTAGTAGGTAGAAACTTATGGATTATACATAAAAACCTTCCAGATGCAGACCCTGAGGACGGTATCGTAGCAGGAAATGCACAAGGTTATCAGGGCGGAAGTTATCCAACCGCAAGAACTATTGGTTTCAATCTTAAATTTAAATTTTAATTTAGGCTTATATGAAAAAGATATTAATAATTTGTGCAGTAACCTTCTTAACAGCGGTTACATCATGTACAAAAGACATCACGAGTCTTAATAACAACCCTAAGGCAGCAACCGCTGTTCCATCGGCTACATTATTTTCAAATGCCCAAAGGAATCTTGCTGATTTTATTTCAACCCCAAGCGTTAATCTAAACATTTTTAGATTACTATCGCAACAATGGACCGAGACTACTTACTTTGATGAAAGTAGATATGACTTAGTAGGAAGAAACATTCCTGGTGGAGTTTTTACAACTCTTTATAGAGATGTATTAAAGGATTTTGAAGAAACTAAATCTTTAATTAAAACAGATATAAATACTGCAGATGTGAAGGCAAATCAAACCGCCATTGCAGATATCATGCAAGTTTATGCTTACTCTATATTAGTTAATACATTTGGAAACGTACCTTACTCTGAGGCATTAGATTTTAATAATGTACAGCCAAAATATGATGATGCTAAAACCATTACTCTGGATTTAATTGCTAGATTGAATGCTGATATTAGTGCGATGAAACCAAGTGCAGATAGTTATGGAGGTGCAGACCTTATCTATGGTGGCGATGTAGCCAGTTGGGTTAAATTTGCTAATAGCTTAAAATTAAGATTAGGTATTGAAATTTCTGATGATGATGCAGCTGCCGCTAAAACAGCTATTGAATCCGCCTCTGCAAATTGTTTTTCATCTGCTGCTGATGATGCTGTATTTCGTTACTTAGCATCACCCCCTAATACCAATCCAATTTGGGTCAATTTGGTTCAGAGTGGAAGGAAAGATTATGTAATTGCAAATACTTTAGCTGATAAAATGAATTCACTGTCTGACCCTCGTATTCCATTGTATTTCACTACAGATGCAAATGGAGGATATTCTGGGGGAATTTATGGTACAAGTAATAGCTATGCTACTTTCTCTAAACCAAGTTCAACAGTTACCGCACCTGATTTTGAAACCTTATTCTTGAGCTACTCTGAAATTGAATTTTACAAAGCAGAGGCAGCGGAAAAAGGATTTGATGTTGGAGGAATAGCTGAAGTTCACTATAATAATGGTATTACCGCCTCTATTAAATACTGGGGAGGATCTGATGCAGATGTAATCACCTATTTAGCTAATCCTGCAGTTAATTATGCAACGGCTCCTGGTACTTATAAAGAAAAAATTGGCACACAAGCTTGGATTGCTTTCTTTAATAGAGGTTTTGAAGCTTGGACAGAATGGAGACGATTAGATTACCCTATTTTAAACCCGCCACCAGGATTAACTTATGCTGATATTCCGGTAAGATATACTTATCCAATTCCAGAACAACAATTAAACGGGGTTAATTATACTGCTGCTGCAACTGCAATTGGTAGTGATAAAGTTTCAACCAAATTATTTTGGGATAAATTTTAATAACCTTTATCTGTATTTAAAGGGATTCAACTTAGGTTGAATCCCTTTTTTGTGTCCAAAAAAGCCTTATCTTTAGAAAATCTAATAATCACGTTCGAGAAAATTATTTTTGAGCACTAAAAAATTAGGCCCAAAAGTTTCATTCCTAATTCTTCCTGACTTGTCCGAATTAGTGCGACAAATTTAATTTTGATAAAAGTTCAGAAATAGCTTCTGTCTTTTTGGCTCTCATTCTTATTTCTTTCTGAGTA
>JACXVB010000045.1 GCA_014763615.1 Sphingobacteriales bacterium | reverse complement strand
TTTATCATCGAGAAAGGGTTTGTTTTTTTGCAACCTCAAAGGTAACAATGAGGTAAAACTTTCCTTTCTCCTTTTTTTATTCATTTAGGACGCTATTGAATATAAATATCAAAACAAGAATAGTTTTTCTACTTTTATCATCTATTGATTATTTGAGGCTTTATTTTTGTTAGTTAAACTTTCTGAAATTCCTTGCGAAACTCCATTAATAACAGCCTCGCCGGTCGCAAACCCCATTTTGCCAAATTTGGTTATTTTACTAGTGTAAAAAACATTTTTATTCGCTTCAGTATAATAAGTGAAGTTTTTTGGTTTAGAGGCTACATTCTTAATGTCTGAAACATAAAAGCTTTTCTCGCACATCATACTTTTTGCCGCTGGTTTGCCGTCAACCTCAGTAAATAATGTGATATAACTTTTGAATTTTAATGGAGAATTATCAGGATTAAAAGTTTCAGTAGCTACTTTTGTAACTCCAGAACCATCGGTTCTATTGATGTATGAATAACCTGATTTTCCTTTTGCTTGCTTCATCATTTCATTAGCAACATAAATTGTTTGTCTTTTTATGGTTGCTTTGGGAAGTAAATAATCAACATTTAATGGTTTTGAAGCACTTAAATTTGCATTTTGATTACTGTAAGTAGTTGAACCATAATTTTCTGAAGAGCCATTAATTCTTCCTTGAATTTGAATATTAGCTCCTGAAAGACTAATGGAATTATTATCGAAAACTAATAAAGATTTATTCCAATCTACATAAAGAGGTTGATTCAATTTGTTTTGGATACTTACCGTTAAGGGAGCATTGTAACCCTTAAAATCATAAACAATTTTTACCGAATCATTTTCAAAAGTAAATGGGTCAGTGTTCTGATTTTCATTTTGTGTAGAGATAGTACTAATCTGATAGCTAGCACATGAGCTTAACAATGCCAATCCAAGCATCATTAAGAAAGGTAGGTTTTTTTTCATAATTTAATGTTTTACTAGAATACGTATTAGAGGCGCAATTGGTGTCAGTCTCTAGATAATTTTTTTGTTTGATTCTAATTTAATAAAAAAATCTGAGGAAAGTTTGAATTTATGCAGTTTCTTAAAAAGCCAAACATCCTAAATCAAATTGTATCTTTGCGGCATGTCCAAAACTTTTGAGGATTTCGGTTTTAACAAGCAGGTTTTAAATGCTATTGCTGATGCAGGATATGAAAACCCAACTCCCATACAAGAAAAAGCCATTCCACCGATTTTAAACGGACAGGATATTTTAGGGATTGCCCAAACTGGAACGGGGAAAACTGCAGCTTTTGTTTTGCCGATGATCATGAAGCTGAAATATGCTCAAGGAAATGATATCAGAGGTTTAATTGTGGCGCCTACTCGTGAGTTGGCCATGCAAATTGAGGAAAATGTAAAAGCTTATGCTAAATACACCGACTTACGTTCTTATGTGATTTATGGAGGATTAGGTCCTAAAACGCAGATTGAAACCTTAAAAAAGGGTCTGGATATTCTGATTACTACACCGGGAAGGTTTATGGATTTGTATTTAGAAGGTCATATCGTTACTAAAAAACTTGAGATTTTGGTTTTGGATGAAGCCGATAAAATGATGGACATGGGTTTTATGCCACAAATCAATAAAATTCTAGAAGTAGTTCCGCGAAAGCGTCAAAATATGCTTTTCTCAGCTACCATGAACGAAAGGGTAGAAGGACTTGCCGAAAATTTCTTGTTGTGGCCTACCAAAATTGAAGTCACACCGCAAGCTACTCCTGCAACAACAGTTGAGCAGGTGTTGTATCATGTTCCAAATTTTAAGACAAAGATTAACTTGTTAAAAGTTTTTGTGGAGGATGATCCAGAAGTAAAAAAGCTGATTATCTTTTGCAGAAGTAGAGCAAATGCAGAGAACGTGTATAAGTTTCTTTTACGTCGATTTAATGACAGCCATGTAAAAGTGTTACATGCTAACAAAGGTCAGAATACCAGAATCAATTCTATCAATGCTTTTAAAAATGATGAAGTTCGGATTTTAGTGGCTACAGATGTTGCTGCCAGAGGGATTGATGTTTCTGATGTGACGCATGTGATTAATTTTGATGTTCCGGTGATTTACGAGGATTATGTACACCGTATTGGAAGGACTGGGCGAGCTTTAAATTTAGGGAAAGCCATCACTTTTTGCAATGAGGCTGAGCAGCATTACATTCATAAAATTGAAAAACTCATCAGACAGCAAATACCTGTTTTAAATATTCCAGATAAGGTTTTTATCGAAGAAACACCTTACGAAGAGCGCCAAGCTATCGCAAAGCAAATTGATGATCAGAAGCGAAGAGAAAATCCAGAGTTTAAAGGTGCTTTCCACGAAAAGAAAACCCAAACACAAAGAAATAAGTTTAAAGCAGCAAGGGCAAAAGCGGGTGGAATGAAAATGAGTGCTGCCAAAAAGAAGAAATACAAATAAATATGAAGTCAAAAATCAGGATTACACCTTTAAACATCGTCGTAGCCTTGTGTTTTACCTATGTCATTTATTGTATTTTGGGTTTAGAAAAAGCCAATCCGGGAACAAGTATTACCATAAAAGTGATTTATACCTTAGCTTTGACGCTGATAATTTTTATTACCGATATTTTATTCAGAAGGTTTATCATGAGCATGAAGTGGCTTTGGATGATTGAAGGCTCTTTTGTTTTAATCATCATCGTTATGATGGTGATTTTTCAAAACATGTGAGTTCATCATCCTCAAAATCTTAACAAAAAAATTGTAAACAATAAATGAAAAAGGCAGAAATTAAATTAACGATTGAATTAGACGATAATAACGTTCCGGAAAATATTACATGGGAATCTACCGATTCTGAAAATAAAGAAGCATTGGCTGTAAAATCAATGATGTTGGCTTTATGGGATCATAACTTTAAAAATAGTTTAAGAATTGACCTTTGGACAAAAGATATGCCTGTTGATGAAATGAAACGTTTCTTTTACGAGACTTTACAAACCATGGCGGATAGCTTTTTAAGAGCCACCGGAGAAAAAAACATTGTAGAAGATTTAAGAGATTATTGCGCCCATTTTGCAGAAAAAATGGAAATTGTAGAAAAATAATTATGGTGCTGTACAAACAAGTTGTCACACTCCTTAAAAAGGAAATCCTGTTAGAATGGCGTTCTAAATATGCCCTCAACGGCATTTTACTATATGTAATATCAACAGTTTTTGTTTGTTACCTCTCTTTCAAAACCACACCTCCTTTAGTTTGGAATGCTCTTTTTTGGATTATTATGCTTTTTGCCGCGATTAATGCCATAGCAAAAAGTTTTATCCAAGAAAGTAAAGGCCGTTTGCTTTACTATTATCAAATTGCTAGTCCTCAAGCAATCATTATTGCTAAAATTATTTACAATATTTTATTGATGATTTTGATGGCTGTGATTGCTTTGATTTTTTACAGCATCGTTTTTCAAAATGTGGTAGGTGATGAGTTACTGTATTTTGTGGCAGTAGTTTTAGGAGCCATCAGTTTTTCTACTGTGTTCACCATGATTTCTGCCATTGCCTCTAAAGCAGGTAATAATAGCACCCTTATGGCTATCCTGAGTTTTCCTGTGATTATTCCTTTGCTAATGCTCATAATCAAATTATCAAAAAATGCGATGGATGGTTTAGACCGATCGGTTTCCATAAGGGAAATTTGTGTGCTAGGGCTGATAAATCTTATTGTCATCGCTACGTCTTTAATCCTATTTCCGTACCTTTGGCGAGATTAAAATCAATGATGATGCATAAAAATTGGTGGAAAATTTTAGGAGCTGTTTGTGTGCTCTACACCGTTATTGGAGGTTTGTTAATTCAAGTTCCAACTTTACCTATTTTACACGAAAGCATTCGGAATTTGTATTTTCATGTACCCATGTGGTTTTCAATGATTGTGCTTTTCACGGTAGCTTTTATCAACAGTATAAAATACCTTAGCTCTGGAAATGAAAATGATGATTTGATGGCCGTAGAAAGTGTAAATACTGGAATTATCTTCGGATTTATTGGATTGGCTTCTGGGATGATCTGGGCTAATTTTACTTGGGGAGCACCTTGGCCAAACGATCCTAAGTTAAATAGCGCAGCCATTGCCACATTGATGTATTTAGCTTACATCGTATTAAGAGGCTCCATAGAAGAAGAACAGAAAAGAGCTAAAATTTCTGCTGTTTACAATATTTTTTCTTATCCGGTAATGGTGGTATTGATTTTTGTATTGCCAAGGTTAACAGATTCTTTACATCCCGGAAACGGTGGAAATCCCGGTTTTGGAACTTATGATTTAGACAATCACATGAGGATGGTGTTCTATCCAGCAGTATTGGGTTGGATTTTAATCGGAATTTGGATCATGTCTATGCGTTATCGAATTAGATTAATAGAGAACAAAAGAAATCACATTCATTCCTAAAAATTTTGGCGCCTTTTAAAGTAACTGTAAATCTAAAGGTGCTTGATGAGTATAAAATCAAATCCTAAAAATGAAGAAATTAGTTTCATTATTTTGTTTGTTCATCATCTCCGTCACTGCTTTTGCACAAGATAAAGTAGAGATGGCAGACGAGTTAAGAAGTTCAGGTAAAATTTATGTGGTGGTAGCGGTAATGCTCTTACTTTTCACTGCTTTTATCGTTTATCTTTTTACAATTGATAAAAGAATAAAAAAAATTGAAAAAGAAAAATAGTTCAAATTCTAAGTTTAAATTGTTTAAACCTTGATTTCGAACTCTAAAATTCAGGTGTAGATAAAACACTATGGAATTTTGTGTTTGTAAAATTGATTTTTTTTGTGTCAACTTTGCACCAAATTTTAAACCAAATTATTTAAATTTTCATATTATGGCCAAAGCAAGCGAGGTTGTATTTAACGAAGAACCCCATTTTTATCAAGATGTTTGTGGGTTTGTAGATCAGGCAGCACAATTTACCAAACACGATAAGGGTTTGATCAATCAAATTAAAGCCTGTAACAGTGTTTACCGTTTTCAGTTTCCAATACGCAAGGGGAACAGTTTCGAAATTATTCATGCTTGGAGGGTAGAACACTCTCATCACATGTCGCCAACTAAAGGTGGTATTCGCTACAGCGAGATGGTGAACGAAGATGAGGTGATGGCATTAGCCGCTTTAATGACTTACAAGTGTGCGATTGTGAATGTCCCTTTTGGAGGTGCAAAAGGTGGTATCAAAATTAATCCAAAGAATTATAGTTTAGCCGAGTTAGAAAATATCACTCGTCGTTATACTGTAGAACTCACTAAAAAGAATTTCATCGGTCCGGGCATCGATGTACCAGCACCCGACTATGGCTCAGGAGAACGTGAAATGTCTTGGATTGCAGATACTTATTTAACCATGAATCCCGGTTCTTTAGATGCTTTAGGTTGTGTAACCGGAAAACCAATTGCTTTACATGGTATTGCAGGCAGGAAAGAAGCTACAGGTAGAGGCGTAGCTTACGCCATCAGAGAATGTGTTTCTTTTGCCGAGGATATGAAACCATTAGGCCTAACAACTGGATTATCAGGTAAGAAAATTATTGTTCAAGGATTAGGAAATGTGGGTTACTACACCACAAAATTCTTATTAGAATATGGAGCAATAATTGTAGGCTTATGTGAGTTTGAGGGTGCTATTTATAATGAAAATGGTCTTGATTTAGAGGAGGTATTTAACCATAGAAAATCAACAGGATCTATATTAGGATTCTCTAAAGCAACTAAAGAATTTAAAAACTCTGCAGAAGGTTTAGAGCAAGAATGTGATGTACTAGTGCCAGCCGCTTTAGAAAATCAGATTACAGAGCATAATATTGCTAGGATAAAAGCGAAAATAATTGCAGAAGCAGCTAACGGACCTACTTCTCCGGCAGCAGCGGCAGCATTTATTAACCGGGGCGGAATTATTATTCCGGATATGTATGCTAACGCAGGCGGGGTTACTGTTTCCTATTTTGAATGGTTAAAAAATCTTTCTCACGTAGCTTTCGGAAGAATGGGTCGTCGGTATGACGAAAATTCCAATATCAACATCATGAACTTAATCGAGTCAACCACAGGGATGACTTTAACCAACGAACAAAGAATGGTAGTTGCCAAAGGCGCTTCAGAATTAGAACTGGTAAATTCTGGTTTAGAAGATACGATGGTGCGTTCATACCATGAAATTAGAGAGCTAAAAATGAGGACTCCTAAGATAGATAGCTTAAGAACCGCCGCCTTTGTTGGTGCTGTAGATAAAATTGCAGTTTCTTACATGAACATGGGGGTTTGGCCATAAGTTTTCATCACCATTTAATCAAAAAGAGGTTGCTTTCAAACTTTTTGAAATAGCCTCTTTTTGATTTGAAGTTAACACAAGACTAAATCTCACCACTGTTACTCTATCCTCCCGAATAAGATTTGGTAATGTGCTAAAGGTCTTCATTGTGAATTTGCAATACAATTCCCAATGAATAAATATCCTGAATTTAGCACCTCGATACCATTGTAAATCTTGCTGAGGTAGCAGTAAATCATTTGCACTTTTAACCGTTTCTTGTGCTTTTATAAAAAAAGGTGTGAAATAAAGGAAAAGTATGAAAAGGAAGGAAAAACGTTTTGATTTTTTCATTTGAGTTTATGATTGAGTTTCATGATAAACTTAACCCGATTTAAGAAAATATCAAAGGTGAAGCCTAATCAAATGAAGGGGTGAAATCAATCAGAAGAGGAGACTTCTTCTTATCGGAAAAATCAGATTGCATAAAAAAAGCCATCACTGATGTGATGACTTTTTCTGAATAAAATGTGATATCTATGAATCAGACCAGCAATTAAGCTAATCTTACATTTACTGCATTTAATCCTTTTTTTCCGTCTTGTAGATCGAAAGTTACTTCGTCGTTTTCTCTAACGTCATCTACTAAACCTGAAACATGAGCAAAATATTCTTTGTCTGTTCCGTCTTCTTTAATAAAACCAAATCCTTTGGTTGAATTAAAGAACTTTACTGTTCCATTATTCATTGTGTTATTTTTTAATTGAACAAATTTAATATAAATAAATCTATAAAACTAATAATATAATTTTTTAATTAATGAGTTAAATAAATTCTAGTCTAAATGCTAAAAACAGATCACAGCTAGTCACAGGCATTACTCTTTTTTTAACGTTAAACTATCAGTACTTACTGTTACTTTAGTGGACTTAGTGCTCACCGAAGCTCCGTTAGCATCAACCTTTACAGAAGTTGAAGGACTTGAAGATGTACTTTTTTCAACCACTACAGTGTCTGTATTGCTGCTGGCTTTATTTTGATTACAAGCTACAACACTAAATAATGCAGCTACAAATAGATTGGATAAGATTTTTACTTTCATGCTTAGTGAGTTACAAAGTTAGTGCCACGAAAGCTATAAATTTGAATTGAAAGCATAAATAAAAAAGGAGTTCAAATTCTTGAACTCCTTTTTTGCTAACATAGACAACAATTATTTCATATTAGGATACCAGTTTAACTGAATCACTTTAATTTTTGAATGGCCTTGATTTACCAATTCTTTGAATTTGGCTACATCACTCAATCCGTTAGCACCACGATAATGGTAAGGATATACTTCTTTAGGTGCGAAGGCTAGAACTCCAGCAGCAGCACTTTCTACCGTCATGGTATAAGGTAAATTCATGCAAACAAAAGCTTTATCAATGTTTTTTAGGCTACGCATTTCTGGAATATCTTCGGTGTCTCCAGAAAAATAAACACGCATCCCTTTTTTCTCAATTACATAGCCATTTCCTCTGCCTTTAGTATGAAATTGTTTAGCTTCTGGTCGTAAATTATACATTGGAATGCCAGTAATTTTAAAACCATCAACCGTAATGGTTTGATGGTTAGCTAAGATGGTTAGTCTAGGCTTCATTTCAGCGGGTAATTGGTCTGCCACTGCTTGTGGAACAATAATTTTAGTTCCTTCAGTAATCACACTGGCTAAAGTTTTAGCATCCATGTGATCTCCATGAATGTCGGTAATTAAAACTACATCGGGTTTTGGCTGACCAGCAAATTTAGCTGCACCACCTACAGGATCAATATAAAAATGAGTTCCAGCCCAAGTGAAAACTGCGGTTGCATGTTCAATTGGGGTAAGTTTGAAATCTGCATCTTTCATTTTAGTACCATCTGCGGTTGAAAGTGCAGTATTTGCATGCGCATTTTTAGTGAAACCAAGTGCTAAAAAGGCAATACTCATTAGTAAAGCGTAAAAAGTTTTTTTCATGTTTAATCCGTTTTAAAATTTAGTGTTCAAACATGATTTTAATGACTTTGTTTGAGATGATTAAAAACTGAAATTGGTAAACAGATTAAGATTATCAATAAATAACAAAATAAGCACTTAGTATCTGCCGCTGGCGGGAGAATAAAAAAGGGGAATCTCTAAAAATCCTAAATATTTTACCTTCAATCTTAAGCCTTAAACCTTCCACCTTTAAAAACTACATATTCCTCCTATACTGTCCACCCACTTCATAAAGTGCATTAGAAATCTGACCTAAAGAACAGTATTTAGTGGCTTCCATTAAACCCTCAAAGATGTTTTCTCCATGGATGGCTTTGAGTTGTAAATCTTCTAAAAGTTTAGCGGTTACTGCTTTGTTCCTCTCTTGGAAAGCTTTCAAATTTGCAATTTGCATTTGTTTTTCCGCTTCCGTAGCTCTGATAATCTCACCCGGATTTACTGTAGGAGAACCTTCTTTATTCAAGAAAGTATTTACTCCAATAATGGGATATTCGCCAGTATGTTTCAAAGTCTCGTAATACAGAGATTCTTCTTGGATTTTTCCTCTTTGATACATGGTTTCCATCGCACCTAAAACACCACCACGGTCATTAATGCGTTTAAATTCAGCTAAAACAGCTTCTTCTACCAAATCAGTCAATTCCTCAATAATGAAAGCACCTTGTAGCGGATTCTCATTTTTAGCCAAACCTAATTCTCTATTGATGATCAATTGAATAGCCATTGCCCTACGTACAGATGCTTCAGTAGGCGTAGTGATGGCTTCATCGTAAGCGTTGGTATGCAGTGAGTTACAATTATCATAAATTGCGTAAAGTGCTTGTAACGTGGTTCTGATGTCATTGAAATCAATTTCTTGAGCGTGTAAAGAGCGTCCTGAAGTTTGGATATGATATTTCAATTTTTGAGAGCGATCATTTCCTTTGTATTTATACTTGATGGCTTTCGCCCAAATTCTTCTAGCCACTCTCCCGATAACAGCATATTCCGGATCGATACCATTGGAGAAAAAGAAGGAAAGGTTAGGCGCAAAATCATCGATATGCATACCTCGGCTCAAATAATATTCCACGAAAGTGAAACCATTAGAGAGCGTAAATGCCAATTGAGAAATCGGATTTGCACCTGCCTCAGCAATGTGATAACCAGAAATAGAAACCGAATAGAAGTTCCTTACTTTCTCATTGATAAAATATTGTTGAATATCGCCCATCATGCGTAAGGCAAATTCTGTGGAGAAAATACAAGTGTTTTGCGCTTGATCTTCTTTTAAAATGTCAGCTTGTACCGTACCACGAACGGTTGAAATGGCTTTAGCTTTAATTTGAGCATAAACCTCGGCAGGTAAAACTTGATCACCGGTAACACCCAAAAGCATCAAGCCTAAACCATCATTACCTTCGGGCAAGTTGCCTTCGTAACGAGGTCTTTGAACTCCTTTTTCTTTGTAAATAGCTTCAATTTTAGCATCAACCTCTTTTTCTAAACCGTTTTCACGGATATACTTTTCGCATTGCTGATCAATAGCCGTATTCATGAAAAAGCCTAGCAACATGGGCGCAGGTCCATTAATCGTCATGGATACTGAAGTAGAAGGCGAGCATAAATCAAAACCAGAATAGAGTTTTTTAGCGTCATCCAAAGTGGCAATGCTCACGCCTGAATTTCCAATTTTACCATAAATATCCGGACGAATGTGCGGGTCTTCTCCATATAAAGTCACCGAATCAAAGGCCGTAGAAAGTCTTTTTGCAGGCTGACCTAAACTTACATAATGAAAACGCTTATTGGTACGCTCTGGTCCACCTTCTCCAGCAAACATACGGGTTGGGTCTTCTCCTTCACGTTTTAAAGGGAAAACCCCAGCCGCATAAGGGAATTCTCCGGGTAAGTTTTCGGTTAATAACCATCTTAAAATATCTCCCCAAGCCTCATATTTAGGTAAGGCAATTTTTGGGATTTTGAGTTTGGATAAAGACTCGGTAAACAAAGATTGTTTAATTTCTTTGTCTCTTACTTGATACACAAAATAGTCTGATTGATATTTTTTAACGGTTTCTGGCCATGCTCGCAATAAGCGTTTACATTCGCCATCCAATTGCTCTTCAATATTGTTGTAATATTTTTTTAAAGAAGCTATTTCTTCGGCTTTCGCCTGATGTTTTTCTAATAGCTCAATGGTGCCATGCAATTGAAACAACTGTTGAGCGAGCCGAGTTTGTGTATTCACCCATTCTTGATAAGCCTGATTGGCCTCCGCAATTTCTGACAAATACCTTGTTCTATCTGGCGGAATGATATATACTTTCTCTGATTCTTCCTTAGTGAAAGCCATCTTGGCTTCAAAATCTACTCCAGTTTTTTCTTTGATTTTCTTCATCAAAGCAGAGAAGAGATTATTCGTTCCCGGATCATTAAACTGAGAAGCCATGGTGCCATAAACTGGTAAATCCTCATCTTTCGCATCAAAAATTAAATGATTGCGTTGGTATTGCTTTTTTACATCGCGTAAAGCATCTTGTGCACCTCTTTTGTCAAATTTGTTGATGGCTACCAAATCAGCAAAATCCAACATATCAATCTTTTCAAGCTGTGTAGCTGCACCAAATTCCGGAGTCATCACATATAAAGAAACATCGCAATGTTCGGTAATTTCGGTGTCTGATTGGCCAATTCCTGAGGTTTCCACAATCACCAAATCAAAACCAGCAGCTTTGCAGATGTTAATAGATTCTTTGACGTATTTTGATAAAGCTAAATTAGCCTGGCGGGTAGCCAAAGAACGCATGTAAATTCTTGAATTGTTAATCGCATTCATGCGGATACGATCGCCCAATAAAGCGCCACCCGTCTTTCTTTTTGATGGATCAACAGAGATGATGGCTAAAGTTTTATCCGTTTCTACCAAAAACCGACGCACCAATTCATCCACCAAAGAAGATTTTCCGGCACCCCCCGTTCCAGTAATCCCTAAAACTGGAATGCTTTTATTCCTAATCAGTTTTTGAACTTCATTTAAAAAGTGAACTGCTTCTGCAGGGAAATTCTCCGCTACAGAAATCGCAGAGGCAATGGCTTTCACGTCTCTTTGAGGTAAAGTTTTAATTTCACCGTTGAGATGGGTATGCGTTGGCGCATCACATTGCTGCAACATATCATTAATCATTCCCTGCAAGCCCATTCTTCGGCCATCATCTGGAGAGTATATTTTGGCAATCCCATAAGCTTCTAGCTCGGCAATCTCTTCGGGTAAAATCACACCACCACCACCAGCAAATATTTTGATATGTCCGGCACCTTTTTCTTGCAAAAGATCGTACATGTATTTAAAATATTCGATATGCCCACCTTGATAAGAGGTCATGGCGATCCCTTGAACATCTTCTTGAATAGCACAGTTCACAACCTCATCCACAGAACGATTATGTCCTAAATGAATCACTTCTGCTCCCGAAGATTGCAAAATTCTCCGCATGATATTGATGGTCGCATCATGCCCATCAAATAAAGAGGCTGCGGTTACAAATCTGATTTTATGCTTTGGTTTATAAATTAGGGTGTCTTGCATTTTAAAGGTTTAAAATCATCGAAAATGACGTTCAAATTTACGTTTTTGAACTCACAAAACCATAAATCTTTGGTATCAACACTATACCTAAAAGGCTTTTGGTATAAAAACTTCATCTATTACAGAGGTTTTGTGTTTTTTATTCAAATTAGATTTTAGTGGCTGAAACATTGTCGACAACAAACAGTTTAAGAGTAAATCATCAATAAAATGAAAAATACAGTCTTCATCACAGGTGCTTCTTCCGGAATTGGAAAAGCAACGGCTATTTATTTTGCTCAAAAAGGTTGGAATGTTGCTGCTACCATGCGACATCCGAAGAAGGATGTGGACTTAAAGCCATTTGAAAACATCAAATGTTATGCTTTAGATGTTTTGGAGGAGAGCAGTATAGAAAAAGCTTTTAGTTTGGCTTTAGCGGATTTTGGTAGATTAGATGTTTTAGTGAACAACGCTGGATACGCTGCTCTTGGTCCGTTTGAGGCTGCCGAGAAAGTGCAAATTGAAAAGCAATTTGATACTAACGTGATCGGTTTAATGAGTGTTTGCCAGCAATTTATTCCTTATTTCAGAGAGCGAAAATCAGGAACCATTATCAATATCGCTTCGGTTGGTGGTCAAATTACTTTTCCTTTATATAGCCTTTATCATGGAACTAAATGGGCGGCAGAAGGTTTTTCAGAATCTTTGAGTTACGAGCTAAAACCCTTTAACATCAAAGTGAAAATTATAGAACCCGGGGCTATTAAAACAGATTTCTATGATCGTTCACCTGACGTATTAAAAAAGGAAGGCTTAAACGCTTACGATAAATATGTGGATAGAATTTCTGCCAACTACCTCAAAGCCGCAGCTGCAGCGCCTGGACCACTAATGGTAGCCAAAACCATTTATCAAGCGGCAACCAGTAATAATTACCGATTAAGGTATGCCGTAGGAAGTGGCGCTCCATTTATTCTGTTCCTTAGAAGAATTTTGCCTAACGCTTGGTTTTTAGGAATGATCCATAAAGTGTTGAATAGATGATTTACCTAAAATCAAGGTCTCATCAATTTGCAATTTGTATCTTTGCCGAAATATCATTTGAGCATTGGAAAAGACTTTAGCCTTCGGAGAAAAGAATTATAATTATTACAGTGCCTACCTGAAAAATAAATATCAGGTAAAGCGAGTGTACAAAGTAATTGTGGATGGAGGTTTTACTTGCCCTAACCGTGATGGTTCTAAAGGCTATGGCGGTTGTACTTATTGCAACGTGGATTCTTTTACGCCTACCAGTCGCACCATGGCCTCCATGAAAGAGCAGATTGAGTTTGGAATGGAGCGAGCTTGGAAACATTACAAAGCCGAGAAATTTATTATCTATTTTCAGCCCAATACCAATACTTATGCGCCGGCTCATTACCTCAAAATGATGTATGATGAAGCTTTAAGTGTGGATATGACCAATGTAGTTGGGCTTTCTGTAGGCACAAGACCTGATTGTATTGATGCCGAGAAAATAGCTTTGCTAGAAAGTTATACCGATAGGGTAGATGTGGATTTAGAAATGGGCATGGAGTCGATTTATAACGATACTTTAGCTCAAATTAATAGAGGTTGTTCGCATGATGAGTTTATCCAAACCATGGGTTTGCTAGAAAACTCTAAGTTGGATATTTGTGTGCATACCATTTTCGGTTTACCTGGTGAAACTAAAGAAATGATGTTGGCTTACGCCGATGAAATCAATCGCTTTAAGCAAATCAATTTTGTGAAATTTCATCATCTGCATATTGTGGAGGGTTCTATCATGGGGGCTAAATACAAGAAAAACCCTTTCAAATTATTTAGTTTAGAAGAATACACTGATTTTATTTGCGAGCTTTTGCCTTTAGTCAGACCAGATATCATCATCCAACGCCTATTTGGTATTTCAGATTTAGACATGCTCATCGCACCAAACTGGGGATTAAGAAAATCAGAAATCCAAACTTATATCGATAATGAAATTGAACGAAGAGGAGTGGTGCAGGGAAGTCAGTATGTGAGTTCATTCGTTCATGAGTAGAAAGTTCATGAGTTAAATACTTTTAAGAACTCATGAACCAATGAACAATTTCAATCAATAAACTTACATTGCTACCAAACCGTTATTCTATCCTTTTTCGGTAAAAACATTTTATCAGCGGGTTGAATATTAAATGCATCATAAAAAGCAGGTGTATTCATTAGAGGACCATTCACACGCCACATTGGAGGGGAGTGCGGATTGTTGTTAATCCATAAACGTAGAAACTCATCTTTCATTTTCACCCTCCATATCCTGGCAACAGATAAAAAGAAACGCTGATCTGGGGTAAATCCTCCAATTTTTGTGGTATCCTGTCCTTC
Source organism: Sphingobacteriales bacterium (assembly GCA_014763615.1). Lineage (GTDB taxonomy): Bacteria > Bacteroidota > Bacteroidia > Sphingobacteriales > Sphingobacteriaceae > Pseudopedobacter. Next base: position 3,657 of record JACXVB010000045.1, on the reverse strand, counting down.
TGGGGTCATTTTAAATGCGTCATAAGCCACGGCAACGCCACTGATATCTGCGGTATTTTCGCCAACGGTCATATCACCTTTAATGTGTAGGGTATCCAAAACAGTAAATTTGCTATATAAGTTTATGACTTGTTGGGTCTTTGCATTAAACTTTTTATAATCTTCTGCAGTCCACCAGTTTTTTACGTTGCCATCCTTATCATATTGGGCACCTTGATCATCAAAGGTATGGGTAATCTCATGGCCAATCACCATCCCTATACCCCCATAATTGAGTGCATCATCCGCCTCGTTATCAAAATAAGGAGCTTGTAAAATTCCCGCAGGAAATACGATTTCATTAGCCGAAGGATTATTATAGGCCGTAACGGTTGGAGGAGTTGTAAACCATTCCTGCTTATCTACTGCTCTTCCCAATTTATCCAATTCATATTGATAGGCTGCACCCGATGCAGATACGATATTTTTGAAATAGTTATTCCTATCAATATTTACTTTACTATAATCTCTCCAGTGGTCTGGATAACCAATTTTCTTAGTGATGGCAGCTAGTTTCTCCTTAGCTTTTATTTTGGTGCTGTCGCTCATCCAGTCTAGCTTATCAATTCTTGTCGCATAGGCTTTTTGCAAATTGTTCACTAGTTCAAGCATACGTTTTTTAGCAGATTCAGGGAAATATTTTTTTACGTATAATTCACCTAAAGCATCGCCTAACAAATGATCAACGGTACTGGTCATCAGTTCACCCCGTGATTTTTGCACCGCTTGGCCCGATAGTATTTTGGTGAATTCAAACTGTGCATCTACAAAAGGTTTACTCAATTTATCAGCATAATTACTTAGGGTGTGCGCTTCCAAATAAACTTTCCAGTGCTCAAGAGGAATAGACACAAGGAGTTTGTTTAATTGATCATAATAAGCTGGCTGCATCACATTGATAGAATCTGTTTTTGCGCCTAAATTAAGGAGTATTTCTTGCCATCTAATATTAGCTTGTTTTTTTTCAAGATCGGCAACAGCCATCTTATTATAGTTAGCCTTAACATCGCGAAGTTTTACTTTTGTGCTATGAGAAGCAGCAATTTGTTTATCAATATCATAAACAATATCCGCATATTTTGCAGCATCTGAAGCATCAAGTCCGGTAAGTTTAAATAAAGTGCTAAGGTAAGTTTTGTAAGCTTTTTGTATGCCTGTGGTTGATAAATCTGTTTTAAAATAATAATCCCTATCTGGTAGTCCAATTCCTGTTTGGTAAGCTAAGGCAATGTTTCGGCTGCTGTTTTGATCATCAGGACCTACACCAAAACCTATGATGGAATTATTATACACTTTTGATTCGTTAGCTATAAATTTCATCATGGACGCCATATCCTTGATGGCTTTAATTTGTGTGATAACCGATTGAATAGGGGTGTAACCTTTTTTGTTTATAGCAATAGTATCCATGCCTGACGCGTAAAAATCGCCAACTTTTTGTGCTATACTACCCGTAGGATTATTGCTTTTAGAAACACTGTCTAATATGCCTTGCAAACGAATCCTCTGAGGATAATTCATAAACATATAGGCACCTACACCTGTTTGTGTGGAAGGAATCTGAGCCGAATCAAGCCATATCCCATTCACATACCTGAAAAAATTATCACCCGCTTTAACAGTAGAATCTATGCCTTCTATGGCAGCATATTTTTTTTCAGAAGGAGAGTTGCAAGCAGCTAAGGCAAAAACCGTAACAAAAAGAATGACCAAATTTTTCATTTGAAATTTTTTAAAATGAGATAATGATTTTCAAAAGATAGGAGTTTTTAAAGAAAAAATTAAAGCACAGCTGTAAATTTAGTGATACGATAAGTAAAAAATGATAATAGAGCTGTTTGATTTAATGGTGATATGCTTAAGGCTCTTAATAAATAACTACTTAAAGGTTTAAAGTTTTGCACTATCAACCTGTTTTCAAAGAAGAGCTATCCACTTTATATTTACTTATACACCCCAAACATCACTTCCACTGCTTTCTCTCTAAAATTAAAGATTTCTTGCGTTTGTTTAGCCACCATGATGCTATTGGCTATTCGTCCTAAAAAAACAAAAGGCATGGCGTACTGCAATTTGTCTTTCATTAATACTCTACCTGTAATTTTATTTGTTGTTCAAGGTTTCAATTTAGCTGTGGTTTGAAGGCTTAAAGGTTGAGTAGTCAGATCTCAAAGAGTATTGATTTAACTTGGAAACGCTAAATTTTTAAAATAATAGATGAAAATTTGTTCATAAAAAATTAAAGCAAAATATTAAAATTTTTAAGTTAATTAGTTTATAAAAATCTTCTACAAACATTCAACACCGATTTATAGATTTCTATTAGTTTTAATTTTGTTTCAGTTCGTATTTGTAAGTTGTAAGAAACATAAATTAAATAATTCGATTGCAATTAAAAATGGTACAAATAGTATCCCCCTGTTCCCTTTCGATTGGGAAACAGCTGACTATATGCCCACACCTTCAGGTACAACCATTTTAGTGCCTTGGGCAAATGGTTCTGTAAAAGGTTTTTCATCAGACATTTGGTATGATTACAAAACAAGTGATGGGTGGAGTTTGGTATATAATGTATTTAATACATCATCACTTCCTGCCAACCCTTGGTTCGCCTTGTATAACAAATACAGGGGCTTTTAAGTATATATGTATATGTAACAACAAATGCTTTACCACATCTACTTATATGACAAGTGGTCTTAATTTAGCCCCAAACACATCTTCTTCTTCAATGTTAAATTACATAGGTCAAGATATAATCGACGTCTCATCAAACCAACAAGTTATTGCTAAAATAGAACCTACCCAATTAGCTTCGGGAACATGGTATGCTTCACAATATGAAATTGCTTATGATCCTAATATTGTTTCAACCACTTACCAACAATTAGGTTTAAACTGGACTTTGAAATGGACTAATATTTCGAGTGTATCTTTACAAGGCGACGCAGGTGGTAGTTTAAATGGAACTATTTCTACTCCAGTACCAAGTTTTAATATAGGCGGAACATTAACTCAAGGGGCATTTGAAGCTGCTGGTTTAAGTGTCTTTTAAAATAATCAAGGTACTGAAGATCCAAAACGCCCTGGATACAAAAATAAATTAGGATTACCAGAATCAGTCTTTAACGCAATTACAGGTGGGCTAAGCAGCGGACTAGGTGGTGTTATTAAGAATTTATTTAGTGGAATTTTTGGAGGAAGTAGCTCTAATTCACAAGAAGTTAACTTAACTCTTAATGCTAAAATTAACTTAAATGGAAATATATCAGAAAATGGAGCTTTTATACCCGATCCAGGCCTTGGTATTGGTATACCTGGCATTTCCAACTCTCAATCGGCAAGCGGTTATATACCAGGTTATAACAATCCAATGGGAATATTTAATCTTTCAACAAAACCAATAATTAATATACATACGATAAAAACAAGAATTAATGATAGTGGGGGTACATCTTACCAATATAATAATGTTTATAATGTTAATTCTTCGTCTATCAACTATTTATGGAATCCTTCCAATAGTGTCCTAAACGTTTAGGAATAGAATAAAAATACGTGTTGTTAATTGATATAGGCGTATAATTTGAATATTTCAGAAAAGAACCCCTTGAATAA
>JACXVB010000044.1 GCA_014763615.1 Sphingobacteriales bacterium | reverse complement strand
ATAACAGACCAAGAAAAACATTAAACTTTAAAACTCCTTATCAAGTTTTTATGGCTAATTTTATAATCTGAAAGTTGCGTTTATTACTTGAATGCGCCTACCTTGATTTTTATGAACAAATTTTCATTTGATAGATATAAAATTTAATTTCGAAATTGATATTTTAAATAAAGGAAAATGCAAGAATTAGATCAAACTATCCAAGCTAAAGTAAACCAATGGTTAAATGGAAATTATGATGATGCCACCAAAGCAGAAATTCAAAAATTAGTAGATGAGAAAGCTTACACAGAGCTTACAGATGCTTTTTATAAAGATTTAGAATTTGGTACTGGTGGTTTACGTGGTATCATGGGTGCAGGATCTAATCGAATAAACAAATATACCATTGGAGCTGCAACGCAAGGTTTGGCTAATTATTTAAAAGCTAAATATCCTGGAGAAAAAATAAAAGTCGCCATCGCTCATGATAGCAGAAATAATTCTGATGTTTTAGGGAAAATCACAGCGGATGTTTTTTCGGCTAACGATATTCATGTTTACTTTTTTAAAGCTTTACGCCCAACACCAGAATTGTCTTTTGCAGTGCGTGAGTTAGGCTGTAAAAGTGGTGTGATGCTTACTGCATCTCACAATCCAAAAGAATATAATGGATATAAAGCTTACGGAGCTGATGGCGGTCAGTTTGTAGCTCCTGATGATAAAATGGTGATGGATGAAGTAGCTAAAATTGCATCGGTAGATGAGGTTAAATTTACAGCCAAACCAGAAAACATTACTTTAATTGGTGAAGAAATAGATGCTGATTATCTCAAGAAAATCACCTCACTTTCCGTTTCTCCTGCTGCCATCCAAAGACAAAAGGATTTAAAAATTGTGTATTCTCCTATTCACGGAACAGGAATTACATTAGTGCCTAAAGCATTAGAAATGTTTGGTTTTGAGAATGTGATTTTGGTAGATGAACAAACCACACCTGATGGTAATTTTCCAACGGTGGTTTATCCAAATCCCGAAGAAAAAGAAGCTTTAACTTTAGCACTGAAAAAGGCTAAAGAAGTTGATGCTGATTTAGTTTTGGCCACTGATCCTGATGCCGACCGTGTGGGGATTGCGGTTAAAAATCATAAAGGAGAATTTGAACTGTTAAACGGAAATCAAACCGGTTCTCTTTTAGTGAACTACATGTTAGAAGCTTGGGAAAAAGAAGGTAAATTCACAGGTAAAGAATATGTTATCAAAACCATCGTAACCTCTTATTTAATTGATAAAATTGCTGCATCCAAAAATGTAACTTGCTATAATACTTTAACAGGATTTAAATTTATCGGTCAAATCATGACCGAAAAGCTTGGTAAGGAAACCTTTATTGTGGGTGGCGAAGAAAGTTATGGCTATTTGGTTGGCGAGTTTGTGAGGGATAAAGATGCAGTAGTTTCTGCTGCATTTATTGCAGAAATGACTGCCTTCTATAAAGATAAAGGTTCAAGTTTATATGATGCCATGATTGATATGTATGTGAAATATGGCTTCTATAAAGAAAAATTAGTTTCTATCACTAAAAAAGGAAAAACTGGAGCAGAAGAGATTAAAGCGATGATGGAGCGTTTTAGAAATCATCCGCCAGCTAGTTTAGGAGGTTCAAAAGTGGTTCAGTTAAAAGATTATGCTTTACAAAAAGAGACAGATTTAGTTACTAATTCTACTCAAGCTTTAGATTTTCCAAAATCAGATGTATTGCAATTTATTACTGAAGATGGTTGCATCATTTCCGCCCGTCCGAGTGGTACTGAACCCAAAATTAAATTCTATTGCAGCGTAAATGCGCCTTTGGCTTCTAAAGCTGATTTTGATAAAGTGAATCAGGATTTGGAAGAAAAAGTAGATCAAATTATGACGGATTTAGCAGTATAAGCTATTAATGTCAGGCTGAGCGGAGTCGAAGCCTAAAAATAACTTAATTCGACATCCGACTGCTTTCATATTCTTATACCATTTCTTAAATTTAAGCCGATATCAACTCATCGGCTTTTTTTATGAAACCACATTTCCTTCAACTTTTTGATTATGATGCATGGGCAAATGAAAAAGTAGCTGAATGTATATTAGAGAAACCTGTTGAGAATCAAAAAATCATTTTACTCTTTTCTCACTTATTGGCGGCCCAGAAAACTTGGCTAAACCGCTGTTTGGGAAATGAGTCTCCAACAAAATTGTGGGAAATGAATGATAATTGGAACAATTTGAGATTAGCAAATCAAAAGGAATGGAAAAGCTATATCCAATCTTTAAATGATGAAGATTTTGAGCAAATTTTAAGCTACCAAACTTCTACCGGAATTCCATTTAAAACAGCTTTAAAAGATATTTTTACGCATTTAATTAATCACGGAACCTATCATCGTGGGCAAATCATTCAATTACTGAAGGAAGAAAGAGATTCTATTCCTACTACCGACTTTATTTTGTTTGTGAGAGAGTATTGCTGATTAAACTTTTGTGTACTACATTTGTAACTCAATGTTCAAGAGATTATCCATAATTTTACTTCTGATTCTGCTAACTTGTTCCAGCTTTTCGAGGTTGTTTTACTTTGCAGGTTACGAAATGAATAAAGATTACATTGCTCAAAATCTTTGTATCAATAAAGATAAACCTTGGCTGCGTTGTAATGGAAAGTGTTTTTTGATGAAAAAGATTGCAGAAGCAGATAAAAAGCAACAAAGTCAAGAAAAACAGATTCAAAAAGATCTTTATCAGCAAATGATGTTAGTTCCTGTTTTAAAATTTCAATTTTTTAAAACCTCAAAAGTTCAAATCTTCCCTTATTATGCTGATGAAAAGATTAATCTATCACAAACGCCCATTTTCCATCCCCCTATTTCATTGATTTAATTAAATGGATTTATTCCAAAATGAGGCTCGAGTCATTTAACGGTACCAATATTTAAGGCAATTTTTTAAATTGTTAACATCAATTCAGTAAGTTAATTAGGATTTTACTGAAGCAGAAAAATAATATAGGAGAATCTACTGGAGAACATTAAACAAATCATCTAATGACTAGTGTAGGATTAGATATATTTGTAAAAAATATTTGGAATCAACACCAGTTTTAGACCAATACTTGGTTTGCACAAACAGACTATCCACCTAGCAGTGGAGATTAAATATCGGAATCACTTACAATATAAAACAATTATACTATGCGCTTAATCACTAAAAACCTCGTTTTAAGTTTATCATTTATATTAATGATTGCTTTTTTGACATCCTGTAATAATGAAAAAGCTGACCAAAAGAAAGCTCAGGAAGAAATAATGAAAGATCATGACGAGTTAATGGCTCAAATGGATAAAATCATGACTAATAAATCCATGTTAATGAAACTTGAGAATCATTTGGATAGTTTAAAAATGAAAGATGCTGCCCTAGATACAGCCAAATTAAAATTAGAAATTGAAGCTCTAAAAGCAGACTTAGCATCATCAAACGACGCAATGATGACTTGGATGCACCGCTTTAATCCAGATTTTACAGGTAAAAAGCATCAAGAAGTAATGGATTATTTAAAAGATCAAAAAATAAAAGTGGATTCTGTTAAAACAATATTTAATGAATCGATTTCTAAAAGTGATGCTTTAATTTCTAAATATAATTAAGATGGAATATTTAAAATTTCCCATGTTAATGATGCTAATTTCGGGTTTTATGGCTTGCAAATCAGGGTCATCATCTAAAAGCTTACCCATTTTAGGCTCTAGAGAACCTATTACAAAAGTAGTAAATGGAAAAACAGAGGTGGATACGGTTTACCAAACTATTCCGCGTTTCAGTTTTATGGATCAAGATAGTGTCATTATCAATAATGATTCCTTGAATAACAAGATTTATGTAGCTGATTTCTTTTTTACCACATGTCCTTCAATTTGTCCAATTATGAGTAAACACATGTTGGAAATTTATAATAAATACAAAGGAAATCCTGAAGTTGCCATCTTATCGCACACCATCGATCCCAAACATGATACCATTCCTGTTTTGAAAAAATATGCGGAGAAATTGGGTGTAAAAGACAATCAATGGCATTTTTTATTAGGAGCTCAAGATACTGTTTATCAATTAGCTAAAGAAGGATATATGTCTTTTGCTGCGCAAGATTCTACCGTTCCTGGTGGAATTACGCATTCTGGTTACTTTATTTTGGTGGATTCTAAAAAACACATCAGAGGTGCTTATGATGGTACAGATGATGAGCAAGTTCACCAATTAATGAAAGATATGGATGTGCTTTTAGCGGAAGAGAAAAATTTAAAAAATGAGAAATAAAATCATTTTATCTTCAGCATTCACTTTGTCTTTCGTTATATTTTTGGGTGCCTGCGGTAATGAGGCTAATGTGAAATATCAACGTTATTATGCTGATGGCTCACAGGTATATAAAATTTATTGCGAAAATTGTCACATGAGTAAAGGTGAAGGTTTAGCAGATTTAATTCCAGCCTTAACTGATACCACCTTTTTAAGGGAAAATAGAGCTAAGTTACCTTGCTTTGTGAATAATGGTTTAAAAGATTCTATCCAAATTAATGGAAAAATTTATCAATCTCTAATGCCAGCAGAAAAGAATTTAGCAGCTATTGATGTGGCAAAAGTGTTGACCTACGTTACCAACTCCTTCGGAAATAATCAAGGGATTTATGATGTAAAAGAGGTAGAAAATCAATTAAATCAATGTAATTGATTTAATGCTTAACTTTGCTTTGCAAATGGCTCTATCGCTGTTTATTTATTTAAGCAGAGGAAAGTCTGGGCAACACAGAGCATCCTGCTTCCTAACGGGAAGGTACCTTGTAATTAGGTAACAGAAAGTGCTACAGAAAATAAACTACTCCGTCCCGATAGCTTTCGGGATTGGAGAAAAGGTGAAAACGTGAGGTAAGAGCTCACGACTTTGTATGGCGACATACATCGTGGTAAACCTCAGGAGTTGAAAGATCAAATAAGTTCAGATTTTGAAGTTGCTCGCTTCAATTGATACGTCAATATCTGGATGGGTAGATCGATAGATCACAATAGCAATATTGTGGCAAGATAAATGATAGAGGTATCTTGATTAATTTCAGGATAACAGAACCCAGCTTAAAAGTTTGCATAATTACAAACCAGAGAAGTCCTGTGATTAACCGCAGGACTTTTTTTTTTGCTTAAACTGTCTTATTTTGCAAACACTAAACTAAATGATAGAAATGGCTAAAATTTTAATTATTGATGATGAACGAGCGATTAGAAATACTTTAAGAGAAATTCTAGAATATGAAGATTTTAAAGTAGATGATATTGATAATGGTGCAGATGGCTTGCAAATGATCAAAAACATTGATTATAATTTGGTGCTTTGCGACATCAAAATGAACCGAATGGATGGTATGGAAGTGTTAACAGAAGGTTTATTATTAAAACCTGATTTACCTTTCATCATGATTTCTGGTCATGGAACGGTAGAAACAGCCGTTGAAGCCTCAAAAAAAGGAGCATATGATTTTATCTCTAAACCACCAGATTTAAATAAACTCCTTATTACAGTACGCAACGCTCTAGAAAGAGGACATTTAGTTACCGAAACCAAAGTCCTCAAACAGAAAGTTAACAAATCTAAAACACGTGAAATTTTAGGAGAATCCGCCGAAATTACCAAAGTAAAAGATACGATAGAAAAAGTAGCTCCTACCGATGCTCGTGTTTTAATAACTGGTGCAAATGGAAGTGGTAAAGAATTAGTTGCGAGATGGCTACATGAAAAATCTAATAGAGCAGACGGACCTTTAATTGAAGTTAATTGTGCTGCAATTCCATCAGAATTAATAGAATCAGAATTATTTGGTCATGAGAAAGGCTCTTTTACTTCAGCCATCAAACAACGAATCGGTAAGTTTGAACAAGCTAATGGCGGTACCATTTTCTTAGATGAAATTGGGGATATGAGTCCATCGGCGCAAGCCAAAGTATTAAGAGCTTTGCAAGAAAATAAAATTACCCGTGTAGGTGGCGAGAAAGAAATTGAGGTAGATGTGCGAGTAATTGCAGCTACCAATAAAGATCTTTTAAAAGAGATTGATGCCGGAAATTTTAGAATGGATTTATACCATCGTTTAAACGTAATCCATATTCACGTGGCACCATTAGCAGAAAGAAAAGATGATATTAAAATGTTATCAGAAACTTTCTGTGAAGAAATTTGTGGCGATTATGGCATAGCGGTTAAAAAAATTACTGCTGGTGCACACGAAGCATTAAGAGCTTTACCTTGGACAGGAAACATTAGAGAATTACGAAATGTGATTGAGCGTTTAATTATTTTAAGCGATAAAACCATTACAGAAGACGATGTGAAAGCTTTCTCAAACCCAAGCGGAAGCATTTATGATTCTCAAAGTGGTAAAGTAAATAAAGGTAGTAGTTTTGATTTTGATAAATTCAATAAATTCCAAGATTTTAAAGATCATGCAGAAATGGAGTTTATCAAACATAAACTTGAAAAGAATAATTGGAATGTATCGAAAACTGCAGAAGATATTGACATTCAACGCAGTCATTTATACAGTAAAATTGAGAAATTTGGTTTGAAAAGAAACGAGTAAATACCACATTTTCCCATAAAATTCAATGCTCCTGCCCTTTCTAAAGAGGAAACCTTAGAAAAAAGCAGGGGCTTTTTTGATTTCATGAATCAAAGAAAAGCCAATGATTTTATTTTATAAACTGATTTTCTCAGTTTAAAGCTAAGGATAATGAAAAGAAATCAGTGTGGATTTAAGTAGGTTTTATTTAAAAAACCGACACATCTCTATGTTAAAATAGCCTAAAAAAATTGTGCTTAAAAATCTATCTTTGCGATTCAAATGAAGCATATACGTAACTTCTGCATTATTGCACATATAGATCACGGAAAAAGTACTCTGGCTGATCGTTTATTAGAATTCACGCAAACGGTTACTCAACGCGAGTCTCAGGCTCAATTGTTGGATAACATGGATTTAGAGCGAGAAAGAGGTATCACGATTAAAAGTCACGCCATACAGATGAACTATATCTATGAGGGCGACGAATATATTCTAAACCTGATTGATACACCGGGTCACGTGGATTTTTCTTATGAAGTTTCAAGATCTATTGCTGCCTGCGAAGGGGCATTATTAATTGTTGATGCTTCACAAGGAATTCAGGCTCAAACCATCTCCAATCTTTATTTAGCTTTAGAACATGATTTGCACATCATACCGGTTTTAAATAAAATGGATTTACCGGGTGCCATGCCTGAAGAGGTAAAAGATCAAATTGTTGATTTAATTGGTGGAGAAAGAGAAGATATTATCCCAGCCTCTGGCAAAACGGGGTTAGGAATCCCTGAAATTTTAAAAGCAGTTATTGAGCGTATCCCTGCCCCTGTAGGTGATCCAAGCGCACCTTTACAAGCTCTGATTTTCGATTCTGTTTTCAACTCTTTTAGAGGAATTATCGCCTATTTTAAAGTAGTTAATGGCGAAATCAGAAAGAATGATAAAGTAAAATTTGTAGCCACTGGCAAAGAATATATTGCTGATGAAGTTGGGATTTTGAAGTTAAATCCTGCCCCAAAAGAGGTTGTAAAAACTGGGGATGTAGGTTATATCATATCCGGAATTAAAGAAGCTCGAGAAGTAAAAGTGGGTGATACCATTATTTTGAGAGACCGTCCGGTTGAAGGAATTCAAGGTTTTGAGGAAGTAAAACCGATGGTTTTTGCGGGTATTTATCCGGTAGATACGGATGAGTTTGAAGAATTGAGAGAGGCGATGCATAAACTGCAATTAAATGATGCTTCTTTAGTTTTTGAACCAGAATCTTCTGCGGCCTTGGGTTTTGGTTTCCGTTGCGGTTTCCTCGGAATGTTGCACATGGAAATTATTCAGGAGCGTTTGGAACGTGAATTCGATATGACGGTAATTACCACCGTTCCAAACGTATCTTATATTGCACACACCACCAAAGGTGATCCATTTGTGGTAAACAATCCCTCAGAATTACCTGATCCTTCTAAATTAGAATTTGTAGAAGAACCTTATATTAAAGCCAATATCATTACCAAAGCAGAATTTGTTGGACCTGTAATGTCGCTCTGTATTTCTAAGAGAGGGATTATCGTTAATCAACATTATTTAACAGCAGATAGAGTAGAATTGGTTTTTGAAATGCCAATGGGAGAAATTGTATTTGATTTTTATGATAAATTGAAGACCATTTCCAAAGGCTATGCTTCTTTTGATTACCATCAGATAGGTTATAAACAATCTGACTTGGTAAAATTAGATATCATGCTTAACGGAGAACATGTGGATGCACTTTCTTCCTTAATTCATAGAAGTAATTCTTATGATTTTGGAAAGAGAATCTGCGAAAAGCTACGAGAATTAATCCCAAGACAGCAATTTGAAATCGCCATTCAGGCTTCTATTGGAGCTAAAATTATTGCTCGTGAAAATGTAAGAGCTCTAAGAAAAGATGTAACTGCAAAATGTTACGGCGGTGATATTTCTCGTAAGCGTAAATTATTAGAAAAGCAGAAAAAAGGTAAAAAACGTATGCGTCAAGTGGGTAATGTAGAGATTCCACAATCGGCGTTTATGGCAGTTTTAAAATTAGATTAGTACAGAGTATTGAGTATAGCGTAATGAGTTTTCGCTATGCCCAGTACTCATTACGCTATACTCAATACAACATCATGAAATTACTCGACGGAAAATACATATCAGAAGAATTAAAGAAACAAATTTCGGTTGAAGCTGCTGAAATGTTTGCTAAAACCGGTCGTAAACCACATTTAGTAGCGATTTTGGTGGGTCATGATGGTGGTAGTGAAACTTATGTAGCAAGCAAAATTCGAAATTGCGAAAAAGTGGGTTTTCAGTCTTCCTTGATTAGATACGAAGAAACAGTGACCGAAGCCGAATTATTGAATAAAATTGCTGAGTTAAATCAAGATGAAAGTGTAGATGGTTTTATTATTCAGTTGCCACTCCCTAAACACATCGATGCAGAAAAGGTAACCGAAGCAATTGATTATAAGAAAGATGTAGATGGTTTCCACCCTATTAATTTAGGCAGAATGCAAAGAAATTTACCCTGCTTTTTGCCAGCTACTCCTTTCGGAATCTTATTGATGTTAGCGTTTTACGGCATTGAAACTGCTGGTAAAAATTGTGTAGTAATTGGAAGAAGTAATATTGTTGGTAGTCCGATGAGTATTTTGATGGCTCGCAATGCTAACCCTGGAAATTGTACTGTTACACTTACGCATAGCAGAACTCAAAACTTAAAAGAAATTACGCTTAAAGCGGATATCATCATTGCGGCAATTGGTAAAAAGAATTTTGTAACCGCTGATATGGTAAAAGATGGAGCTGTTGTAATTGATGTGGGAATGAATCGTGAAGTTTCTGATCAAACCAAATCTGGTTATAAACTTTTTGGAGATGTTGATTTTGAGAATGTAGCTCCAAAATGCTCCTACATAACACCTGTACCGGGTGGTGTAGGTTTAATGACTATTGTAAGTTTGTTAAAGAACACACTCTCAGCCGCTAAAAAAGAATTTTATTAGTACGTAAAACTATTTTTTAGTTTACGTAATTTTTATATCTTTGTTTAAAGAGATAAATAATAAAATTATGGACGCAAAACTAACCTTATCCTTTGATGAAGAAATCATCAATAAAGCTAAAAAGTACGCTGATGAGCATAACATAAGCCTATCCAGAATGATTGAGCACTTGCTCAGTAAAGTAGTTGAAAAACCTTATGAATCATTAGAAGATTTTCCAATTTCTGATTGGGTAGCTATGGTGGCAGAAGGCGAAGCTACTTATAAAAATAAGAAGTCTAAAAAGTCACAAAAAGAGGAATTCTTCGCATCAAAAAAATGAATATTTTTTTAGATGCGAATATACTTGTGGCAGTATTAAACAAAGAATATCCAGTTTTTTCTTTAGCTGCTAGAATTCTGAGTTTAGCAGATCACCCACGTTATAAAATTTACACCTCTCCTGTTTGTTTAGCTATTGCTTATTATTTTGCTGAAAAGAAATCTTCTTCAGCTAGTGCTAAAAAGAAAATTTCCTTGATTTTAGAGCATATTCATGTTGCTGCAAGTCATCAATCTGGCGTCTTAAACACTTTATCAAATCCTAAGATTAATGATTTCGAGGACGGTTTAAAATACTTTGCAGCTTTAGAAAGTGATTGTGATTGCATCGTTACAGAAAACGTAAAGGATTTCTATTTTTCTAAAATTGAAGTATTAGATTGTAAAGGTTTTGCACAAAAATATTTTGTAAAGATTTAAAATCCTTTAAAAAATTATGCTAACCAATATACAAGGATTAATTAAGGGTTTAGCTAGTGTTGGATTTTTAGGATGTTTTTTAGCTGTACCTTTAAAGAAAATACCATCTTTTCCCATGACATCATAAATTCCTTAACCGGAAATAGTTTATAATAGGTTTTTATTGTTGGATTATTGTTTTTAGAGAAGGATTGCTTTAGGTTTAACAAGGTCACTATTTATGCTGCTATTTTGGATTTAATTAATAAATCTCCAAATGCCAATATTTAATTCGGCGAAAGCCAAATAAAAAAAATTAAATTTTTTTGTTGCCAAATTAAATTATTATGTACATTTGGCAACACAAAGAAAAATGAACACAAACACCACATATTACTTCGCTTACTTTTATTTTAAAAATAAGAGCCGGGACTAATATGTAAAAGACATAAAACATAAACAAACCCGGCTCGAAAAGCTGGGTTTTTTTTTAGCAAAAAAATGAGCGCAAAAAAAAGAGTAGCCATACAAGGCATTAAAGCTTCTTTTCATGAAGAAGCGGCTTTAAAATTTTTCGGGGAGGATATCGAAACCATTGAGTGTAACTCTTTTAAGCAAACCTTTCAAAAGTTGGAAGCTGGCGAAGCAGATTATGTAGTGATGGCCATAGAAAATAGCATTGCTGGTAGCTTACTACCTAATTATTCATTATTAAGAGAATATAATTTCCCTGTAATTGGTGAAGTTTATCTTCACATACAATTACACCTAATGGCTTTGCCAGGGGTAAAGTTTGAGGATATTAAAACGGTAACCTCCCATCCTATTGCTATTCGACAATGTGGAGATTTTTTAGACGATTTCCCTGAATTAAAAGTGATAGAAAGCAACGATACCGCCGCTTGCGCAAAAAAAATTAAAGAAGAAAACCTGACCGATACCGTAGCTATCGCCAATACTTTGGCGGCTAAATTATACGGCTTAAACATTTTAGAACGAAGAATCGAATCCAACAAAAAAAACTACACCCGTTTCTTGGTTTTAACCGATAAAAAAGAAGAAACAAAAAATGCCAATAAGGCATCGCTTTGTTTTCAGGTGAGTAATGATGTAGGCTCATTGGCTAAAGTCCTAAATATTTTAGCCGAGAATGAAATCAACATGAGTAAGATTCAATCGATGCCTGTTTTAGGCAAAAGAAATGAATACAACTTTTATGTGGATGTAGAGTGGAGTGATACTAAAAAGTACGAAGATGCCATTAGTAAAATATTAAAATACACGGTAAACTTCAGCATCATGGGCGAGTATGTAAAGAATGATAAGGTGTAGTTGGTTAGTTTGTTCGTTAATAGTTTGTTAGCATCATATTGAATCAAAATAGTAAGTTAAAATATAGATAAGTAATTGTAAAATTATCAAATTTTCAAATCATCAAATAATAAATTGTAAAACTTAAAGCAAAAATAACATGAAATTGCATTTAAATATTGAGCCTTTTAGCAATTGGGCCAAAGTAACACACGAACCCTTCGTGATTTCGGGTCCTTGCAGTGCAGAAACTGAGGATCAATTAGTCACCACTGCCAACTTATTAAAAGCTACTGGAAAAGTGAGCGTTTTAAGAGCAGGAATCTGGAAACCAAGAACTCGCCCAGGAGAGTTTGAAGGAATTGGAAGTATTGGTTTAGAGTGGTTAAAAAGAGCCAAAGCCGAAACAGGATTACCAACTGCGGTAGAAGTAGCTAACGCAAAACATGTGGAAGAAGCCTTAGCTGCAGGCGTAGATATTCTTTGGGTAGGCGCTCGTTCTACAGTAAATCCATTTACTGTTCAAGAAATTGCTGATGCTTTAAAAGGTGTGGATATTCCGGTG
This sequence comes from Sphingobacteriales bacterium, assembly GCA_014763615.1. Lineage (GTDB taxonomy): Bacteria > Bacteroidota > Bacteroidia > Sphingobacteriales > Sphingobacteriaceae > Pseudopedobacter. Next base: position 12,451 of record JACXVB010000044.1, on the reverse strand, counting down.
ATGGTAAAAAACCCGGTAAATCCTGATCTTTCTTTATGGATTGGCGCTTTAGAACGTATCAACGGTGCTGGAATCACCAAATTAGCAGCTATTCACAGGGGTTTCTCTTCTTTTGAAAAAACGGCATTCCGTAACGAACCGATGTGGGATATGGCCATTAGCCTAAAAACATTAGCGCCAGAATTGCCCATTATTAACGACCCAAGTCATATCTGCGGAAACAGAGAATTATTGCCTTTCATCGCTCAAAAAGCTTTGGATTTGGATATGCAAGGTTTGATGATTGAATCGCATTTAGACCCATCGGTAGCTTGGACAGACGCGAAACAACAAGTAACGCCTGCCGCTTTAAGCGAAATGATTGATGGTTTTGTATTGCGTAAAGCGGAATCAAAAAATCCAGACTTCACGGATAAATTAGCCAGCTTAAGAGAGAAAATTGATAAAATTGATGATCAAATCTTCCAAAAATTAGGCGAGCGAATGAAAATCGTTTCTCAGATTGGCGAGTACAAAAGAGATAACAACGTGACCATTTTACAGGTTTCTCGTTGGGATGAAATCTTACAAAAAAGAACGGCTTATGGTTCTGCATTAAACTTAGAGAAAGATTTTACAGAGAAAGTTTTAGAACTGATTCACAGCGAATCTATCCGTAAGCAAACTGCTATTATGAACGCCGTTAAAGCTGATTTAAGTTAATAATGGGATCTATTCTTATTCAAAAAGCTGATTTAAAGAAAGAAGAAACCATTAGGTTAACGGGCTCAAAAAGCGAAAGTAACCGAGCCTTAATTTTATCGGCTTTAAGCCAAGGAAAGGTAAAAATCATTAACCTTTCCTCAGCGGCTGATACGGTTACTTTAAGCGAAATTTTAAAAAATAATAACCAAAAAACAATAAATGTTGGCCCGGCAGGGACTGCCATGCGTTTCTTAACCGCTTATTGCGCTTTTAAAGGTGAACCTGTAGAAATTACAGGTTCTGAGCGCATGAAACAACGCCCAATTGGGACTTTGGTGAATGCTTTAAATGCTTTAGGTGCACAGATTTCTTATGTAGAAGAAGAAGGCTTCCCTCCTGTTAAAATCAACGGACCGTTTGAGCAAACGCATCAGCATGTTTTAATCCGTGGAGATATCAGTTCTCAATTCTTAACTGCATTGTTAATGTTAGCCAATTCATTAAAAAAAGGCTTACAGTTAGAAATCATGGATGAACTCACTTCTAAACCTTATGTAGATATGACCTTGTCTATGCTCAAACAATGTGGCATAGCTCATACTTGGGAAAATGATACCATAGAAATTCTACCTCAGCCTTTTAACGAAACTACTTTAACCATTGAACCCGATTGGAGCGCTGCTTCCTATTGGTACAGCTTAGTTGCCCTTTCTGAGGACATGAAGATTCATCTTCCTCATTTAAAAAAAGATAGTTTGCAAGGTGATAGTGAAATTGCAGAAATCATGACTTTATTTGGCGTAAAAACCACTTTTTCTGAAGAAGGAATTACCTTAGAAAAAGTAGCTCATGAGATTAAATTGCAAACTTTAGCCTTCAAAGAATGTCCTGATTTGGCACAAACCGTTATTGTTTGTGCAGCTTTACAAGGAAAAGAATTTAGCTTTTCTGGCTTAGAAACTTTAAAAATTAAAGAAACCGACCGTATCTTAGCCTTACAAACAGAATTGGCGAAAATCGGGGTAAAATTAATTGAAACACAAGCGGATGTTTATCAGTTAGATTGCGAAGGGTTGGAAATTCCTGAGGAAATCACCATCTCCACTTACGAAGATCACCGTATGGCAATGGCTTTTGCACCCATGGCGATGGTGATTAACCGAGTAAAAATAGAAGAACCTAAAGTGGTGGAAAAATCATATCCTCATTTCTGGGAAGATTTTAAGAAATTGGGGTTTTCAGTAGAATAAAGAAAAAAAATGAAGAATAAAGATTATTTGGGCGTTTTAACAGGCTTTACGTTCATACTGCACAGTGGCTTTAGCCACAAGCCGGTATCCACTTCAATCCTTAACGCGAAAGATACTGTCAACTCGAAACTAAAAACTCACAACTGAACAAAAATGGCAGGTAACTCATTCGGACAAGTATTCAAAATCACCACTTTTGGTGAATCTCATGGCGAAGCCATTGGGGTAACTATTGATGGTTGTCCTTCAAATATAGAAGTGGATTTAGATTTCATCCAACAAGAGTTAGATAAACGTAAACCAGGGCAATCTAAAATCACAACGCAACGCAAAGAATCCGATACTTTTAAAATTCTTTCTGGAGTTTTTGAAGGTAAAACTACGGGCACACCTTTGGCAATTGTTATTCCGAATGAAGATCAAAAATCTAAAGATTATGATCATAATAAAGATACTTTTCGTCCTTCCCATGCCGATTACACTTATCAAGCCAAATATGGTATCCGGGACCATCGCGGAGGCGGACGTTCATCAGCCCGTGAAACGGCTGCTCGGGTTGCCGCTGGGGCTATTGCCAAACTCTTTTTAAAACAAAAAGGAATAGATATTCTGGCACATGTAAGCAGCGTAGGTTTGTTGAATTCGCCAGAAATCAACATCTACTCTGCCGAAGAATTTATCGAGAAAAGAGAAGCCAATATTGTTCGTTGTGTGGATGCAGCTACCGCAGAACAGATGATAGAGTTGATCGACGGCATCCGCAAAGAAGGTGATACCATTGGCGGCAAAATCACTTGCTATATCAAAAATTGTCCGGTTGGTTTAGGAGAACCTGTTTTCGATAAATTACATGCAGATTTAGGAAAAGCGATGCTCAGCATCAACGCCGTTCATGGTTTTGATTACGGTTCAGGTTTTGAGGGTTCTACCATGCGAGGTTCTCAGCATAATGACATCTTCCAAACTGATGAAAACGGGAAAATCACCACTAAAACCAATTTCTCTGGCGGAGTACAAGGTGGCATTGCTAACGGAATGGACATCAACTTTAGAGTGGCGTTTAAACCAGTGGCTACCATCATGAGTAATCAAGAAACGGTGAACAAGGCTGGAGAAGCTGCTGAGATTAAAGGAAAAGGTCGCCACGATCCTTGCGTAGTTCCAAGAGCGGTTGCCATTGTAGAAGCGATGGCTGCGCTAGTGATTATAGATCATTATTTAAGAAATCAACTTTATCATTAAAAATGGATTTGAAGATTATAGGTGCGGGAGACGCTTTTGGAAGTGAAGGAAATTTAAATACTTGTTTTCATTTACAACATGAGCATCTTCAGATTCTGATAGATTGCGGAGCGACCTCTTTGGTTGGCTTAAAGAAAAATCAAATTGAACCTGCCGAAATAGATTATATTCTAATTAGCCATTTACACGGCGATCATTTTGGAGGTTTACCCTTTTTTTTGTTGGATTTGCTACGTAAAAATCGCAAAAAAACCTTGACCATTATTGGTCCTAAAGGTATTGAAGAAAATACTTTAGCTCTATTAGAACTTTTATACCCTGGATTGCAGGCATATTTAGATCTTAGTTTAATTATCTTTAAAACCTATCAAGCTCATGAGGAATTGGAAACAGAGTTTTTTAAACTACAAGCCTTCCCAGTGGTACATTCTGAAGAATCCCTACCTCATGGTTTAAAGTTATTTATTGATGATAAAATCATCGCTTTTAGTGGCGATACCGAATGGACCGACAATCTGATTGAGCTTTCTAAAGCGGCTGATTTATTTATTTGTGAATGTAATTTCTTTGAAAAAAGAGGTAAAGGACATCTAAATTATAAAACAATTCTTCAGCATCAAGAAGCCCTAGAATGCAAGCATATTTTACTATCCCATTTAGGTGAAGAAGCGCTGAATCATTTAGATTTGATGACCATTCCAGTGGCAAAAGACGGGATGGAAATCACAATTTAGGGTTTAATTAAACGATCCAAAATGCCATAAAATACCGGAAGGATCATGTAAAAAACATTCTCTTCCCCAATCTAATTCTTTAATGGGCACCAACCTCACACCAGTGTATTTATCTGATAAATTTAAACTTAGTAAATCCTGATAAAACTGCTTTGTATCGCTCACTTCCATAAAAACCATCGTATTATCTACCCAATCCTTCACATAAGCATCCTGTAAATAAAAACCGAAAGCATCCATCTTAAAATAAGACAGGTTATGCGTTATGACGCTTTCCTCAAAGCCTATTTCTTGATAAAAAGCTCGGGATATATTAAAGTCTTTAGCGCCTATGAAAGGTCTAATAGATTTTACTTTTGAATTCATGTTTTAAAGAATAAAGCTTTCTAAAATACGAAAAAAGCCTTTTAGAAAAATCTAAAAGGCTTTGTAATTTATTTAATAAAAGACTCGTCTCTTATTTCAAATATTTACCGTACCAATCTAGGTAACGTTGGAAACGATCTACTTGATAGCTCAACACTCTGATACCGTGGAACTGACCAGGATAAACAATGAGTTCAGTTGGAATATTTAAGGTTTTTAATGCGGCGTACATTTGCTCGCTACCTTCAGAAGGCACATTAAAATCGTTCTGACCTACCATAAATAGCGTTGGTGTTTTAATACGATCTGCATGGGTAAACGGATAAGAAATTCGCATGTAGCGATCTAAATCTTTCTTCACCCAAGGTAAACCAATCTCTAAATTCCATTGTAACAAATATTGATCAATACCGTACATAGAAAGCTGCATCGCACTTCCTGCACCGCTACAAGCTGCTTTAAAACGGGTATCAGAAGCGATGGTATAATCGGTTAAGATACCGCCGTAGCTCCAACCTCCAATACCTAAACGATTAGGGTCAACCCAACCTTGTTTGGTTAAATAATCTACTGCACCTAATAAATCAATTACTTCCTTGTTACCCCAATCGGCATAAATGGCTTTAGAATAAGCAATTCCTCTTCCATTGCTTCCGCGATAATTCACCGCTGCTACTGCATAACCATTAGTGGCTAACATCTGACGATAAAAATCAAAAGCATACTCATCCTGTGCTACCGGACCGCCATGAATAAACAAAATGAAAGGTAATTTCTCTGCTTTTACACCTGCTGGCGTATAAAATAAACCTGAAACCAAAGTTCCATCTTTACTTTTGGATTGAAAACCTTTTACGTTTGCTAAATCAATATGACTTACCCATTCATCATTCACCGTAGTGATTTTTTTTAAATTTCCATCAGATAAAGTATAGAAATTACTTGGATGTTGAGGGTCGCTCATTTCTGTTAACCAACCCCCTTTAGGATTCAAGGCAATCGCTGAAAAGCTTCTATCACCTCTAATTACTTGGTTGATTTTTCCTGAAGCCAAATCTACTTTTGAAATATATTGCTGACGATCATCCTCCACGGTAAAGTAAATGCTTTGATCATCTGCAGCCCATGTTGGATTAGAAACCGGACGATCTAAGGAAGCTGTTAATAACCTCGCATCGCTACCATCAGGTTTCATGATGCTTAGGATATTCTCATCATAATTGATAAAAGTATCATCAGCGGTTGAGCGTAGGTAAGCAATATATTTGCCGTCTTTACTCCATTTAGGGCGAGTATCGCTACCTTTCCAAGTAGTTAACTGTTTAATAGTCGCCCCTTTTTTAGCATCGATAATGAAAATATCAGAATTATCATTTCTATCCGGATCTTCTGTTCTGTTGCTCACAAATGCAATTTTTGTTCCATCCGGTGACCATGCTGCTTGGCCTTCACTATAAACGCCATCTGTCAATTGCTCCACTTTTTTAGTTTTAACGTCTAAAACATAAAGGTGTGTAGTGGTAGAATCTACATAACCGGCAATATCTTGTTTATAGTGGTAACGTGTGTTGACGATTGGTGGCTTTACTTTTGATTTTTTATCCTTTTTGGCTTTTTTCATCAAAAGTAAAATCTTAGAGCCGTCTGGAGACCATATATAACTTTGCAAATTTTCCTTCACATGGGTGAACTGAAAAGCTTCACCACCTCGCCTATCCATTAACCAAATTTGGTTATTATCTGTACTATCCACTGCTTTAGAAGATAAAAATGAGATATATTTCCCGTCTGGACTAAAAGTAGCGTTGCCTCCGCCATTATCATAATGCGTTAACTGAACAGTTTGATTCCCGTCCCAAGAAGTCATGAATAAATCAGACGAAGTACTATTTTTGGCTGAATCTGGAGTAGAAACGGAGTATAACACCCATTTTCCATCCGGAGAAATCTCGCCACCATAAATAGATTGAAAATGATAAACATCATTAGGCGATAGTTTTCGTTTATTTTGAGCAGATGCTGATAGCATTAACCCAAAAAGACATAAAAAAAGTAAAGGTTTTCTCATTGTTTTTGATTTAGAATCAAAATTTAGGGAGAATTTTTGGTGTATAATAGATTATCATTAAAATTGTTACCTATCTTACATATTTAAAATAGATGATCCCTAAAAAATATTGAAAATGAAGTTTAAACGATTGGTAAATATTTTATTTACCATCATACGATATCCGAGAACTTTAAATTATATACTTCAAAATGATTTAGTTTGGAACAAACGATTAACTAATTTACATCACTTAAGTAATGGATTCCCCGTTATTCAGCTTGAAGATATCCAATCAAATTTCTCAGAAACAATAAACACATTTTCCTTTTTAGGTGGAGGTTCTCTACCAACTGATATTGCATTGTTAAAGGCTGTATGCAAAAAATTTAAGAGGTGCTCATATTTTGAAATTGGAACTTGGCGAGGTGAAAGTGTAGTTAATGTAGCTGAGATTGCAGATAAATGCTACACTTTGAATTTATCAGAAGATGAAATTCTAAGAAGATTTAAAAGTAAAAAATATGCTGATTTACACGGCTTTTTTTCAAGAAAAAACCCAAAAATCATTCATCTAAAAGGCGATTCTTTAGAATTTAATTTTGCCAGTTTAAATCAAAAATTCGATGTTGTATTTATTGATGGTGATCATTCATTTGAAGCTGTTAAATCAGATACAAAGAAGGTTTTTAAGCATCTAATTCATGAAAAATCAGTGATTATTTGGCATGATTATGCTTATAATCCAGAAATGCTGAGACCTGAAGTTATTTGTGCCATTTATGAAGGAACACCAAAAGAATTTAGAGAACATTTATATTATGTGGCTAATACGCTATGTGCTATATTTATTAAAGATCCCTTTGAAAGTTTTAAAGAGTTTGAACCTTTTAATTAGCGCAGGATTCCCAAAAGGAAATTCTGCTTACGGATCTTATCATTTTTGTCATTCCGAATTTATTTCGGAATCACTTAATGCAGGTCCAACGAGTGTCTAGCTACAAAACCATCCAGAAAAATGTGCATAAATGACATTACTTTTCTCATTGTTTTTAGTTTTTGTTTTAGAGTTTATATGATTTTGGCAGAACACTTAAACCAAGTGAGGAGTACTCTTTCAACAAATTTGTGCTTATTTTCTCTAAACCAGTCATCCATTAATAAAGTCCTTTGATGAATTGATAATTTTTATCCAATTCATTGGGAATTTTGATTACTTCTTTGTCTTTTGCAATCAATAATACCAAAACATTAATATCGATTAAAGCTTTTAAGATATATGCAATCATTCCTAAGATTCCAATTATCAGTATTGTTACCATTTTTATTATTTATTTATTGATAAAATGTATTTTGCTATTTCATATCTATCTTCATCTGATAGTTGTGAAAAACTAGGCATTTGTGGATAATCGGGACGTTTTTTGCCTGGTGCTTTTATCCATTGTTTAAGCCCTTCTATATTGTTAGCATATATAGAAACCATCTCTGTCATTGGTGGACCGACCAGCTTTTCATTTTGTTTATGACAAGCTGCGCAATTTTGTTTGAAGATTGCAGCACCTCTTGCGACATCTCCAAAAGAAGGATCGATTTCTAATTCGGACGATTCTTCAACGGGGTTTTCTCGAGCTTCAGCACTTAACTTTTGAAATTCTTTTGTATGAGCCGCAACTAATTTTTGATGTTTTTCTAATGAGTTATGCCTGTAAATTTGTCGGCTTCCACCATAAACCACCATAAAAACTGTTATTGAAAGTAAAATTTTATTGAAATGCAAATCAATTTTTTCTTGTTCAGAAACAAGGGATTTGTAACTAAACCACAACGCAATTGCTAGCAAAATTCCGGCAAGTGTCATGGCTCCAATCACACTATAACTAATTCCTTTAGTTGGTAAAGTTAAAAGTACAACAATACCAAATAAGATTTGTAAACTCAATCCGATAGTAGCGATAGAATAACCAATCTTTTTGATATCGTAACGGGAGAACGAAGTGTAAATTTCTTCTATTGGATATGGTTTTCTATTATTGTACCAAACTATAAATATACCAGTAACCGCTACACAAGCTCCTAAAAACTCAAAGTATCTGGGGAACACGTTCGGCAATATTAAAGCACTCAAAAAACCTTGAACAGTACCCCATTTTTCCGGGAACATCATCAAGTTAACATTCGTTAAAAATATTAAAGGTATAAATAAAAATATAGCCACTGCTATGGCCATAATTGCAATATGAATACTTTTGTTATTCTCTAAATTTGACCAAGAATATTTATGTAAATAAGTCAATAAAAATGCTGTTGTAACCAATGGAATAATCATAATCCATGCGAAGCCTGTTAACGCATTTGCCGAATAGAAATAAATAGTATAGAGCACATTGATACTTAACAATGGTGCTACACCTAAAACAACTGCCAAACTTTTATTTACAGTTATGGTTTTAGCTATTTCATGTGCAAAGGTGTCATAATCCTTGTTTTTCAATCCTTTTATTTGTGCCCAAAGAGTTACGATACTACCCCCTATCATTAAATTGACAAAAATAATGTGTAATAAAAATGAAACTATAAGTAATATAACCAACAACCATTCTGGCAAAGGTAAGTCTAACGGTATGTCTTTTGGAACAGGTGTGTTTATCTGAATTAACATATTTCTAATTATTTCTGAGTTAATAGTTTTTCATTTTCTTTTGTTGTTTCTTCTATCTTTTTAGAAACGGAAACCGCACTATTTAACGGGTTAATTTTTACCCCTGTGGTTTGCACACCTTCTAAACTTCCCCCCGTTTGTTGTAGTTGCTTGATGTATGCAACCAGAGCACCTAATTCTTTTTTATTGCCCGGAAAAGGAGGCATAAAGGTTCTGCCATTGTGCATATTGGGAATATAAGAGGCCATAGAATTTTCATCCAATGGTTTTCCAATGCCATACATTCTTTCAAATACATAAGTGATAGAATTCACACCTTCAGGACTTGCTGTATGACAACGGCTACAAGTATTTATAAAAATATCTCTACCCGCAATAATCTTATTCTCTTCTGTAATCTCCGTAACAGAAGTATAGGTCATGTATGGTAAAATTCCATTTTTTTTGTAAAGTGGGTAATCTTCTTTACGAAGCAAATTCGAGTACATATAATTACCAATTACATAAGGTTTGCGGATAAATTCTCTAACTCTTTCAAATATTCCAAGAAATCCGAATACAAAGAGACAAGGCAAAATTACATACGCAAAATTTATTTTCTTTGGTTTGAAAAATGCGAATACACCTAATACAATTGACAAAGATGCAGTTCCTACAATAAAATACTTGAGCAGTTGGTAGTATTGTGAAAACTCCATACTACCAACTGCTGTTGCCATATTTACTTTCATGGCACTTGGCATTACATTCCAATAATAAACTGCACCAATTATTACTAAGGGTGTCGAAGCTAATATCCATTTACCAGCGTAGCGAATTGCCTTCGCCCTCATTTCACTTCCCTTAGGCGCAAATATGGTGGTGAGTAACATTCCGAAAACTCCAGCTACAAGCATAGCTGTCGGTGTTCTAAAAAGTAATTGGGGTAAATAAATAGGGTTTGTAAATCCGTTAAAAAATGTATGATTATTGTTCCAATTTCCAGGATCCATCATAAAGCCAAGTATAGCAACAATAATTGCCATTGTAAACCATGAAAAAATAGATAGGTACCAGCCAAATCTTATGTGGCGTGTTTTAGCTTTAAGAGACTTATTTGAGTTATTCCATGTGAGAAAGTAGATTAAAATTAATACCACTTCGGTAACAAATACTAACCATTCTGTAAACCAAGCAAAATAAAATACTCGTATTAAGCTTCCAAGAGAAGCAGGGCTTACCAAAGCAACCGAAAACCATATACCTACTCCTGTCATTGCTCCAATTGTAGTGGTAATTATAAAAGCAATTTTCATTTTTTTATAAACGAGGTTGTCCCAATCTAAATCTGTAATTTGATTTTTTCCTGCATCAGTCACCCCTTTCTGCTCCAACCATGTAATATATGGAATGAAGCCAACTGCTAAACCATGATTAATAAATACGTGTAAAATGGCTATCATCGCTATCAAAAAGCGATCATTAAGCCAGTCAAGATGAAACATTGGAAAGTCCATAATTTTATTATTTATGTAAGAATATAAATTTCATATTTAAATGGTAAATAGGCTAAAAATAACAAAGCAGGAAACTTTGATATTCGTTCCTGCTTTTTTTCTTAAAAGGTATTTTTATTTTGAAATTAACTAGTTGCTGTTTTAAAATTTACTTCTTTAATTTTTATTTTCAACTATTATTTTTTCTGAACTGTTCTGGTGTTGTGGCAGTTTGCTTTTTAAAGAACGTTACAAAGTAAGAAGTGTTTTCAAAACCCAACTTGTTGGCAATTTCATTGATGTTGTAATTTGTATAGTACATAAAGCGTTTAGCTTCAATAGTAATTCGCTTTCTAATTAAGTCTCCTGCAGTTTGCCCAGTTTCTTCTTTACATATTTTATTCAAATAATTGGGACTAACATTTAATAAACTAGCGTATGAAGAAGGCAATTTTTTGGTGCTAAAATACTGGTCTATTAGTAACTCAAACTCATGTACCTTTTCTCGTTTTAAGTTTTTACTTTTTAGAAATCCTGTTGGGTTATACAATCGCTCTAACTCAAACAGCACAATGTTTAGGTATGATCTCAATACCTTGTCGCTCTCTCTTTTCTTTAAACTGTATTCTTCAAAAAGGAGTTTTATCAAAACATCACATTTCTTTTTTTTCTCATTATTTAGCCTAATGTATGGCTTTGCCTCTCTTTGCAAAAAAGAGAACTGAGACAATATATTGTTATTGTATCTTAATGAGAAAAAGACTTCGGTAAAGCAAATGAGTGTTCCTTTTGCTTTACGGTTAATATCTATACTGCTTACGCAACCTGGCTTAATGATAATGGCTTTAGGATAGTTCAGACGAATCTTGTGGTTGTCAATTACAATTTCTCCCTCTGCATCCTCCACAATAATCAAGGTGTAAAAATCTTGTTTATGAGGAAACTCAAAGACAGGGAATTTTTCAAACAATCCACTCAAATCATTCATACAAAAATTCCTAACATCATCACCAAACAAACCAATATTGCAAACAGGTAATTCTGTTTCTTTCATTGGTTATATCTTTGTATTATAAAAATTGATGAAGTAGCTATTCAGATGAATATCAATTTAAGCTAATTGTGGAGGATGAAAAATGGAAAACAAATATTCTGGAGAAAGGAAATTCTCTTTATAAATTTTAATATTCAGCCTTTCTTCAAAAACTATTTTGTGGAATATAAAACATAAATTGTTCACAAAAAAAAGTTGAATTTCCTTTTGCTTTATATCAGGTAAATTTTGTTCCTTTTTTTCGTTCTCTTTTAGTTCTTTGGTAAGATAGCATTGACCCTTACAAACAGGAATTGCATCAAAGCGATTGATACATAGATTTTTAGAAATGTAATCACGTTGGGCATAAAATGAAGCCATTATCCAGAGCGCACTTGTGTTCTGAAACACAAAGGCAATTAAAAAGAATATGACCAATGTTTTTTTCACTTTAAAAAGCAAAGATAGTTTTAAATTTACTTATTAAGTAACGTTTTTAAATCAGTTTACAGTCTTTCCATCTTCTTTGGATTCAGTGCCGCCTCCGTAAACACCTCTAATGCATCTGTGCTGATGAACAATTAATAGTAATCTGAAACCACTATCCTCATCATGTGCTGTCTTGTCAGAATATACCGATGCAAAATAACTATCCCCTACGGAGAACATATTTCGTTAATTCTTGACTTTAGTTTTGCGCACTCAATAATCCATTACTCATTTAAGTGTTCCGAAGGGCCAATAAATGATGACAGAAAAATCAGGACACTGTCCGGCAAAAGCAATTAAAAAAACTCTCCTCGTTTAAATGTTCCGATAGGATCACTTAAATGCCTTTTGAAAACCAAGGACTTTGTCTGGAAATTTATTACCACATATATTCCAAAGGCAATAAACCTTTTAATTAGCGCAGGATTCCCAAAAGGAAATTCTGCTTACGGATCTTATCATTTTTGTC
>JACXVB010000043.1 GCA_014763615.1 Sphingobacteriales bacterium | reverse complement strand
AACAGACCAAGAAAAACATTAAACTTTAAAACTCCTTATCAAGTTTTTATGGCTAATTTTATAATCTGAAAGTTGCGTTTATTACTTGAATGCGCCAAATATTATTTAACCTATTTATTTCATCGTTTACAAACCTATTTTTTTACTTTTGTCTCTCAATACACATATAGTTTTTTGATGGATAGTTTATCTTATCTCAGCAACGCAGATTCGGCATATATAGATTCCTTATACCAATCTTATAAAAAAGACCCACAATCAGTTGACTTTGGTTGGCAAAAATTTTTTGAGGGTTTTGACTTCGGGCAACAAGCTAACAGCACTCACACTGCGCCAACCGAAAATTCTACACCAGAACATGTTTTAAAAGAAATCAATGTTTTAAACATGATTAACGGTTATCGTACTCGTGGGCACCTTTTCACCAAAACCAATCCAGTAAGGGAGCGAAGAAAATACTTCCCTGGCAAAGAATTAGAAACTTTTGGCTTAAGTGATGCCGATTTAGACACCGTTTTCAACGCTGGAGTAGAAGTAGGTTTAGGACCGGCAAAACTTAGCGATATCTATCGTTTGTTAGAAGACACTTACTGTCAATCCATAGGTATTGAGTACCGCTACTTGCGTAATCCTATCAAACTAAAATGGTTTGAGGAGCGCATGGAAAAAGATAGAAACACCCCTAATTTTGATGTAGATAAGAAAAAAAGAATCCTACAGAAGTTAAATCAAGCTGTTGCGTTCGAGAATTTTTTAGGTACTAAATTTTTAGGTCAAAAAAGATTTTCATTAGAAGGTGCAGAAGCTGTAATTCCTGCTTTAGATTCTGTCATAGAGAAAGGTGCAGAGTTAGGTATTGAAGAATTTGTTTTAGGGATGGCCCATAGAGGAAGGCTTAACGTTTTAGCCAATATTATGGGTAAGACCTATAAAGATATTTTCTCTGAATTTGAAGGGAAATATAATAAAGACCTCCCATTTGGTGGAGACGTAAAATACCATTTAGGTTTTTCAACCGACGTAGAAACCTCTAATAATCAGAAAGTTCATTTGAGTTTATGTCCAAACCCATCGCATCTTGAAACTGTTGATGCCGTGGTAGAAGGAATTACTCGTTCTAAAATGGATATGAAATATGGTGGCGATTACAAAAGAATTGCTCCTATTTTAATGCATGGCGACGCTTCTGTTGCGGGTCAAGGTATTGTTTACGAGGTTCTGCAAATGTCTAAACTAGATGCATATACCACCGGTGGAACGATTCACTTAGTGATTAACAATCAAATAGGTTTTACTACAAATTATAAAGATGCTCGTTCATCAACCTATTGTACAGATATTGCAAAAGTTACGCTATCGCCGGTTTTCCATGTAAATGGAGATGATGTGGAAGCTTTAATTTATGCCATTAATTTAGCAATGGAATATCGTCAGAAATTCCATAATGATGTTTTTATCGATATTCTTTGCTATCGCAGATTCGGTCATAATGAAGCTGATGAACCTCGTTTCACACAACCTTTATTGTATAAATCCATCGAGAAACATCAAAATCCAAGGGAGATTTATGTAGAAAAACTACTTTCATCGGGTGCTGTAGATAAAAATTTAGCGCTACAAATGGAGAAAGAATTTAAAGCCCTTTTACAGGAAAGATTAAATGAATCTAAGGAAGATGAAGGTGCCCCCGAAAATCCAGCTTTTTCTGGTGCTTGGACAGAGGTGCGTTTCTCTAAAGAAGAAGATTTTAAAACCTCACCTGATACTTCTGTAGATGAAAAAACATTCCTAAGCATCGCTAAAAACATTGCCACACTTCCAAAAGATAAGGTATTCCTAACCAAAATAGACCGCCTATTTAAAGAACGATTAAAAATGGTTGAAGAAACCAAAGTTTTTGATTGGGCTATGGGTGAGTTAATGGCTTATGCCACATTGGTAAAAGAAGGCAAAAGAGTAAGAATGAGCGGGCAAGATGTAGAAAGAGGCACCTTTTCACATCGCCACGCCGTTGTAAAAGTAGAGGATTCTGAAGAGGAATACATCCCATTAACGCATGTAGATAAAAATCAAGGGACTTTTGAAATTTATAACTCTCATCTTTCTGAATATGGGGTTTTAGGATTTGAATATGGGTACGCAATGGTTAACCCTAATGCCTTAACCATTTGGGAAGCCCAGTTCGGAGATTTCTTTAATGGAGCCCAAATTATTGTTGACCAATACATTTCTGCGGCAGAAACCAAATGGCAAAGAGCCAACGGTTTGGTGATGTTATTACCTCATGGTTTTGAAGGACAAGGACCAGAACATTCATCTGCAAGAGTAGAACGCTTTTTAGAATTAAGCGCAGAATACAACTGGCAAGTGCTAAATTGTACTACTCCAGCACAGTTTTTCCATGCGCTGCGTCGTCAACTTCATCGTGATATTCGTAAACCTTTAATTGTTTTTACCCCTAAGAGTTTATTGAGATTTCCGAAATGTGTTTCGCCTTTAGCAGACTTTACGAAAAACAAATTCCAAGAAGTTATTGATGATGTAAATGTGAAGGCCGATAAAGTTAGACGTGTTCTCCTATGCACCGGTAAGATTTATTATGATTTATTGGAAGAACAGGAAAAAACCAAACGTGATGACATTGCTATTGTGCGATTAGAGCAAATGTATCCTACGCCTTACCAACAATTAGAAAAAATCAGAACTAAATACAAAAAAGCCGAATTTTTATGGGTACAAGAAGAACCTGAGAATATGGGAGCTTGGCCATTTATATCCAGAGTTTTCAGAAAATCTGATTTTGATTTTGAGGTGATTTCTAGAAAACCAGCCAGCAGCCCAGCTACCGGATTTGCTAAACAACATTTAGCAGAACAAGCCGCTATTGTTGCCAAAGCGTTCGACTTAAAAAATTTAGATCAAGTTAAAGAAGTAATTAAAAAATCAGCTATCGCCAAAACCGCAAAAGTAGATTAACCACATAGTAAATTATGAGCTTAGAAATAAAAGTCCCTGCAGTGGGCGAATCAATCACCGAAGTGGTACTTTCTAAATGGGTAAAACAAGATGGTGAACAGGTAGAAATGGATGAAGTAATTGCCGAATTAGAATCAGACAAAGCCACTTTTGAATTAACTGCAGAAAGCGCAGGAACATTAAAAACTATCGCTAAAGAAGGTGATACTTTAGAAATTGGAGCTTTGGTTTGCAAGATTGAAGAAGGTGGAGCAAGCAAAGCTGAAAGCCCTGAAGCTGTAAAAGAAGAAAAATCAGCGAAAGCTGAGAAAAAAGATATTAAAGTGCCAGCCGTTGGAGAATCTATCACGGAAGTTACTTTAACCAAATGGCTAAAACAAAATGGCGATGCTGTAGCTATGGACGAAGTAATTGCTGAGTTAGAATCTGATAAAGCTACTTTTGAACTTCCGGCAGAAAGTGCAGGTATCTTAAATACCATTGCAAAAGAAGGTGATACTTTAGAAATTGGAGCCCTTGTAGCTACTATTACTTCTGGTGGAGCTGCGGTAAGTTCTAGTTCTGCTTCAGCTCAGGTAGCAACAACCTCAAATAAAGTAGAAACTCCAGCCGAAAAATCTGGTTTTTCTTATGCAGACAAAACGCCATCTCCGGCGGCTGCAAAAATATTAGCAGAAAAAGGCATCGATCCTAAACAAGTTAACGGAACTGGCGTAGATGGCAGAATCACAAAAGAAGACGCCATGAAAGCCGAAAAACCTGCTCCAAAACCAGCAGCAAGCGCTCCTGCGAAAGCTCCAGTAGCCTCTGCCCCTTCTTTCTCTGGTGCAAGAGATGAACGTAGGGAGAAAATGACTCCGCTAAGAAAAACCATTTCTAAGCGATTAGTTTCTGTAAAGAACGAAACTGCCATGCTTACCACTTTTAATGAAGTGAATATGGCACCTATTATGGAGCTTAGAAAAAAATATAAAGATCAATTCAAAGAAAAGCATGGCGTAGGCTTAGGCTTTATGTCTTTCTTTACCAAAGCAGTTACAGAGGCTCTGAAAGATTTCCCTGCTGTTGGAGCCAGAATAGAAGGTGAAGAATTGGTTTACAGTAACTTTGCAGATATTTCTATTGCTGTTTCTGCACCAAAAGGATTGGTAGTTCCGGTGATTAGAAATGCCGAAAGCATGTCGCTAGCACAGATAGAAAAAGAGGTCATTACCCTAGCTACTAAAGCCAGAGATGGTAAATTAAGTATTGAAGAAATGACTGGGGGAACTTTCACCATTACCAATGGTGGCGTTTTTGGCTCGATGTTATCTACACCCATTATCAATGCTCCACAATCTGCAATTTTAGGAATGCACAATATTGTAGAGCGTCCGGTTGCAGAGAACGGTCAAGTAGTGATTAGACCAATTATGTACGTTGCTTTATCTTATGATCACCGAGTGATTGATGGAAGAGAATCTGTAGGATTTTTGGTTAGAGTGAAACAATTACTGGAAGACCCATCAAGATTATTATTAGGCGTTTAATATGAACAGAAAACCTCTGAAAAATCAGAGGTTTTTTTGCTTTTATACCTGAACATGATTTTAGCTTTTGATATCAGCAAAGCGTTTATCCTCAAATTCATCCGATTTGGAATTGTAGGTTTCTCGGGCATTTTTGTTGATTTTGGCACCACTTATCTCCTCAAAGAAAAAGCTAGAATACATAAATACATTGCAAATTCTTGCGGATTTTTATTAGCTACCATCAGTAATTATATCCTCAATAGGTACTGGACTTTCCAAAGTCATGACCCTAAAGCATTTGAACAGTTTGGGAAATTTTTCGCCATCGCTTTAATAGGTTTACTTTTTAATAATCTTATCATTTATATTTTAAATGATAAATTAAAAGTGAATTTCTATGTTGCTAAAGTATTCGCTATTATAGCCGTATCACTTTGGAACTTTTTTGCAAATTATATTTATACTTTCGCATCCACATGAGCGAATCTTTCAAACAAGTTTTCTATAAGAAATCATCGCAAAAATTATTGCTCATTTTTCTAGCAATATATTTTTTGCTGAATGTTTTTCAAGCCTATTTTACTGGTCTTCATGCAGATGAGGCTTATTATTGGGTGTATTCGCAGTTTTTAGATTGGGGTTATTTTGATCATCCACCCATGGTGGCCATTTTTATCAAATTTGGTCACGCAATTATCCAAAACACTTTGGGTGTACGTTTATTGACTATCAGCACACATATTTTATCCATTTATGTGTTATGGATTGTGGTAAAAAAATACACAGATAATTTAAAGGCATTCATCATTCTGTTTAGTGCTGTTTTAATGTTTCAGGTTTACGCTTTCACTACCACTCCTGATGCCCCACTTTTCTTCTTTTCAGTTCTGTTTCTTTATAGCTATCAAATCTACGTTAAAGAGGATAAGCTGAAATGGGCCCTTTTGCTTGGTTTGATTTGTGCTGCCTTACTTTTCAGTAAATACCACGGTTTATTGCTCATCTTTTTTGTGCTGATTTCTAACCTCAAACTCTTCACAAGAAGAAGCTTTTATGTAACCATCATTCTGGCTTGCGTATTATTTTCACCGCATATCTATTGGCAATATGCACATGGCTATCCTTCTTTATATTACCATTTGATAGATCGCTCTGCTTCGCCCTATGAAAGTGAATACACTTGGATGTATTTCGTAAACCAGCTATTGATGATGGGCCCTTTAGTGGGTTGGTTATTTTTCTATTATGGTTATCAGCTAAAAGCTAAAGAAGATCTCTTTTTAAGATCGTTGAAATTTGTTACTTATGGATTTTTCATCTTCTTTTTCATCAGCACTTTTAAAGGCGAAGTACAAGCTCAATGGCCACTCATAGAATATATAGCTCTTTTTATTTTAGGATGCGTTTATGTGGGTCAAAACCCTAGGCTTTTTTCAAAATTCAAATGGTTGTTTGGCGCAAACATCTTTTTAATTCTTTTAGCTCGGGTAGTTTTGATGGGAATTATCCCTGACACTAAGAAGCTTCCTTTTGTGGTTGATTTCCATGGTTATGATGTTTGGGCAAAACAAATTGAAAAAGTAGCAGACGGTCATCCTGTTTTATTTTTAGATGGTTTTCAGAAAGCTTCCTATTACAATTACTACACACAAACTTTAAATGGAGTGGCTTATAATTCTTTCTATTACCGTAGAACGCAATATGATTTATGGCCTTTAGAAGAGCAAATTCAGCATCAAAAAGTATTGCTGGTAGAGCCTGGTGAAAAACAAAAAAACAACCAGCAAAATATTGAAACAATAAAAGGTGTTTACCATAGTATTTGGCTAGATAGCGTTCGTTTTTATCCAAAAATAAATTTCGAACCTGTTGATTTTACAAAAGAATGGAAACCTAATGAAGTAAAAGAAATTAGCTTTATAATGAGCAATCCTTACGGACATGCTGTTAACTTTTCTGATGCTCATGAAAAGTGGACATGCAGTTTTCTTTATGGATTTTTAAAAGATGGTGAAGTGTTTAGCGTACAAGAAGTTGAGAAAAATTTAATCCCGATGGAATTAACAGCTAAAGCTAAAAAAACAGTAAAATTAAAAATTAAAGCTCCGGCTAAAGCCGGAAATTATAAGCTATTTTTATCCGTAAAAACAGCCCCTTTTAGGGGTACCCGGAATAGTAAAATGATGAGCATCAAAGTAAATCCATGAATATCAAAAAAATAATTTTCAGCATTCTGTGCCTGATGTTAATTTTCTTAGGCGGATTAAAAGCGCAAGAATTAGAAGGAAATATTCGCTATTTCGGTTTTATGGATAACAGAGAATATCTACGTTCTGGCAGGTACTCCCAAACTATTTTCGGGAATACTTTATCTCCAGAGATTGGCTTCAAACTAGACAGTTTCAACAGATTTAGAGTTGGATTTAATGCCCTTTATGAGTTTGGCTCAAAGAAAAATACTTTTGCCGATAAAATTCAACCCGTGATTTATTATGAGAATCAGAAAAATAATTGGAACTTTTTTATAGGTGCGTTCCCTCGTGTACATTTGCTAGATGATTATCCACTCGCTTTTTTAAGAGACAGTTTAAATTATTATCGTCCAAATATTGAGGGAATGTTAGTAAAATATGAAACTAAAAAATTTAAAGAAACAGTTTGGTTAGATTGGACCAGTCGCCAAACCAATACCGATAAAGAAACCTTTTTGTTCGGGTTTTCCGGAAAGTATCAAACCAGTGTTTTCTTTATTTCTCATTATGCTTATATGTTTCATGATGCCGGTGCGGCTATACCTATCCCAGGAGATTACTTACAAGACAATGGCGGTTTTACCGCTACTTTAGGTTTAGATCTATCCAAAAAAACCATATTAGACTCTTTAACCATTGCCGCTGGCCCTATGTTCTCAATAGAACGTAAGCGCTTTTTAGGGTCTTCATTTACCATTCCCGGAGGCTTTATTTCAAATTTTTATGGCGCCTATAAGCGATTGAGTATAAAAAATACTTTCTACGCAGGTCAAGGTTTTAACTTGATAAACGGCGACTCTTTCTACAGCTCCAAGCACTATGATAGAATTGATTTAGGTTACACCCCAATACACTATAAAAATCTAGAAGGAAAATTTGTTTTCAGCTATCATTTTGTGGATGGAAAAACGGATAACCAACAGGCATTTTTTCTGAGATACAACATTGGTGGATTAAAAAGCTTAAAGAAAAAGTAATTTCCTCTAAATAAAACTGCTTGGTAAGATGCTTGTTAGTGAGGTATGAGAATCTTACTTAAAGGTGCAAACGGATATATCGGCACAAGACTGCTCCCTGTTTTGCAGGCTGCCGGTCATGATGTTTTTTGCCTTGTAAGGGATAAAAGACGCCTAAAAGAAGAACAAGAAAATCAGCCTCAAGGGCATATTATCACAGGCGATTTATTAAAAGAGGAAAGTCTGTCTCAAATCCCTAAAGATATTGATGCGGCGTTTTATCTGGTACATTCTATGGGTAATGCCAATGGAAATTTTAAAGAGTTAGAAGAATTATCGGCTCATAATTTTATTCAAGCTTTAGAAAAAACCAATTGCAAGCAAATCATTTATCTCACAGGTATTGTAAATGACGAAGAACTTTCTGAACATTTAACCTCTCGTTTATCGGTTGAAAATATCCTTAAAAGCAGTAAAATAGCGCATACTTGTTTAAGAGCCGCAATTATCATCGGTTCTGGTAGTGCTTCTTTTGAAATGATTAGAGACCTGACCGAAAAATTGCCCATTATGGTTGCTCCTAAATGGCTGAGAACTCGTTGCCAACCCATAGCCATTAGAGATGTACTTACTTACCTAGAAGGTGTTTTAGGAAACGAAAAGGCACTCAATCAAACCTTTGATATTGGCGGACCAAACATTTTAACTTATAAAGAAATGTTACTGGGTTTTGCAAAAGCCAGAAAACTGAAAAGATACATCATCACTGTTCCGGTACTTACTCCTCGCCTTTCTTCCTATTGGTTAAACCTAGTAACTTCTGTAAACTACAATATTGCCAGTAGCTTAGTAGAGAGCATGAAAAATGAAGTGATTTGTAAAGAAGATTTTATTAAAGAAGTAGTTCCACACCAATGCTTTACCTATGAAGATGCTTTAAAATTAGCTTTCGTAAAAATAGAACAAAACTCTATCGTTTCTAGCTGGCGAGATGCACTTAACCGTGGATATTTGCAAACAAACTTTATGGACCAAGTTAAAGTACCACAAAATGGAACTTTATCCTATAAAGTGAAGCGCAATTTTACCAGAAATTCTAAAGAAGTTTTGGTTAATATTTGGTCTATCGGCGGAGACCGAGGTTGGTATTATTTAGATTGGTTATGGAATTTAAGAGGATTAATAGACCAATTGGTGGGCGGTGTGGGTACCAGAAGAGGAAGAAGAAGTGGAAATAAAATTTACGCTGGCGATGCTTTAGATTTTTGGAGAGTAATTCTGGCTGATAAGAAAAATAAAAGGTTACTCCTCTATGCAGAAATGAAATTACCTGGCGAAGCTTGGCTAGAGTTTAAAATCATTGAAAGAAAAGGCACTAAATTTTTAAGTCAAGTGGCCACCTTCAGACCAAACGGCTTATGGGGACGATTATACTGGTGGTTGATGTGGCCTTTTCATCTCTTCATTTTTAACGGCATGGCTAGAAATCTCATCAACTATCAAAATAGAATTTGATTTTGTTTTGATTTACGAATCTTTTTTGGTTATTTTTAAAAAACCTAAAAAATTTCGTTATGATTAAAGTTCATCAAATCTTAAAGCACAAAGAAAACAGATTAATTGCTATTGATACTGAAGCTATGGTTTATGAAGCTTTAGAAATGATGATGGAGCATAACATCAGCGCTATTTTGATTGTAGAGGATAATACTTTAAAAGGAATTTTCACCGAACGTGATTACGCTAGAAAAGTAGTTTTAAAAGGAAAATCATCTAAAGAAGTGCACATGAAAGAGGTGATGACTCCATCCCCCATTGTCATTTCTCCGCAAGATAGCTTAGATCACTGTATGGAATTAATGAATCATAAGCATATCAGACACTTACCGGTTATGGAAAACGACCAATTGGTGGGCATGGTTTCTATCGGAGATGTGGTAAAATATATCATAGAGGATCAAAAGCAAATCATCAAAAACTTAGAAAGTTATATCAATAGTTAAATATTTCTATTTTCTTTTCCTCAAAACCAAAAGTCTTTATAAAGGTTATCCAAATGTATGGGTAAGAAAGTTTTAATAACCGGAGGCAGTGGAACTGTTGGTAAACACCTCAGCAATATATTACTAAAAAAAGGCTATCAAGTTGCTCATTTAAGCCGTTCTTCAAGGAAGGATGCGCAAATAGAAACCTTTGTTTGGGATGTAGATAAGGCGATTATTGATGAAAACTGTATTAACGGAGTAGATATTATTGTGCATTTAGCAGGTGCCGGTATTGCAGATGGGCGTTGGACTGAAGATCGAAAAAAAGTAATTGTTGAGAGCAGGACAAAATCTATTGAGCTTATTTATAAACTTCTAAAACAGAAAACACACCAAGTAAAAACTGTGGTTTCTGCATCTGCATCGGGTTATTACAGCGACAGAGGAAATCAATTACTCTCAGAAACAGCTCCGCCACACACTGATTTTTTGGGGCAATGCTGTATCGAGTGGGAAACTGCAGTGGATGAAGGTAAAAAACTCGGCTTAAGAGTAGTGAAGTTTAGAACAGGCGTTATTTTAGATAAAGATTCTGGTGCTTTACCAAAAATGGCCGCTCCGGTTAAACTAGGTTTAGGAGCACCACTAGGTAAGGGAAATCAATGGATATCTTGGATACATATTGATGATGTGGTTGAAATGTACCTCAAAGGAATTGAAAATGAAGAATGGAATGGTGCTTATAACATGAGTACTCCCTATCCAATTACCAATAAAAGTCTCACGCAAGCTATCGCGAAACAATTTAACAAGCCTTTATGGCTTCCTAACGTACCTTCCTTGGTATTAAAATTAATGTTTGGTGAGATGAGTGCTGTTGTTTTAGGAAGTACCAAAATGGATACCAAAAAAGTAGAAGACCTCGGATTCAGGTTTAAATTTCCAGAAATAAAAGGCGCATTACAGCAAATCTATGGTTAAAGAAGAAGCAGCGGTATTTTGGTTTAGAAGGGATTTGAGATTAAATGATAATGCTGGGCTATATCATGCTTTAAAAAGTGGTTTCCAAGTAATTCCTCTTTTCATCTTTGATCAAAATATTTTAGACCAATTAGACGATAAAGATGATGCTCGTGTAAATTTTATTTATCAACAAATCACACATCTAAAAACTGAAATAGAAAAATATCAATCTTCTTTATTGGTAAAATATGGCAAACCACTTGAAATTTGGGAAGTATTAATACAGCAATTTAACATCAAAGCGGTTTATACCAACCATGATTATGAACCTTACGCCAAAGCTCGGGATAAACAACTTCATCAACTCTTCACTAAGCATGAAATCCTGTTTAGCACTTTTAAAGATCAATGTGTTTTTGAGAAAGACGAAGTGGTGAAAGATGATGGAAAACCTTATGTGGTTTTTACTCCGTATAAAAGAAAATGGCTTGAAAAGTTAAATGATTTTTACCTAAAACCTTATCCATCAAAAAAATATTTAACAGAATTTCTCCATACAAAAGCTTTTGAAATTCCCAGCTTATCAGACATCGGATTTCGCCAAAGTGAGCTTCCGTTTCCTGATAAAAACTATCAATCTATCCTAAAAAATTATGGGAATGATAGGGATTTCCCTGCAAAGGATGCGACTTCAAGAATAAGCGTTCATCTCCGTTTCGGGACTTTAAGCATCAGAGAATTGGTAGGCAATGCCCTCTCAAAAAGCGATGTTTGGGTAAGTGAATTAATTTGGCGAGATTTCTATTTCTCTATTTTGTGGCACTTTCCTCATTCCGCGAAAGACTCTTTCAGACCAGAATATGACGCGATTAATTGGCGAAACAATGAGAAAGAATTTAAAGCTTGGTGCGAAGGTAAAACAGGCTATCCAATTGTAGATGCGGGCATGAGAGAACTCAACTCTACTGGGTTTATGCATAACCGAGTAAGGATGATTGTGGCCAGCTTTTTAACCAAACATTTGTTGATTGATTGGCGATGGGGAGAGCGCTATTTTGCCAGGAAGCTATTGGATTTTGAATTGTCAAGTAATGTTGGAGGATGGCAATGGGCGGCAGGAAGTGGTGTTGATGCAGCCCCCTATTTTAGAATTTTCAATCCTTATGAACAAGTAAAGAAGTTTGATCCTGATTTAAAATACATTAAAAAATGGGTTCCTGAATATAATGATTCTTTCAAATACCCGAAACCTATTGTAGATCATAAAATGGCTAGAGAGCGATGTTTGAAAGTTTACAAAGAGGCTTTAAACTAAAAATAGCATCATGAATTATGGTGCTACCTAATTTTCATATCCTTGTAATCCGTATCGCTGATTAAGAACTATCCAAATTCTAATTGGTAACACCCAATAAATCAATCTCGAAATCTAATGGTGCATTAGGCGGAATTGCTCCAGATGCTGTACTTCCATATCCTAGGTAAGACGGTATCAAAAGTCTGATTTTTCCTCCTGATCTAATTTTCGGAATGGCATTTTGCCATCCAGAAATCAAGCCATAAAGTGGAGATTCTAATGGTTTGGCAGCTGTTGCTGAATCAAATACAGTCCCGTCGAATAATTTACCAGTATAAGCTACTTTAATGGTAGAATTAACCGTAACGGTATCGGTTCCTGTACCTTGATTAATGATAGAATAATAGATACCGGTAGAATCTCTGGTGAATGACAGTGGAATAGTAGCTTTATAAGCAGTAATTAAAGAATCTGCCAAAGAAAACCTATTATCTACGTTTGGTACAGTAAAAGTTGCATCTATTATGGTATTTCCTTTTACCTGACTACCAAAACCATCTTTTCCAAAAGCCAAATATGATGGGATAATGGCTCTGATTGTTCCGCCTTTGTGTAATTTAATTATATTTTCTCTGAAACCTGTAGGACTTACGTAGCCCAAATAATTGGCTAAATAACTAGAATTCTCAATTGTTGGGGTTTGATTACCTTGGATTTTTAAAATCGCTCCATTCAGATCTTTTAGAGTTTGCAGGTAATAGATATAATCGGGATAGGTTAAAGCACTTCCTGTTCCTTCATTAATTACTTTGTAGTAGTATCCGCTAGAATCTTTCTGGAAACCAGTTAAATTTCTTGATTTCAAAAAAGCCTGTATTTCGCCATCTTGTATTTGATTTAATGTTCTTGTATCTTTTTTACAAGCTACAAATGCAAGGGAAGTTATTATTAAAAGGCTTAAAATCTTTTTTATCATACTATTTTACATTAAGTAATTCTATATCAAAATCTAAAATGGAGTTTGCCGGGATTACGATTTTTCCTGCTGCGTCCCTAATGGCGGAGGTTCCGTAGGCGTAACCACTAGGAATCAATAATCTTATCTTTCCTCCTTTTTGTATTAAAGGAATTCCTATTTTCCAACCATCAATTACATTTGCTAAGGCAAAAGTTGCAGAATCTGAACTGTCAAACACCGTCCCGTCTAATAATCTACCGGTATATCTTGCGGTAACGATTGGATAAGAATTGTTTGGGCTGCTATAATCATAATTACCATTTCCTGAGCCAAGAATTTGATAATAAACGCCTGTTTCATGTCTTACAGCAGGTATATTTTCTTTGGCAATAAATTGCTTAATAATTGCTTCGTCTTTAGTTAATTGATTTTGGGCATCCTGGTAAGGATCATTACCTTTTTTTAAACAAGAACTCAAACCTAAGGCACAAACAAATAATAGTAAAAGGTACTTCTTCATCTCAAATTAGTTTGCAAATTTATCTTTCTTTTTAGTAAAACCTAAACATTAACATTATTTAACGCTAAATGCTTTGTTCTGTTACGCGGTAAGACAAAGGATTGATACGCTCGAAACTAATTTAAAATACTTTAGACGGCTATACTACTGCTTTCGATAACTTCTTTATAAAAATTTTCGTACATCGGTAAGATTAAACTCAAATCAAATTCATGTGATCTTTTAAGTGCTCTTTCTTTAAATTCATTTAAACGAGTGTCATCCTCTAAAATATAGATAGCGTGTTTTGCCATATCTTCAATATTACCCGCATTATCTAAAAAACCAGTGACACCGTTAATGTTCAACTCTGGCAAACCACCTGTGTTTGAGGAAATAACCGGTACTTTACAAGCCATCGCCTCTAAGGCTGCCAAACCAAAGCTTTCAGACTCAGAAGGCATAATGAACAAATCAGAAACGGAAAGAATCTCTTCGATGGCCTCCTGCTTACCTAAGAAACGAGTGTATTCACAAACTTTTAAATCTCTACATAATTGCTCGCAGTTAACACGCTCCGGACCATCGCCCACCATCAACAATTTAGCAGGTACTTTTTCTAATATTTTTTTTAAAATATGGATTACGTCTTGTGTACGCTTCACTTTTCTAAAGTTTGAAGTATGTACCAAAATACGTTCCCCTTGTGGGGCTATCGCTTTTTTAAAGTGATCTTTCGGTTTTAAGCTAAAACGTTTAGAATCAATAAAGTTTGGAATTACTTTGATGTCTTTTTGTATATCGAAATGCTCATAGGTTGATTTTTTTAAATCCTCAGAAACAGCAGTTACCCCATCAGATTGATTGATAGAAAAAGTAACTACAGGCTTATAGGTTAAATCTTTTCCCACTAAAGTAATATCTGTTCCGTGTAAGGTAGTAACCACAGGAATATGGATATTGTAGGTGGCTAAGATTTGCTTAGCCATAAAAGCCGCAGAAGCATGAGGAATAGCATAATGAACATGCAGAATATCCAATTTCTCAAACCTCACCACATCCACCATTTTACTGCTTAGGGCTAGCTCGTACGGAGCATAATCAAACAACGGATATTTAGAAACTGAAACTTCGTGATAGAAAAGGTTTTCAGAGAAAAAATCTAACCTTGCAGGTTGGCTGTAAGTAATAAAATGTACCTGATGACCGTGATCGGCTAAAGCCTTACCTAGTTCTGTTGCAACAACACCACTCCCACCAAAAGTGGGGTAACAAACAATACCTATTCTCATAAAATGAATTTAAAAAACACAACTAAAGTAAAAGTATAATATAATTCTAATGTTTTATTTGTGTAAGATTTAAATTAGTTATTGTCTTTTGGCTCTTGAGGTTGATTGGGGATGATCTTGATACTAGAGTTTAAATCATCTAATTCTTTTTGGCTATCATCAATACCTTTTTGATAATCTTTGATATTATTTTGCGCATCCGAAAGTTGATCAGTTAATTTTTTAGCCCTTTTTGAATTTTTTGCAGCTATTTTTGCGGCTTTATTTGCATTCTTGGCTAGTTTAGCATTTCCAGGGTTTTCGTTTACCTTTTCTGCTAACACTTTTGCTTCATTTGCAGATTTAGAAGCCAGTTCATTAGCTTTATTTACCGCATCAGTTAAATCTGTTAATTTAAGTTTTTCTCTTTCTAATGCTAGCTTCAAATCATTAATCTGAGTGTTTAAGGCTAAAACTTTCTGCTGCCCTTCTAATTTCTCAATTTTAGGATTTGTAATCTTGTGTGAACACGCTGAAAAAATAAGCAATATGGATATTGCAGATAAAATTTTGGTTGTCATAATCTATTTTTATTAGATAATTACAACAATCATGCTACAATGTTTTGAAAATTTCATTTTGTTGCTGCAATGGCTTTATAAAGAATATCTTGAATTCTTGAACGAATGTTCAAATAAATTAAACGATTGCTCACCTCTGGGTTTACCCTATTAGATAAGAAAACATACACCAAATTATCTCTAGGATCAACCCAAACACAAGTTCCGGTGTAACCGGTATGCCCATAAGTTTGTGGAGATGCATAATAGGAAGGATAATGTTTAGTGGTATCGGAATCCCATCGATCAAAGCCATAACCTCTTCTACTTACATCTGATTCTTTGGAAGTAAATAAATCTACGGTGGAGGGTTTAAAATAACGCTCTCCGCCATAAGTTCCTCTATTTAAAAGCATTTGATAAAGAATAGCTAGGTCTGAGGCATCGGAAAATAAGCCCGCATGACCAGAAACTCCGCCAATCATGGCAGCACCTTGATCGTGAACATATCCCCAAAGCAATGTTTTTCTAAAAATTTGGTCATCTTCGGTTGGTACAATCCTCGACTTTGTAAAGCGATACCTTGGATTAAAACCTGTGGTGTACATCCCTAAAGGATTATAAAAATTTTGCTTTACATAAATTTGTAATGGCGTTTGAGTGATGGTTTCTACCATCTCTTTCATAAAATACATGCTCAAATCACTGTAAACATATTGGCCTCTTGTTTTTAACGGACTGGCTAACATCTGTTTCCACATCACATCGTAGAAATAGTTCTTCCTCATGTAAAAGCTATCGGCAACTTTTACATTGTATTCCTCGGTAGAATCTCGGCTGTAATCATTGGGTTGGAGGTATTTATAAAATGGTATATAAGGAACAAATCCGGCTTGGTGCAGCATCACTTCTTTAATTTTGATATCTGCTTTATCGGTATTTCTTGTTCTGGCTAAATAAGTACTAATGGCGGTATCGAGGTTTAATTTTTTCTGTTCATATAAGCGCATTACTTCCATAGTGGTAGCCGAAACTTTGGTAACCGAGGCTAAATCAAAAATATCATCTACTCTTTCTACAGAATCTTTAGCATAGGTATGATAACCATAAGCTTTATTGAAAATTACTTTACCATCCTTTGCCGCAAAAACCACCAATCCAGGCGTCGCCTTTTGCGCTATCGCTTCCTGTGCAACTGCATCAATGGCATCCAAATCTTGAGCATTAATTCCTACAGCTTCTGGAACTGTAAAATTGAAACGTACTCTATCAATATCATAGCCTGCACCTTGCGCAAACTCATCATTATAAGTGATTGGAAGTCTGGCATTAGTACTTACTCCTCCAAAAATAAGTTGAGCAGAAAAGTTTGCGCTCACATCTGAATGGAAGGGGCACCAAACAATTGGAGCAGTGATTTCACCTAATTTGGTTAAGCTTTTACCATCTCCGAAAAGTGCAATAATCATCTGCTTTTTGTTTTGAATTTCTTTGATGAAAATCATCACTTCATCATTAAAAATGGAAACGTCAGAAATGCCAATGATAACAGTATTAAAGTATTTTAATTCGTCAATTAAATTATTCAATTGATGATTGGCTGCATAAACGTTTCCGTTAAAGTGTTTTACATGGTCGTATTTATTTAATAAACTATCAAAAACTAAGCTATGACTAAAACCTAGATCAACAGACGCAATTACTTTTTTATCAAGATGCTGGAGTGGTAAAACTTCATCCTGATTATTTAACACCACCGTTTGTTTACCAGCATCTCTAAAAGCTTGTAGCCATTGTTGGTTTTGCCGATGCTGTTGTGCACATGCCCCCAAAAAAAATGAAGAAATAAAAGCGGCTGTAAAAAAATATCTAATAATCATGGTTTGTAAACGCATTTTCCTGCTGTATATGTTGATAATACTTTAATTTGTATCAGGTTTTGATCTGGGGCCGTCATTAAATCTTGATCTAAAATCACGAAATCGGCGAATTTTCCGGGTTCTAAACTTCCTTTTTCCTTTTCTTCAAAATTGGATTTAGCCGCCCAAATGGTCATGCCTCTTAGGGTCTGCTCTCTGGTTAAAGCATTATTTTTCTGAAAGCCATTTGGCGGAAAATAAGCCCTATCCTGACGGGTAACTGCCGAAGAAAAAGTGTACATGGGGTTGATATCTTCAACAGGGAAATCTGTTCCTAACGGAAGCCAACCATTTTCTTGCAAAAGCTGCTGATAAGCATAAGCTGATTTCACCCTTTCTTTTCCTAATCTATCTACTGCCCAATACATATCTGAAGTGGCATGCGTTGGCTGTATAGATGGAACAATACTGTTCTCCCTAAATAATTTCATATCATCCGGATGGATAATTTGAGCATGTTCTATGCGCCATCTTTCATCATTTTTGCCTTTTAAAACTTCAGCATATATTTTTAGCATAGTACGGTTTGCTGAATCCCCGATAGCATGCGTACACATCTGAAAACCATGATCATGTATCTTTTGGGCGACATTTTTGAAATGCTGCGGATCTGAAAGTAGAAATCCTGTGTGACCTGGCATATCTGCATAAGGCTGCAACAAACAAGCTCCTCGAGAGCCCAAAGCACCATCTGCATAAACTTTAAAAGAGCGAATATTCATGAAATCTGTCTTGATTTTTCCTCTTTTAAACAGGAAATCAAAATTCTTTTTTGCATCAGATAACATCACAAAGGTTCGCATTTTTAAATCGCCTGTTTTCTGTAAAGAATCTATCAATAAAGCTTCTTCGAAATCTAATCCACAATCATCAACAGTAGTTAAACCCACGGCGAAACAATTTTGGGCGGCAGCTAATAATGCTCTTTCGGTTTGGCTACGCGTAAAAGCAGGAATTTTTGAACTCACCAAATCAACGGCATTATCTATTAAAATACCGGTAAGTTTTCCATCCTTGGTTTCAATTTCGCCACCAACTAACTGTTGCCCTGCTGTAATTCCAGCTTCGTTTAAAGCCATTTGATTGACAATTGCAGCATGACCATCTACACGAAAAAGCATCACAGGGCGATCATTAAACATTGAATCTAACAAAGCCTTGTCTGGAAATTGCTTTGCTTCCCAATCATTTTGATCCCATCCTCTACCTATAATCCAACCTTCTGGGTTTTCATCGGCGTAAGCCTTTACTTTTTCTACAATTTCGGCCCAACTTTTTGTACCCACTAAATTTACATTTTGCAAACCTTGTCCGTATCTTAAAAAATGCGCATGTGCATCAATAAAACCTGGATAAACTGCTTTTCCCTTAGCATCAATTTCTTCGCTGGCATTAAAATCATTTAAAATATCCTTTGTTGTTCCTACGGCCACAATTTTACCATCCGCCACAGCGAAAGCCTCGGCAATGGTAAAACTAGAATCAACAGTGTAGGCTTTTGCGTTGATAACAATAAGGTCTGCATGTTTTTTAATGTGACAGGCGCTTAGGCTAAATAAAATCAGGATATAAAAGGATAAGTGTTTCATGAATTTGTTAAGATATGCTTAAGATATTTGAAAGATACTTAAGCCGAGTTAGCGTATCAAAATTAAAATTAATAATTTATATCACATCCTTTTCGTGATTTATGATAACAATAGACTTTTCGTTTTCTAAAATCAAATGTTTCGAAATTTCTAAAAGAACAAAAATTAACTCATAAATTATTTATTATAAGTTAATTTTTGTGAAATTATAATAACCATTATTAAAACAAATTTTATTTGATATAAATACTTTAAAATGAGAAGATTAATTAAGAATTTCGTTTATTAAAATATTTACAATATGAAAAAATTATTTACCAAGCATTTTAAAAAAGTTTCATTAATCGGAATCATTGTATTTGGTTTATTGTTCTTAAGTAATTGTAAGAAAGATTTACCTGAACAAAAAAAATTGGAAAACAATTTAATCACCCCTGATATTTCCGAACAAACCACAAAACTTTCTAAACAAGATGAATTATTATTGGACAGTATTTACGAATCTTATGAGTATTCAAAGATTGCTGAGATTGCCAATAAGACCCAAGCATTTATTGCAAAAATGCAAGAATACAGCATTACATGAAAAAAGTGATTTATTCTATTTGCTTTTCAGTTCTTCTTTCTTCCTGTTGCTCTAATCAAAAATTGATTTTTAATCTGTATGACAGCGAGCATTCTACGAAACAATAGCCCAATGGTAAATATTTTAAAGATTTGCTAGAAATTTATATAGTTAAAAATTACACTAATTGCAAAAAATCGGATGTTCAGATAGACAGTTTTATTAATATGCTAAAGATAGACAGGATTAAAGAATATGATTATATCACTATCTCTATTTACAAATACTCAAAGAAAACAAACTTAGAGAACTGGAAGAATAATCCAAGAGATATCGACCGTTATTCTAATGAACATGACCTTATTTTTTGCTATGTCATCCATGACAATGCTGAAAGATCAATCAGCAAATCGAAATATAGAAATGGTGAAATTGTTGGTTGGGATAAGAATAAAATTCAGATAGTTGATGCCCCACCGAAATAATTAATTAGAGATAAAAAAAGCGAGATAATCTCTTTCTGGTTTAAATTATTTCGGAACACTTAGATGAAAAAAAGCCGCAAAAAAGGATATATATTTCATGAATTAGTTGAAATATGCTTAAGATGGTAAAATATAGCTAAGACTAGTTAAATAATCAATAGTGTCCTAAACGTTTAGGAATAGAATAAAAATACGTGTTGTTAATTGATATAGGCGTATAATTTGAATATTTCAGAAAAGAACCCCTTGAATAA
>JACXVB010000062.1 GCA_014763615.1 Sphingobacteriales bacterium | reverse complement strand
TTTATCATCGAGAAAGGGTTTGTTTTTTTGCAACCTCAAAGGTAACAATGAGGTAAAACTTTCCTTTCTCTTTTTTTATTCATTTAGGACGCTATTGTTAGTAAATATGTTATCTCTAGTTACTATTAAGTTTTTATCCTTATTTATATAAGTTGTCCATCCTTCTTTGTCTCTTAAATTTATTTGATATTCTAATTCGCTTTTTTCTATAAGTTCTTTTTTTTCATTACCATCGTCTGTTCTACCATAAAAATAAATTGTTTCGTTTTTATTAGCTAATAAAACCCCTTTAAATTCTCTATTTCCATACTTAAATGATTGATTATAGACAATCTTAGAAACCAAATCTGTTTGACAGTAAACAGATTTGATTGTAAAGAAGCATAATATACTTATTATTATAATTTTCTTCATTTTATTCTTGTATTATTTTGACTGCTTCTCTTAAACCTCTTCTAGCCTTCGTACAATTATCAGCAGTAACGGAAATTTCTACGGAAGTTCCATCAACAGTAACCGTTTTTGTTTTTGTACAAGGTACTTGATTTACCTTTTTTTTATTTTTCGTTTTACCTTCCACAGTTGTTATGGCTAATAAACTAAACAGACTAACTAAATAAAATAATTTCATTTTTGAATTTTTAAAAAGTCTATACGTATTAATTACGCATAGACTTTGCATTTACAATTTAACCATTTCTCTAACACCAGCTTTTACATCTCTTGCGGCTTCAGCGCAAGTAGGCTTAGTTGAAGAAATTTTGACACCGGTACCGGCAACATCTACAGTAGCCGTTACAGTACATTCAAATAATTCACCGTTTTGATAAGTGTTTGTTACAGTATAGACCACACCGTCTTTGGTGATTGTTCTAGAATCAGATTTTGATACTGTGTTTGCAACAGCAAAAAAACTCATTATTGAAAAACTTGCAATAAATAATAACTTTTTCATATTTGAAATTTAATTT
Source organism: Sphingobacteriales bacterium (assembly GCA_014763615.1). Taxonomy (GTDB): domain Bacteria; phylum Bacteroidota; class Bacteroidia; order Sphingobacteriales; family Sphingobacteriaceae; genus Pseudopedobacter. Next base: position 3,494 of record JACXVB010000062.1, on the reverse strand, counting down.
GTTTATAATACTTCCTTTCGCCACCACGGCAGGGCAAAGTATTTTCCCTTTTTGTAACGCTACACTACAAAAAATCAAAACAAAAAATTTAAATATTGGAATAAAAGTATTCCGTATTAGAATAAAATATTCCGCTAAGGAATAAAAATATTCCTTAGCGGAATAAAGTATTCGGAAAAAACACAAACATTTTTGTAAAAATTACATTACCTTAGAAAATCATCAACCATCATGCTATGAATCAAGACATTGGCGCAAAAATTAAAAAAGTAAGAACCGAAAAAAACATTAAACAAGAAGAACTAGCACATTTTTTGAGAATCAAACAAAGCACCCTTTCTAAGATGGAGAATGGAAATATTTTCATCAGTTTTGAGCAAATCATCAATATTGCTTATTATACCAAAACACCCATCCATGATTTTTTCCCCGATAATTTAACCCATTTGCAACAAATTAATTTTAGAATGGAGCTGCAAAATTTAGAAAACGATCTTCGCTACCAAAAAGAATTAAATGCGCAACTCCTTAAAAGAATTCAAAACCTAGAAAAACAGTTAGTTGAAAATGGAGTTACCCCCCCCCCCGCAAAATTTAAACTTCACTAAATTAGGCTTAATGCTGAAAGCAAAAAGCCTAATTTGTTTTAAATTTATCAAAAAAGCGAATCCATAAAATGGCTAAACTAAGCACTAAATATTAGCTTTTTAAAAAGCTAAAAACCTTTAGTGCAATCGTAAAATTTTAATAACTTTGAAGCATTAACAATCATTATGGCTGTACCAGAAACCATTGAGATGGTCAAAAAAATTTTCGAGACTTACCTCGAAAATAAAAACCTCAGAAAAACTCCTGAACGTTTTGCCATACTCGAAGAAATTTACTCCAGATCAGATCATTTTGATGTGGAATCTTTGTACATCCACATGAAAAACAAAAAATACCGCGTCAGCAGAGCCACGGTATATAACACCCTAGAACTTTTACTCTCTTGCGATTTAGTGACCAAGCATCAGTTTGGAAAAAACATGGCGCAGTTTGAGAAATCTTACGGTTTTAAGCAGCATGACCACATCATCTGTTTAGACTGTGGTAAAGTAGTAGAGTTTTGCGATCCTCGGGTTCAGCAAATTCAATCGATGATGGGCGATTTATTAAAATTCAATATTCAGCATCATTCCTTAAACCTTTATGGAAATTGCACTCGCCTGCAAGCTGGCTATTGCGAATCTCATGAACAAAAAAATTAATTAATCTTTATACATATCTGACCAATATTCAATGGCTGTTGATGTTTTATTAGGCCTCCAATGGGGCGATGAAGGAAAAGGAAAAATTGTTGACGTTTTAGCTCCTCAATACGATTTAATTGCTCGCTTTCAAGGTGGACCAAATGCCGGGCACACCTTAGAATTTGATGGTAAAAAGTTTGTTTTAAACACCATTCCTTCCGGGATTTTCGAAAAACACACCATGAATCTTATCGGAAATGGTGTAGTGATTGACCCCATTATCCTAAAAAGAGAAATCGATAAATTAAAAGAAGCTGGTCATGATTTATTAGCTAAGAAAAATTTAATGATTGCCCGTAAAGCACATTTGATTTTGCCTACTCATCAGTTATTAGATGCTTCTTCCGAAAAGAAAATGGGAGATGGTAAAATTGGCTCTACACTAAAAGGAATTGGACCAACTTATATGGATAAAACCGGAAGAAACGGTTTACGTGTAGGAGATATCAATCTTCCTGATTTTAAAGAGAAATACCAAAAATTAGTTGATAAACACCGTTCTATTTTAGCCAATTATGGAGAAATAGAGGATTTCTCTGAAAGAGAAAAAGCATTCTTTGAGGCTTTAGAGTTGTTAAAACAATTCCCTCATGTAGATAGCGAGCATTTGGTAGCTCAATATCTAAAAGAAGGTAAAAAAGTTTTAGCCGAAGGTGCACAAGGGACGATGCTGGATATTGATTTTGGTTCTTATCCTTTTGTAACTTCATCTAATACCACCACTGCAGGTGCTTGTACTGGTTTAGGAATTGCACCCAATAAAATTGGCGAAGTAGTGGGTATTTTTAAAGCTTATTGTACCCGTGTGGGCGGCGGCCCCTTCCCTACCGAATTAGACAATGAAGTAGGCGAAGAGTTAAGAAAAATTGGTCATGAGTTTGGTGCAACAACTGGTCGCCCAAGAAGAACAGGTTGGATTGATTTACCTGCTTTAAAATATGCCATTATGCTAAATGGAGTGACTCAGTTGGTCATGACAAAAGCTGATGTTTTAAGTGGTTTTGAGAAGATTTATGCATGTACGCATTATAAATATAATGGAGAGGTAATTGATTATATGCCTTACGATATTTGTACTATCAAGCCAGAACCTATTTATGAAGAAATTGATGGCTGGAATGAAGATTTAACAGGTATTAGAGCGATAGACGAAATCCCTGCAAAGTTGAAAGCTTATATCGCTTATTTAGAGAAGCATTTAGAAGTTCCTGTGAAATATTTATCTGTTGGACCAGATAGATTACAGACTTTGGTTTTAAACTAAAAAAGACAAACCATAAAAAAAGCATCCGCCATCCGGCGGAAATCAATCTTACTTTTACCCTCACCCTTTCTGGTCGTAGGTTTAGCGCAGCGTTCCTACGACCCATTATTTATAGAGCGTCCGCTCGATTCACCAATTCCTTTACGTTAAAGAAAAAAACCTTTTCACTTGTTTTTCAAAAAAGAAAACTCTAATTTCAATCTACAAAACCTCCCTAATCGGTCTGTTCATAATCCATCAAAAAATTACTCAAAGACGTAGGATGAAGCCTAGATAAACGTAGGATGGAGTTACCTTGGAGTTAGGATGAGCTTAAGATAATACTTGCAAATAAGCTAGATACACCTTAAATTAGGCTAGTCAAGACATCCCAACTATGGCAACATCTAAAAACCCCTTATTAAAAGGCTTTCGCGGTCATATCGATAAATTGATCGTGGTCAAACAGTATCCCGGAGATCGTACCATCATTACCGCCTACCCAGACATAAGCAAAGTGAAACCCAATAAAGCACAACTGGCAGCTAAATCTCGTTTTGCCAATGCCGTTGCTTACGCTAAGGAAACTATGAATCATCCTCAAGACAAAGAACAAGCTGCACTTCGTTTGGCAAACCGGAAAGGGAGTTTATACCATGCTCTGATAGCGGAATACATGCAGCAACATCCAGCTAAATAGATTATCACTTCGCTATTACTGCACTCTTGGTGCTAGTGTTCTCCAGTCATCCTACGTCTTGAAACGTAAGATGACCGAACAGAACCCGAAGCAAACCATAAGAGATCCCGATGGGCTGAGAAATAATGACTTGACACCTATTTTAAAGACCTGGAATTGGTTTGACTAGTCCTAAATAAGCGATACAGTTTTACAAGGATAATAAAATTAGGTAGCATCATGAATATTCATGATGCTATTTTTTGTTTTATACGATTTG
>JACXVB010000011.1 GCA_014763615.1 Sphingobacteriales bacterium | reverse complement strand
ATGTGGGATGAAGGTTCGTTTTACCTTGATTCTTTGGTTACTTTCTCATCAAGGAGAAAGTATCGAGCGCTCCCGCCGGTCCGCCAGTGGCGGAAGGCGGCACCATTTTAAAATGAACTGGACATTTGTTTTAGAAATGAAATAACTGAGGTACTGATTTTCATTAGAATGACAAATGTGAAAGATTTTACTATACCCTTGTTCTTTCCTAAAGCAGAGAGAAGCTAAAACAGTCGGTTATATTAATATGTAGTAAAAAATAGTTTTTCGCAATTGCGCTCTTAGCTTTCCGGTCCTATGGCGGGCCAAGCCTAGTTACTTTTTTCTTGATAAAAAAGTAACCAAAAAATCAAGGCTGTACATCTTTTATTGCATAAAGCTATCGTAAGCCTGATTTCAAAAAAGTTGAGGCCTCCAACGCTCATTTCCACCTTAGGGCTTTAACTTTTTCTGGTTCACTTGTTAGTGAAAGTTTTTGCAGGGCTTCCAATGCTTTCTGCTGCTAAAATCTGTGAGGCCGTATCTAGTTTTTATTTGTGAAAGCGATTTAGCCTCAGCATAAGCAGAACGAGCACTCAAATTCCGCCTTGGGATTTTTGGCAACGGTAAACTAAGCTAACCGATGCCTTTCATAAAAAATGTCGCAGCGGAGAGTTTTGGATACTTTTGCGGTCAAAATGCGATAGCATTCTTGAGCTCCAATAAAAATAAATAATAAGAAGCGATAAAAGTATCGAGCCCTCCCGCCGGTCCGCCAGTGGCGGAAGGCGACACCAATTCAAAATGAACCAGAAAATATTATAGAAAAACAATACTTATCTTACAGCATACTTATATAGTGAGACCCTTCGACTCCGCTCAGGGTGACGGTGGGTGGAAAGGTAGTCCTTCAAGAGGTCCTGATTTGCATCAGGATGACAAAGGCTTCGACTCCCTGCCTGCCGGAAAGGCTGGCGATCAGCCTGACAAAGTAAGAGCATAGACTTATCCTTCTCCCAGTGGGAGAAGGCTGGGATGAGGGGCTTAAACCCAATCTATCCCCTTTTTCAGTAAGGCTAAGGTCTCTGCCTCTTTAGACCCAGATTCGGCTTGATAATCATACACCCACGAAGCCATAGGCGGCATACTCATTAAGATAGATTCTATTCTACCATCGGTTTCTAAACCGAATTTAGTACCAGAATCATATACCAAATTGAATTCTGCATAACGACTTCTGCGTTGCAATTGCCATTGCTTTTCTTCGGCAGTGAAAGATTTATTTCTGTTTTGGTGGGCTAAATAAGTATAAATCGGTAAAAAAGAATTCCCAACAGCTTTAGAGAAATCAAAGATTTGTTGCCAAGTGAGTGCTGTATTTTGCGGAGTTAAACGATCATAAAATATACCCCCAATGCCTCTAGTTTCCTCGCGATGTTTGATAAAGAAATAATCGTCTGCCCAAGTTTTAAACTTTGGATAAAAATCAGGATGATGCTGATCACAAACTTTTTTTAAGTATTGATGAAAAAAAATGGCATCCTCTTTAATCACATAATGCGGCGTTACATCTATTCCACCTCCAAACCATTGCATACTTTCATCGCCGGTTTGCATCTCGAAATAACGAATATTCATGTGAATGATGGGCACCCAAGGATGATGAGGATGTAATACGATAGACACCCCGGTAGCAAAAAACTCCTCTTGCTCTGTTTTAAAGGATTTCTTTATCGCTTCTGGCAATTTACCGTACACCGCAGAAAAGTTTACACCTCCTTTTTCTATTAAATTTCCATTCTGTATCACTTTACTTCTGCCACCTCCCCCACCCGGACGCTCCCAGTGCTCTTCCTCAAACAAGGCTCCGCCATCCAAAGTAGTTAAACCAGCTACAATAGCCTCCTGAATCTCTCGGTAAGCTGCCGCAATATCTTCCTTCTTTAACATTAGCTAATGGTTAATTTTAACTTATTACGATAAGCAGATAACAACCTAGTTTTAGAAATGAAACCCACGAAGTTTCCATTTTCAAAGGCAGGCATATACCATAGGTCGGCTTCTTCAAACTTAGCGATAATGGTATCGATTTCATCATCTACATTCACTTGATATTTAGTTTTGGAGATAAGTTCTTTCACGGTAAGTTTCTGTTGTAATTCAGGGTCGAGCAGCACTTTTCTTACTTTATCAAAGATAATGAAACCTTGATATTTCTCCTGCCGATCTTTACAAACGATGATGTTTTTGGTGGATTGGCGAATCACATTCAGTAATTCTGGCAAAGTGCTATCGGTATAAATTACCTCATATCCGGTATCTACAATCTCATGAAATTTAATCATGCTCAAAATATTACGGTCATAATCTTCGGTAAACACCTTTTTGCCTTCTACCAAATACTTTTTATCCATTGAGTAAGGTTCAAATATTTTGGCAATGGCATAAGAAGAGGTAGAAACCAGCATCAACGGAATCATTAATTCATAGCCCCCCGTTATTTCGGCAATCAAGAAAATCCCTGTTAAAGGTGCATACATCACGCCACTCAAAATACCGCACATGGCCACCAAAGTAAAGTTATTCACCGGCAATTGAATAAAATTAAGCTTGTTCACCAACATGGAGAAGCAGAAACCCAAAAACGCACCTGTAAATAAAGCAGGAGCGAAATTACCTCCACTACCTCCACTAGCTAAGGTAATGGTGGTGGCAAAAACTTTCATGAAACAGATTAATCCTACAAAAATGATGAGCACCCAATCACCATAGCCTTGCAAATTAAAAAGGCTTCCTCTTAATACCTCTTGCGGATACCCGCTAGCTAAAGATTTTACGCTACTATAACCTTCACCAAACAAAGGAGGAAATAAAAAACATAAAATAGCAAGTATTACGCCCCCAAAAACGGCTTTTGAATAATTATTCCATTGAAGTTGATGGTGGAAGAAATGCTCTATTTTATGAGTAGTACGAGCATAATAAACAGAGATTAATCCACAAATAATCCCTAGCAAAAGATAATAAGGTACGTTATGATGATTAAACTTTTGCATACCTTTAAAATCAAATAAGATGGTATCATCTAAAATAATTTTAGATAGCAAAGCACCACAAACGGCAGAAATGATTAAAGGAATGAAATCAGAAAATACCACGCCTACCAAAATAACTTCGATAGCAAACATCACCCCGGTAATAGGAGCATTAAATACGGCAGCAATACCCGCAGCAGAACCACAACCTAAAAGTAAAATACGTTCACGATAGCTTAAGCGATAAGTACGAGCGAAATTAGACCCAATGGCTGCACCCGTTACCGCAATGGGCCCTTCTAATCCAGCAGAACCGCCAAAACCTACGGTTAATGCACTGGCAATCATCTGAGAATACATTTTTGATCGAGGTGCTACTCCAGATCTTTGAGAAATATCTAACAGAATGTTGCCTACCCCTTTGCCATCTCTCCCATGTAAAAAAACTTTAACCACCCAAACGGTCAAAAGAATACCAATTAAAGGCAAGAATAAATTGAGATAGGGGTAATTAAAAACTTCTAATTGATGATCAATCAGAAGGTGAATTTTGTGTACCACCATTTTTAGAAAAACCGCAGCAAGGCCTGCTGTTAAGCCAACTAAAATACCTGATAGAATGAGAAATTGGTTTCTATTTAAATGATTGTATAAAAATTTAAGAACAAGCTGATGCTGCTTGAGGTATTTGAGGCTCTTTATCAACGTTCTATGTAATTCAAATCTTTACCATAAGTTTCTTCCAAATTATATACTGCAAGAAACGCGATTACCAGTGTGGTTATCCCCACAATCAGTGCGGCATTGATGATGCCAAAAGGTGTTTTTAACCACTCAAAACTTAATGTTACTAAAACAACAGATCCCCTGATAAAATTTGGAACGGTGGTGGTTACTGTTGATCTTAAATTAGTACCAAATTGTTCTGCTGCAATAGTAACAAAAATTACCCAAAAACCAGTAGAAATACCTAAAAGTACACATATCCAATGATAAGTTTTTGCATTTATTCCACGAGAAAACAAAAAGAGTAGCACGCTGAAGAAGGTAGCTACTAAGAATATCACTACAATTTTTTTTCTAGTTTTAAAAACCTGACTTAAAAAACCAGTTAATAAATCGCCTAAAGAAATACCAATGTAGGTGAATAAAATGCCTTTTCCGGCACTTAATGGCTCGGTAGCCCCCATGGCTTTACCAAATTCTGGCGCAAACGTAATCAATATACCCACCACAAACCAAACAGGTAAGGCAATCAGCGTACAATTAAGGTATTTTTTAAACCTACCCCAATGGTTAAATAGCATCATTAAATTTCCTTTGGATACATTTTGATGTTCAATCTCTTTGTACATCCCAGATTCCATGACGCCTAAACGCAAAAGCAACAAAACAATCCCTAAACCTCCGCCAATAAAATAGGCAGTTTGCCATTCAAATTTATCACCTACCAAACCCGCAGCTACAGCACCTAATAAACCAATGGAAGCCACCAACATAGTACCGTAACCCCTCTTTTCTTTACTCATGCTCTCCGTTACCAATGTGATTCCTGCTCCTAACTCTCCAGCCAAACCTACTCCCGCAATAAAACGCACCAGCTCATAAGTTTGCACATCAGTTACAAAACCGTTCACAATATTGGCTACAGAATACATCAAAATAGAACCAAAAAGAACCTTTAGACGGCCTAGCTTATCTCCTAAAATCCCAAAGATGATACCGCCAATTAACATCCCAATCATTTGGAAATTAATGAGTTTTACCCCTATAGACAAAAGCTGATCATCGGGTACACCGATACCTTTTAAACTCTGTACTCTGATCACAGAAAATAAAACCAAATCATAGATATCTACAAAATAGCCTAATGAGGCCACGATAATTAATAAAGTGATATTCCTTTTATTATTAATTTCTTTCATAAATGTGTTTAGGTCAATTGGATGTTTGAAATTACTATTTATCAGCTATAAAAAAAGGAATTTAACAAATTTCCATATTTAGGGTTCCAAAATACTTTCTCGAAACAAAAATAATTTTTCAGAACTGATAAACATTTTTGACTTGCAGCGGTTTTAGCGTAGATGGAAAATTTTCAGTATTACAATCCTACTAAGATTTTATTCGGCAAAGATGTTGTAGATCAACTTTGTAATGAAATTGCGCCTTACGGAAACAAAGCTTTAATTATTATTGGGCAAGGTTCCGTAAAGAAAATAGGCTTATATGCTCGTGTGCTCTCCCTTTTAAATATTTGTGGTGTACACCATGTTACTTATGAAGGTGTGAAATCCAATCCTTTGGTACAAGATGCTGATGAAGCGGTGGCTTTAGCCAAAGCCGAAAAGGTAGATTTAATTATCGCTGTTGGCGGAGGGTCTGTGATTGATACCGCTAAAGCCGTAGCCATGGGATTTTATGTAGAACATTCTGTTTGGGATTTCTATTTGCAAAAAGTAGCCAGACCCACCAAAGCCCTTCCATTAATCAATATTCTTACTTTGGCTGCAACCGGAACAGAAATGAACTCTGCAACAGTGTTACAAGATGATGCTTCTGGTATGAAAAAAGGCTATGGTGCACCCTGTTTATTTCCTAAAGTTTCCTTTTTAGACCCCTCATTTACCGTTTCTGTTCCCTTAAATTATACTGCTTATGGCATTGCCGATTTAATCTCGCACAGTTTAGAGCAATTTTTTGGTAAGGGTGAAGCTCCTCTGACTGACTTATACACTGCATCTGTCATTAAATTAGCGATGGATTATGGACTTAAATTAATGCAAGACCCACAGAACTTCGAGTATCGCTCTCAAATTATGTGGTTGGCTACCAATGCCTTAAATGGAACTTTAAAAGCAGGTAAAAACGCTGGAGATTGGGGTGTACACGGTTTAGAACATACTTTAAGTGTATTGTATGATATTCCACATGGTGCGGGCTTATCTATCGTTTATCCGGCATGGTTAAAATATCAATTTCCGAAAATCAAAGATAAATTAGCATTTTTAGCTAAGGAGGTTTTTGGAACTACCCAGATGGATAAGGATAAAGCGGCCGAATTATTTATTGCTCATTTAGAAGAATTCTTCCGACATATTGGAACTCCGACTCGCTTAAGTGAAGCTCAGATTATAAAAAGTGATGCCCAAAAAATCTTAGATAACTTTAAATTGAATAAAGTAACTGGCTCCGTTTATTCATTAGACGAAGAAGATTATCAAGGGATTTTAACGTTGATGTGGTAAGGAAATCATGTCTGCAACATAAGCTTAGCTGATTAACTCGGTTAATCGGCTACTTAAGATTATTAAAATTCAAATGGTCAGGTTTCGTGAGCAAAGATTTTAAGTTTATCCTTTGGGTTTCATTTTTTTTAGCTTGGTTAAGCGGAAATTACCTGTTTCCGTAATCAGTGTATCATCATTATGATGGCAATTCCATAATTAATCAACTGATAAATAACTGGATAATCAAAAACAACACCTCATTGAATTCTGATTTAGAGTAACCTAGTTAAAAGCGCTTCATTTGCAGTTTTAAGAAAATCAGGATTCATTCAGTTCTCCACATCTATTTCATTTGAAATAATTAATTGTGATATTTAGCCAATAGCATGAAAGTTTCGGCCAACACCCTTAAATGGGCTTTAAGATTTTATCCCCCTTTATTTTTTCAACGTATTTGGGTGAAGCACTTTGCACCAGATTTTACAAGTGTAGAAGTAAAAATCCACAAAAGTTTGCTGAACACCAATTATAATCAATCTATTTTTGGAGGAACCATTTTTGCCGCCACAGACCCTTTTTATGCCTTGTTATTTGATCAGTTAATGAAAAACAAAGGTTTTAAAACTCGTGTTTGGCTAAAAAGTGCACATATACAATACCTTAAGCCGGCTCGTCATCATTTATACTTTAAAATTTCATTAAGCCAAGCTGATATAGACCAAGCCGAAGAAGCATTAACTAAAGAGGGTAAGTTTGTAAAGTCCTTTCCACTAGAATTGTACGATAAAAACGGCTTACATTGCGCCTCTGTGATGAATGAAGTATATATGAGAAATTTACATCACGGAGAACATCAAAGCATTGCCTATTAAAATGAGTATGAAAGTGATCATGAATGACGAGGTTTTTAGAAAAAAAGGATATCATATTTCTACTGATCCCGCTTTATTAGATGTTGATTTCATCTTTCATTTCTTAAATCAAGAATCCTATTGGGCGCAAGGAATTAGTAGAGAAATCATAGAGCGAAGTATTGCAGAATCTTTATGTTTTGGTGTTTATCACGATGAAAAACAGATTGGCTTTGCCCGAATTATTACCGATAAAAGCACTTTTGCTTACTTATCCGACGTTTTTATTAGCAAAACTTACAGAAAGCAAGGGTTAGCTAAATGGTTATTACAAAGCATGATGGCTTATCCAGATTTGCAAAACCTGAGAAGATGGATGTTGGCTACCGCCGATGCACATACTTTGTATGAGAAATTCGGTTTCACGCAACTTAATTCACCTAATAGATGGATGCAGAAATTTACTCCTTATCAAAAACAAGATTAAATGAACCGATTAAAAGCACATCAGGTTAAACAAATGATTTGGGAAGGCGAAGGTGTAAATCTCGACTTTAAAAAAACCATTACCTCTTGTCATAAAATCGCAAAAACAATGGTTTCCTTTGCTAATAATAAAGGTGGAAAGCTTTTTATTGGCGTAGCCGATGATGGAAACATAAAAGGCGTAAAATCTGAAGATGAGGAGCGCTATATGATAGAAAAAGCGGCTACTTTTTTTGCTAAGCCTATGCTAGAGCCTTTTTTTGAGGAAGTTTATGTGGATGATAAAATGGTTTTAGTAGTGGATATTCCAGAAAGCGACATCAAACCTCATTATGCTTTAGGCGAAGACGAAAAGTGGTGGGCTTATATCCGAGTGAAAGATAAAAGTGTTTTGGCTAGTAAAATTGTTTTAGAGGTTTTAAAAAGGGAACATCAGGAAGAAGGTGTTTTAATCGAATATTCCTCCAAAGAAAAAGCCTTATTAGCATATTTAGAACAACATGACCGCATCACACTGAAAGAATATACCGCTATGCTCAATCTTTCCAGAAGAAGAGCTTCTCGCATATTAGTTACCATGGTTTTATCAGGATTGGTAAGGGTACACACCTCCGAAAAAGAAGAGTTTTATACCGCAAGCTGATATTTGAAGAATTATCACTTATTTTACTTTCTCGTTTAAACCTTATACATGCTTGATTTTTTAAAACCTTACAAACCTTATTATAGGAAGAATTTTCTTTTGGCCTATCCCGTGGTAATTTCACAGTTGGGGCAAATGGCACCTTTAGTGGCCGATAGCTTAATGGTTGGAAAATTAGGCACAGTACCCCTTGCTGCCAGTGCTTTGGGGAATAGTGTTTTGGGGATTTTCATGGTATCGGGTATTGGTTTTTCTCAAGGGATTACCCCAATTATTGCTCAAGAAAACGGAAAGAATAATAAAAGTATTTGCGGCGAATACCTCGAAAATGGCATTTTCATTAATTCGTTATTGGGGATTTTACTGTTCGGCATAGTTAGCTTAATTGCTTTTAATCTACAATGGTTAAACCAACCTGTTGATGTAGCATCACAAGCCAAAAACTACCTCTTCATCATTGGAGCTTCTATCCTGCCGCTCATGATTTTCCAAACTTTTAGGCAGTTTGCAGAAGGTTTGGGCTATACCAAACAAGCCATGGTGCTGTCTATCTCCGGTAATGTGATGAACATTCTTTTAAATTTTTTGCTCATCTACGGTTGGTTTGGTTTTCCTGCCTTAGGATTATTAGGAGCTGGTTTAGGAACTTTTATTTCCAGAATATTCATGGCTTTTGGCATGGGATGGTTTGTGTTAAAATCTAGTTTATTTAAGTCTTATATCTTGAGTTTTAAGTTATCTAAAACAGATGGACAAAAGATTTTACACATGGCGAGTTTAGGTTTTCCTATCGCGATGCAATACTTTTTTGAAGTGGGGGCATTTTCTGGAGCTACCATTATGATGGGTTGGATGGGTGCAACAGAACAAGCTGCACATCAAATTGCGCTCAATTTAGCAGCCCTTACTTATATGGGCGCCACCGGAATTGCTGCTGCAGCTACCATCAGGAGTGGGAACGCTTTCGGGAAAAAAGATTTTAAAGAATTAAGAATGAGTGCCATTAGCTCCTATCATTTGGTGTTAGGCTACATGAGCTTTACTGCCCTACTATTTCTTTGTCTTAACCGTATTTTACCTTTATTATACATCCACGATTCAGCAGTAATAGGAATTGCTGCACATTTAATGATTATTGCTGCATTTTTTCAGCTTTCTGATGGTTGTCAAGCCGTTGGTGCTGGCATTTTAAGAGGTTTATCGGATGTTAAAATTCCTACATTTGTTACCTTATTTGCCTATTGGGTGATAGGTTTACCTTTAGGCTATTTGTTAGGATTTACTTTTCATTTCGGACCTATCGGGATTTGGATTTCTCTGGCTTTAGCCCTCACCGCAGTAGCTGTCTTGTTATTTTATCGATTTAATAAGTTGAGTAAAAAACTCCAGTTAGAAATTTAAAACAAAATGAACCATGGATTGATTGATGTTAGCATGAGAGATGAAGCATTGATTCGATTAAGACCGGTATTAAAATTAGAAAACCCCATTCAACCCTTAGCTCCATTTCAGGAAGTTTTAAGAAGTGTGTTAAAATTGCAGAATCCATTATTTGTTCAATTCAGTAAGCATTTTTTATCGAATAAATATAAAGGCTACATGCAGCGTGATGACGCTGTAAAATTGGAGTTATTGCACCAAAGCTTAAAAAAGGACATCCCATTTAAAAAGACTTTAATTGGTTTGGTAGTTGGGATGTTCACAGAAACAGAGATGGCATTTTATCTAGAAAATGAACAAGAAATTAATAAAAGATTGATTGAATTTCTTTACAAAAGACTCTCGTCGCAAATGATTTAAGTTTAATCATTCTTTAACTTCCACTTCATATTTAAAGAATATTTTAGACGCATGAAGATTAAACTTAATGCCAATAAAATTTTCATTCCAAGTGCTTTATGCTTGATTATACTTTTGATAGGTTTAATTTTTCATCAAAACTATGGAAATACAAAAGGTTTTTTGATCATTAATCAACTTCATAATCCTATGCTAGATGAGGTTTTTAAATACCTAACCTATTTAGGAGATGGCATCATTTGGTTAGCAATTGCTTTTTATTGTTTGTTTAAAAATCAGAAAAAGTTACCGATTGTGTTTGCTAATTTTGCTATCTCCACACTATTAGCTCAAGGGTTAAAAAGATGGGTATTCCCTGATGCCTTACGCCCTGTTCATTTGGTGCAGGAAGGTTTCAATATTCATTTTGTAGAAGGCGTTAAAATTTATACTAATCATAGTTTCCCTTCCGGACATGCCATTTCTGCATTTGCTGTTGCCTTTACTTTGGTTATCGTGTTAAAAAGAAAAAACCACATCAAATATTTATTTCTTGCTCTTGCTTTTTTAGTAGGCTGGAGTCGTATTTACTTAGCAGAACATTATCCTATTGATGTAATTGCTGGTGGTTTTATCGGCATTATTAGCACTTATCTTACCGTATTTTTACTATCCCAATTTAAAGCTAGCAGACGTAGTTTAGAAGAGCCAATTATAGAATTAGAATTCAAAATTCATTAAACAAAAAAGACAGTTGTTTACACAACTGTCTTTTTTAAAATTTCATTTCCAAGCGTTAATTATATCTCTCTGTTAACATCCCAAGCTTCTAAATAATCTGCTACTCTTCTTACAAAACTACCTCCTAAAGATCCATCTACTACACGATGATCATAAGAAAGTGAAAGATACATCATGTGCCTAATGGCAATCACATCTCCGTATTCTGTTTCTATTACTGCTGGCTTTTTCTTGATGGCACCCACCGCTAAAATAGCTACTTGTGGTTGATTAATAATTGGAGTACCCATCACATTTCCAAATGTACCTACATTGGTTAAAGTAAAAGTTCCTCCTTGAATTTCATCGGGTTGTAGTTTATTCAACCTTGCCCTGCTCGCTAAATCATTGACCGATTTGGTAATTCCTAAAAGATTTAATTGATCTGCATTTTTAATAACAGGAACAATTAAATTTCCGCTTGGTAGAGCAGCAGCCATACCAATATTGATGTCTTTTTTCTTGATAATTTGAGTGCCATTGACCGAAATATTCACCATAGGTAAATCTTTCAAAGCTTTTGCAACCGCTTCGATGAATATCGGGGTAAAAGTAATTTTTTCACCTTCACGTTTCTCAAAACTACTTTTCACTTTGTTTCTCCAGTTCACCAAATTGGTGACATCCGCTTCTACAAAAGAAGTAACGTGAGGAGAAGTTTGTTTACTATTTACCATGTGATCAGCAATGAGCTTACGCATTCTATCCATCTCAATAATCTCATCGCCACCACTCACCGCTGTTGCCACCTTAGCTTTTACAGGTTCAGATTTCACCTCTGGTGCAACTATTTTTGCTGATTGGCTGACAGGGGCTTCAACAATAGGAGTCTCTTTTTTCGCTTCCCTTTGTACAGATGCTGAAGTTTGATTTCTATGGTTGATGTAATCCAATAAATCGTTCTTGGTCACCCTACCCTCACTACCAGAACCTTGAATTTGGTCTAATTCTTCAACCGAAATCCCTTCTTCTTGAGCAATACTTTTCACTAAAGGAGAATAAAAGCGATCTGAAGATTGAAAATCAACCGCAGATACTTCCCCTTTATTTTCTTCAGGGGCAGGAACAAAAGGAATATTTTCTTCTTTTATTTCTTTTGTCGTTTCTGGCTCATTTGCTTCCTTGGTTTCAGATGTTGAACCTTCTATTTCTATAATCGCGATCACATCCCCCACTTGCGCAACATCATTCTCTTTGAAAAGCTGCTGGATCATTTTTCCTTTAACAGGAGAAGGAACTTCTGAATCCACTTTATCCGTTGCAATTTCGAGAATGGTATCATCAACCTCAATGTTGTCACCAGGATTTTTCTCCCATCTAATCACCGTTGCTTCTGCAACGCTTTCTCCCATTTTAGGTAATAAAAGTTCGTATTGCGCCATGAATTTATTTTAAAATTGGTTTGTTACAAAAATAGCAATATTGGCTTAAAATCACGCATCAAACTCTTTCAATAAACGGAATAAAAGATTCAAAGCTGCCATTGCAGAGCGTTCGATATTTTGTTGTCTCTTGTTTCCAAAACTGAATTTCTTGGCTATTGTTTGATGCTGGTTGGCAACGGCTATCCAAACCGTACCAACAGGTTTTTCTGCCGTTCCGCCATCTGGTCCGGCAATTCCACTTACGGCAATAGCATAATCTGTTTCAAAGTTTTTCAAAGCTCCAGAGATCATTTCCATAATGGTTTCTTCACTTACTGCACCAAAAGTGGCTAAAGTTTCGGGGTTTACCCCTAATAACCTAGATTTCATCTCGTAAGAATAAACTATACCTCCACCTGCAAATACCGCAGAACATCCAGGATGTTGGGTAATGAGTTGGGAAATATATCCACCTGTACAACTTTCGGCTACGGAAAGTGTGAGATGTTTTTCTTCCATCAGATTTAAAATTACTTTTTCTATTGGGATGTCTTCTTTAGCCACCCAACAATCCGGAATTCTATCGATGATTAAATCAGTATATTTTTGAACTTCCGCCTTTAAGGCATCTGTTGCATGCTCAACAGTACTTAATCTTAACCTTACCGAACCTAATTTTGGCAAATAAGCCAATTTAATAGTTGGAGGTAAGGCGTCTTCAATATCTTTAATTTGCTCAGCTAAAAAAGATTCTCCCACTCCTGCTGTGAGAATGGTTTGATGATAAATGGCCGGTAAATTAAATTCTGATTGAAGTAAAGGAATTACCTTTTCAGTCATCAAATTCATCATTTCATAAGGCACACCTGGCATAGAAATAAAAACCTTATTTTCTTTTCTAAAAAGCATTCCGGGAGCTGTCCCTTGTTCATTCAATAAGACTTCGCAATTAGCTGGAACCATCGCTTGTTGGCGGTTCACTTCTAACATCGGAGATTTGTATTTCTTAAAAATGCGCTCGATAATTTCATAACTCGGTTGATGAAAAACGAAGTCTTTGGTTCCAAAATATTGAGCCAAAGTCTTTTTAGTGATATCATCTTTTGTTGGACCTAAACCACCCGTCATGATAATGATATCTACCCGCTCTTGCGCATTTTTTAGAGCTTCTAAAATATGTTGCTCATCATCAGAAACCGAAGTGATTTGTTTCACCTTAATCCCAATTTTATTTAATTCTGTGGCCATCCAAGCCGAGTTGCTATCTATAATTTGCCCAATAAGTATTTCATCACCAATGGTGATCAGTTCTGCTAACATAATTTAAAATTGATTGTAATATTCACGACGTTTACTCAGCTTTAAATCTTGAAGAATAGGTGCTTTTACTTTTAAATCTATACTGTAACTTTGAAAAGGTCCGAAAGGAATCCATCGGATAGACATATCCCAACAATGTAAATCTCTGTAAATAGAGAAAGAAGTTAAACTAATTTTATGGTTTTGGAAATCGTATCCAGAATTAAACTGAACTTTCCATTTTGGTGTTAAACTAAAATCTCCATTGGCATTTAAAGTTTGAATTACTGATTTAACCAAACCCGAATTGGAGTAATTGAAATTATAGTAAAAGCTCAAGTTCCAGGGAATGCTAAAATCTACAAAAGCGTTGGCATCTCTGTTAATTTGCTGCAACTGATCTCTTTGTTGAGCGTTCAACCTTGTAAAAAGATCAGGATTATTTTGCCCTGTAGGCGGATTATTACTTGCATTATTTTTACCTAAACTATTGGAGTTTAAACTGTAATCAAAAGAAAAACCTAGATTAGTTAATCTTGGAAATTTGCCATCTTGCCAACGATATCGATTGATATTCCTGCCTTGTATTTGTCCGTTATTTAATTCTTTATAAAAAACATAAGGATCTAAATTACCATAAAAACTGATTCCCAATTTCTCGGTAAAAAAAGTTCTGCCACTAAAGCTGAGTTGAGAAAGTTTTAAACTATCTGCAACAAAATTATAAGAACCATTAATGCTTAAACCTTGTAAAATAGGGATTTTCTTGATCCCATTATTCGTAGTATCTTTATCGCTCTTTACTTTGATTTCAATATTATTTTCTAAACCAAAATTCATGGCAGCACTTCGCCCATTACTAGGGCCACCATATAAACTGCCCTCAAAAATAGAATAAGCTTGTTTTTTTCCATATTGATCTACTTGAACAGAATCATAATAACCAAAACTTGGTTTCCCGAAATCAGGTCTGTAAGAGAAACCTATATTAGGCGTAAACACATGTCTAACAGCTACTAATTTCCCTTTTTTAAAATTAACTTGCCCATAAATTTTGGTAGATAAGCTTCCGCTGATGCTGTAATCAGCGGCTCTTCTAAATCCTTGAACAGTATCTAAAGCCACCGAATTTTTAGTTCCTGTTGGGGTTGGAGTGACTACATAATGCTTTCTGATGGTTTGGAAATACCAATTCTCATTATAATTTAAGCTCTGACTAAATTGGAAATACTTAAATATCTTAGACGACATGGAAATCGGAATGCTGTGTTGAATTCCACTTCTTATCTTATTTAAAGTTTGAGGTTTAAATAATAAAGAATCAAAAGTATTTAGTTCATTATCCGCTTTTAAATTATATCCAACAGCAATCCGTTGATACCATTTTTGCTCCCCAACCCTATCTTTTTGATCAAATGGATTGATGGTGGTCATGCTAAAGTTTAAACTTGGCAAACCCAAAGAAACTGTTCCGGAGGTTAAATCTTGATTATGTCTGATACTGGTACTTAAATTAAAGGGCGTATTTGCCCATGTTTTAGAATAAGCAATACTAGAGTTTAACTGATTTTGTACAATTTGTTGGTAATTATAACCCGGCAAATTTCTGAAAGCTCCACGGGTGCTAGCATTTACCGAAGCAGAAAAAGTAGTTCCCGGATGTGCATTTGGATTTTGCTGATGCGACCATCTTATTTGAAAATCTTTGGTAGGATTATCGTATCCTGGCGTACCTTCCACGCCAAATTTGCGTGAAGAATACGCTAAAAATAAATTACCTGAGTATTTGTATCTCTTGGTGTATCTGCTGGCGGCGTTCATTTCGTAAGAGCCTTTTGAATACACACTACCTTTTAAGGTTAAATCCCAAAAATCATTTAAACCAATGTAATAACCAAAATCAGTAAGTGCGAAACCCAGTGTAGGATCTTCTCTCACAGAAGGCAAAATAATACCAGATGCTCTTTTGTTGGGTTTAGGAAAGAAACCAAAAGGAATAGGTAAAGGAATGCGTACACCCTCCACTTCTAAAAATGCAGGACCAGTGATAATTTGATTTTTAGTAGCAATTCCTTTAGTAATTACGATACCAAAATGTTGATGACCAGCAGGTAAATTACAGGTTGAGTAAACCACATTCTTGAGGTGTACTTCATCATTGGCCTGCTTTTTAATTTTACCACCGGTAATATAGCCTCCTTCTTGTTCAGTATAAACTTGATAAATTTTACCTCGAGAAGTTTTGAAATTGTAATAAACAGAATCTGCTATTAAAGTTCCTTCTTTAGGATCTTTAAAAATTGGCAAACCCGAAAATCTACCAAGTGAATCTATTTTACCTTTCGCAAAAATGGTATTATCTTTTTGGTTAAACTTGATAAAACCGGCATCAATTTGCTGCTCTCCGTAGGTTACCCTCGCTTTTCCATATAAATAAAGGATATTATTTTTCCGATCATAAACGGTAGAATCTTCTGCGGTAGCCTTAACTTCTACTTCAATCTTACCTTTTGTAGAATTTTTGCGCAAACTATCCGTTTTAAGTGTATCAGGAGATAATTTTATAGAGCTATCTACTGCCATTTTCAAAGTGTCTTTTTGAAAAAGTGTATTTGCCCTCGTATTAATGTTTACAAATAATAACAGAGAAGTAAAAAATATATAGGTAAATTTCAAAATCAAATAAGAATAATATTTTTGTACGCAAGGTTAACGAAAAACGCCCAAAATTAATGAAAATTACAACATCGAAAAGGTTTATTAGCTGTTTAGTTTTAACGATGTGCTGTTCCTTTGTTTTAAGTTCGGCCAAAAATGCTGATGAACCAAAAAAAATATCCACAGGAAGTAAAATTAGAACTATCGTTATTGATGCTGGTCATGGAGGTAAAGATGGTTCTACTCATGGAGTCTTCTCCAAAGAAAAAGATGTGGCTTTAGCAGTGGCTTTAAAACTTGGTAAAGCTATTGAAGATAGCTTGCCAGATGTAAAAGTAATCTATACTCGTAAAACGGATGTTTTCATTCCATTATATGATCGTATTGGGTTAGCGAATGAAAAAAAAGCAGATTTATTTATTTCTATTCATTGTAACTCTATGCCCTTGGTTTGGTATAAAGGGAAACATATTCCAGACCCAAGAACACGAGGTACGGAAACATGGGTTACCGGTTTTAACACTTTAAAAGAACAGGATGATGTTTTGAGAGAGAATGCTTCTATTTTACTAGAAAGCAACTATAAAGATAAATATGATGGTTTTGACCCTAATGACCCAGAAAGTTATATCATTTTCTCATTGATGAAAAATACCTTTAGAGAACAAAGTATTAAGTTGGCATCATTAGTGCAAGATCAATACACGAAAAGTGGCAGAATCAACCGTGGTGTACAAGAAAAGCCTTTAGCTGTTTTAAGAAAGGCTGGAATGCCGGCCATTTTAACAGAAATAGGTTTTATCAGTAACCCTGAAGAAGAAAAATATATCAATTCTAATGATGGGCAGTCGGAAATTGTAGAAAACATCTTAAATGCCATTATTGTGTATAAAAAGCAAGCTGAATCATAAAAATCAGTCATTTAAAAAATAAAAGATTTGAAAATCTCAAACGAAACCAAAGTTGGAATTTTAGCGGCATTTGCCATTGCCACTTTTATTATAGGATATAATTTTCTAAAGGGAAATGATGTCTTTTCTAGAGAAAATGAATTTTATGCTAAATATGATAAAGTAGATGGTTTAGCTATCTCAAAGCCTGTTTTAGTAAATGGATACCAAATAGGTAGAGTTTCTGGGCTTACTCTATTACCAAATGGTCAAATTTTAGCACAATTTAAAATTAATCCTAAGTACGAAATCCCTAAAAACACCATTGCCAGATTAGAAAGTACCGATTTATTGGGCAGTAAAGCTGTGATTTTTGATTTAGGAAACAGTTTAAAATATGCGATAGATGGTGATACTTTAAATGCCAATGTGCAAGCCAATTTATTAGAGCAAGTAGAGCCTGTACAAAAGAAAGCGCAGATGATTATTTCTAGGTTAGACTCTGTTTTAACCTCTGTAAATCAAATTTTAAATCCAGAGTTTCAGAAAAACATCAACCGCAGTTTTGTGAGTATTGCAAAAACTTTAGAGACCTTAGAATCAACTTCTAAAAAAGTGGATGGAACTGTTGGGATTGAAGCAGAAAGAATCGATCATATCCTTTCGGATGCTGAATCTATATCAGCCAATTTGAAAAACAACAATGAAAAGATTAATAATATTTTAACCAATTTCAATAGTTTGTCTGATCAAATGGCGCAGGTAAAATTTAAAGAAACCATAGATCATGCCAATCAAGCTGTGGCTGATTTACAAGCCGTTGTAAGTAAAGTGAATAATGGAACAGGGACATTGAGCATGTTGTTAAATGATGAGAAATTGTACAATAACTTAAATCAAGCAGCTAAAAATTTAGATGAGTTAATGATAGATTTAAAAGCGAATCCAAAACGTTATGTCAGTTTCTCCATATTTGGAGGCAGGAAAGATTAATAAAATCTTATTATTTAGATTTGTCAAGCCCATGATTGGGCTTTTTTTATATCATGAAAGTTTCCCCTTCATTAGCCAAATAAGTTTCCGGAAAAACTTCTCTTGCTTCTAAAAGTAAAGGTGTTAAATCACGATAGCGAGCAGAAAAATGACCAATTAACAATTTATCCGCATCTAATTTCTTAGCGATTTGCGCAGCCTCAAAAGCGGTGGTATGAAAGGTTTCTTTGGCTCTATCTACCATATCATGCATAAATGTTGATTCATGATATAAAGTATCAACTCCTTGTATTTCTGATAAATATGATCCATCTGCTAAAGTGTCTGAGCAATAAGCGTAAGAACGAGGGACATCAGGATCAGTGGTTAATTGATTTGCTTTGTAGATATTTCCATCGGCATCTTTATAGTCTATCCCTCTTTTTAATAAAGGAAAGTAAGCATTAGGAATTCCAATTTCAGAAACCTTGTCTTTTAAAATCTTCCTGAGTTTTAATTTTTGTTTAAAAAAGAAACCGGTACACGGAATGCGATGATTCAGTACAAAGGTATCTACGGTAAAATCATTAGTTTCTAGAATGGTTTCAGAAGCTTGGGTATTGGTAAAATAATATTCAATAGGAAATTTAATAACTGTACCAGAATGTAAGAATTGTAAATCTAAAATGGTTTTCAACTCCGCAGGACAAAATAAAAAAAGAGGTTTTGTTCTGCCGTTGAGGTGCATAGACGAAATCAAACCTATTAATCCAAAAAAATGATCGCCATGCAAATGGCTAATAAAAATATGGTCTATTTTATGGTATTTAATGCCATAACGAAGCATTTGCTGTTGAGTGCCTTCACCACAATCAATCATCAAAAGTTTTTCGTTAATATTTAATATTTGGGAAGTAGGATTTCTATGGAAAATTGGTGTTGCCGAACTACTGCCCAAAATCGTGACTTCGAATCTCATGTTCGGTTAAATTAAAAAAAGAGAACTTATTTTAGCTCTCTTTTTAAATCTTTTTCAATCTCTTCCATAAAGATGAGATCGATTGCTTCTTCTACTTTGGGTACGATAGTAATCACATTATCTAATTGAGAAATGGTGATTAACCTGGAAACCGCCTCATTAATACCCGTTAAAATGAAGAGACCTTCTGCATTTTTACATAACCTGTGACCCACCAAAAGACTGCTTAATCCGCTAGAATCAGCGTATTTCACATTCGACATGTCTAATACGATGTTTCTTTGTCCTTCGGTGTTAGTTAAGATTAATTCAGATTTTAATTGAGGCGAAACTAAAGAATTTAATTTACTCTCGTTCAGCTTAATTAAAATGTATTTCTCGTGTTTGTCAACCGTAAATTTCATAATCAATGTTAATGCCCTAAGGTAGGAGTTTTTTATTCAAAATAAAAATTGTTCATCAGAGTGATTTAAGTGCCTGTAAAATATGATGTTCTACTCTTTGATAAACGTTAGAAGAATCCTCTTTTACGAAGCTTTTACCAGTAATTTTCTCGTACAACTCAATATATCTTTCTGAAATAGAATTTACTTTTTCAGGGGTCATTACCGGAACGGTTTGTCCTTCTTTACCTTGAAAGCCATTCTCTATCAGCCATCTTCTCACAAATTCTTTAGAAAGTTGTTTCTGTGGTTCTCCTTTTTGCTGTAAGTCGTCGTAACCTTCCTTATAAAAATAACGTGATGAATCTGGCGTGTGAATTTCATCAATTAAGTAAATTTCTCCATCGGCTTTGCCAAACTCATATTTTGTATCTACTAGAATTAATCCTTGTTGAGCTGCGATTTCTGTACCTCTTTGATATAATTTTCTGGTATAATCTTCTAGTTTTAAGTAATCTGCTTCAGATACTATTCCTCTCTTCAAAATTTCTTCTCTAGAAATATCCTCATCATGACCCACTGCAGCTTTAGTAGTTGGCGTAATCATAGGTTCAGGAAGTTGATCGTTTTCTTTTAATCCTTCGGGTAATTTAACGCCACAAACTTCACGTTTACCTGCGGCATATTCTCTTGCAGCATGGCCAGCCAAATAACCTCTAATCACCATTTCTACCTTAAATGGCTCACAAATTTTACCAATAGTTACACTTGGATCTGGTACTGAGATTACCCAATTAGGTACAATATCTTTTGTTGCTTCTAAAAATTTAGCTGCAATCTGATTTAAAACCTGTCCTTTAAAAGGAATGGCTTCTGGTAATACCACATCAAACGCAGAAATACGATCGCTCACTACCATTACTAAGTATTTATCCTTAATGGTATAAACGTCTCTTACTTTACCTTTATAAAACCCAGTTTGACCGGGAAAACTGAAATGAGTTTCTTTTAGTGCTTGCATTTTATTTGGAGTTTAAAGTTGAAAAGTTAAAAGCTAACTGCTATAATAAATTTCACTTCCTACATCCTTTTTACTTTAAACTTATAACTTTTAACTTACTGAATATCCCCGTAGGCTTCTAAAATTTTCCTTACTAATTTGTGTCTAACAACGTCTTGCCCACTTAAGTAAATAATATCTATTCCTTTAATTTCTGTGAGTATTCTTAGTGCACCGATTAACCCTGATTGCTGTTTTTTAGGTAAATCAATTTGGGTGACATCGCCCGTAACGATAAACTTAGCCGATGGTCCCATTCTGGTTAAAAACATTTTCAACTGCATATCTGTGGCATTTTGTGCCTCATCTAAAATTACAAAGCAATTGTCTAGAGTTCTACCACGCATGAACGCCAAAGGTGCAATTTCAATAGTTCTGTTTTCTAAATAGGTTTTTAATTTATCTGCCGGAATCATATCATCCAAAGCATCATATAAAGGACGTAGATAAGGGTCAATCTTTTCTTTTAAATCTCCCGGAAGAAAACCTAGATTCTCTCCTGCTTCAACCGCCGGACGAGTTAAAATAATTCTTTTAATTTCTTTGTTTTTGAGCGCTCTAACGGCTAAAGCCACTGCAGTGTAAGTTTTTCCTGTTCCGGCTGGGCCGATAGCGAAAAGCACATCATTGGTATTGATGCTTTTCACCATTTTATGTTGATTAGCCGTTCTAGCTTTCACCATCATCCCATTAGGTCCGAAAACAATCACCTCGGAAGCACCAGTTTCTTCACCACCTTCTCTCGTTTTATCGTCCTTAGTGCTCTTGCTTGAGCTAGAACCAAGAAGAGTTTCAATATCATTATTTGATAAATTATGATACTTATCCAAATGATTAATGATGTTGGTTAACTTTTCATTGAAATAAGAAAGTTCTTGTTCCTCTCCTAAAGCTTTCACTTCATTACCTCTGGCCACCACTTTTAACTTAGGAAAAGATCGTTTGATAAGTTCGAAGTATTCATTATTAGGTCCCCAGAGTACTACCGGGTTAACAGATTCTAGCGTGATTTTTAGTTCGTTCAAGTTATAGATTTTATGTTTCTGGTATGAATATGGATTAAAAATTTAATATTTGTAGCATTAATCTTATGATACAAGATTAAGAATAAATATTCACAATTTTAATGGCAATTATTACTTTAACCACAGATTTAGGTTATAAAGATTTTTATCAAGCGGCATTAAAAGGCAGTATCTACAATACGCTGCCAAATGTGAATATTATTGATATAACCCATGAAATTCAGGCTTTCAATATTTCAAGAGCTGCCTTTATTCTCAAAAACTGCTTTGGCTATTTTCCTAAAGGCACAGTACATCTTATTGGGATAGATACTGTTTACAGTGCCAACAATAAATATTTGGCGATAAAATATCGTGATCATTATTTTGTAGGCTCAGATAACGGTATTTTTTCCTTGATTTTTGAAGAAGATCCACAAGAAGTGGTGGAAATTAATATCATGCAAGATTTAAAATTTCTTCACTTTCCTTTGGCCGATATCTTTGTGAAAGCCGCTTGTCATTTAGCTCAAGGCCGAAGTTTGCAAGAAATTGGTATTGCTACCGACGAAATTGAGCAGAGAATGAACCTTCATCCGGTGATTGATAAAAACCAGATTAAAGGCAGTGTGATTTTTATTGATTCATTTGAAAACGTCATCACTAACGTTACTAAAGACTTATTCACCAAAGTTCAAAATGGTAGAAATTTTACACTTTCTTTCAAGAGAAATGAAACCATTAAACAGCTGAGTTGGCATTATGATGAGGTTCCGGACGGCGAAAAACTATGTCTCTTCGGCATTTCTGATCATTTAGAAATTGCCATTAATAAAGGGAAAGCAAGTGGATTGTTGGGCTTATACATTAATGACATCATTAGAATAGAATTTCATTCATGATTATTAGATTAGTAAAAATGGAATTTAAATTGAATGAAATTGATACGTTTCGCTTAATTTTTAAAGAAACAAAACCCTTAATTGAAAAAATGGAAGGCTGTTTGCTAGTTAATTTACACCAAGACGCTCAACATCCAGAAATATTTTTTACCATTAGCCACTGGGAAAGTGAAATGGATTTAGATCATTATCGGCATTCTGAACTTTTTATCAAAACTTGGAAAAAGGTGAAATTATTATTTGATAAAAAAGCAGAAGCTTGGAGTTTAAAGGCATAATATGAAGTATTTTCTAACTCTTTTATTCATTAGCATCACTCAGTTTTTATTCGGTTTTCAAAACCCTGATACATTAGCTTACAATCTTCAGCGTAATAAAATTAACCAAATGTTGGATGCAAGATTTCAGAAATTTGGTCAGTTTGAAGAAAGTTTAGCTAAGAAATCAGGAATATTTGGTTTAAAAACGAAAAGAGATATGCAAAAAAGTATCGATATTTTGACGGATATTATCCAAACAGATAATCATATCTTAAAAGAAACCAAAATATTATTAGATTTTAAGAATTTCCAACAAGAGCAGATTGAACAAAAATCTCAAAATTCTGCGGATATCAATTTAGCTTATATGAAAACCATTAATAAGCTGCAACAAGAAACAGAAAAACTCCATCAACAACTTCAAGACACCAAAAAAAGTCAAAAGTTTTATCAAATCTTGGCTTTTGCATTAGGTTTGGCTATTGCTAGTATTGTACTGTTTGTGTTCCGTAAAATTTCGACTAAATAAACCCTTCTTTGTTTTAATCTGTTAGCTTTGAAAGATAAGTAGTTCTTCTAAATAATAACAAAAGATGGCGAGAAATGGACTAAACAGCAGTTCTACCCCTAAAATAGACTTTAATAAAGCTAAAATCAATAAAGAAAATCTTCAAAAGATTAAAGGTCTACTCAAATACCTGAAACCTTATCAAACTAAATTTATTTTCGGAATGGTTTTCTTGTTTTTATCTAGCTTAACAGGCTTAGCTTTTCCGGCATTAATTAAAGTGATGGTGGATGTAGCTCAAGGAAAAGCACCACAATACGGAATGCCAAACTCTATCAATGCCATTGGTTATTTAGCTTTCGCGATTTTGTTTGTTCAAGCATTTGTTTCCTTTTTCAGGATTAGATTATTTGTTGAAGTAGCCGAAAAATCATTAGCCGATATCCGAAGAGATACCTATTTTAAAATGATCACTTTACCGATGAATTTCTTTGCTAACCGAAGAGTGGGCGAATTAAATAGTCGGATTTCTGCAGATTTATCACAAATACAAGATACCATCACCACCACCTTAGCAGAAATGATTCGTCAAATTATCTTATTGATTGGTGGAATCACCATCCTCATTATTGTTTCAGGTAAACTCACGCTTTTCAATCTTTCTATACTTCCCATTATCGTGGTAGCTGGTGTATTCTTCGGTAAAGCCATCAGAAAAATCTCAAGAAATGCACAGGATAAACTTGCAGAATCAAACACCGTAGTTGAAGAAACTTTACAAGGGATTTCTAATGTTAAAGCCTTTGTAAACGAATCTTATGAGGCTAACAGATATGATAAAAGTTTAAGAGAAGTGGTGCAAATTGCTTTAAAAGGTGCAAATTATCGTGGCGCTTTCGCCTCTTTTATCATCTTTTGCTTGTTTGGAGCAATTATGGGGGTAATTTGGTATGGTTCGTATTTAGTTCAACAAGGCGGACTTTCTGTTGGAGATTTACTGGCTTATATGCTTTATTCTGTTTTTGTTGGAGCAGCAATGGGAAGTTTTCCAGAACTATATGCTAATGTTCAAAAAGCAATTGGTGCTTCAGAGCGAGTTTTAGAAATTTTAGAGGAGGAAAACGAGGACATTTCTATCCATACCACTAATCATCAAATCAAAAAAACGATTAAAGGAGATTTAGTTTTTGAGGATGCTCATTTCTATTATCCGTCTAGAAAAGATGTTCAAGTATTGGATGGCGTAAGTTTTCAGGCTAAAGCCGGTGAAAAAATTGCCATTGTTGGCCCATCTGGAGCTGGAAAATCTACCATAGCGAGTTTAATTTTACAGTTTTATCATCTCCAAAATGGGAAAATACTTTTTGATGGTGTTGAAGCGAATCAATTTGATTTAACCGATATCAGAAATCAAGTAGCAATTGTACCTCAAGATGTGATTTTATTTGGTGGCACTATCAAAGAAAACATCGCCTATGGCAAATTAAATGCTACAGATGAAGAAATCGTTTTGGCGGCAAAAAGAGCCAATGCCCATCAATTTATCACCAGTTTTCCCGAAGCTTATGAAACCGTAGTTGGCGAAAGGGGTGTGAAATTATCAGGCGGGCAAAGGCAACGCATCGCGATAGCAAGAGCCTTATTAAAAGACCCAGCCATTTTAATTTTAGATGAAGCTACCTCCTCATTAGATTCAGAATCAGAAAGATTGGTACAAGAAGCTTTAGAAGTGTTGATGAAAGGAAGAACTTCTATTATTATTGCGCATCGATTATCAACCATCAGAGAAGCCGATAGAATTATAGTTTTAGATAAAGGAAAGATTGTAGAAAGCGGAAACCATCAGGAACTTTTACAGGTTGAAGATGGTTTATATAAACATTTAAGCGCTTTACAATTTGAAGCATAAGCACATTTATTGATGAAATTAACCGTTTGGGGTGCGGCAGAACAGGTCACTGGCAGCATGCACTTATTAGAAGTTGAGGATTATAAAATTTTAATTGATTGTGGCCTAAATTATGAAGGAGGCGTAGATCTTTCTGAGAATGAATCCTTTCCGTTTGATCCTTTTGATATTGATGTTGTAGTGCTCACCCACGCACATATTGACCATAGCGGTAATTTACCAACATTGGTGAAAGCTGGTTTTGAAGGTCAGATTTTATGTACCTACCCCACTGCAGATTTAACACAATTGCTCTTGTCTGATTCTGTGAATATCTTCATGAGAAAACAAGAAAAAGGCAGAGGAAGAAAGAAATTTAACAGAAGAAAGCAGCAGCAATTTCAATCCAATCATCCACTTTATTTACAAAAACATGTGAATGATACGGCTGATAGAATGGTGCCTATTGCCTTTCAAAAACCTTTTAAAATCAATAATCAAATTTCGCTGACTTTAGTACCAACTGGGCATTTATTAGGTGCAGCAGCGGCACATTTCACCATTCAGGAAAATGGAGAACAAAAAACGATTGCTTTTACTGGTGATATCGGCAGAAAGAATTATCCTGTTTTAAACGATCCTGCATATTTACCCGAAACGCAGTATTTAGTTTGCGAATCTACTTATGGAGGTAGATTTCATGATAGAGAAAATAATTTAAGAGACACTTTGATTAAAGTGATTAAAGAAGCTTGCATAGACCAACCTGGTAGGTTAATTATCCCTGCTTTTAGTGTGGGCAGAACGCAATCTTTAGTTTTTTCTTTGAACAAAATATTTTCTGATGGCGCCCTCCCTCCCGTTCCAGTTTTTGTAGATAGCCCGATGGCTACGATGGCTACCGATATTTACCGAAAACATCATCAATATGTAAGTGAAGAATCTCGAAATTTCTATCATCAAAACGGAGATGAATTTGAGTTTGAGAATTTGAGTTACGTGAAAGAGCTGAAAGAGAGTAAAGAAATTTCAGATCATTTTGAACCTTGTATCATTATTTCTTCTGCTGGGATGTTAGAAGGTGGAAGAATACAAGACCATTTATACCACAATATTCAAAATTTTTATGCCACCATTTTCTTTATCGGATATTGTGCAAAAGGAACTTTAGGCCATCGCTTATTAAGAGGAGATGCTGTAGTTAACCTCAAAGGAAGAGAGCTTTCTGTATTTGCTAGCATCAAAAAAACCGATTTGTTAAGTGGACATGGAGACCATCAAGATTTGATGGAATATATCGAGAAAATCCCTAATAAAAGTCTAAAACAAGTTTTCTTAGTGCATGGTGAGCCCGAAAGTATGGAAGCTTTTAAAACAGATTTAGAAGCTAAAAACTATGAAGTAGTGATTCCTAAAAAAGGGTTGGTTTTTGAGTTTTAATTGATCTCATGGGTGACTAAACCTGCCAAAAACTTAGGCTCAAACCAAGTAGATTTTGGCGGCATGGTTTCTCCAATATCCGCAATTTTTATCAAGTCGGAAACGGCGATTGGAAAAAGAAAAAATGCTAAATCATAAACTCCTTGATCTATAAGTTCAAGTTGTTTGGTAACATTAATTTCACCCCCAATAAAATGCATTCTTTTATCTTCTCTAGGGTTGGTAATTTGAAAAAGAGGTTCTAATATTTCATTTTGTAATATACTCACATCTAAATCAGTCAGAATATCTTCTTTTAAATAGGATTTTAACTGAATTTGATAAGCTTGAGCATCCATATAAAAACCTAAAACATGTTCGCTTTGAGGCAAAATCTGATTCCTTTCTATCAATTTGATATTAAATTTATCTTTGATAAATTCTAAAATTTCTTTCGTATGGATATCCTCATTTAGTTTAATAAATCGATGAAATGCTAAAATATCCAATTGGTTGGTACTGATATAAACCGAAGAAAAGAAGTTATACTCTTCTGCTCCTTGATGCTTTAGGTTTAACTTTCTTCTTTCGATGCCGAAAGTACTGGCAGCTGCGGCTCGATGATGCCCATCAGCAATATAACTTACGGGCATATTTTCAAAAATATCGACCACTCGTTTTACTTCCTCAGGTTGATTAATTTTCCAAATTTGATGATGTACCCCATCTAATTCAAAATCTAAATCAGGTTGTTCTTTGGTTTTCTGATTGATAATGTCCTCTAAATCTGTTTGTGTAGGATAGGTAATTAAGACCGGATTGGCGTCTAAACCTGTTTCTTTTACATATTCTATTAAACCTCGCTCCCGTTCTGCTCTGGTAAGTTCATGTTTTTTGATTTGATTACTGAGGTAATCATCAATAGATGAAACTGTCCAAAATCCAGTATATTGATGTTTTGGCGACGTTTGCTGATATATATAGATCGCTTCCTCATGATCTTTTACCAACACTTTATTTTGTAAAAAATCTTCCAAATTCTCACTGATTTTTTTAAAAGCCAACTCTTGTTTAGAACCCATTAAATAATAGTTCTCAATTTTTGGAACCAGAAGATGCACAAAACTATGTGGATTTTTCCCTCTGATTTCTTTGGCAGATTCTATAGACAAGTTTTCTAAACTAATCACCACCTCCCTTACAAAAGCTGTAGAAGGCAAAATTGCTTTGAAAGGTTTTATTTTCGGCATATTTGATTTTGATGGAATTTTCAAATTAAATCATTAAAAATCTCTTTTAAAACAAAAAATACTATAGAACAAAGTAAAGCGAGAAAAATATTTTGTTTTTATATTGATAGAGAAGAATGATTTTGATTTTTCTATTCTGAGCAGTGTTGGCATTGTTTTGTTATTTTCAGAGTCAAACAAATACACCAAAAACTCTACTTTAGACGGCTAGGTTTACAGAGAAAACATGCTTAAATAGATAATAATTCTTTAGAATTTTGAGGTTAAAGAGACTTACACACTTTATAATATTACCTTAAATAATCTTAAAATAAGCAAATCAAAGCAAGCCTTTAAGCTCCAAATCTTTAATAATACTTTTTAAATCTTCTGATTTTATTGGCTTTATAATATAGTCTGATATCTCTGAAATACTTTTTGCTCTCTCAATATCGGCACTATCAACAGAAGAAGTTACCATATAAATAATAATTTTTTTACCAACTTTTGGTTTCAGTTTGATATATTCTTCCATAAATTGAAAACCATCCATAATTGGCATATTGATATCCAAGAAAATCACATCAGGTAAATCTATGCTGTTTGCAACATTATCAATCATGAAATTGATAGCTTCGTCCCCATCAGAAAAAATCAAAAGTTTTTTAGCTAATTGATCTATTTCTATCATTCTCTTCATCGTGAATTTGTAAATTTCATCATCATCTACAATACAGATTATAAAAGGCTTACTCATGATTGCTTAATTAAAATTCAACAACAAAGGTGGTTCCTTTGTTCACTTGGCTTTGAGCGTAAATTTTACCACCCATAGCTTCAATTTGTATTTTTGTAAGATACAAACCTACACCTTTTGCATCTGAATTTCTATGAAAAGTTTTGTTTAACCCAAATAATTTGTCTCCGTGTTTTTCAAGGTCAATTCCTAAACCATTATCAATTACTTTTAAAACCACTCTGTTGTTAACATAAGCTGTTTCTACAAAAATTTCAGGCTTTCGTTTATCATCTCTATATTTTATTGCATTAGTTAATAAGTTGATAAATATACTTTCTAGATAGGTTTTGTTATATAAAATATCTGGAGCTTTTGAAAAATCACAATTGATTACAGCTTCGCTTTGCATAATTTGACCAACTAAAATCTCGATGGTTTTATCATAAATCTGCACAAAGCTTAATTTTTCTATTTCGGTATCCGTTGATTCTTTGATCTTTAAAGTATCGACCAAAGTATTTAGCGTACTGGTTAAATGATTGATAACAATCTCAAATTTATCCATTAATAATTCCTTCTCCTCTGCTGATTCTTCCATTTTATAAAAGCTTAACAAAGCGTTTAAATTTCCCACAGGCGAGCGTAAATTATGAGAGGTAATATGAGCAAAACTTGCTAATTGTTTATTTTGTATGGTTAATTTATCGGTTAAAACTTTTAAATTTTCATTAGCTTCTAAAATCCTTTGCTCATTTATCAAACGCTCACTAATATCAGTTGCCAATCCTAAAAAACCTGTAATGTGGTTGTTTTCATCTTTTATAGCTGTTACTACTAACTCTACGGGTAGCGCTGTACCATCTTTTTTAATATAAGTCCACCTTCGCAATTCTGTATGGTTATTTTTTGCTGCCTCCACAAAAACATCAAACCCTGAGATTTCTTTTTGATAAAATGCCGATAATTCTTTTTGTCTGTTTAAAATTTCTGATTTTTCATGAATAGTAACTGGCGTTAGCTTATTGATTACCTCATGGGCACTATATTGTAGCATTTTTTCTGCGCCTTTGTTAAAATGAGTGATTTTACCATCTAAAGAAGTTCCTATAATTGATATTGGACTTGCATCGAAAATTGCCTTCAGCTCTGAATTAACTTGTTTTAAAGCAATTTCTATTGTTTTAATTTTGTTAATATCTTGAAAAACTCCGTAAACACCAACGCATTTTCCACCCATTAACTTTGCCTGTCCAATTGCTCTTGCCCAAATTAAATTACCTTTATGTGTTTTCAATTGTACTTCAACGTCGTAAGGTATTCCGTTTTCAATTGCCTCTTTAAACACATACTGAATTTTATCTCTACTTTCACCTTCATGAAAAAAGTTTATTGCCGATTCGAGTATTGGCTCATAATCTTCATCAACTTCATGAATTTCTTTAGTTACTTTACTCCAATATATTTTATCATTAACTAAATCAACTTCCCAAGTTCCTATTCTAGCAACCTCGCTAGCCTTATTTAATATTTCTTCTATTCTATTCTTTTCTGCGTCTTTAATCTTTAATAAAGTGATGTCCTCAGTAAACATAAGCAAACCTCCAATTTCATTGGTAGTTTTATACCAGGGCCTTACATCCCAACTGATCCACTGCCTATCTCCATTGTCCCTAATAAATTCAGCCTCGTCACAACTATTTATCGCTCCTGCTAAACATTCTTGGTGTATTTTTTTCCAATCGTCTCCAATTTCAGGGAATAAATCATAATGGTTAACGCCTATAATTTCTTTACCAACTAGGTTGTAATCTTCGATCCATTTATCAGATGCAGCTAAATAATTTAAATTTTCATCAAACATGGCTAATGCTAAAGGAGCTTGCTGTACAAAATTCCTGTTCAGTCTCTCTTTTATCTCTAGTTCTTCTTTTAGTTTGCTTAAGAATTCATTTGATTTTTTAATTTCAGACTCGGAAGCTATTAAATCATCATTTAATTGTTTTAATGTATCATTCTTGATTAGAATATCAGAGATAGTGGGATAAACGATAATGGTAAGTTCGCCGATAAAAAGTAGTAGTGTAAAAAAGAAAAGAAAATATTCAATTTTTCTCAATCTTTCAACTTTTTCTTCTGCATTTTTTTGATAATTGAATACAATTTTTTCCATAGAGAACAAAAATTTTAACTCATTTTCAGAAACTATATCCATTAGCTTTGTAAGATTTTCTTGAGTAGAATTAGCTAAATAAGTATTACAACCATTTATAATATTATGGTGATAGATAGAATTTTTTTTGTAGAGAGCTTTAATTTTATCATTGCCATAAAATTTACTGTTGTCTATGAGGTCTTTATACGTACTATTCCACTCTAACGTTAAACTTTTTAAAGTATCAATATTGTAATTAACAGGAAGCTTTTGAATATCCTTTAACTTTAAAAAAAGAACTATTTTGGATAATCTCTGACTTAGCATCCTTTGTCTTCCAGTTAGATTAATAAGTTCTGCATCTGTTTTTTGCTGATTTATATTATACTGTACAACAATCTCTTTAAGAACTAAAGAAATGAGTATAGTGAATAAAAATAAATAGTAGATTTTTTTGTATTTTTTTTTGCTCCAATTCATTTAAAAAAATTATTTAACAAATTAAAAATAATTTAACTGATTTCAGGATATAATAATTTGTTTTTCAAATTACTCCTTTTTGGGTTTTTCATGCCCAATCATCCTGATGTTTTTAATCAGAGATTGAGAATGAAAAAATCTACTTTAGATACATCCTAAAAATGAAGAGCAAACAAGAAATAATCCCTAATAATCTAGGTTTTCATCATTCTGAATAAGACCGATTTTTTTTGCGATTGCTTGTTCCTTCAAGATGTTTACTTCTGATGTAAACCCATATCTTATCAAGACCACTTCCTGCCTAGTTACTTTCCGATACAAAAAATAGCGAACCCTTATACATCAGGGCTATCCGAAGATTGGGCAACAAATAGGCAACAAAGTTGAATGAAACAAGGGAAAACTGGTAACAAAATAGTGCTTCTGATTAAAAGTCGTTGACTGTTTGGTACAGTCCTTTTCGATTCGACTTTGCAAATATATTGATTTGTTGAAAATCTGCTAACGCTTCACAATAATACCTGCTGTAAGGCTTTGCAAAGCCCTCCTTAATCATCAATTCATTTAAGCATGTACCATCAGGAAGAAACACATAAGCCAGTGTACGGCCAAAAGAATCAATGCTGTGAGGCTTTTCAAGTTGGATCGTAACAGACGTTCCAACTGGTGCAATTGAGTTCAGAAAATCTTTTGACTTCTTACCCAACAATAACAGAAGCTGGCCGGGTAAGTGTGATTCTCTTTCATCCTGTTGCAGCTTTTTAGACCGTCTTATTTCGGGTGCATCAATGCCCAGGAAGCGAATTTCTTCTTCCTGTTTATTGAATGGATTCACTACAAACAGACCATCCCCATCAACCACTTTAGTGATTTTGAGGTGTGTTTTGATTATTGCTTGTCCGTATGCTTTGAATTGCACCATTTTGCACTGCGTAAACTGCTGTAAATCAATGTAATAGAATGTAAATTTGCTAAAGATATTTGAATTTTCAAACTCTTAAAAAAATAGCAAAATGGCAAGACAAACTGGTCTCGTTCGTTACTCCGGCACAATGGGCGGTGTACGACATTTCAAAATCAAAGGACTGCAAGGCGACTTCGCAGGACTTGTAGGCGGTCCCAATGGTGACCAAATCTTAACTGCTCCCGAATTTGAACGTACTCGTGAAAACATGAACGAGTTCGGAGGCTGTGCAACAGCCGGTAAATCTGTTCGGGTTGCCCTTTCTCAAATCATTAAGCAAATGAGTGACCCTCAAATGACAGGTCGCCTCACTGCGATAATGAAAAAAATCAATCTGGAAGATCAGACTGAAGCAAGGGGTTACCGTGCAATTCTGATTTCGCAGCAAAGCCAGTACCTGAACGGATTTGCGTTTGACAAAAACGTGAGCTTGGAAGGTGTATTTGTTGCTCCGTTCACTCTGTCCCACACTCCAGGTCGTGACAGTGGTACTTTAACCGTTCCGGCTTTTAACCCTGCAAACTTGGTGAATGCTCCTGCTGGTGCTACTCATTTTCGCTTAATCAATGCCTTGGCTTGTGTATCTGATTTTGAATACAATGACACTACTGGAGTTTACGAACCGATTGACGCAGCCAATAATGAACTTTCAGACGTTCAGTATTCCGGCTACATTGATTTGTTCTCACCTGTTGCAACCTCAACTGTCGTAACTGCTACCCTGCCGGGTTCTCCAACCCTTACCGCTGATGCAAGTGTGTTGCAGTGTATCGGAATTGAGTTCTATCAGCAAGTCGGTTCCAACTATTACCTGTTCAACTCAGGTAATGCGTTGAAGATTCAGGAGATTTTCTAAGGATTGAATTATCTGCTCCATTGAAAAAGCCTCGGTTTATCCGGGGCTTTTTTGTTGGCATAGCAGCCATTATTTTACGCTTAGAGGCGAATCATCTTGCCTTTAACCTTGCTTCATGCTCGGAACAAAGGCGAAACAGGCGGAAGCGATTAACGCCTCCGCATGAACTTGTAAAACACTGCCCTTTTTGCATCAGCTATTAGAAGCAAGTTTTGCTTGTATAGCTTTTCAAGCTGCTGCAACTTTTGAAGGTCGGAAACCATTTTTCGTTCCTTTGGTTCGTTGCCGATTGCCTGGGCTGCTGCCTCTGCAAAAACCTTTCTAAAATCATTGATGCGTAAAAATGGAATGACTGAGCCGCACAAGTGAGGATGAAATGCTTTTGACTGCCATAAACCGAAACAAAGCCAATAATAACGCTTCATTTCTGCTTTGCTTTCGCATGACATTACAAAACAGTTGGCGGTTGGCTGCTCCAGAGGCTTACCGCTATTTAAGCCTTTACAGAGAATGAAAAATGAGTGCTGCGAAACTTCATTTTTGGGGCTGTACGTTTGAACTTTTGCTGACTGCATACACGTAGGGATTTAAAATTTTGCTCCGCTACGCTTCGCACACATTTTTAAAAGAAAACAGAAAAAAAACCGGAAAAAAAAAGAAAAAAGAAAGCCATTTGACAGGGCGGCAAGGGCAAAAAACCAAAAGGAAACGGAATAAATGATAGCCTTGTGCGTTGGCCTTGTGTTTATGCCGTAGTCTTTTGGTTTTTTATCAGCGTGGGCTTGTGCGTGCCGCCCTAACTTTGCTGCCTTTTTTATTTTTTAAAAGTGGGCTTCCAAAATATTTTTTGATAAAAAGTGATTTTCCTTCAATTCCGACATATTTATAATAAACAACTTTATAACTATGGTTTACAATTACAACAAACAATCAATCCTAACTCCATTGGAGAACGGACAACCTTACATTTTTGAGGAATTAAAAAGGACAATGAAAGACCAAATCAATGAAGGTCATCAAATCAAAATCACCAATCAGATTGAGGGATTTCCGGTTGAAGGAGAAGTATTACTCAGATCCGTTCAGGAGGTAGATACGTGGTTTGAAGGATACGGATTTTAGTGGGTCGGCAATGGGGTAAACATGTCGCAGAAAAAATAAAGCATACCGCTTTCAATTGTGCGGTGGGTCAAGGGCAAATGCAATGACGTAACGGAGTGAAGCAAAACGGGTTGGCGGCTTGGAGTGGCATGAGCAATTTGCTTAGAAGCATTGGGGGCTTTTGTAAATTATCCAAACACAAAAGCCCTTGCAGCGTGGGTTAAGCAAATGCCATGACACGAAAAGCCAGTGCGGTTGCTTTGCGAAACGTAGAGAAGGAATTGCTTTTGCCGTGCGGTGCTGAGGTGAGTGAAATGAACGGAGACGAAATGAAGTGAAGGATAGTGTAGTGAATGAAGAGAAGCGGAATGAACGGAACGCCTGAACGTAATGGAGGCGAAGAGAATGAACTGACCGCAAGCACATGGCCATAAAACAAATCATGCTTTATTTTTTTCTGCACCGCTGAAAGGGTGGCGGGGTGCAGGGGTTCTGCGGGTGGGGTGCGTTGGCAAAAAGCACGGCTACACTTTTGATAAAAAGTGCTATGGTGTTGGCTACTTAACATAATGTTCTTATGTGACAGCCTGTGCGGTTGGATGCTTGCATAAGCGATGGCAAAAGGCTGTGCGAAGCGAACACATAAGGCAACATTATGTTTAAGTAGCTTCCGCCAATTTTTATACTGGCATAAGCGGAACGGTGGTGGTGGTTGGAGTGAAGCGTCTTTTTGTTGCTATGCTTGTGTTGGCTTGGCTCTTTGGCTGTGTAGCGAAGCGGAACAGCAATGTGCCAAAAGCGTGGGGAGCATAGCCACAAAAAGTATGACAGTTAAAAATGGCGGCAACACCATAGATGCAGTGGACGGGTTGGCGTTGTGGGTTAGCCACTGCATTAGCCGTGCTTGTGCGTTGGCCGGGTGGGTTCAATAAATTCGTGAGGAACGAACACCTTGCTTTTGTATTTCATCTAATAAGGCGACTGGAAACTGCCTTATTCAATGAACTTTTTAAATGCCAAATCGAATTGAGGTGAAACATCCTGACATCTATGAATAAACGTCATAGTTTCCGGAGATGCTCCAGTCAGTAACTCAATTTGTTTGTAAGTTACAATCAATGTCCCCTTTTTAGCACGGCTCGTTGCAACGTTAAAAAGGTTAGCATCCAGATCAAAGGATGGATTATTCAATGGTAGATATAGAATGGTTACATCCGTTGTAAGACCTTGAATTTTATGGATAGTATTTAAAGTTACCCTGCTGTAATCAGATGACAAACGGCTATATTGTTCGTATAAGCCTGATTCGACTTTTATATAGGGCGATAAAAGAGCAATCTCAATTTTGCTATTACTGCTGAGTATTTCATGACCAATTTGACAAATAAAACGAATTACATCCTTTTCGGTGAAACCTGGCATAGAAGCTATCAGCTTAGCAATTGAAATACCACCATTTGAGTGAAACATATCAAAATACCGGGAAGTGAATTTTGTATTTCCTTCGTCTTTTGAAATACTTTTCAAAGTATTTTGATAATAAACAGCCGTAAGATTTGCAGCCTCTGATGTCAACCTACGTGTAAAAGTCAAGCGATTAGAAATGTCATTGTTATTAAAAGCAAATGTTTCAAGGCCTTTGATTACGCCATCTATCTCAGGGTGTATTTTATAAGCCTGTTCCTTTTGCTTTACAACTGGGGTAAGCTGCTTATGGTCGCCAATAATCAATAACTTTTTTGCGATAGAACTAAACATTGCAATGGTAGCCAAATACGCTTGTGAAGCCTCCTCAATGATCAATAGGTCAAATCGCTTTTTACCGGCTACTAATTCGGCTTGCTTTTGAGATAACTTATAATAGGTAGATAGTAAAAGTTCACCTTGTATCGGGGCTAAATCATCGACCGGTTTTAATTTGGGTATAAGCTTAAATTCATCTGATGACAAATTCGTTTTGGACACTTTTCCCTGGTCAAGCGGTGCGTTTAATCCATCTTTATCTGCTATTTCCATCAAAGCCTTATTGGTCAGGGCTGTTACGCATATAGACAACTCCTTTGAAAGATACTGTTCGCAGATTTCAGCCGCTAAATGTGATTTTCCAGAACCTGGAGGGCCTTGAATTAAAATGGTTTTGTGCCTATCCAATAAATCAATGACTGTTGTAGTTACTGATTTACTATTGTCCAATGATTTGGGTGACCATTCTTGTTCATTGACTGTTACATCTAAATTGAGAATGCCATCAAAAGGATTTTTTAGAACAAAGTCTTTCAGATTTATCAAATAGTCAATAAGTGGATCAGACTCGGCCACTACTACAAGAGGATGATGGCCCTTGCTCAAATAATTATCTTTAATCTGACTGAGTAATTTCTGCTCAAATCCATTCACCAGAATATAAGACCATTTTGCATCATCGGATTTGAGGTAGTTTATAGTCTTTATTTCGGTATTGAAACCACTTAGCCTTGGATTGTCAGATATTCTGAATTGTAAGTAAGTGAAATCCCAATCAGAAGAATTGGCTGGAGCCTCAGCCCCTACCATGCATAGAATGTAGGGTTGTTTCATTCTTGGAACTAAACCTGCTTTAAAGCGAAGTACAACATTACCATGTGACTCCTGCAGCCCCCAAATTCGGCCAACAAACAGACGCTTTTCCTGAATGAGTAACTTCATTGAAGTGTTGGCGTACCTCTCCCATTCTTCTTCAATGACATTTATCTGCCATTCGTAAAACTCAATATGCTGCTGATTGGGTATTTGCATATTTTAATCTTCAGATTCGTTACCAATATTGACATTCCAGATCGTATCACTGGATTCACTGTTTCTAATTTTCTCAAAAATTGCCTTATACTCCTTTTTGTCTGTCATACGAATAATCAACCAAAGATTTTCAGGATCAAACTTACCTTCAATAATATCATCAATATCTGATACCCCATTCCCTGCCTCGATTCTTAAAACCCTGTAATCAGCTTTAGAATCTCGTATGACCTCTTCTCTGGTAGTACATAATCGGCAATCAGTATTATCATTGCCTGTAAGTATATACAAATAGGTATTTGAGTTCTCCAATTCCTGCCAACTTGATGCACGGAGGTATAGCAAACCAGACTTAGCTGACCTGCATTTAATTTTAAGAGCATTTGTAATTTCTCTATCAACACCTGCCTTATAAACCGGATATAATTGTGAATATTCGTGTGTATTCTTCAATTTCTCCTCAGCTTCCGTTACGTCATAACCGTTGCATGACAAATAAATCAAACCTTTGATTAGGGAAGCAAGATTCAGGTCTTTATGAAAACCACGAGGTATTTCATCACCAAATAGTCGTTTAAGTGCATTCGCTTCTTCATTTGAATAACTTACTTCATATTGCTCCTTGTGTTTTTTATTCTGATACTCATCCTTTACTCTAATTAGATCAGTATAAATATCATTTGGAAGAACCCCTTTCAACGGATAAGGCAGTTCATCTGCTGTATCAGATGTGACACAGTATGTATTACTCACAACGGAAACCTTGCCTTGAAAAATGCACTTTGTGAATATTTTGCTATAAGTTATCTTATTAGGCAATAATTCACCATTATAGATGTAAATAGGATACTGAACACTATGCTGCCATTTCGTATAATACGGCTCTGAAAAGAGGGTGCTATTTCCTAATATCTTTTCACCATCCGTTGCAATAAGAGTTTTCTCATTAGTTGATTTCACAAACTTGTGTAGGCTCTCGGGCAATACATCATCAATAACATGTCCGGCAGATTCAATAATTGAGGCAAATATCTCTGCCGAATAATCCCCCCAACCAGCATTCAAAGTATGGAAAATGCTATCCTCAGTCTTAACTACCAATTTATAAGATTCAGGATTTAAATCAACCATCACTGCCAAAGGAACATCTATACCCAGCAGCTTCTTTTCTTCAAGTTTAGCATATAAATCTTTGAGGAATATTTTATCGTACTTAGTCTCCTTTTCAGTCTGTAATCTTAGCAACCATTGCATTGTATTACCCAACAAAATGGGATTATCCAAATTCACCAAGCCCTTTTGAAAAATTTCTCTATTTCTCTCAGCAAGCCCTTTGCGGAGCAACAAAATAGGACTATCGGCTTTATTTAAACCTAAGAGATTTAGAAATGACAACTTCGATTCCTTTTCCTCATCGTTCATCCATTTCTGAAGCCATGCAGGAGCTAACTCTTTTTCTATAGCATAATCACTATCCAAGATTGTATTTTGAAATGTCAGGTCTTTAAAATGAAACCGCCCTTTAAAGTAGGGGTACTTATGAGCAAATAGCAACGAAATAAAATCCATACACTGTGTTTCGTATTCAGTCCTATTCGTTTCAAAATAATACTCACTGAAATCAGGCTTACCCTTTTTGAAATCAAATTTTGGCTTGTCTTCCTGGTACAATAACAAGAACATTACTTGTTGAGGCGATAAACAATCGAGCTGTATTGAATGAAGCTCATTGAAAATATCCTCTGTTCTCTTCTGAGATGTTTTAAAAACCTTTCTTAACGACCCGGTATTTTTTATGTCGACAAAGTTTCCAATAACCTTTGTTAATGCAGCGGATTCATCCTTGTAAGAAGGTAGAATTTCAGATAACTTCAAAACGTAACGCCTCTCAGCTATTGTATCCGTAGCAGCAAAACGAAACACAACTTCATCTGAAATATTTTTCTTTGAAAGACCATGCCCATCAATTGTGATTTTAGAGATTAACGAATCAAAATACTTGTCATCCTCCTTTCCCAAATCAATTATCAACTCAAACAATAAATGTTCAGCACTCTCCTTATTGTAGACTATTTCAGAAGACAAATCAATACTTCCTAACTTTTGAACAAAAAGCCTACCTGTATCCTCATTCTTAACTTTGCGAACATGCGTTACAAATGATAAGGTTGCGAATCCAATTTCAAGTAAGTGGTTAATTAGCTGTTCACCTTCTATTAAACCTATCTTTGACCTTGTTTTATCGTAAAGTTCAGATGGCAACAAGTTCAGGGTGCTTTTTCCATTGGGGCTACCATCAATCAAAGCAATTAATTCTTTGTCATTTGTGTAGTATGTCTTACAGCTGGCAACATGATTAAACGCTATTTCAGCATCTTCTTTTTGAAATTGTAGTAACTCCAAAAGAGAATTATCTCCGTTTTTGGAAGCCCAATCAAGAAAATCATTTGACTGTTCGATAGAATGCTTCGATGATTTTGCAATGAGCTTTGCAATTGCCCCTTTCTTACAACCTAAAGAAAACTTCTCAATAAGGGGTAAAGAGATGGAATGAGCCGTGTATTCATTAGTTATTGCTTCAATTACGGGGCAAACTGCTTTGTACTTGTCTGCAGGCAGATTCGATAAACTATCCGGGCAATATACAGCTGATGGCAATTGGAATGCCTGTAAAGCAGGCACGTACAACCAAGGTATTCCTGTGTATGAAAGTTCTTTATCTGCCGGAAGTTCGCTATGAAGTTTGAGTACATAGGCATAAAATGATTCAATATCAGTTGAACTCAAACCATTGGTTATTACTTCAAACAAAACTGAATTACAAAAAAGCAGTTCAAGAATATTAGATTCATCAATCAGGTAATTCCTAAATTCCTGAGACAATGCATTTTCTTCTTCTTCATTTATTACAAATTTCAATAGCCATTTCGGAAGCCCTTCGCACTTATTGGTAATCAAACTTGCAAGAGGCTTTAAACCAACTTTTTCAACCTGGGTATTGAATAGCGGCAAGCTATTGGCAAACTTAACTTCTCCAATGCCTTTTAAAGAGGAAATAAATGAAATGAGACTAGCCTTTTCTGTTGGACTAAGTAGTGATAGGTTAGTATTTGATGCTATTCGTTCATACAACTTAATATCCTTGTGTAGATAAGAGTCTATATGCCAACTCTTCTCGAACAAATATTTGTAGTCATCAATGTAAAAAGATGATAACTTAAAACCCAACTTAGCTAATATATTTTCAATCGGTCTGGTACGATAAGAACGGATAAAAATATCGTCCACAGTGAGTATGTCATTGAATGATAAACATATACCATCAACTACAATAAAAGGGAAGGATAATACCCATTCGGAATCCTCGACATACAGTTGGCAAAATTCATTTAACCACTTTACAAAGTTCAAATACTTTTTGCTTTCTAAAGCTGATAACTCCTGCTTTAATACCTCCAAATTACCTTCCTCACTTAAATCACCAATTAGATTGATAGACGAATACTTATCAATTTGCAGATAAGCATAATTCAAATATTTTGCATTGATTGAAGGATGGGGAAGATGCTTTTCCGTTGCGGCAATCTGATAAAATAAATTGCTTCCGAGTACATCAGAGATACCAGTGGCATCAAGAATTACCTCCGAAATTGTAATTAGGGTTTCTTTATCTGATATTACAAAGGGGACAACCTGTAAAGACTGAGCATATACGTCATTATACTTCCCAATGAGTAATTGTATAGAGGAATCATCTTCTAACAATTTACTCAAAAGCAGGGAAAGGTACTCATGCTCAAAACGACCAGATTCGATTGATTGATTTGCTATTTGACGAAGAAAGCGAATATGGTTAAATGCAATTTTAGAAATAACATACTCATTCCATTGATTATCCCCTTGAAGTTCTTCTCTGTTTGAGGATGGCACAAAGTCAGCATTGACTAAGAACGGCAGCTGAATCCGTGTTTCCTTCATGGGAAGGTAAGTATAGAAACTTGAAAAAGCTTTGCCAGTTAGATATGCCGGTTCACATGAAATATTTCCATTTATAATGGGAGCAGCGAAAGAAATGGATGTCACTTCAAATGCAGCTAATTTCGGAGGTATAGATTCAATTACTTGTTTACCTTCTTCATCTGAACTGAAGTA
This sequence comes from Sphingobacteriales bacterium, assembly GCA_014763615.1. Lineage (GTDB taxonomy): Bacteria > Bacteroidota > Bacteroidia > Sphingobacteriales > Sphingobacteriaceae > Pseudopedobacter. The sequence goes on along the minus strand of JACXVB010000011.1, from coordinate 50,617 downwards.
GTGTGATACTTCTCCGTATTCATTCACTTTTTCCTTCTTATAAATGGCGATTCCCTCTTCTGAAAGTGCCTTGTCGTTTACAGGTATATCATCAATTAAATGCTTGTAATAAATTAATTTAAGATTCTCTCCATTGAGAGTAATCTTTTCAATTGTTACAATTTCTTCGCCTGACTTACGAACTGTAACCGCATTCTTAAAAGATTTAAAGAGATTTACATGCCTGAGAAACAGCATGAAATGCGGCTTTTCTACAAAGTAGTTTACTGCTTCCAGATAATCCTGAACTTTCTCTCTACCAAATTTAATAGCAAAGCCCACATTGTTATTATACCTAGCAAGCCTTGATTCGTTGAGTTCTCGTGGCAGTTCTTCTAACCATATTGGTATTAACTGCCAGGGTATGTCAGTATTACCATTAAATGTTCTACGCTGCTTTGCATATTTCAATTTGTCTTCCTCTAACAAAGCAGGATATTCCTGATACCGTTTCTTGCCAAAGTAGAATGTGTCAAAATTATTGTAAGCAGTATGATTCCTTTTAAAAGTGAAAAGGAAGCCTCCAGATTTAATAATGACTTCTTCGCTATCCGTAAATACAGATTTAAAACCAATCCCTTTGTAACCTGTTTTCTTTTTGTCGTTCCGCTTCGTACTTTCTGCTGCACTTGTAATTGCCTCAACGTCATCCTGATTAAACGGAACTCCGTTATGCATCACTAAAAAGTAATCATAATATGCATCTATATGAAAACTTACTATATCACCTGCCGGAGTATCGTCAGCATTTTGAAGTAATTCAAATATCATTCGTTGCTTTGACGAATAGAGTCCTTTTCCGATTTCCTGCATCAAATGTGCAATCATTCGATTTGCTTCCGGATTGTCTAACCTTTCATATCTTAACCGGGTAATCTCTCTGTATGGATTGATATCCAACTTTACGGGAAGATTTTCGTTCATTTCTACTGAAATAATCTCGTCCCTATTAACTCCCTTATAAAATACTCTTATTGAGAACTCATAATATTGATCAGCTTCAAAATCAAAATCTATATTACTAATGTAAATTGATAACCTATCTCCATCATCCCTCAACAATAAATTCCCCTCACTTTTTGATATTATATCATTTAGCATTTTTTGCCCACTTTCTAACTGAACACATCTGCCATAAAAGCGATTATTTGCCACATTGCTTCTCAATAAATAATCTGCAAGAGAAACCTTGCTTTGCGACTCCCTTTTTGCTTTTAAAATAATATCCTTTGAGTTGATGTCAGACTCTGATGGTAAGTTAAATTGCAGATCAAGCACCACAATACTTTTTCCATTGGCATTAGGTGCCGGTATATAAACGCTGAACTCGTAAAACTTACCTTCTAAAAACTCAAATGTGGAATTAGTTGCATTAATGGTAATTCTATCACCATTTGCTTTAAGAAGTTGTACGTGACCATCTTTGGATATTATATCGCCAAGGATGAGATTACCCCTTTCTGTTAATATGCAGCGACCTATAAATCGGTTGCCCTTTATATTGTTTTCCTTTAAGAAGGCTTCTATTCTCTGCTTAGCATTCATTTCAAATTCTGCTTTAGATTTTACTAATCACAAAAACCAAAGATTATCCTTGCCGTACTGCGGTATTTCATCGCCATCAAAATGGGGAGCTATCTGGGCCACCATTTCGGGGTACTTAATGGTTACCGGTAAGTTTTGTTGCCTTACTGATTTCCAGTACATGCGGCTGAACTGATATACCTGGTCTATGAGTTCTTTTACCACTTTAGTTTCTGTTAATTGTGTTTTGTCTGTGCAATCAATTTTTAATTTGATCGGGAAGGGGAAGCCATCATTCTTATTGAATCCGGCAGCGGAATAACGGGTATTGTTGCAAAGCAAATACCTGTTCTCTCCTATATACACATACGTGCCACTCATGGGCATTAATTCCGGCCAGTTCCTGTCGAACAAAACGATGTCTTCGGATTCTGTTTTGTTGATGGTGACTACAAAAACCGGTATATCCAGCCCTAAATCAGCCAAAGCCTTTTCAATGGGTTCAAGCTCCTTCTCATTCATGGTTTTGTAGAAATGAATGATTAGCCTGTCGGGGCTGTTGTTGACTGTTGCATAATCTCTGATGGCCCTGGAAATAGAACCGGCCAATACATCCACTTCATGCTTCATGAAGTATTCAAACCGATTGAATCCGCCTGTGTTGTTGAAACTGAAAGCTGAGCCAATGTATTGTACATCCGTTGCTATGTGCTTGAATGCTCCTACACCTACAATCAACTCATTCCTGATGGGGGTATTCAAACGCCACGGAATGCCGTCTAACTTGGCCAATATTGCGACAGCAATATTTGGTAGGCTGTACACATAATTTTCGCCTTGCTCAATTACCTTATTTGCCTCTATGCATTGAGAAGTAATTCTTCGCTTCAACAACAGTTCTTTCACTTTGTAGTAAATTTCTCTCTTCTGTAGGTCGGCTTCGTACTTGTTGTATGGGGTAATGTAAATTGCAATGTATTTTACATCGGGGTCGATGGTACGCTGAGATAACTTCTGTTCAATCTCCTCTACGGGATTCTCTCTGTCAGCAAAGGCTATGCTGAATCCTTCACTGGTGTGAAACAGCACTTTGGAGAAATCGAATAAGCCTTTGAAGAATTTCAGCCCTGACTGGAAATAGGTTTTTAATCTTTTGGCCGTTTCTATATCATCCCGATGGACGATAAAAAACAAATGCACCTTATTGTAAGGAGCTTTTTTGAATGGACCATAGGTTTTCACTCCGTTAAACGGCACAATATCCTGACCGGTGCCAAATGCCAACTTGTTGCTATCAGGTGAAGTGTAGTTTAACCTTGTAGTGTTTACGGGCAATAATCCTGTGGTGTGAAGTGGTATAAACTCCCGGAACGAATCGGTGTCTAAATAGTCCTTGTAGAATTTCTCGATGTTCCTGAGGTATTCGGTGTACCTGTTATGACGTGGCGGGGCTTCCGTAGGAAAGCCCATAGCAGTTTTTAATCTTCTGCCTAAAACAGGGTATGCTTTATTGTAATCAATATCTTCCTTCTTGTCCAGGGTTTCATACTTCCAAAGCTGGTTCTCATACAGTACCCAATTAAAGTTTTCGGGGGCAATGTCTTGTATCAGTAGGGCAATGCTTTTTTTGCTCACTCTTGATTTACCATCATAAGACAGGTGAATCTCAGGAAAACCTGATACGGTGCAAAGCTGGACCTTGAGGGTATATTTATCATAAACGCTGTATTGAGCATTTGATTCCTTTGATACTGGCAACCAAATTTGATTCTCTTTGATGAAACCGACCTTTACAATCTTCTCCCTGACTTTACGGAAGTAGTAACCAATCTGCTTGTTGTAAAAACGCTTGATGAGGTCAGGATTGTCCGTTTTGAAATCTATATCCAACGGTGTGAAGCCCTCGGCTTCACCTGTGAAGGCACATGATATAAACTCTTTGGCCGGATTTGTAACGACCTGCGGGAAAATGTCGGCTATTTGCTTCGGGAATAATGACCTGTGAATACGTGGAAACTTATCCTGTTCTTCTTCATGAAAATAAAAAGTAACCGGCTGCTTTGGCCAGTCAAAAGTGAGAATGTTGAAGAATAGGTTTTGTTCTTGCATAGTACACTAAGAATTTCACTATTAGTTAGTAATCATGTTTTGCCTGTTAATTCAGAACCTCGTCAATTATCTGCCTGATTTTTTTGTTATTTAATTGGGTTTGAAACTCAACTTTATACCCATCAATAGTTAATTGGGTAAAAAACACCTTTGCACAATCTATTTTCGCTTGTTCAATACCCCTGAGAGAAGTTTGATTTTCTACGTCTTTTGTTTCAACAATTACATTCAGAATCTTTTCTCCATTATCCTTTTTGATTACATACATAAAATCAGGGCTGTATGACTGACCTGTGATAGTAGGTATAGCAATGCTGCTTTTTGGAATTTTACCGTACACAATTATTTCCTGAATACCATCTACCAGCAAATTGTCTTTTTCTAAAGGAGAATCGAAGGCATACACATCATACAAATATTTCTCAGATGGAGTACCCTCAATAAATTTTGTTCCTATTACCCCTTGTGTAATTTCAGATTTGGGCGTACCATCTGAAAAAGTGAGTGCAGTTGCTTTCACGGGAAGGTTTGCTTTTGAATAACTGAACCTGCCACTCAATTTTTCCACTTTCCAATCATGAAAGAGCTTTACAAAATTGGCAGCACTTTGCTCATTGATTCTATCGGGCAAAATGTTGTTTTCTTTTGCATACTCTGCTAAAACAGCATGAAGCAGTTGAATGGACAGATTTGTTTGGCGGCTGATACGCTTTAAGAACTCATTATACGGCAATGGCTTGCTTATCTTAAACTGTACCCCTGAGTCTTCATTCACTGTAGCCCTTGAGCCGGTTGTATTCAATTCTTCCCTCCTGCTGGTAATGTAAGTGTCTGAGAAAACACCGTTTTTGAGTAAACCCAATAACTCATTGAAGAGGAAGTAATTCTGTTCAACTCTCTCGTAGTGCAAAATATACTTGCTGTTTATTTCTTCCCACAAGGTTTTTAATTCATCGTAAACCGCTTTTCTGATTTTTATTTTGCGTTCCTTTTTTTTGTTGCGGTCTTCTACCTTGCCTTGCTGCAAGCCAGCGGTAAACTCAGAATACTCTTCAAAGAATGAATCAATATTCTCGGCTTTAATGTTCTTATTGCGGTCAATAAATTTCTTGCTGAGTAACTCAACAAACAAATCGTCAACATCCATATTTCTTTTGGCAGCTACCTCAGCTAACTTTTCATCAGTGATGGTAAAGCCTTGTGGTAAATCGCCATTAATTTCTCTTACTAATTCCTCTGCAAAGTCTGCTTCCGTAAAATCAATGACATAATTCAATTTAAATTCTTCATTGGAAATACGGTTACCATATTCATCTACCGGCAAACGCAAACCTCTTCCCACTTCCTGTATTTTGCTGTTTTCGCTACCGCTGCTTCTTAGTTTGGCAATAGTGAATACATTGGGATTATCCCATCCTTCTTTTAATGTCCATTTAGAAAAAAGGAACCTGCGTGTAATAAACTTGCCCTGTTCATCTTTGATAGCAAGCAGCTTCTTCTTCTCGTACAATATTTCCTGTACTTCCTGGGCTATAGCTTCATCAGAACTGCTGTTATCTTGCGAAAAATATCCTGCATGTGTAGCATTCAAATCAGCTTTTGAAGCCTGTAAGTAGTCTTTGTATTCCTGCTCCTGCTCATTTAAGGTAGGTAGCACGGCATCTATTTTTTCTAACAGCAAACGCTCAAATGTTTCTTTCAGATAAGGTTGCTTTTCCTGCCCTTCATTAACCCTGTACGAATAAATATCATCTATAAAAAACAGGGCTAATGTTTTTATTTTATTGTTCCTTGTAAAGTTGATGCGTTCTGTTTCAAAATGGCGTTCCAGTGCCAGGCGAATCATGCTTTCCTGATAGGAGGTTGAATAAATATCTGTACTAAATTCCTCACCTGTAGACTTTACCTGACCGTTGGACAATTCAACCGTGCTGGTAGCAATACCTTCAATAATAATTCCTTCTAATTCAGTAGCTATCAAGCCCAAAGAATCGCCCTTCTTCAACTCAAAAGATTTGGTTGGGCCGCCTTGCTGGATAAGATTAAACTTTACGGCTGTTTTGCTTTGAATACTCATGATCCTAACCTTATCCTGCCTTTGGCTTACGGGCTCAAAGTGTTCTTTGGCAATGCCCTTAATCAGGTTTTGGTTAAAAGCCTGAAATGAGTTCAAATCATACAACAGGTTGTGATAATCTTTCCTTTTTATCTTATTCCTTCCCCTTCCGGTTTCTATTTCAGGAAAGGTTGCTCCGAAACGAATGATGGCCTGCGGACAAATGTTTTTCTCGATAAACTCGTATGCCTTTTGTGTTTTACTAAAACGATGTGGTTCGTCAATAATCACCAATGGCTTGGTGGCTTTAATACCTTCAATGGGCTTATAAAAGCCTTCTACACCGTAATCGTAACTATCTGTAAGCAATTTGGAAGTGCCGCCCAACAAACTCATATTGGTGAGCAATACATAGATTTTATTGGTATTCTGGCTACTACCTGCAACAAACTCTCTCACCACTCCGGGGAAGTAATTTTTGCCCTTTTTCTTTTTGGTAGCTTCCAGCACCAATACATCTAACTCTGTACCGTAGCCACATTGATCTTTGAAATGCCGCTTGGTATAGCCATCCTGCATAAACTGTTTAGCCCCCGCTTTAATGGCCAGTGTGGGCACTACCACAATAAATTTATTGATGCCATAGCGTTTGTGCAGCTCAAACATGGCAGCCGTGTACACATAGGTTTTACCTGTGCCGGTTTCCATTTTAATATCCAGATTGAGGTAGCTGCCAATTTCATTGAATGCTTTGTACTCAGCAGGTATGTTATTGTCTTTTTGAACTAAGGCCAAATTGGTCATCAATGCCTGCCTGTCTATCAACAGTGTTGGGTTTTGATAATACAGACTGTTCTTCTGTATTAAATCGTTACTGAGCACATTGGCTATGGCCGTGTATGCTTTTACCTGGTGGGGCAAATCATTTTTTAATATCAGTTCCATTATTCTTTGTGTCTTTTGTGTTCTTCTTCGTGACTTTTGTGACTTCTTCGTGACTTTTGTGCTATTGCACAGAGTTACACAAAGGAAACTCAAAGGGGCACAAAGGTTTTTATAGGATTACACGTTTAATTCCTTGCTTTAATGTAGTTACATGAAAATTGAGTAATAAGCCAAGCTTATAGTTCCCAAGTTTGAGGTATGTTAATACCTGCGCCAAGTGCACATCTGTAAAAGCCTCTACTGTTTTAATTTCAATCACTACTTTATTGTTAACCAGCAAATCCATTCTGTAACCATGGTCTAACTTAATTTCTTTGTACACAATGGGCATGGGCTTTTCGGGCTGCACATCTAATCCAGCTTGCATCAACTCGTACCGCAAACATTCTCTATAGGCCGACTCCAACAAACCAGGACCTAATTGCTTGTGTACTTCTATAGCACAACCAATAATGATATTTGAAAGCTCGTTTTCTGTCATAACCCTTTGTGTATTTTATGTTCTTCTTTGTGTTTTTTGTGCTACTCCTTCGTGTCTTTTGTGCTATAACACAGAGAACCACAAAGGAGGCACAAAGGGGCCCAAAAGTTAATATCTCACATTGAAGTTGATTTTTAAATTCTTCTCTCCATCGTTGAGGATGCGAAGGTTTTTCTCTATCATTTCATTGATGCTCCAATCCGGGAAGCTATAGCCAAACAATACCATGTTCTCTGGATTGAAATGCCCTTCCGCATCGTACTTACTTAACAGGGCTTTCATACTTTCCAGTGTAAAGGCCGGGTCAATTAAATACAAATGCTTTTGACAATAGTAAGCGGTGTAACCCGCCAAATCAATGGCTTCAGCCTTTGAGGTAAGGCCATAACCATCTGCATTAAGCCAAGTGGCCAAAATGGTGGGCTTACCAAATTCTTCCATGATGGTAGTATCTGCCAACAAACCTGCCTTATCAAAACTATCCAACTTGTCTAAGGTGTTTTGGTTAGGCTCTTGCAGGATGTAATGTTTGAAACCCAAATCCAATTCCTTATCCGGGTTTTCTTCTTTTATCTTGGCGGCTGCCCGTTTGATGCGTTCAATGCCGATGTAATCTAATGTGGTGGGCAGGTTGTTTTCTTTGAGAAATTCATAGGCGATTTTTTGTGAATCCACATCTGGGCTTAATACCTCGGGTAATTGAACAGATATGTATTTTCTATTTCCGCCATCATCTGCATTTAGTTTCATAACCGCATGGGCAGTTGTTCCAGAACCTGAGAAAAAATCTAACACAGTATCACTCTCAGAAGCTACCAGAGTAACAATTTTTTCTAATAAACTAACAGGCTTGGAATAATCAAAAACCTTTACATCGAAAAGCTTTGATAAGTCTTTTCTGGAATTATCGTTAGAATATTTATTATCCAAAAACTCTAATGTTGAAGTTGCTTTTTTTCTTTCAAAACTCTCAACAAAATACCCCTTTGCATTTTTGTTTATGGTTGCGTTTAAATATGTTTTTGTATAAATGCGTTTCCCATTTTTTCCCTCTTTGACAACTACAAAACCATTTTGATTGCCGAAGTCGAATAAATCTCTTGACCAACGCCAACAGGAATCACTTTTGGGATTTCTTTTCTGTCTTTCGAGCATTTGCTCTCTCGTTACATTCCCTGGGCGAAAAATCTCACCATTTAACTCAATTTCATAGTCAAGAGAGGCGGAATATTGAATCGAATCGTAATCAAGTGTCTGACTTAATTTATAAGGACCTCTTTCTTCTACAAATTCATCTTCAAGAACATACCCTTGACCCTCTAATGAATTTTTGTTTAGTTCTACATCATCGGTTCTTCTATAACAAAGCAGATAGTCATTATTATCTGCAATTAGCTCGGTAGTTTTTCCAGCCTTTTTGGTAATTCTTGCAAACTCTGCCACAAAATTTTCTTCCCCAAACACATCATCACAAAGCAGTTTCAGGTTTGCCTGCTCATTGTCGTCAATAGACATAAAAATAACTCCATCATCTTTCAACAAATCTTTTGCTAATAGCAGGCGGCTGTACATAAACATGAGCCATGCACTGTGAGAAGCGGAACCCCGTTTGGTAAGGTCTAAAATTCGTTCAGCTTCTTCTTCGCTCACACTCAGTTTTTCTTGCAAGGTATCTTTGGTGTAGTTAAAGTTATCTGCATACACAAAGCCATCGCTGCCTGTATTGTAAGGCGGGTCTATATAAATGCATTTAATTGCCCCGTTGTATGATTTAAGCAAATGCTTCAGTCCATCCAGGTTATCGCCACTGATATAAATGTTTTCGCTGCTGGCGTTTTCAGGCAGGCTGTTATGGGCCTCATTGGGCTGAATAACCGTTGTAGTTTCAGTACTGGCCAGCAACTTGGCATAACTCTTACCCAAAAACTTCAGTTCATACCCTTCCTGTACCACATTTGTTGTACCGGCTATTTCGGCCTTAAAACGTTCCACATCAAAACTGCCATCCGCTTTAAAGCAGGCAGGAAAATGTTCTTTTAACACTGCCAGTTGCCTGCTGTTGGGTGTGGTATTTTCGTTTTGTTGTATGCTATCCTTTATCATTTGCTTTGGTATTTTCTGTTTGTTGTTACACTTTTTTTCAATGCTTTTTTTCGGGTTTTGAGCCGTCCATTTTCTCCAGCAACTCCGTTCGCACTAATTCAAAAGCGGTTGCCTGGTCGTATTTTTCTGTTGGCCGTATGAGGGCTGCTATGTCACCAATAAATTCATCGTCCTGCATTTTGGCCTCCATGTTTTGCAGATATACTTTTTGCGTTGGAGGTTCATCTACTACAAAAGCCATGTAGGCATGATAGCATTGGAGCAGGGCATCTTTATCCATACCGGGCACTTGCACCAGTGCCTTGTACATATCATATAAGTCACGGCCTTTTCTGCGTTGGTATAAGGCCCTGAGTTTTGTTCCCAATAGTTCTTCTAATTGGTAGGTGGTAATGTTGCAAGCACCTGTAAACCATGAGGAATTTACCTGAAAGGGAAATTCCTGATACCCCAATACGGTGAAGTGTTCCCGGCAATTGGTTTCTACTTTCAGGCGTAGGTTTTGCACCGGAGGGAACTCAGATTCAAAACGGTATTTTAGTGTGTTGTTGTTGGCCTTTTGAGCCACAGTACAATCGCCTAAGAAGGATAAACGAGCTTGAAGACGCTGAATGGTTTCCTTTATCGGCTCAGGCCGAATTTGAACCAAATCAATATCCTCAGAATATCTGGGCTGAGGCTGTAAATACAATTTGTGCAAAGCCGTCCCCCCTCTGAATGCTAAACTGGATGCTAACCATTCATCTGAAAAGATTTCTACCAAGGCACGGCAAATCACGAGGTCTTGCTCCACCTGTTCGTTGGTTTGCCAGGGCACCTGACTGGCCCATTCTGTTATGTATGCCTGTGGAATCATTCGTCAAGTTCTATTGTAGTGTTTACGATTACTTTCCACCTTTCGTCTGATGCAAAACCTTTGGCCGATGCTGAGGCTTTCAATGGTATCCTAAACAAAGGGGCATTGTTCTTTTGCAAGGCCATGTATAAGGCGTTGGCCAGCGGCTGATTGTCAAATACTTTATCCAGCAAATAGCCCAAACGCTGCAAGGCAGTTACCGGAACATGCTGCAGCAGATTGGCATCAAATGCATTAGGTTGAATACTTTCGGCTAATTCAGCCAACACCGTGGCCACCCTGTTGATGCCCCCCACCCGTTTGGCGTATTGTATCAGATCGGTGGCTGTTAGGGCAGGGTTTGAAATTCTTAAGTATCCGGCCTCGGTTTTTCGGGTGTCTAATAGTGTTGCCGGTATTTCTTTTTTGCTGATGTAGTTCAGCTTCAACCCTTTTTTCTGCATAGGCCGCAGCACTGGAAAACCTGTGACCACAAAGAACTCCTGTGGCTGCTGATGCGATGCTCCATGATAGGCGGCTGCGTTTAACAAAGCCAGGTAATAAGGCCGGTCCAATTCCTTCATAAACGCATCTAAAAACAAGGTGGGGGGAAGGATTCCCTTTGACCTGTATTGGGGCGGTATGATGAGGTAATACCCTTTGTGGATGGAAATAATCTGCTCTTTATCTACCAGCCTTTTCAAGGCAAACTTATTGGCCGTATCTGACTGCTCAGGAAAATCCGCACGGAACTGATGCAGCGCAAAAGCATATTTACCCTTAGCCAGCAGGTGGTTTACCCAATCTTCTGCACTCTTATATTGCCTTGAATCTTCCAAGAGAGTAATTTTTTGCGAAAGGTAGTGAAAACTGCTACCTTTTGCAAATGTTTTCTCTTTTTTTCCTTTGTTTGATTTTAGGGGGATTATGGGTTTTCAGGATTTTAAGGAAACGGAGGAAGCTAAGGGCGGTTAGCCCTTAACTTCCCTTAAATCCTGAGTTTCCTTAGCATTGGGATTCAGGTAATGGTCTTGCTTTTCCCTATGAATCAGCCCCCGCTTGCAGAAGTCGGTAATGTAGCCTTCGGCTGTTTTATCGGGTATGGACATAGAGGCGGCAATTCTCAGGTACTCCTGCCTGTTGAAGCTGGCTGGCAGGGCATCCAGATACCTTTCTTTTTGGTTTTTACGCTTGGGCATTGGGGCATCTTGTGGTAGTTCGGAAAATACCTTACTGGCATGTTTCACCAATACACGGACCATCTCCAACGTGGTTTGAAAGTCTCTTTCCTCACAAATGATGCGTTCCGGCAAGTCTCCATGTTCCATAATCCGCAAAGCGGATAGGATCATGGCAATACGGAAAGCAATCAAACCCAAACGCCTGATTGTTGCCATGTAGTCAAGCCCCTGCAAGCTGAGGTAGGTATTTTGGATTTGCTCAAAGAAGGCGTTGAACTGCTCTTGCTGTTCTGCCGTAAGGCAGAACTGTATTTCAGGGTTTGCCATCAGGGTTTGGTACAAACCAAAAAAGTCATTGCCTAACTGGTCAAAGTAATCGTCTAAGCCATTATCAGACGAATTGGCGAATACATTTTTCCATACCGGCTGAATGTTCATGAAATAGAAAATGAAACGGCTGAATAAGCCGTTTTCAGCATTCGGGATAAGGGCAGATACTTGCTTGGGTGTTCCGGTGAACATGCCTGAAAGGCATGGGCTTTCAATATCAACATACTCTCTGTCTGTTCTCCGGTAGTATGATATTGTTTCGTGGTGAAAAGCCTTGCGGAAACCATCGCTGTAATTGCCGTAATCGGTTTTGAATGCTTGTGCCAGGGTGTCGCCTTCTGTTTCAAACATTAAGCCTCTGCCTTCGTTGTCGAACAACAATTGAAATACTCCTGTTGTGCTGTTGTTGGCCGGGATGAACAACATTTTTTCAGGCGGCTTGTTGGGCTTCTCAGCACTTGCATCTTTGCCTTTCTTTTCGTTGTACTCCATCATTTCCAATTCATGCTGCTGCTTCATCAATTTGGCTTGCTCCCTCAAATGTTTATGAATGGGCTTTACCAACTGCTTGCAGTGTACCAACCTGCCTTTACCTGCTGATGCCTGAGCCGTGATAAAAATGTACAGGTTTGAGAAAACCTTCTTGCCATCATAGATACCGTATAGCTTCTGAAAACAGGCACTGAGTGAAACGATAGTGCCTAACAAAAGAATGTCTCTTTCTTCATTGAATGAAGCAATCTTGACAACCTTTTGCAGAAACTCAGGAAGCTGAGGATAGATAGATTCAGGGAAAGTTGGTAACTGTACTTTTTGCTGCTCGGTGTATTGCGGTGTAACCGCAATGTTTACACCTGCTTGCTTTGCATGAAAGAAGAATGTTTTCAACGTAACACCGTGACCAGTTGCCTTTAGGCAATTGGTGTATTGTGTATCACATTCTGTTGTTGAGTAATCAGCATAAAACTTACTGATGCGGTGAAAATATTCTCTGCCTGATTCACCAAAAGCATCTGCAAAAGCAAATCCAATATCCCGCCAATCGCTGTAAGCGGTTGCAATGTCAATTTGCTTCGCTTCGATTTGCTGAATGATTTTTTCAATTTCCGCTGCGGCATTTTTATTTTCATTGGCCAGCGGGAACCTCCCAAGGTCGGTTTCTGCTGCATCGGTAGTGGCTTCTACTTTCTGCGGTTCAGTATTTATTTGTTGTTGGATTGGTTGCTCCAACCAATCCAACGGATTGAATATCTTTTTCATCTGAATGTCTATTATTTTTTTTCTAAGGACAGATGGAATCGCAAAGCGATTTCTCCATTGATTATAAATATTTGGGATTGATAAATGCACCTGCATCCTCTGCTAAGAAGCAGGCTCTTGAAACGTCCTTACCTGATTGGTCAACTTCCAACTGGTAAGTGTGCTTGAGGTAATTGGCAATGGCCTTGAAATAATCATGGTGCTTTGCCTTTGTCAAGTCAATTGGTATTACCCACTTTAGGCCGTCACCAGAAGGAGAAACAAACAATAATTCTGTTTCAAAGTATTCATCCTTCAGTAGCCGGTCTTTCAATTCAGGTACATTACCAATGTGATCAAAGTCAATTGTGATTAAGCCTGAGTGCCTGAGCAATGACTTGTCATTGCGTTTTGAGAATGTGCCTGAAAAGGTCACATAATCAAAAACGGATGCTTTGTATTTCCTTGCTTCCTGCTTATCGGATATGCTGCGAAGTGTACTTGTACACTGAGCAAATTGATTGCCTTTAAGCAAGTGGTACACTTGCAACAAATTGATTTCTTTGAATGGAACCGTATTTGTTACTGGTGCTTTGAAATAACTGAAAGCAGGGATTGGCACTCTTACAGGCTGAGGTTGCGGAGCAACCGGAGCAATGATATTATCACTGTAAAAGCCTTTTTGCTTACCAATACGCAAGTAGAGTTCTTCATTCAGCTTTTGGCACAATTCATCACCTTGTAATTGGTAATGCATTGCAGCGAAGTCAAAGGCATCGCCTTTGCTGATGCTGTTCTCTAAATCGTAATGCTCTGCACAATTGTTTACTATCTGAATTTTCAATGTTGGCTTGTTGTCATTGAAAGGGTTCTTAGTGGGCTGGCAGTCCCTTCCCGAAAGGGAAAGGACTGTTTGCTGACGGTCATTTTTATTTTTTGATGGTGTCAGCGAATCGCCAGAGGCGATTTCACCCGGATAGTAATGCCGCAACACATGGGAATAGATTCTAAGCCCGTAGTGTGTTTTATCCAAAATGGCTGTTTTACTTATTTCCATCACCTGTTGATTTAGCTTGTGAGTAATTGGATTGCAACAGGTTTTCTATGTCCTCAACCTTGTAGTAAAACTTGCCATTGATGCGGCTGTATGGAAGCGTTCCGTTATCCCGAAGGGATTGAAGGGTACGCTTGCTAATGTGCATGGTGTGCATTACGTCTTGGCCATCAATCCATGTTTCTTTGAAGTTCTCCAACTTGGATTTCTTTAGTGCCAACACATAAGCCCTGATTACCTCAAAGTCCTGGGAGAGTTGCAGGAGCAGATTCATAACTTCTGTCATAGCTGTTTCCTCCCTTTTTTAATGAGATAATCTGCTGCCTTGCTTTCTATTTCATCCTGCGTAGTGGTGCGGTTGCGAAGCAACCATTCATCCAGTTCCGCCCTTCTGAAATAGATTTTCTTCCCGTTGGGCTTGTAATGCGGTATAGCCCCGGTACTGGTTAGCTTGTACAGGTGTGACTGCGACAACTCTAAGTAGTCGCAACACTCGTTAAAATTCAGTACGTCCTTGCGTACCAAGTTCTGGCTCTCAATGAGCTTTTCAATCTTTTCAAGACGTTTTAATATCTCGTCCATTTTCTTATTTATTAATTGTTAGAAATGGACTTCTGGCCAAAAGTCATCACCGATTCCCGATGACGATACAAAGCTCAGAATAAGGCTCTGGTAGTCTTGAAAATGGAAATTTGGACAAGGCTAAAAGCCTTGCCAGTAAAGGGTTTCAGAAAAAGAGTGGAAATTTGAAATGGTAAATTGACAGCAAATTACCGCAATTCAGGAAGTCGGTAATTTGTCAATCCAATATTTGCTGCTTACAAAATCAGCCAATTCATCAGGCTTATTCGCCCAGGTACGGAATTGTTTATCTGTATTGGAGTTGTAGCGGTGGTCTAAAAACTTGCGAATATCAACAGGCTTAATCTCCTTGTTCTTTGGGAACTGCCGCTTGTTGAAGTAGCCCTTCTTAATCAGGGTTTGGAATATGGCTGCCAGTTCTTGTATTTGGCCGTGCTGGTTTTTGAAGTTGTAGTTTTCATCAATCAATTCATGTGAGAAAAGTTCCTCCTCAAATCGGGAGAACCTGCCTGAATCTTTGATGATAGCTTCATAAGGAATGATGCCTTTCTTCTCTGTACGAAAATCAAATGCTTTTACTGTAAACTGCACCGTTTGAGGCTTTGCCGTAACCTGCGAAGCAGGTAAAGGCAAGTTGAGTTTTACTGCTTCTATAATGAAAGATTTTGAAGGAGCTTGCTCCGAAAAATATTGCTGATGCAATTCTTCTTCTGATATGGCTTCTTCCTTTAAGTGGCTGGAGAATGTTTCCTGAATCTCCAAGTAAATTCTTATGAGTTGATATTTGAGGTATTGGAGAATGTACGCTTCATCTTGAATTTTGCTTTCAGGTGTGGAGGCTTTTGAAGCTGCTGAAAGCTGCTGAAAAAAGTATTGGCTATCATCAATTACCTTGCTTACTTCTCTCAGTTTTTGTGATAGGACTTTTGTAAGTGTGGTATGTACCCAATACTGCTTTTCTTTTTCATTCAATGCACCGGCAATGATTTGCTGAAAGTTGTTTAGGTAGTTTGTTGCTTCATTCTCAATTATTGAAAAATAGTACTTCCGCTTTGCTGTCAATGGTTTTGGAAAATCAACTTCATAAAGTGGCTGAAAAGAAAAATGCTCCTTGCTGATGCCTTGCATCAGTTCTTTGTATTTGGTTTCTGCAACTTCTCTGTTAGTCCAGGGGCGAAGCTCCAAGAACAAAATTTTGTGATATAGATTTAGTTCATTGTTCATAAGTCGAGTACAATTTTATTAGCAGCTACCTTCTTCTTGTCGTCAATAATCTTTGCATATATCTGCGTTGTTTTTAAATCCTTATGACCTAATAATTTTGATACGGTGTAAATGTCCGTTCCTAAAGTTAATTGTAATGTGGCGTAGGTGTGCCTTGCACAATGGAAGGTGATTGTTTTTGTTACACCTCCACGCATTACCCATTGTTGCAATTTGAGGTTATGCCATGCACTGTATTTTAAGCCAATGAAAACACGGTCCTCCGGGTTTCCTCTTTCACCCAATAAGCCGAAGGCTTGCTCTGATATTGGCAATGTTTCTGCTCCTTTGGTTTTCTTCTGCCGGAAGCGTATGTAATAACCAACTTCTTTGCTATGCTGAACTTCTGACCAAACCATCTTCTGAACGTCTGACCAACGGAGGCCAGTCATTGCACTGAACAGGAAAGCAGTTTTCAATAATGGGATTTCACACTCAGCTTTTGCAACTGCTTGCAGTTCTTCATAAGTGAGAAATTCTCTTTCAGGTTCACCGGGCTTGATGCCGTCCACAAGGTCGGCAGGGTTCTGCTTGATGATGCCTTCTTTGTATGCTTGCTTTAATGCTGCCCTGATTTTGTTGAAGTAGCTGCTTTGTGAATTTTGTGAAAGGGGCTGCTTGCTTGGGGTCTTTGCTTCCTTCATCAAGTATTCCCTGAAACCATCCAGCCAGTTCTTATCTACCTGCCCAAATGAAACGTCAAACTTCACATACTTTTTCAGGTGTTTCAAAGCACTATCCCAATTATCATAATTGCCCTGGCTGCTTTTCCTTTTCTCGGCTAAATACTCCACATAACGCAGGAAGCTGCCTTTTAATTTGCTTTGATCCTGAAAGCCATAAATACCGTTCTGTATTTCTATCTGTCGCTTTGAACGGATGCTTTCAGCCAGTGCAAGGGTTTCCTTGTTGGATTCTTTTTGCTCCTTAGTGAGTTTGCCTTTCTCCGGCTCTGGAAACAGGTACAGTTCTAAATATTCATACTCCCTTTTTCCCTTGTGGTAGTAATCAAGATAAAGGCTAACCTTATCGCCTTTGGTGCGTTGTCTGAGTGTTACTTTCATACGGCTTGTGTATTAAAGAGATTATCAATTGCTTTTCGTGTAATGATGGTACGACTGCCAACCTTACCAACTTGGAGTTTGTTGCCGGATATAAGGCGGTGTATAGTTCTGCGGCTTGCACCAATAAGTTTTGCAGCTTCATCAATGCTGAGAAACTCTTTTTGTTGTAATGCAATGTCAAATGATTGCTGCGGCTGTTGCTCGGGCTTTGCCTGAGCTTCTTTGAAGTTGTTCAACTTTTCTTCCCGCTTCAGTTGCTTATAGTGGCGACTGTTGCAGGTGTGGCCGCAATACTTTGTAGTTAGCGTTTTAGCTGTGTACTCCTTACCGCAGTAGAGACATTTTTTGGTGATTTCTATGTTGCTAGCCATGTGCCTGTATTTGTCCTTTAGTACCTTTGAATGTCAGAGTGTGTCTATGTGTGACATTTTCTCTCCAACTTGTTGCCCAACAACAAGGGCAACTTTTCAGGGCAACAATCTGGCAACAAATATAAGCAAAAAAGAGTAGTTTGGCAACAAATAAAGGAAAGTAAAAACGGCTAAAACCCAACAAAAACAAGCACTTAGAAGAAATCGGAAAACAAATTACTTTCCGATACAGAATTTAGAGAAGATATTATCAAGCAGGTCATCTGTGGTAACGGTTCCAACAATTTCGCCGAGATAATGTAGGGCTTGTTTGATATCTAAAGCTAAAAAGTCGGAAGTGATGGGATTATCAATCCCGTAAAGTACTCGGTTAAGGGCTTCATCGGTCTTTTTTAATGCTTCTAGATGACGAATATTGCTAATGATTACCTCATCAGAATTTAACTGATTTAAATTTACTGCTGCCAATAAAGCCTGCTCAAGCTTTTCTAAATTCAATTTCTCTTTGGCTGATATTTCCAAAACACCAGTGTTTTCTGTTGCCAAAGGATGAATGTCCGACTTATTAGAAACCACCAATAAAGTGCTGTTATTCTCTTCGGTTACGGCTTTTAAATCTTGAATGATTTTGGATAGTTCTTCCTCCTGTGTTTCTGAAGGATCAAACAGATACAGAACAATAGCCGAACTCTTGATTTTTTCGAAAGTACGCTCTACTCCTTTGGCTTCAATAATATCCTGCGTTTCGCGGATGCCCGCTGTATCAATAAAACGAAAACGAACGCCTTTGATGGTGATTTCATCCTCTACGGTATCTCTGGTAGTTCCAGCAATTTCTGATACGATGGCTCTTTCCTCATTTAATAAAGCGTTTAATAAGGTAGATTTGCCTACATTAGGTTTACCGGCAATTACTACTGGAACCCCGTTTTTAATCACATTGCCTAAATCGAAAGAGCGGATTAGATTTGAGATAATAGATTGGAGATTTGAGATTAAACGTCGCAAATCATCACGATTGGCAAACTCCACATCCTCCTCAGAGAAATCCAATTCTAACTCAATCATAGAAGCAAAGTGAATGAGCTGCTCTCTTAATATCTTCAACTCGTTAGAAAAACCACCACGCATTTGTTGCATAGCCAATTGATGCGATGCTTTAGAATTAGATGCAATTAAATCTGCCACGGCTTCTGCCTGAGACAAATCTAAACCTCCATTTAAAAAGGCTCTTAAAGTAAATTCGCCGGGTTTTGCTAATCTTGCGCCTTGCTTAATCAGGAGTTTAATGATGTTATCGATGATGTAAGAAGAACCATGACAGCTGATCTCTACCACGTTTTCTTTGGTGTATGATTGAGGTGCGATGAATAAAGAAACCAACACTTCATCCACAATATTTGCTCCGTCTTTGATGGTTCCAAAATGGAGGGTATGTGTAGCTTGTTTGCTTAAATCTTTACCCTTAAAAACGGCATTGATGATTTGTATCGCCTCCGGACCAGATAATCTAATCACCCCGATAGCGCCAATTCCGTTAGGAGTAGCCAGTGCTACAATGGTATCTTCTTGAAATTGATTCATGAACTGCAAAGGTAATTATTAGGTGGTGAGTTTTCTTTCTTTGTTGTCAGTTAAGTTTAAGAATCTTGATTTTAAATTTCTAAAGTATAAGGAGAGGTTCATTTTTAAATTTGAAAGCCTAATTAAACGGTAAATCCGTTTGAATCATTAAGATCTTTTTATTAAGAAATTAATGAATTAAAACAAGAAGATGATACTATACCTCAACATATTCCTTATCCTCAAAAAAAGTCAGAAAATGGAGGTATACCTCCTACAAAATTATTCGATGGCACAAATATGGACAGCTATGATTGCTATCCTCATTCTTAAAGCATTTAGGTTAACGGCTAAATACAGGTAATAACTATCCCTAGCCTTTATCAGACCTGATGCCCTGGCAAAAATAAACATACAGAATTGGCTCAATGGGCTTTTTAAAGCACTCATTTGGTTGCAGGATAAATAAGTTATTCAAGGGGTTCTTTTCTGAGGTATCCAAATTAAAAATCTAAATCCATTAACAAAACGAATTTTATGCTAATCCTTAGCTTATAGAACACAATTATTTTTATAAATAATTCTTTATATCATTTTAAAGATATTCAATTACAATCCTGATCCAATTTAAAATCAAAAACTGCTTTCATCTTAAAATGGGGCATTTGCCCTATATATATGCCCTAAACTTATGATTAAAATTGTATCAAATATTTAATTTAATAAAGTCTTAATCCATAATTTAATGAAAACATACCAATTCAAATCGCCTATTCTACTTATAGTTTTAGGTTTTGTTCTTTTAACATCCTGTAAAAAAAATGATGAAGCTAATTCTGCTGCAAAGGCGGGTGAATTGAGTTGCAAAATTGATGGTAAGGTTTATAACCCTGCTGGAAGCGGATATATCCTAGCAGATGACCATACAGCAGTAAAAGCTGAAAATGGCGCCGAACAATTTTCAATAAATTTTTACGGGATAAGTGAGGGTGATTATACCATTAGCGATGGTGCAAAAGCTAGTGGAAATGCTAAGCTACAATATTTTACAGGAGAAGATAAAGTAATTTATACTGCAAAATCAGGCACTTTTAAAGTTACCAAATATCAAAAAACAGGCAGCTTTAAAGTTTCGGGAATTTTTAGCGGAAAGTTTGAAAAATACATCAATAACAACGAGCCAACAGGCATCATAATAGAAGTAAGCGACGGGATTTTCACCGACATCAAATTATCTGATGTTCGATGAAATTAAAAACACTTAAAAACCACAAAAAAAAATAGACATGAGAAAATTAGTTTACACATTAATGTTATTGATGCCTTTAACAGCTTTAGGCCAAATCATTACCGAAAATGATATTAAAGTTGATGATTTTGGGAGCAAAAAATTAAAAAATGCGCCCAAAAAAGTTTACTTCAAAGAGTTTAGTATTGGCTATCAATATTTAGTTGAAGGATCTGCAACTGGTAGAGATAGAAACCTTAAAGCTGATGTAAACATGACAGCAGCTTTAGTTAGCGAATTAACAGAGCAAGACATTCAAACTATTACGGATAATGCCTACAAAAAGGCAGAAAAAAAGTTGACTGATGCTGGTTTTACAATTGTAAGCGGTGAAGCAGCAAAAGATATTAATGAATATCAAAAGGGTGTAACACAAATGACTGGCGGTGAAACTGGAGCAAACAATACCGAAATTATGATTGCCAATATGCAAGTACTGTTTTTTCAAAATTGATTTTTCAATATCAATCTGATATTCACTGTGCTAGAAAGGATATAGCTGCATAAAACTGCGCAAGTGATACAAATTTATTTTGAAGTTTTCAACCCTAATACCATTGTGTTGCACATTTCTATTATTGTAGGTGCGGTTTTAATGTTTTTTGTGGTGAAAAATTACCCAGATGTATTTATGCCCGATAATTTGTGGGGATCTGTAATTATTATTTTGCACTTTTTGCTCTTAAAAATTGTGGTTAACCAATATGCTAAACCCAATGTAAACATCAAAACTTAAAAAGCATGAAAAAATTAATCTTTCTTATAGTGATTTTGGTAATTGTTTTTAAAAGCCAAGCTCAAAAAATAGATTGGGTAAATGCGCCAATGAACCCCATTGCATTAAAATTTAAAAAAGAGCATTTTAACCTTAAGGGAGATGTTTATGCTTATGGGCAAAAAGTATTCTCTAAAGAGGGAATGCTTATTTATGAGTTCAGTCTTAGTAGAGGTTTGCACTATCTATATAAAAATGGAGTGCTTTATGCAGATACCGAGGGCAAATCTTATGAATTTAATAGTCAGGGATATTTGGTAAAATATACTTATGCCTCATTGGGGATACAAACCCAAAGATATATTTACAACGCGAAAGGTTTGCTAACTAATTTAAGTAACACAAAAGGTTATAACGTTGCCTATACTTATGATGAAAAAGGAAGACTTATTAAAAGTATCACGGGAGGAACTATTAAAGAATTTAGCTATCTAAAAAATGGTGATCAGCTTATTGTTACCGAAAAAGACCTTTCAACAAATCCTGCGGCTATTACAAAGTATATTTATAAAAACGGTTTAGAAATTGGTCGTAACGATAAATTGTTCAATTTAAAATATGATAAGCTTGGAAATAAGGTTGGTTTTGAAAATGCCATTTATTACAACGATGTTGATCGTACTAACAATGATATTTCGGTAATTTATACCAAGTCTACTTACGCTTCATCAGACCCTCTTTTCAATTGTAAATTTTATATTAACGAACAAAAAGCTGATTTCCTTTTCAAAGAAGTTCTTCAAAGAAAAGACATCATCATTTATAATCCTTTTAGCGAAAAATACTACATCATAGAAAATGCTTTTGATGATGCAAAATCAGCTCAAAAACAAGTATTCGCTAAAGTATTGGTAAATAGTCCTTATACTTTACTTCTTAGAAAGGGTTCTTCACCTATGTTGGGCTACAGAGGTGCTTTTTTGGGAAACACAACCAATGGGATGCGTAATGGAGCTTTAAAAGTATATAACGCTCCTGTTTATTTGGTTTATGATAAAATATTGAATCAAACTTTTTATGGAGATTTAGACCTTGCAAATACATCAGGCTATTATCCACTTCAGCCCATATCGCCTCAAGATAATGTGGTCTATCTAAAAACTGGAGATAATATCTTTGTTGTTGTTATAGAGGGAAAACAAAATGCCAAGGAAAACCCTACACACAAACTAATTAATTTACAAAATGGTGATGGTGTAATTAAAGATGAAAATGGCAATCCACTTTACTACTTACCAGGAACAGCTAAAGCAACATTAAATAAATTATATGCGGGCAAAAAGTACAACCCAGCAACAGATAAACTCGAGCTTGCTAGTAACACACCAACAAGCCCTACCAGTTCTAAAACAAATGCTGTTGAAATTAACAAATCTCCCGCAGTACCAATCAATTCCACCCCAACATCAAGTGTAAAAACGAATAATGCGGGAACACAATCTCGTCTGTATAACGGCAAATACACCAAAGAAACAGCGTTAGTTGCCATCAATAAATATATCGATAACCTTAAAAAAATTGGTAGTTACAGTTTTGTAGGTGGAGCAACCAAAACCTATCAAATTGATGGAATATGGACACAAAAAATTACGGAGCAAGATAAAGGGATTGTTAATATCAGGTATATCATTGGAGATAACGGTTTAACCATAGAATTAATTAACGCTATGCTTGATAAAAACGGAAAAGCAATCATGATTTACTCCCAATCGCCAAATGAAACGATTAAAAAACTTTACAACAACCAAGTTGGGATGTATGTTGAAGGGCTTTTTAGTTATTTGGGTATTAACGATAATGTCCCAATCACAACCAAAACTTCTACTGTAAATAGCAATCATACAGTACAAAACAATACAAATATTGCCAATTCAACCGTTAATAACGCTGATCCTTACAGCGGTTTATCAGCCGAAGCCGGAGCCTATATGGCAGCTTACCGAACGAACTTGAATGGTTTGAAAAGTTATATGGAGAACCAACTGAAAAGTTGGGAACAAAAAGGTTATGCTGCCGAGAAAATCATTCAGTCTTGTACCGCAATGTTTAAAGAGGTTTACACAAAAAGCCCAGATGCCGCTTTTGAATTACTAATGAAGTTGCCACAGCGTGTAGCTTTAATAAAGTTATTACCCAACCTAACCGTTGAACAAAGAGATTTTGTTCGTAAAAAATCGAAAGAACGGCTTCAAAAATACAGTGGCGCTTATAGCAATAAAACAAATTAATGCGGTTATAAAATGAAACTTGGCCTAAAATATGTTTTGCTGGTGTTCCTCTTTGCCTTAGGTTTTTATGCTACTTCACAAGAAAGCACTAAAGCTAAAGATTTCGATTTACCGCCTAACACGGTAAAAGCCGTTAT
The DNA here is from genome assembly GCA_014763615.1 of Sphingobacteriales bacterium. Taxonomy (GTDB): domain Bacteria; phylum Bacteroidota; class Bacteroidia; order Sphingobacteriales; family Sphingobacteriaceae; genus Pseudopedobacter. Next base: position 27,450 of record JACXVB010000011.1, on the reverse strand, counting down.
CAACTATGCCGATTTTACCATTCCGCAACAGCAATTTTCTATGCGACCAAACCATTCTACCTACACTTTTCAAGACGAAAAAATCATCAATTTTCAATATCGGGATAGTACCACAATGGTAAAAACAGCTTTGGATTATCACTACGAGAACGGACAGCTAAAAAGCAAAGAAACACTACAAAGCTATAGAGCCGGAACGAAATACAAAACCAACAAATACCAAACCGAAAACAAGGGCTACAAAACCACATTTTATAGAACCTACCCCACCGGAGAAACAGATAAAACCATTTTGTTTTATAACGATGCCGGCGAACTACGAGGCAAATCTATCTACAACTCCCTAGGAAAGAGAACTCAACAAATAGAATACGGCGGTAAAGAGGGCTATCGTGTTAAAAAATACCATAACGAAAAACTAATGTCTACGATCACCTACTATAATAATAGCGAAGGTAAATTGATGAAAACCGAAGCCTCCGTTTTGCCAGGAGAAAAGGACGAGATAAAGGTGCTTACCCTGTTTTACTACAACCTAAAAGGCGATTTAAGACAAATGGTGGATTTTATAACCGAGACGAAAAACTCCGGACAAAAGCAATCAAAAATAAAACACATCAACTACCTGTACGATGGCGATCTGTGGGTAGCGAAAATAGAATATAGCCAAGCCAATAGCAAAACAAAAAAATTAGTGGCCACGGTACGAAGCATCCAAACAACCGAGAAAATATACCAAGCTCCAAGCCAAGTACAATTGAAGGCATTTTGCCAAGAGACATATCAGAAATATTTAAAACTATAAACAAAACAAGATGAAAACTGTAAAAACTATTCTTTTGGCCACAACTTGTTTGATAGCAAACATTGCTTTTTCTCAAAACTACATTCCCTATTATCCAACCGAATGGGATTTTAGAAACCAGGTGGATTTAATTGATTTTTCGCATGTAAAAAGCTTAACAACCAAAGAAATTGCCGTAGAAGAAAACAAAGAATTTCCCATATTGGAAACCTATTTAAAATGGAACAATACTTATCAATTAACCGATTATCAATTGGTGAATTACAATAACAGTTATGCCGATTTTGACATCAGATTTAATTATGCCGACGCCTATTCCAAAAAAATAAAATCGGTAAAAATCATCAATCCCAACACGCTGAAACCCATTGAAGAATGGCAATATACTTATGGTTCTTTTGATGTAGAGAAGATTAATGTAAAACGCTATTTATTGAATGTGCCCGATCCGGATGTTTTTGAAGTGAAATACCAAGGGAATGACGATGATTATACGCAGGAAACTGTTCATAGCCCTCAAAACAAGAAAATGAAACAAACCAAACACTGGTACAAATCAAATAAAGAGGGGACTACAATCCGTATTAAAAAAATATACCTAGATGATGTGCTAGATCAAACAGATAGTTTGCTATTAGGTAAGAACGGAAATAAATTAGAAAAAACAGTAACCAACTTAGGAATTAGTAGCCTTACCAAATACCATTATAAAACCCGAAAGGTAAACGTAGCGGGAGATGAATTCGAGTACCAAGATTTAGAAAAAATTCAAGTAGATGGTAAAGACAAAGAACGTTTTGAATATGCTTTTGATACAAAAGGCAACTGGATAGAACGCAAAAACTACAAAATAAAAAATGGCAAATGGGAATTCTCCACCATTACCAGAAGAACGATTGAATACAGAAATTAAAAATCTAAAATGATGAAATTTATTGTGACTTTACTTTTTATAATCATTGGTTTTGGCTTAAAGGCACAGGAAGCCGAACATCTTTCACCTCCCAAGACCTATTGGCAATCGTATGGTTTTCAAAAGCAGCCCAATTTTGCCAAAATTGCCTATTACAAAAGCGATAGTTTAGGCTACGAACCTGTAATGGCCGAAGTGATTTCGTTTAATAAAGATGGAAAGCTCATTCAAAAGTACACCCGCATCTTTGGAAAGTATGCCAGCGAAACCGCTCATAATTATGTATATAAAAATGGTGTTTTAGATAGCGTTAATACCTTAGCTTCAGCTAAAAATTTTAATGCCACCCAAAAACTGCATTATGATGCCAATGGCCTTTTGCAAAAAGTAACTGCAACCGGAGTTTACACCAATTTTACCGATACCTACACTTACGATCATAACGGAATGGTCTCTTCCATCGATAGAAAATATCAAAACGGAGGTGGCAAACAGGCATTTTTCGATCACCAGCAAAACATCGTTACTGAAAAACAAAGCAATACTAAAGGAGCAATAACCGAAACCATTTTTGTGTACGATGGCGATACTGTATTGGCTTCTTTCATTAAAGGCCGACCAAAAGTTACCCTTTTCGATAGCTACCGCCGTATACATTTTGAAACTGAAGTAAAAGAAAATGCCATGGCTTATTTGCTTGATTTACGCAAACTCAAACAAGAAAACCTACAAGCATTTAGAGATAAAATTGGGGTGTTGAGAGGCAAAAAAATGTCTACTATTACTTTTGATATCCCGGCTCAGGCAAGCAATATGGAAGGCGATTGGACCAAACGCCTACAACTAGATAAACGTTTTGGTGTGCAACGTAGGTTAGTGTTTAGGCAATTAAAATATGCCGACGGCACCGAGAGCGGTAGCACCGATTTCGATTTAATTTTTGAGCACAAAATAAAATACATAAAATAAATCATTAAAAACATGAAAAACCTTAGTTTACTATTTTCAGGCTTAATGTTAATTTTATTTGCTTGTAAAAAAACAACAAATGAACCTGATACGCCAGCTCCAAATAAAGATAGAGATGGTACTGTTGAAGAAGTATTCTCTAGTCCGCTATTTAATGATGCTGCTGAGTTTATCCCTTCTTTTAGTGGCAATTATGCCCTTATCAGAACCAATTCAGAAAATAAACAATTTCAATACACCAAAGATGCTGGTGCTACTTGGCAAGAGCTAAAGGGCATTAAGCAAATATTGGCAGTAAATGATAAGGGCTACTATATAGTCGATCCTCCAACAAGTTCAAGGTATTTTAGCAAATTAGGAGCAGACAATGTTGGCTTTTCTTACAACATTACGGGTGGCGAATTTATTCTTGGTAAAGATGATTTTGTTTACGATGTAAATTTGTTAAGTAACATAAATAAGGTAACGCTCATTAATACTATTAATGGCCAAAGTAGCGTAATTAATAATAAAGCAGATACCTTGGGCAAATACTGCGGGCAAGACCAAAATGGAGGTATCGCATTTGTGAACAGCAAAGGTTTAACCATTCATCAACCCCTCAATAACAAATGGGTATTTCATCCTTTTAACATTGTTAGATTATATTTTACCAGCAATAACGTTTCAAAGCCTTCAAAATTTCATTTTAACGGTTACAACCAATTGGTTATTGCCGATCAGATGGGTTTTCATGTGTATCAAACTGGGCAAAAAAATGCCGTTCGTACTTTTAATTGGCCAAACCCTTATAAGCAGAATTATGAAAATCCTAAAAAGATAGAGATCAATCAAAACGGCGATGTGTTTGCTACTATTTTAAGGTATGGAGGTAAGCCCATCATGTTTAAAATTACTAATGGAAACATGGCTGCTTATCCAATATCTACTTACACGGTATGCAAAGGAGCCTACACTTACGAAATGTATCCTTTAGCAGCCAAAAAAATAAGCGCTGCAAAAAACGAAAATATCAACGGTTTAATTAAAGAAGTTCGAGTTCCTAAAAACGCTTATATAAGCGAAGATAAAGTTTACGCAATTTACCAGATAGAACCCGCTTATGATTATTACAGTGGCGAAGTTTCTCCAGGAGCAGATACTGTGCTCTCTTACGATAGGAGCAGCAAAACCACAAATTTTTTAAACATCAGTGGGCATTTTAACTTTGTTTATCAAGATGGCAATAAGGCATTCGTATCTGGCAACAATGTTTTAATGCACTCGGCAAACAATGGTAATACTTGGGAAAAAGTAGCATCTCCCATAACCAATACTTTAGTAGAAGTAAAAAAAATAGGCAACACTTACTACGGTATGTGCAAAACTGTTACAGCATATACCAACACTTTTGGCACTAGCTACTCAAATTCGTTTAAGATGTTAACCAGTGTCGATTTAAAAACTTGGACATTGCTGCCCGGTGCATCTTACAACAGCAAATCAGGTGAAGGAGCATTAACTTTTACCAAAGATGGCTTTATCAGCTATATCACTACTATCACTGGAAATTTAGCGTTCAAAAACTACTCAACTGATTTTGGTAAAACCTGGCAAAGCACTTCAGATCCGGTCATCGTTTTTAGCGCAGAACTTAACGATGGTAAACTGATTAATTTCAATCATGACGGAGGTAGCCGGCTTTATTATGATGTTTACAACAGAAATGGCATAACAGGCGAGTTAAAGGCAAGAATTACTTATAATGCGCCAGCAGGCAGAAGTTTTACTACCTCTAAACCAAGGATGCCGGTGGTAAGTGAGAATGGTAGTTTCTATTTTTTTAATGACGATAAAATTTTTAAGCTCAAATAAACGTGGACTGAAAATTAAATGGCGTTTTTATAACAAGGGTAATCAAGGTCTTTAAAATATAAAATGATGAAAGCATATATTTTTTTAACCGTGTTTTTGTTAAGCGCAAGCCATGTACAGGCGCAAAATAAAGCTTGGCAAAATGTTCTTGGTAGCGTAGATAAAGTTAGCGAAACGCTTTTAAAAGAGCTTAAAAATGCTACTATATTTAAAAGCGATGATAAAAGGATAATTGTAAGTGTTAATGGGAGCAAGCCTTTCACAAGCTATAAAAGTGGAGAAAAGCATGACAAAGTAGTTTTTTTAGTAAACGGAGAAAAGGTATATGCTCCTGCCAAAATAGAGTATAATGAGTATTACAATATAAAAGATGGGAAGAAGCAATATGTAACAAATAAGATTATTATATACCCTAAAGACGATATTAGATATTTAGAAAACAATCAAATTTATGCCTTAAAAAAAGATATTGATAAAAAAGAACCTTATAAGTTAACTTCCGATGCAACTATTTATAATAAAGATGGCAGTCTAAAATATGGTATAAAACATCAAAAAGACATATGGGTAATAGATTTATATAGCAATAAAAACACCCCTATTTTAAGCTTTTCAACAGATAGGCATTGGGTAAACGAACACACTAATGTACTAAACTGTTGGACATTTAATAAACCAAATGCTATTGGTGAGCTTGGAAAAATCATTAATAAAACATCAAAAGGCATCTACACAGGAAATGCTCACGCAGGTACGTTCCAAAGCAATACCAACGAAATTTACACTGGTTATTTTGCCCCAATTTCGGGTATTTCACAAGGTACAGTGCTTTTTAGAGAGCGTAACGGCAAGGGGGAATGGGTGTTGATAGTTGGTGATGCTATAGAAGAAACTTTACCAGCTCTAATATCGCAAAAGCCAAATGTTTCGCAATTGCAACAACAAATTCAAGTAACACCATATACGGGAAATAAGATATATAAATCAGGTAAAGAAACCCTAAATTTATTCAACAGTGCTAATGATTATTTAGGAAACTATAGCTCAAACCCAACAGATGGTTACGGTGTAAAATACCAAACTACGGGTGACCCAACACCAGCCAAAGAAATACTTATGGAAGTCGGTATTTTTGAACAAGGTAAACTAAATGGTTTAGGCTATCGTGTAAAAGGAGATGCTGAGATGCGGTTTTTAAAGGATAAACCTTATGGATTGCAACATAAGTTAACGGTGGAAGCAGGTATATTTTCTGGTGGCGTATTGGCAAAAGGCAGAACTTTTATTTTAGACAAAGTTGAAGAATTGAACTCTTTCTGGCATAGAAACTACTGGGCAAAATCGCCCATAAAAGGGTTTAACTTTATCCAAACCAATGCCATACCAATAGATACCTTACAATTCTACGAAAAAGTTCGCTATGCAGATGTTAAATCAGAAGGCCTTGCCCAGGTATTTGTAGAGAAGTTAAACCGTTGGGTAAATATCATTGGACTAGACAATAACCAAAACCTACTTGTTAAAGGAGATGACGGAAGTGCTGTTACCTTAGATCAATCAGCGGGAAATGTATATTTTCAAAGTACTAAGCGTAAACCTATTGAAGTTAGGTGCTCTAAAACTAAGGTTGTCAAAAGATATAAAGCCGTAAAAGAAGATGTGTATTGGAAGGACAGCCAAGGACGTACATTAATTACAGATATTGACCGTTCGGGATATTTGAAACCCATTAAGGTTTATACTTCAAATAAGCAGGTGCTGGACGGATATGAAACAGTGACTTGTACCATCTGTAATGGAGCGGGTTATTATCAAAGCTATACAACTGAAAAAATCATGTATCGATTAGACCTTACGCCCAACAATTTGTACAGCAAAGTAAGTGATGCCTTAAAAAAATCATTTGATACAACTGATGCAGAAAACACGCTTTTTGGAAGTAGTGACCATTTACAGTTTGAAGCAGATAGTTACCTCAATTTATTTAATAACGATGCCACAAGAACATACGATCACTTAAAAGAATATAACAAGAATTTACAATACCAATGGATAAAAACCGCAAAAAATGCAAGGGAAATTTATACTGCATTTGCTGATCTGTTTTATCTGATTTATCAAAAAAATCCAAATGCATCATATTACTTTCTTACAACTATTCATGCCAATTCTTACAAAGAAAGTTTAGCAATCGTAACCAGTAAATATCCAGAAGCAAGAGCATATATCAGTAAAAAAGCAAAAGAAATATTGAATAAAAAATGAAAAAACTACTATTGCTTTGCTGTTCCTTTTTTAGTTTTCAATTGGCGTTAGCCCAAACTTTACCCCAAATCAGCTACAAAGATTACAGCTTTAAAAAACCAATTAAACAGGTAGAACAAATCTATTATAGCTTTGATGGTGATAGCCTTGAAAAAGTGGAAAAAGTAGCCCGAACATTCAATGCAGACGGTAATATAGAAAGCTATAAAAATCAAAGTTTTTTGGATGATAGTTGGTCTAAATCAAAAGCAAGCTACAAAAACAATTATTTGCACCAAGAATTTTGGCAACACAGCAATCCTTATTTAAACCGAACCTACACTTATATTTACGATAATCAAAATCGTATTATCGAAGAGAAAATCCGCTTTAAGGGCGGTGCTAAAAGCCATATCAGTTTTCAATATCAGGCTAATCAATTGCATTTAATCAACGCTGAAATTGATGATGTGAAATCTACCACCGAAAGGTTTTACAGCCAAAAAGGAAATTTGTATAAAGAAATACATCGTCAAAAAGTATTGGGAGAAAATGATATTGTTACCCAATATTTTTATCTAGAAGACCAAGAAATAATGTCTTTTGTAGAGCCAAAAAATTATTTTTATGCCACAGCTTATTTGGGTAATCAGGTAGAGATTAAATTCAAATTAATTGAAGATACTGTTGCTCAAAATAAGTTGTACAAAGGCATTATGCATTTTGATCAAGATGCCCCAAAAGATAACCTCCCTTTTGATTTACAAGCATATTCTGGACAAACTTTGCAGGCTTACATCAAAAATCAAAAAGAGCTTAAACCATATCGCATCTTATTATTTTATAGAAATGCTATTGGTGATATTTTAGCAGAAGCCGAAGTGGATACAAAAACAAAAACTGTATCGGGTATTGGTTTTTTTAAATTAGTTTATGCTGATGGAAGTGTTTTTGGCAGCACTCAATTTGATGAAAAAATACATAAGCATTTTAATAAAATGTTGATAGAACTAGCCTTACCCTAACCAATGAAAAATCACAGTCGTTATAGTTTTATTTTAATGCTTTTTTACTGGCTTGTTTTACCACAAGGTGAACTTTTAGCAAATGCAGCCCAGCCGGGTATATGGAACGCAGGCGGAACGGTTTTTACCATGTTGTATCAAGAAGACTCGCTCACATTTAAAAAAGTTCAAATGCAACAAGAGCGTATTTACATACAGCTGTACAAAGGTTTTGCTGTTGTAAAAGGATCTTATGTATTTAAAAATACAACGAATGAGTATTTACAATTCAAAATGGGTTATCCGGTAAACGGAATTTATTCTGGTGGAGCAAACAATCTCAACCAAATCATTTTAGATTCTTTAAGTCAGTTTAAAATAAAAGCAAATAATAAGTGGCTAACATTAGTGCGAGAAAACTATCCAAAAATCAACGCAGATGCTCAAAATATCGATGCTTTTAGTGACAATTGGAAAGTGTGGCAGATGCAGTTTGCTCCTAATGAAATTCAAAAGGTTGAAGTTTATTTCATTGTTAACACCAATGAAGCTAAAATTCGAAAAGGATATAACATCGAAAAAAGAAATGCGCTTATTTACTTGTTAGAAAGCGGCAGCGTTTGGAAAAATAACATCGAAAAAGGAGAGTTTAATATCCAGTTAATGGATAGCTTAACACTTAATAGTGTTCAAGGGATTTCAGAAGGTTTTGGTTTTAAATTCAATGCTAAAAATCAAATTTTTGCAGGACAAAAAACCGATTTCTCGCCAACTCCAAAAGACAACCTTATTATTAAATACTCAGAATTTAACGAAAATTTTTTATTTGAAAACGCAATAAAACAAACAAATGAGTTATTTACCAGGATTGACCAAATGAGTCAAATACCATTTGAAACGCTAACTTATGCAAATATAAAATTAAGAAATCCTTACGAAGTTGAAAATACCTTTGAAGGAGCTTTACCAGGGTTACTTACGCTATTTGTTATTTTTGCGCCATTTATCATTGTTTTTTTTGGTGTTGGAATTGCGGTATGGGCAATAATCAAATGGATTCGTTTAAAAAAAAACAAAGGGGAATAAATGATAGCTTTATCAATCTTCTATCTGTTATTAATGGTGTTGCTTTTGTACATTATTACTTTGCTAAAAAGTTTTTTTCATGATTATGAATTAATGCTAGAAATGAAATCTAAAAAAACTAAAGCAACCAAAATCAATATATATGAACAAGAATTAAACCTAACTATTGAAAAAAGATGGCAACAATTAGATAAGCATTTCTCTTCATCAGACAATTTTACAACAGAAAACTTAAATTCAGAAGAATTGATGCAATCATTTAAAGTGTATTTACAATCAATACTCAAAATTTTCAAGTCAGCAGAAAATATCTCATAATTTTTTAATTTAACAGATCAATTGCACTTAAACCATTCTAAATATGAGGTATAAATTACTTTTTACCATGATTAGCATGATTGCTTATTTATCTAATTGGGCTACTGCTCAGCTAAAAAGCGATGTTGATAGTGTTAAGCAAATTGTAAAACAAGAAAATTCATACCCAAAGCAAATTTCTGTCCTACAAAATTATTTTAAAGAAAACTATCTAACCAAATTTGATGAAACAATAGAACTTTCACAATTTGGATATGAACTAGCTGAAGCACAAAATGACAAAGTCAATCAAGGCGATTTTTTGCGCTTCATCGGTCTGGCTTTGGGCAGAAAAGGAAAGGTGGACAGCGCTTCAGTTTATTATTATAAGGCACTTTCTTTGTTAGAAAAGTCGGGCAATACAGAGAAATTGGGTTTGTTGTACGATGATTTAGCGAGAATGTATCGCAAATTGAGACAACCCAAAAGAGCGTTGGAGTTTTATGAAAAAGCATTAAAATTATATGAATCAGAAAAAAACTATGAAGGAATTGCCCGTATTAACAATGAAAGTGGCGTGGTATATCGTGATGAAGGTGATTATACCGAAGCCAATAGACGTTTTGAAAAATCATTAAAAATACAACAAGAACGGAAAGACTCTGTTGGAATTGGATATTCCTTAGAGTTTTTAGGATACAACCAACTGCTGATTAAAGATTACAAAAAATCAGAAAGCTACCTAAAACAAGCACTTGAAATTAGAAAAAAATTGAAGGATGATTTCGCTTTAATGCTAAATTTTACAGCATTAGGAGAATTTTATAAAGAAACTAAACAATACCAAACTTCTAACCAATACTTTGAATTAAGCAATGCTGTGGCAAAGAAAATCAACTTCACAGATATTCAAAAATATAACTACGACCAAATTACCAGAAATTATGAAGAATTGGGTAATTACCAAAAAGCATTTGAAAGTTTAAAAACTTATAACGTATTAAATGACAGTTTGTACAACGTTCAGAAACTAAAGGATGTAGAAGAAATTTCTACAAAATATGAAACCGCAGAAAAAGAAAATAAAATCCTTCAACAACAGGCAAAAATTAATAATCGTAATTCTTGGATTTTCGGATTAGGCGCTTTGGTTATCATTATAGGGCTTATTGGCTTTTTGTTTTACAAACAGCAAGTACTTAAAAACCTTAAACAAAAACAAGATAATGAGTTGAAATTAGCTTTCCAACAAATTGAAAATCAAAACAAATTACAAGAACAACGATTATCCATTTCAAGAGATTTACATGACAATATTGGAGCTCAACTGAGTTTTATCATTTCTGCCATAGATACCATAAAATACTATGTTAAAGATAAGGATGAAAGTTTAGTAAACAGGCTTAGTAACATTGGCTCATTTGCTAAAGAAACCATTCAAGAATTACGTGATACCATCTGGGCAATGAATAAGCAAGGCATCACCATTAGAGATTTACGTAGCCGGATTGCTAATTTTATAGAAAAAGCAAAACAGTCGCAAAGCCAAGCCCAAATTGAATTATTGATTAACAATGAAGTTGCTGAAGATGAAGTGTTCACAGGTATTCAAGGTTTAAATATTTTCAGAATCATTCAAGAAGCCACCATTAATGCGCTTAAATATGCAGATGCTAGTTATATTCAAATTTTGATCTCCAAAGAAAAATCGAATATTCAATTTATGATAAAAGACAATGGAAAAGGATTTAAAGAAACCGAAATTGAGCCTGGAAACGGCTTATTGAATATGAGAAAACGAGCTTTAGAATTAAATAGCAAATTGGAACTCCATTCAGAAATCGGGAATGAAACTGTAATCCGTTTTGAAGTTAGAAATTAAACCTACTTTAATTTAAACCATGAAAATTAATATCGCAATTATCGATGATAATAACTTCCTCATCAAAAGTGTGAAAGAAAAACTATCTCTTTTTAACGATATTAATATTTCTTTTACTGCCAATGATGGCTTACAATGTATTGAAAAACTGCCAAAACATAGAAATACTGATTTAATTTTAATGGATATTGAAATGCCAAGTAAAAACGGAATTGAAACCACGGCAATTATTAAACAAGAATATCCTCAGATAAAAATTATTATGCTCACAGTTTTTGATAATGATGAGAATATATTTAACGCAATACAAGCAGGCGCTGATGGTTATCTACTAAAAGAAACTTCACCACAATTATTGTACGATGCGATAGTTGAAACTTTAGCAGGAGGAGCCATCATGACGCCATCCATTGCAATAAAAGCCTTGAATTTATTGCGTAAGCCCATCTCTTTTCAGCCAAATAATGAAGATGATATAGTGAATCTCACCAATAGAGAAGTAGAAGTGCTTGAACAGTTATCTAGTGGTAGAACTTATACCATGATAGCCGAAAACTTGTTTATATCTCCATCTACTGTTAGGAGGCATATCGAAAACATCTACACCAAGTTACAAGTTCACTCAAAAATTGAAGCCGTAGCTTTAGCAAAAAAACAGAATTTAATTTAGATTTTAAAATCTGCTGATGTGATGTTTAGATTTCACCTCAAAACCATTTTAAATCTCGCAAATACAAATATTGTATAACTGGGATAAAATTGATGGAATTGATGGACAGAAAAATAATATGTTTTCCTTTAAAAGTTAGCTTAAACTATAAATATTTATAGTTTATATCGTAAATATCAATTTATATAAGGTTACGTTCTCTAAACCAAACCTCATCTGGCTCGGCTTCAAACGTATTCATTAAATCAATCATTTTTTGAGGATCAGCTTCATTAATGACCAAGTTTCTGTTGATAGGTTTTAAAAATCTTTGCTCAACCATGACATCCATTTGTTTAAAAAGCGGATTGTAAAATCCGTTAATATTTAAGACACCTATCGGTTTTTTGTGTAAGCCTAATTGTAGCCAAGTGAGGACTTCAAAAAACTCTTCTAAAGTACCAAAACCTCCTGGCAATATTAGAAAACCGTCTGCCAAATCGGCCATTTTCTGTTTACGTTGGTGCATGTTTTCGGTTACAATCATCTCGGTTAAACCTTTATGTCCAACTTCTTTATCCATTAAAAACTGTGGAATCACACCTATTGCTTCTCCTCCTTCTAACAATACTGCGTCGGCAATTAATCCCATAACACCCACACTTCCTCCACCATAAACTAAACGGATTTGTTGTTTTACCATCACATCAGCTAAACTTTCTACGGCAGCTTTCAATTGCGGATCTTGATTAAAGTTAGAGCCACAATACACACAAAGAGATTTGATCATATTAAAAAGTCTGAAGTCCGACGTCGGAGGTCGGAAGATTTATTTTATCATCTTAAATTGATAGTATGCTGATATACCTCGGTCATCCGACTTCTGACTTCGGTCTTTATCAACTAATTAATCGAGCAATAAAGAATGCCGCTCCGGCAGCTAAAGCGCCGATAAACATGGTTTTAAAGGCACCCGCCCAAGTTGATTGTCCGGTAGCTTTACTTTTAAAGAATCCAAAAATAAAGAGTGCTATTAAAGTGATGATGATGGAAGCATAAAGTCCATCTTCGCTATTGCTTGCAAAGAAATAAGGACCTAAAGGAATAAAACCTCCTGCAACATAAGATAAAGCAATGGTAATGGCACTTTTACGAGCAGCGTTAAGATGGGGTTCTTCTAAGCCTAACTCAAACCTCATCATAAACTCCACCCATTTATCTTTATCTTTTTCTAGCTCGGCAACTACTATTTCTTGGCTTTTTGCCGATAAACCGTACTCACCCAAAATCTCCATTACTTCTTCACGCTCTTTTTGCGGAACATTCTCCACTTCTTCATACTCACGCTTTTGTTCAGAAAAAAAATGGTCATATTCTGTTTTACCGGCAATATATCCACCTAATCCCATAGCAATAGAGCCCGCAATAATCTCTGCTAAACCAGCAGTAATAATAATTCCATTAGAACTTACTGCGCCGCTTAAACCCGCAGCCAATGCAAAAGGAACGGTTAAACCATCGGCCATTCCTATGGCTACATCCTGCAAAAAATCTGAGCCTGAAAAATGTTCTTCTTTGTGTGACATATTGATTTGAAGATTTGATAATTTGTCAATTTGATGATGATTATAAATATAATGATTCTATTTGCGTTAACGATAGCAGCGATAGCTTTTTTGATTCTTCATCAAAAAACTAAAGCGGATAGCGTGTTAAAACGCCCTAAAAAAGAAGCCAGTGAACCATCAACTAACCAACCAACTACCTACTATAATTCGGAGCTTCTTTAGTAATAGTGATATCATGTGGATGCGACTCGCGGATACCCGAAGCCGTAATTTTCACAAATTGTGCTTTTTGTAAGGTTTCAATATCTTTTGCTCCACAATAGCCCATACTTGCTTTTAATCCTCCAACATATTGATGCATCACTTCGGCTAAAGTTCCTTTATAAGGCACCCGACCTACAATACCTTCTGGCACCAATTTTTTGATATCATCTTCTACATCTTGGAAATAACGATCTTTAGAACCAGATTCCATCGCTTCCACAGAACCCATTCCGCGGTAAGATTTGAATTTACGTCCTTCATAAATGATGGTCTCGCCTGGAGATTCTTCTACTCCAGCAAATAAAGAACCTGCCATAATAGAACTTGCACCCGCTGCAATGGCTTTAGCAATATCTCCAGTGTATTTAATTCCGCCATCAGCAATTACCGGAACGCCTGTACCTGCTAAACCTTTGGCTGCTTCATAAACCGCATACAATTGCGGAACACCCACACCAGCAATAATTCTGGTAGTACAAATAGAACCTGGTCCAATTCCCACTTTCACGCCATCAGCACCAGCATCGGCTAAAGCTTTCGCTCCTTCAGCGGTAGCCACATTTCCTGCTATCACTTGTAAGTTGGGGTATTTTGCTTTTACTTCTTTTAACTGATTAATTACCCCTTTTGAATGGCCATGAGCAGTATCAATAGCAATGACATCTACTCCTGCTTTTACCAAAGCAGCCACACGTTCCATGGTATCATGCGTTACGCCAACAGCAGCACCTACTCTTAATCTGCCATGCTCATCTTTACAAGCTTGTGGGAAGTTTTTAAATTTCTGAATATCTTTAAAAGTGATTAAACCACTCAGTTTCCCTGATTTATTAACCACAGGTAATTTTTCAATTTTATAATTTTGGAGAATGGCTTCTGCTTGTGTTAAAGTAGTGCCTTCTGGTGCAGTAATCAGATTGGTTTTGGTCATTACCTCACTGATACTTTGTTTCATATTTTTCTGAAATCTTAAATCGCGATTGGTAATGATACCTAATAGCACATTTTCATCAGAGATTATCGGAATACCTCCAATATGGTATTCTCTCATAATTTTAAAAGCGTCTCCTACCAAAGCATCCTCACGTAAGGTTACCGGATCTTGAATCATCCCGCTTTCAGAACGTTTTACTCTTCTTACTTCATCAGCCTGAGCTTCAATACTCATGTTTTTATGTAAAACGCCAATTCCACCCGCCTGCGCTATGGCAATGGCCAGTTTAGAATCAGTCACGGTATCCATTGCAGCAGAAACAATGGGCACATTTAATTTTATCTTTTTAGTAAAATAGCTAGAAGTATCCACTTCTCTAGGTAAAACTTCAGAATAGGCCGGAACCAAAAGTACATCATCATAAGTTAAACCTTCGGCAAGAAATTTATTGGAATCAAGTTGCATATGGGCAAATAATTAAGGGTGTTTATTTGCCGTACAAAGTTAATTTTTTTTTGAACTTAATTATAGAATAGTTAAAACTTAATCATTTAACTATATCCTGTTTACATTTTCCCTACAATCACCTTATAGAAATCTTCAAAATTCCAATATTTATTGGCTAATGCTCTCAATTCTTCTGCATTGATATTCTGAATAGTTTGGATGTATTGATCATAGTAATCATATCCCAAACCATAGAAATACAAGTTTTTAAATTTATCTGCATGAGAAAAAGCATTCTCTAAACTACCCAATAAACTACCCATTAAATAATTTCTAACTAAAGCTAATTCTTCGTTCGGGATCAGTTCTGTTTTCAAAATAGCTATTTCCTTCTCAATTTCGGTAAGGGTTGCTCCGCAAACATCTGCTCCTACTTCTGATGCAATAAAGAAAAAGCCGGCATGTTGCAAGGTAACATTTGCCGAGCCAATTCCGTAAGTATAACCCTTATCTTCTCTGATGTTAGCCATCAATCTACTTCCAAAATAGCCTCCTAAAACGGTATTCAAAACTTGTAATCCCATGAAATCAGGATGCGTTCGATTAACCGTTGAAATTCCTAACCTAATGGCCGATTGCAGAGCCTGAGGTTTTTCTATATCATGCCATTTCTGCTCATCAGGTTGGATATTGATATTAAATTCCTTCAAAGTCACCTCTGTACTCCATGACCCAAAAAGCTGCTCTAAATGCGCAATAGTTTCTTCTTGAATTTTACCAGAGACTATGATCGTACAATTTTTAGGATGATACATTTCTTGATAATAAGCGAGTAAATCCGCTCTTTTCACTTCATCATAATCTTTCAACTCATAAGGATAACCATACAAACTATCGCCAAATAAAGCCCGATTAAAAGATCTTCTCGCCAAAACACTATTTTTCTCTAAACCTACTTTTAATTTCTGCTGTTGATTTCTTAAAAAAGTATTCAATTCTTTTTCTGGAAAGATTGAAGCTGTAAGCATTTCTTTAATGATAGGCAAAGTATGCGCTACATGCTTATTAAGCGAAAACAAGGTAAGTGAAGATTGATCAAAACTGTATTCTGTTTGAAAAAAAGCTCCATAGAAATCTATTTTTGATGCAATCTGGGCAGCAGAAAGTGAATGGGTACCTTCTGTCAACATGCTATTGCACACGCTAGGCAGCAAAGGTTTAGACTTTTCCCAAGCTACATTTTGGAAAATAAATTCTATTCTCACCAAATCTTGTTCGCCAGCGTTCACTTCAAAAACCGGAATCTGATTACTTAGCAAATGTTTTTTGGCCTCAATAAAATGAATATCAGTAATCTGCTGAAAAGCAGGTTCTATGGTTCTGTCTAACATATTAATTAGCTAAATAAAATAAAGTAGTGGATTTTTCTCTGGAGAATAACGCATTGGCATAGTGTTGAATATCGGCTACACTCACTTTTAAATAATTATTGATCTCGGTATTTACCAAATTAGCCTCTCCTAACAGTTCATAATACGCCAAGTTCATGGCTTTATCTAGCAAACTCATCTCCTCAAACTGCTTAACCGATTCATATTTATTTTTCACTTTAATCAATTCTTCAGGTAAAACAGGTTCAGATTTCAGACTTTCTAATTCCTTCCAAATCAATTCATCTGCTTCTTCTGGTTTTACTTCTGGAGACAATCTACCCTCAACCACAAACATTCCAGTATCTAAACTACCATAATTATAAGCTTTGATATCAGAGAAAACAGGGTTTTGTTGCACTAGGTTTTGATACAATCTGGATGACTTCCCTTGCGATAGAATATCAGAAATTAAATCAATTGCTGGATAACCGGCTTCCATCCTACCCGGCATTTTAAAAGCTTTATAAATGGCATTTAAAGGCACATCTGCTTTTACAATTTCTGTAATTTCTTGATTTTGAACAGGCTCTTGAGGTAAATTCCTTACATACTTTTCTCCAGAAGGAATCGGCCCAAACCATTTTTCGGCTAAAGCCTTCACTTGATCCAATTTAACAGCTCCACCTACTACCATAATGGCATTTTGTGGATTGTAATGCTTTTTAAAAAATGCTTTTACATCCTCAATTTTTGCATTTTCTATATGGGAAAGTTCTTTACCAATGGTAGCCCAACGATAAGGATGTTTTTGATAAACCAACGGACGAAGCTTTAACCAAACATCGCCGTAAGGCTGATTCAAATAACGTTGCTTAAACTCTTCGCAAACCACATTTTTTTGTACTTCTAAGCTCTTTTCAGAGAAAGCCAAGCTCAGCATTCGGTCTGATTCTAACCAAAAAGCAGTTTCTAAATTACTTGTCGGCAAAGTGAGATAATAATTGGTCATGTCATTGCTGGTAAAAGCATTATTTTCTCCACCCACACGCTGCAAAGGCTCGTCATAAGAAGGAATATTGATTGACCCACCAAACATCAAGTGCTCAAATAAATGCGCAAAACCCGTTTGTTCTGGGTTCTCGTCTCTCGCACCTACATCATACAAGATGTTTAGCACCGCCATGGGTGTGGTGTCATCTTCATGCACCAAAACACGTAAACCATTTTCTAAAATAAATCGCTCAAATTTTACCATAATCCATCTTTGAGCGCAAATTTAGTTTTATACTTTAAAGGCTTGTCATTTTAAATCCATTATTTTAGTAGAAAAGCAAAAACAGCATTTCATAAGGTTCCGGTAGTCCTGCTTTCCCTGCCCGTTCCGTTCAGGCGGGCGCTAAATCTTTTTTTTACCCAGAGCGGAGCCGAGGGGCACAAAAAAAAGGATAACGCTGCAATCAGGTTTATTTAACAAAGTTAAACATCAAACTCTTTCATCTTTATTCCTTGCTCCTTTATCTAAATCTAACTATCTTCAAAAAATGAAAAGCGAAAAAGAAAAAATGCTGGCTGGCGAATTGTATTTAGCTTCTGATGCCGAATTGCTAAAAGAACGCCGACATGCCAAACGCTTATTGCGTCAATTAAACATTAGCGAATATTTAGTCACAAAACCGGCTAAAGATTTGATTAAAGAGTTGATCCCAAACGCTGGAAAAAATTTATACATAGAACCTCCCTTTCATTGCGATTATGGCACTAACATCTATTGCGGAGACAATGTATATTTTAATGTAAACTGCGTGGTTTTAGACACCATGAAAATCACCATCGGCTCAAATGTTTTGTTTGGCCCAGCAGTGCAGATTTACGCAGCCACACATCCGCTAGATAAAGAAACCCGAAAAACTTTAGAGTGCTCTAAACCCATTACCATTGGAAATGATTGTTGGATTGGTGGAGGAGCTATTATTTTACCGGGAATTACCATCGGTAATAATTGTGTTGTTGGTGCTGGAAGTGTGGTTACCAAAGCTATTCCTGATAATTCTATGGCAGTAGGAAATCCGGCTAAGGTGATCAAATCTCTGGCTTAATTAGTTGTAAAGTTTTAATTCTAGTTGTTTTTTGTTTTTAAAAATAAAAAATAAAGATGATATCAAAATAACAATTGTAAAATTAAGCCCATACCTTAAATTTAAAACAATAAGAATTACAGTTAATATCAAAAAAAGAGATAAAGTAAACATCAGCTCTTTATTTGTCTTTTTGAAACTAATATATACCTTATTTTCTTTTAAAGAATTTTCATGGATAAGCAAGTTATCATTACCAAAACAACTCTCAGCTAAAATTCTCAAAGGTTTTTGATCGATATCAATTTCTATTTCTTCTCCATTTCCTAACCTAAATACCTGCCCCTCATTAATGCTAAGAGTTACTATTTGGTTAAAAGCAAAAAACTGTTTACTTCTTTTAATAATTAACTTATTCATTACTCATCATCCTATGTTTTATCAGAATATAAAAATAAAAAATTAAGTTTTAAAATACAAACCAAGCAACCTAAACCCTATAGAAATGAATTCATTCCATGATCTTAAGACCTACAGGTTTATAAATGGAAAAAGGGAGAAGACCATGCGATTAGCATTGAATTTGCTTTTCTTAAGTCAAAATGAGTATCCTTTTAGTAAAATCAAAAACAATTCATCGATTAACTTTATTTTTACGTCATGAATATTCCTAAAATCTTAGAACGAGCATTGAATTTTGAGTTTTTAACTCAGGATGAAGGTGTTCATCTATATCATCATGCAAGCACTACAGAATTGATGTTTGTGGCAAACGAGTTGCGTAAAAAGCAAGTTCCTCACGGAAAAGTGACCTGGCAAATTGATAGAAATGTAAACACCACTAATGTTTGTATTGCTAATTGTAAATTCTGTAATTTTTTCCGCAGACCAGGGCATGAAGAAAGCTACATCACAGATATAGAAACCTACAAGCAAAAAATTGAGGAAACCATCCGTTTAGGTGGCGATCAGTTATTGCTTCAAGGCGGTCATCACCCCGATTTAGGTTTAGATTTTTATGCTAACTTATTCAAACAATTAAAAGAGTTATATCCAACCATCAGACTACATTCTTTAGGTCCACCAGAAATTGCCCACGTAGCAAAATTGGAAGGAATGTCTCATTATGATGTTTTAAAAGCTTTGAAAGAAGCTGGTTTAGATTCATTACCAGGAGCTGGAGCCGAAATTTTAAATGACCGAGTTAGACGTTTAATTTCTAAAGGAAAATGTGGTGGACAAGAATGGTTAGACGTGATGCGAGCGGCTCACCAATTAAACATTCCAACTTCTGCAACCATGATGTTTGGACATATTGAAACCATTGAAGAACGTTTTGAGCATTTGATTTGGATTCGTGAAGTACAAAGTGAAAAACCAGAAGGAAACTATGGTTTTACCGCATTTATTCCTTGGCCTTTTCAGGATGATGGAACTTTATTAAAAAGACTAAGAGGGATTACCAATGATGTGACTGGCGATGAATACATCAGAATGATTGCTTTGAGTAGAATTATGCTTCCAAACATCAAAAATATTCAAGCCTCTTGGCTTACCGTAGGGAAACAAGTGGCGCAAATTTGTTTACATGCTGGCGCTAATGATTTTGGCTCCATCATGATTGAAGAAAATGTGGTAAGTGCCGCAGGAGCTCCGCATCGTTTTACTTCAAATGGAATTCAAGAATCTATTAGAGAAGCTGGATTTGAGCCACAATTACGTAATCAGTTGTATGAGTGGCGTAACGATGTTAAGGAGTTAGAACAGCAAGTCATCAATTATTAAGGATAAAAATTCTTTGACAAAGCTTCTGATCCTATTTATTCAGAAAATTAAGTTTTGTTAAATTTTAAGAATTGCCTTAATATTGAGCTTCATGATCTCAAAATATATTGAAGCCTTAATTTTCGCCTCTGATACCAGCATTAGATTGGAAGAAATCATTTTATGTCTGCAATCAGCATTAGGTCAAGATATTTCCGATGCTGAGGTTTTGGCTTATATAGATGAAATCCAAGAAAAATATCAACAACTAAACTCAGCACTTGAGTTACAGAAAATTGGTGGAGGCTATCAGTTTTTAACCAGAAAAGAGATGTTGCCCGTTGTACAGCAATTACACCTTCAACGCTCTAAAAAGAAACTCAGTCAGGCAGCTTTAGAAACGTTAGCAATAATCGCTTATCGGCAACCTATCACTAAACTAGAAATAGAACAAATTAGAGGCGTTAATTGCGATTATACCATCCAGAAACTCCTAGATAAAGATTTAATTAGCATTTCTGGTAAGGCAGACGGACCCGGACGACCCCTTTTGTACGCCTTAAGTCAATTCTTTTTAGATTATTTTGGAATTAATTCTATTGCAGATCTCCCTCATTTAAAAGATATTGAAGATACCAATCAGTCAGAAATTGGAGAGAAATCAGAATAATTTAAAATGAATTTTTTGGATTTCAAATTTCCTTCTATTTTTGGCTCAAGAAATAATCATAACAGATTTTTTTAAAAATCTTTTTTCATTTTTAAAAACTTGTTAACTTTAGAATAGTAAAAAGAAATTTACTGACATGGGAAAGCAAAATAAACCAGTAAAAAAAGGCAGTACTAAGCCAAGCGTTGGAAGCAGTAAAAGTAATAAGCCTGCTGATAGTCCGAAACCAAAAAGTAGATTTTTGGATGATGAGGATGATGATTTTGATGATCTGCCAATAGATGATATTGATGGATTTGATGAAATTGGATTTGATGACGATGACGATTTCTAAATCGTTTAAAATATTTTTTTTAAGAAGCATTCAACCCTAATTGAATGCTTTTTTTTTATTGACCAGATAAAAGAGCTAATGATAATTAAAGAGGTAAATGATAAAAAAACACGAAAAGACTTTCTTGATGTAGCGAGAAAAATTTATGCTGATGACCCCAACTGGGTTTGCCCACTTGATCAAGATATTGAAGCCATATTTAATCCTCAAAAAAACAATTTTCATTCACATGGTAAAGCCATTAGATGGGTTTTATATGATGATAATGGAGAAAGTATTGGTAGAATAGCTGCATTTGTGAACGAAAAAAAAGCTTACACTTTTGAGCAGCCTACTGGCGGTGTGGGTTTTATAGAATGTATAGACGATGCAGATGCCTTTAAATTACTTTTTGATACTGGCAAAGAATGGCTAAAAGCGCAAGGAATGGAAGCCATGGATGGGCCCATCAATTTTGGTGAAAATGATACTTTTTGGGGCTTACTTTTAGAAGGATTTACACATCCATCCTATGGAATGAATTATCATAAACCTTATTACAAAAAACATTTTAAAGATTACGGTTTTGATGTTTTTTTTGAACAAATTACCAACCATTTAGACATCAATAAACCATTTCCTGAGCGTTTTACCAAAATTGCTGAATGGGTATCCAAAAAAGAAGGTTATGAATTCAAACATTTAGATGCGAAAAAATTTGACCAATTTGCACAAGATTTTGTTGAAATATATAATGACGGATGGAAAGAACATCCCAATTTTGTCCCCATTAAATTAGAAACCGTTAGAGAAAGTTTTGAGCAAATGAAGCTCATCATGGATCCTAAATTAATTTGGTTTGCCTATGTTAATGGAGAGCCGGCGTCTTTCGTTGTCATTTTACCTGATGCCAATCTAATGATTAAACCCTTGAAAGGTAAGCTTGATTTTATTGGTAAGCTCAAATTCTTATACTATAAATGGAAAGGCGTAAACAGAATGAGAGCTGTGGTGATGGGTACCAAACAGAAATTTCAAAAACACGGACTAGAATCAGCCATGTTTATCAAATTAAAAGAATATGTGCTACCCTTAAAGCAATATGATGAGCTAGAGTTATCTTGGGTAGGTGATTTTAATGATAAAATGCTAGCCATACATAGCGCCACAGGGTCTGTCTTCGGTAAAAGACATGCTACCATGCGTTACATCTTTAAATAAAACTAGGGTTTATCGGATGATTGACTAAATGTTGAATCTGCTTGAATCTGTGTTCTTAAACCTTGTGCCCATTGGATTAAAGTTTGCTTTTGGGCAGGTGATAGAACAGCGTCGCGGTGAATCAAAGAGTAAGAATCTAAAGGCATCCATCCTTCTTTCTGAGACTTTATAAATTCTTCTAATTTATCATCTTGTCTCTTTAGAGAATAGGTAGTAAACTCATCGAAGTTTAAATGTTTTTTACCTTCATTTACATGATTTGATAACCACCAAGCTACTGGCTGTATGTTGTTATACCAAGGATATTTGGTATTATTAGAATGACAATCCATACAAGCAACTGCTAAAATTGAAGAAACACTATCTGGAACAGAATATTTTGTTTCGATAGCGTTAACTTGCTTTCCTTCCGACATATTTTTCTTCGGGCTGATAAATTGAATGACTACTAAAATGGCTATTAATGCAATCCAGATTTTCTTTTTCATAATGTTCTATTTAAAGTATTGATAAATAATTTCATTCAGTTCGTTTGATATTTTACCGTTAGTAGCAACAATATCACATTTTTTTAAAGCATCTTTTCCACCTTCAAAATCAAATATTTCTCCGCCTGCTTGTTGTACAATAAATAAACCAGCGGCAATATCCCAAGGTTTTAAATTATATTCAAAATAAGCATCAAACCTACCGCAAGCGGTGTAAACCAAGTCAACAGAGGCAGCACCAATTCTTCTTAAACCATGGCACTTTTGCATTACATCAGTAAACAAGTTAATATAGGCATTTTTCCTCTTGAAATCATAATATGGAAAACCAGTAGCTATCAACGTATTTTTCAATTCTGTATTTTCAGACACTCGAATTTGCTGTCCATTTAAAAATGCGGAGCTGCCCTTCCAAGCATAAAAACATTCCTCTCTTTGCACCTCATAAACTACGCCTAAAACTAATTCATCAGCTTCTTGCAAAGCGATACTTACCGCATAGGTTGGAATTCCATGGATAAAATTTGTAGTTCCATCTAATGGATCGATAATCCAATTAAAGGTCACCGCCTGATGATTATTGACTCCTTCCTCTGCTATAAAACCAGCTGAAGGTAAAATCTTTGATAAAGCCTCTATAATTCTAGCTTCTGATGTCTTATCTACATAAGAAACCATGTCATTTAAACCTTTGTACTCTATTTGATTACTATTAAACTCAGTAGATTCTTCCTTAATAAATTGACCAACAGATTTTGCAATTTCAATAACTTGTTTACAAAGCGCTTCAAAATTTATTTCCATTAGTTTTTTATTCTGAAAGTGAATAGTTTATGAATAAAATAACTTGCCATACCTAAGCTTAAGGCTGATATGATTCTGGCTAAAGTTGGAATTATATCCCATACTTCAACAAAAAAACGGAGCAATCCATAGTTTGCAAAAAAGCCAATTATGGCAATCAAAACAAACCGAAAAAACTGCTTTCGGCTGGCTAAATTGGATTCACTAAAAACAGCGTACTTAGTTAATAGAAAGTTGGTAATTACCCCGAAACTATAAGAAATGAATAGACAAAAAGAATGTGCGCTAACTTGTTTAGAAAATATTTGAACTGGTTGATTTTTGAAGATGAATGTGATGGTGATAAAGTAAATAAAAACATCCACTAAAAATGCAATGCCAGCAGAAAAAAAGAAGCGAATAATCTTACTATGAGCTATTTTGTTTTTAGCAGCTAAAACAACTGATGAACTCACTAAGCAGTTTCCTTTCCTTTTTTAGCAAGATGAACCGATAGAAAAATTCCACCAATACCTGTAATAACTAATAGTGAAGAGATCAATTCTGCTTGTGTGAAGGCTAATCCAGCAACATGGTATTTAGAATTAACGCGAATTAATTCTATAAAAAAACGCTCTAAACCATTTAAAATCAAATAAATAGAAAATAATATTCCAGGAGTTTTGATTTTTTTTCTGATTGACCACAGAAAAAAGAATAATAAAATACAAACAGTGGCTTCATAAAAGGGGGTTGGATAAACACCTGTTGCTAACTCATGACAATATTTACCATCGCAACCAGGTATCGGAATGCCTTCATTAATTACATTATGAGGATATTTAAAAGACCACATCCAATCTGGTAACCAATTTAACCATTCTGGTTTAGGATGTAAATTTGGAATTCCCCAATCTCCATCTCCGGCCATTTGGCAACCTATTCTTCCCACACCATAAGCCAACATCAATCCAGGAGCAGAAATATCCGCCATGTGGATGGGCTTTATTCCATTTTTCCCTGCAATGTACAAAACAGCTATCGCTCCACAAATTAATCCACCATAATAAGTTAATCCACTAAAAGACAGCAAATTTTGAACAGGATCTTTCATGAAACGATCCCAATATTCCAAATTATCAAAAATCTTTGCTCCAATAATTCCTGTAATAGCAGCCCAAGCGATTAAAGTTCCCATTAGTTGGTATGGATGTACCGTTTCAGAAACTTGTTTTGGTACTGGTAATTGCGTTTTTTTCTTTTCGGCGTAAGCCCAATAAACAAAAAGAGCAGCAGCGGCAATCCCTGCTATCCAGTTTCCCTTTGTTGATAAAATAAAGTCTTGAGGATCATCTACAAAGGCCGAATAATTCAATAACCCATCAATCAGTTTGTAGCCAATGATGAATCCAAAAATACCATTTAGAACTAACTCGGTAATCGAGGCTGGTTTTCCAATAGTAACCCATCTTTTAAAAGGCAGCACTTCTCCTAAACTTTCTCTGCGTTTAAACTCTTCAGAGAAAGCCCAATAACCTGCAAGAAAAGCCATAGCCACAAAAAAACCAAATGTTTGGATGGGTAAAGGAATTTCAAAACCGGTGAAATATTTAATCAGGTAAGAAATGGTTGGGAACATGTAAAAAATAATTTAGTGTGAATGTGTTAAAATTTCTTCTGCTTCCAACACGCTCACTTCTCCTTCGGGCAGAATTTGATCTAATTTTACTTGCTTTAATTCGTTTACCAAAACTGGATCGTATTTTACTTTTACTTTCACGTAATTTTTGGTGAAGCCATGCATAAACCCTTCTTTATGGTCAGCTTCAAAAAGAACTTCTTCTGTTTTACCTAACTGCGTTTGGTAAAAAGCTCGTCTTTTTTTCTCCGATAAGCTATGGAGCATTTTACTTCTATCTGCTCTTTGTGAGCCAGGAACAGCACCATCCATATCTATAGCTAATGTATTTTCTCTTTCGGAATAAGTAAAAACATGCAAATAAGAAATATTTATATCATTGATAAAATTATAGGTATCGATAAAATCTTCTCTGGTTTCTCCGGGGAAGCCTACAATCACATCAACGCCAATACAAGCATCAGGCATTAAACTTTTAATGGTATTTACTCGGTCTTGATACAATTCTCTGCGATACCTTCTTCGCATTAAACCCAAAATTTTATTTGAACCAGATTGCAATGGAATGTGAAAATGAGGAACAAATCTTTTGGATTGAGCTACAAATTCTATGATTTCATTACTGAGCAAATTGGGTTCTATCGATGAAATCCTGATTCTATTGATTCCATCTACTTCATCTAAGGCTTTTACTAAATCTAGAAATTGATTTTCCCTCTTCCCTTCTCTAATTCCAAAATCACCAATATTTACTCCGGTTAGCACAATTTCTTTCACTCCGCTTTTGGCAATTTCTTCGGCTTGATGAACAATATTCTCGATGGTATCACTTCTACTTGCGCCTCTAGCTAAGGGAATGGTACAAAAAGTACAAGAATAATCACAACCATCTTGAACTTTTAAAAAAGTACGTGTTCTATCTCCAAAAGAATAAGAAGAAACAAATTGGTGCGCTTCCTCGATTGGGCTATTATGAATAATAGCTTTAGGTTGCTTGGTTAAATCAGATATAAACTCAACAATCCTGAATTTTTCAGCAGCACCTAAAACCATATCCACACCTTCAATTTCAGCGATTTCTTTTGGCTTTAACTGAGCATAACATCCAACGATAGTGATGTAGGCAGATGGAGAATGTTTAAGTGCTTCTTTAACCACTTTACGACATTTTTTGTCGGCATGATCCGTTACGGAGCAGGTGTTAATGATATAAACATCGGCTTGGTCTGTAAAATTTACTGTTTCATAACCAGCATCATTAAACATACGCCCAATAGATGAGGTTTCTGAGTAATTTAGTTTACAACCTAATGTATAAAAAGCAACTTTCTTATTCATCATTTTTCAGGAGGCAAAGATATGAATTTTGAACTAATTAGTATCTTCTTCTCCCCAACGATAGCCTTCCAACTCAAAACCAGCCAAATCTAAAACGCGATTTACTACAGTTTCTGCTAAGTCTTCAATAGTTTTTGGTTTGCTGTAAAAAGAAGGCACTGCCGGACAGATAATTCCCCCAGCTTCTGTGATGGTTTTCATGTTGTTGAGGTGAATTAAATTTAGAGGTGTATCTCTGGCTACTAAAATCAGCTTTCTTCGCTCTTTTAGCATCACATCTGCTGCTCTCGTTGTCAAATCGTTAGAAATTCCACTTGCAATTCTTCCTAAAGTTCCCATAGAACATGGGATGATAATCATCGTTTCATACTGAGCCGAGCCTGATGCGAAAGGAGCCATAAAATCATTCTTATCAAAAATGGGATAGCTGATATCTTGATAAGATTCGTCATCAAGTTCATACTTCCAAACATCCTTCGCATTATCAGACATGATTACCCCTATTTTATCTATTTGATTTTTAATACTTTCTATTTTTTTAAAAAGTACTTTTGCGTAAATAGAGCCACTTGCTCCAGTAATAGCAATAACTAATTTCTTTTTTCTCATGAGTGATTAACAACAAAAATCGACGAAAGTTACGAAAATAAAAAAGGGCCGAATACAAGTATTCGACCCTACATCTACCTATGAAAAACATGCCCTTTGGGAGGGCATGACAAATATAAAAACATTTTATTTGTTTAAACAATTTATTTTAAAAAAATATTTATTGGCGCATTCAAGTAATAAACGCAACTTTCAGATTATAAAATTAGCCATAAAAACTTGATAAGGAGTTTTAAAGTTTAATGTTTTTCTTGGTCTGTT
>JACXVB010000061.1 GCA_014763615.1 Sphingobacteriales bacterium | reverse complement strand
TCAAAAGACTGCTTTATCCACTCAATATTTCTATCTTCAGTTAGATCATACAAACTGTATTGTCTGCCCAACTTCTGCCCACCATCACGCGTCAGGAACTGCCATCTAAATCCAAAGTTATTAGTAGTTGATTTAAACCAGAAAATATCAAGCGGAAACGAGAAATAAAATCCCTTATCGAAACTCCCCTCGCCAAACTCTTCGGCAGAGACATCAGTCTTGGTGGCCCATACCCCCATGGTCGCGCCGCTCTTGAAAGTTCGACTGAGATCCAACGTCACCCCTTTATCCTTCGCAAGATACTGCCCTGCACTGAGTTTAACCTCCACCTGATTCTGCGTCCGATAGTAAGCGGTCAGATGCCCGGTGTTGACCTCATAATCGAGAAAATCGAAGCGCTGGTCATAGTCACGTTTTTTCACATGATTCACATCCAATCCTAGCGCCCATGAACGGCCGTATGGGCGATACAATACCTCTCCCCCGATTCCACCAAACATCGACTCAAGATACCCCGCATAGCCCATGACAAACCAGTCACGCCCGGGTTGCCCCACACTATTGAACTGCAAGTTATCGATACGCACGCGCGAGGTTTTCAGATAATCCCGCACTTCGGTTCTAACCCGCGGCAGATTGGACGGCGCTTCATACTCAAACAGGTCATAGTTATCAATCAGACCGATGCCGATACTGCCCGACAGCCAGTTTGAACCGGTAAATTTATAGGTGGCCGCGCCTGCGGCACGTAGCTGATAAAGCAGAAACCCGTCCGGTCCGCCGAAACTGCCCGAAAATTTCGGTTCCAGCGAATACGACAAACGCGACGGCTTCGCTTGATAAACAACGGCCTCGGTTTCCTCCACCGGCGTTGTCATTGCATAACTGACCTTATCCGCCAAGGTATCCGGTTCGGTTTCAAGGGTCGCGACTTTATGAAACGTCTTGCGATCAATCGTGACCTGATTGAATGTCAGATTACGCTCGGTTTCCACAAAACTGAAGCGCTCCACCTCGCTTCCCACACGGTTGGTGAGAATCCGAGAAGCGCGCCCCAGGCCTTTGGCCTTGGCGATATAGGTATTCTGTTTGCCATCGACCTGCAGCGTATCCCCCCGCAACTGAATCGATTCGGCGCAGAAACCTGCCTCATCGCACAGCTTGTGCGCCACCTGTGGCCAATCAACCGGCTGTTTCTCAGGCGAGTAATCCAACTGCACCGCCTCCGGCTGCGCATCCAGAAGCTTGGCCATACCATCCTGAGCCACATTCGTATGAAAGGTAATGCCCAGCATCAGTTCATTGCCGCGTGCATAACCGGCATGCAGGTCAACCCCCTTATTCAGGGCATAAACCGCCCCCACGTTGAAGGGTAAATCCTGTTTAAAGACATTACCTTTGGGTTCATGTTGATAGTCGTTGGCATCGTATTCCAACTTAAGTACCACCGGCCAATCGGCCATGTGATAGCTGACGCCGGCAAACAGCGACATGCGCTCCCCGGCAAAGAACGTCGTAGGGTCGATGGTTCCGCCCTGGCCGGTATCGGTTTCGCGCGTTTTGTAGCTGTCAGAAAGCTGCGCCAACGGGTTCGGGAAATCCCCGCGGCTCGCCAAATAACCCCAGCCCAGGCCCAGCGAAACATCCCAGCGCCCCCATTGCTTGCTGGCCACCAGATATTCCGAAGAAAACAAGCCCGTTCCGCCCACATCGCGAATCCCCACGGAAACTTCGGGCCAGTAATAACTCTCCTCCCACAACCGCGCCTTCACATCCACAGACTTATCTTTATAGCCCTGCGAGCTGCCGGCACCATATTCACGGTTGGCAATATCGGTATATTTGAACAGCACCTCCAGCCAGGGCAGCGGCTGCCCGTAAACTACATAGCGACTGTAAGGTGCTATCTGCGACAGATGCACGCCAAACTCGCCGTCCGGTGCCATTCTGGCCGACGGCATTTCAATCAGCCCCACACCGCCGACGGCGGTTTGGGTTTGCTGTAACGGCTCGGCCGCCGCAACTGCCAGCCAGCCAGCGGCCGCCATCGCGGTTAGCGTCCGTAAAATCAGGCTTTGTAAACGCATCATGGCTGAATCACCTGTGTTGCCAGCCACTGTGTCAACTGCCGGTAAAAACCATCCCGTGAGACCCGGTCATCGGTTGCATCAAAAAGTGACTCCTTCAAGGGCGCCACAATCCATCCACCGGGGGCCACATACGCCTGTTCATGCGTCCAGTATCCCACCTTATGTTTTTCAATCTTTCCGTTGGCCTGCACCACATAAACCCAGCCTTTTTCATAATCCGGTTTCAAGGCATTTTTCTCCCAATAGTCGGAAACAGTTTGGGTCGAAAAATAATCCATAGCACCTTGTTCAAACCCCAAAAAGTAAAGTTGTGTTGGGCGTTTAGGCAACCAGAACACGCTGTCTTCCACAACTAGTCTATTTTTTAACGGGCGCGTTTCGACCCTAAACATATCCAGATCCGACGGTACGGTACGTCCGGTCACCGGCATAGCCTCGATCTGGTCATGCAAAATACGCAAATGCCTTTGCAGCGTCTCGCTCTCGGCGGCTTCAATCAGTAGATTCACCTCCTCAAGCAAAGCGGTTTTCAATTTTAGCTGTTCAGGTTGATTCCCCGCTTTCAACCAGGACGCGCCATGCCAATAGGCGCAATCCTGCACCGCAGCCAATTCCAGCACGGCAGAAAGCCGTACCGGACTTTGCACCGCATAAGTCGATGGCTCATTCACACACCCTTTGAATACAATTTGCACGGTTTGAGGCGGCGCACAGACGCCAACAGAAAAGGGTAAAGATAGCAGTAACGACACAATCCATCGCCCAATAAAACGTGAGGAAACTCTCATGGATAACGCACCGCCTCCCACGGCTTGAGTACCTGAATGGAAATCAAAGGCATCTGAGGCCACCATTTTTGTTGAGACTCCCACACAAAAAAGGTTTGCGGATCCAACCAGTAATAATTGACATGCGTAAAGCCAGTGGACGGCACCTCTATGCGTTCACTGAATTGCAGCATCTCCGTCGGCTTGCCCCAGTACATCCGCGGCTGCTTGCCGTCATAGTAGAGCGTGGCTTTTCCCAATACCTGAAAACGCTGCTCGGTATCGTTATCCAACTCAAAGGGCGCGCTGATGCGGCCATATTGAAAGGCGGCGGCAAAACCGTATTGTGGATAAAGCGGGCTGATCTCGATGCGCGACAGGTCCAACGCCGGCGTGTAATACCGGGTGATACGGCCCTGCCAGGTGGTAAAACCGCTGCCGTCGGCCCCAACCCACTGCTGACCCGAGGCCGCATTTTTGGCCAGCACCAACAGCGCCCGTACCTCGCCGACATCCAGCTCCGCCTTCAGCGTGGCATATTGTAACGATTGCGCCGCCGCTTGGCTGGACAAAGCCACATGCTCGACCTTGGCAAGCGAGCGCAGTTTGAATACCGCCGACAATGACAGGCTTTCGTCCTTAGCCGCAGAAGTCAGGCCGCAGCCTGACAGCAGCGCCGTGCACGCCACTAACCCGGCCAACACCCCATAGAGCAATAAATTCTGGTGATATTTCATAGAGTCATAAAATGGAAGCATAAAAAAGCCGCTTTAACAGCGGCTTGACCGAAACGACAAGTGACGATTAGTTAGAACCAGTCGTACCGGTTGAACCGGTTGAACCCGGTGTGTTCTGGTTATCATTTTGGCTACCCGCCACGGCTATCGCTGAACCTGCAACAGCCGCTAACACAACGCCAGCGGCTACAGCACCGGCCGTAATACCACCCAC
>JACXVB010000010.1 GCA_014763615.1 Sphingobacteriales bacterium | reverse complement strand
TAACAGACCAAGAAAAACATTAAACTTTAAAACTCCTTATCAAGTTTTTATGGCTAATTTTATAATCTGAAAGTTGCGTTTATTACTTGAATGCGCCTTTGAATAAATAAATTATGGTATGATCTGTACTGATTACTCTCCTATCAAATAGACAAAAACTCAAAAACATATTTTGTCTCCATTGCACAAATTGTTTTTATTTTAATGATTATGAATAAAGTAGGCTTTTTTATTTTTAAAATTTAAACTCCGCAACAAAATTGATGTTTTGATAATTGATATTGTAGTACTGATTTGCTAAAGGAATATTATCCACACCAATTTTATTGATGTATAAAAATTTAAAATTTAATCCTTCTAAAACTTTAGTTTTGGGCACATAAACTACATCCGTAATGATTTCATTATAGCTTGAGGCTCCATATTTATTTTCTTCAGAAACATTATAAGTTGGCAACCAGGCTTTACCTAAATTAAGTTCTAAACCCCATTGTTTGTTAAGATTTAATCTGGATTTTAACATCAACACATCCGTGTTTGATAATCCTTCAAATCTACCTCTTGGAGTGGTTACAAAAAATTGTTCTCTTCCAAATTCTTTTGGAAATAAAAACTTCCCAGCATCAGTTATCTTTAGGTAATTTAAAGAAATGTTGAAACTATTTTTTTGATATTCTATTTTAGAACCGTAGAGGAAGCTTTGCTTTTGATTAAAATAAGCCAAAGATGGGGCTTGGTTACCTCCATTTCCTATCTGATGTTGTTGTTGAGCCTCAAAACCTAACATAAAACCTTTATTTAAATTAAGCTCCGTTTTAAGATAAGCGGTGTTTGAAACATTATCTATCAGATAATTCCATAAATCAACTTTTAATGATTTACCAAATTTTGTTTCAAAACCTGTTGTTAATACCACGTTTGCATGAGTGTTTCCATGATATTTAGCAGGAGATCCATCGCTATTCACTCCTGAACTATAAATTCCAATGACATCGCTAATACTATACCATTTAATAGTTCCTCTGGGTGAAAAACCATTAAAGGCTGCCAACTTTAGCTTGGTTACCTTATTGATAGCGATATTCGCATTGAGCCCCTGAGAACTATAGGTTATCATTCTACCATCTTGAGGATTAATTAAGGGAGAATCAAAAATAAATCTCCCCAACAAGAGCTGTATTTTCTTTGTTTCAAAATTTAAGTAGAGCTTGTCGAGCCTGTTAACATTAGATTTATTTTCAATATCTTGAGTATCAAATAATTCTGTTTCTAACTTAGTAATTTTATTAGATATTGGATCGACGTAATTTAGATTTGATGAAAAAGTATTGAAAGTAAATGATCCGGATATACCTAAATTAAATCCTTTAAATTTCGCACTCTCATAATTAAGCTCAAAACCTGTAGCATTAGCGTAATGATCAGATAAGCCTTCATTATTAATGGTGCTCATAAAATAATCTCTGAAATGACCACTTATTTTACCTTCTAAAGCTACTTCTTTGATTGTTTTTAAAGAGTCTATTGGAGGCTTTGCTACCTCAATTGCTAAAACAGATAGATGTGAGAAAAAAAGAATAACAGGTATTGAAATTAACTTTAATTTCATTATTTAAATCATAGAATTAAAAATAATATACAGTTAAAAGCGATATAAACGGCAACTCACTGATACTATAATTATATTTTTGAAAACAACATACCCGAAATAGGTTAAGGAAATTTGTAAGAAACTTCATTTACTAAATCGACTATATTATTAAATCTAACCTATTGAGGAAATAAAATATGCTATAAATAATTTTATGGCTATCAAAACCTAAGAATTTGAAGCTTTAAAATTTTTTAATCTAAAATAGATCATCTTGAACAAAATAGCTTAAAAATAAGTTTCTAATATTCAAGATGATTTACTTTCTACCATATTTCTTTTAAGTGAAACGTTAATATGGGTTTGCTGCCAACATTGATTAATCTTTCAGCAATATTTCCATAAAGAAAATGAGAAACTTCTTTTTTGCGATGTGTTCTTACACAAATTAAGTCTATTTCAATTTCTTTATCATCAATTTTAATTCCTTTTGCCAAGTCCGAATCACTAAAAAGATGTAATTGATATTTTTCAAATTGGTGCATAGTGGCAAAAAATTTCATTTGAGCTTCAATCTCATCTAGCTTATTTTGATCTTCTTCTCTTAAAATTTGAAGCAAATGTATGTTACTTGAAAAAGCTTCAGAAATGGCTTTTACCAGATTCATTTGGATTCCTTTTCCAAAATATTCATAATCAGCAATTAGCAAGATATTACTTAATTGCTGATTATGAATTGTGTTTGTTTTAACGCTAATTACTGGTATTCCTAAATGCTTGAATAATTCATAAGTTTTTGATCGATTCAATTTTTCTAGAAAATTGTGGTGATCATCAGTCCCAAGAATAACCAAATCGGCTTTCAAAACTATCCCAAATTTTCTGATTTCATCATTTCTAGAACCTATGGTTAGGTGTTCTTCAAAATCAATCCCTGTATCTTTTAACTTCTTAAAGTTAATTTTTGAGGTTTCAATTTCTTTATGAAAAGCAGTTAAATCAACTTCATCAGAAAATTCTGAATCATCAGACAAAACCAAATCATTAGTTTCAATTACATGCAATAGATGGAGCTTTACTTCAAACTTAGTACCCAATAGTGAGACCATTTTTAAGGCTTCCAGACTCATCTGGGAGAAATCGGTAAGCACAAGGATATTTAATTTATCCATTTTAATCTTAAAAACTTACGTACTATCTCGGCCAAGCGCCAATTCCACCAATTAAATTAAAAGCATTAAATCCGGCTTTCTTCATCATATTTACTGCATTTCCAGACCTATTTCCGCTTCTGCAGTAAACAAAGTAGGTTTTACTTTTATCTAACTTCTCCATCTCATGAACGAAATTTGGCGACATCACATCTAAATTTATTGATCCTGGAATATTTCCTGACTGAAACTCAGCTGGTGTACGAACATCTAATAATTCCTTATTAGTTGCTTTCTCAAACTCCCTTTTAAAATGATAACCATCTAGGTCACTTTCGTCTTTTGAAAAAAAACTGTCTAACATTTTAAATAAATTTAGTTTATAAAGATTTTTTGGCCAAATACCAATCTACCATCTCTAAATCAGAAGCTTTTCTTTCTGTTAGAGCTTCAATAGTTTTAGGTGCAGGTACAATGACTTTGTCACCTGGTCTCCAATCTAGAGGACAAGCTACCTTATTGTCGTCAGATGTTTGTAGGGCTATTAAAGCTCTTTTTATTTCATCCATATTTCTACCCACGTTTAATGGATAATACATTAACAATCTCACTTTTCCTTTAGGATCAATAATAAAAACTGCTCTAACAGCTGCTGTTTCACTTTCGCCAGGTTGTAACATGCCGTATAATTTGGAAATTTTCATATCCAAATCAGCAATTATTGGAAACTCAAACAATACCCCTGTTTTTTCGTGAACGGCATTCACCCAAGCAATATGAGAGTGAATACTATCAATACTTAAACCCAAAAGTTTAGTGTTGTGTTGCGCAAAAAAGTCTTTTTCTAATGCGAAACCTGTCATTTCTGTTGTACAAACTGGGGTAAAATCAGCAGGGTGAGAGAATAAAATCACCCAATGATCTTTATTATATTCAGACAAAGTAAGTTCCCCAATAGTAGTAGTTGCCTTGAAGTCAGGAGCTTGATCCCCAATTCTCGGCATTATATAATTTGAATCTTCCATTATAATTTAAGTATCTAATTTTTAGAGTTTATTTTAAGGTTGATGGACACACAAAAGCTGAAGTTTTTATTTTTCCAGAATCTTGGATAGCCTTGAAACCACCAATCACATCTATCAAATTATCAAAACCTCTGGCTCTTAAAGTAGAATTAAAGATCATTGAACGGTAACCACCAGCACAGTGCACATAGTATGTTTTATTTTTATCAATTTGTACCATACTATCATTGATATAATCTAAAGGAAGATTAATTGCTTCTTCAACATGCTCACTTTTAAATTCATTTTCTTTTCTTACATCTATCAAATTGATGGTTTCTTTATTCATGATTTCAGCTAATTCATCAGCAGTTACTGCTTTGATAGAATCTACTTCCTTTCCAGAATCTTTCCAAGCTTTGAATCCTCCACTTAAATATCCAATAGTATAATCATAACCTACACGAGCTAAACGTGTAATTACTTCTTCTTCTCTACCCTCTTCTGTTACCAATAAAATTTCTTGTTTAATATCAGGGATCATAGCACCTACCCATGGGGCAAAATTTCCATCTATTCCAATATTAATCGAGTTAGGGATAAAACCTTTAGCAAAAGTTTGGGCATCACGAGTGTCTAAAATTAACGCTCCTGATTCATTAGCTACCATTTCGAAATTCTCTGGAGTTAATGCTTGCTGTCCACGTTCTAAAACTTCGTCAATACTATCATAACCCTTAATGTTCATCATTACGTTTAGAGGGAAATAAGCTGGAGGAGGCAAAAGACCGTCAGTTACCTCTTTGATGAATTCTTCCTTAGTCATATCTGCTCTTAAGGCATAATTGGTAGCTTTTTGATGCCCCAAAGTATCTGTAGTTTCTTTACTCATGTTTTTACCACAAGCACTACCCGCACCATGCGCAGGATAAACGATGATATCATCAGCCAAAGGCATGATTTTATTTCTTAGAGAATCGTATAAATTTGAAGCAAGAACCTCTTGGGTTAACTCTTTTACTGCCTTTTGAGCCAAATCTGGACGACCAACATCACCAATAAACAAGGTGTCTCCAGAGAACAATGCAACATCATTACCTTTTTCATCTCTCAATAGAAAACATGTGCTTTCCATCGTATGACCAGGCGTATGCAATACTTTGATGCTGATGTCACCTAACTTAAAATCTTCTCCATCCTTGGCACTAATAAAATCAAAATCTGGTTTTGCATTTGGACCATAAACAATAGGTGCTCCCGTTTTTTCAGAAAGATCTAAGTGACCCGAAACGAAATCCGCATGGAAGTGGGTTTCAAAAACGTATTTGATTACCGCATTGTTTTTTGCTGCTTTATCTAAATAAGGCTGCACCTCTCTTAAAGGATCAATAATTGCGGCTTCTCCATTACTTTCGATGTAATATGCACCTTGTGCTAAACATCCTGTGTAAATTTGTTCTATAATCATAGCATTCTATTTATTTGTTAAACAAAAATAATCATTCTATTGGTAAGAAAATGTGACCTAAGTCACCCATTAAAAATACTTAATTGTTCTATAAGAACGGGAAAAACCGTCCGGTTGTTTGTTTATAATTCTTATAATTTGGAAATTTCTGATTCAACAATTTTTCTTCATAAGTAGATTTAAAATAAAATAATACTAATAATGAAAAGGCTATTAGCAACCTATTTAAGCTTTCGCTAAAAAGTGCATACCCAAAAGCTAATAATAAAATCCCACTGTAAATTGGATGTCTCACCCAACGATACAAACCGATAACAATCAATTTTCCGTTAGTTTTGGGCGTTGGAAAAGGCGACAAGTTCTTATTTAACTGCAGAAGTGCAAGCAATAACACTAAACCGCCCAAAACGGTGATCAATAAAAAAAAATCTTTTAAAATACCCTGGAAGTAAAAAACCCTAGCTTGTGGAGCTAGGGCGTAAACTAAGAAAAGAATAAATTGGATACTTACATAAACAACATCCTTTAATTTCATGCTATTTAATGATTATTTGGTTTTGTTTTTGGGTTTACTTCACAAGAGCCTCCCATAGCACAAGCCGAAACATTCCAAATGCTTTGGTAAAAAAATAAAGCTGCTAATAAGAGTAATAAATACTGTTGGGTTACTACTGCTTGATAGCTAATGTAAATTGCGATGATTAATTTAATCACCCTCATGAAATTCCAATCTTTCAAAATCCTATCTTTCATTATTTTAAGAATACTTCTTTGATAATAATATAAAAACCCATCACTAACACAAAATAACCAAAACCTTTCTTCAATTTTGAGCCGTCGATACGTTTTGCAAGCATTCCGCCGATAAAAATCCCTGCAACAGCAATTCCAGTAATTTCCATCAAAAATATCCAGTCCATTTTAAAATGGCCTAAATCTCCAGTGAAACCTAAAAGTGAATTCATCGCAATGATTAATAATGAAGTTCCCACTGCTTTCTTCATCGGTAATTTCATCAAAATTACTAGAGTAGGTATTAATAAAAATCCACCACCAGCACCTAATATACCGGTAACAATACCAATAGCTACACCATAAAACAAAAGTTTAATGATTTTCCCTGATCCGTCTTTAACTTCCACTATTTGATCTTCTGCTTTTTGAGCTCCGCTTTTAATCATTGCCGTAGCTGCAGCTACCATCAAGATGGCAAACAAAAGCATAGTCATGATATTTTGAGTAACTACGAACCCCCCAATGGTAAAAAGCTCATTAGGAATGGCAGGAATAATAAATTTGCGTGTAATGAAAACAGTAGCGATAGAAGAAAGCCCGAATAAAAATGCGGTTTTCACATCCACCATATCCTCTTTATAATTGTTAAATGCACCTACCAAACTGGTAGAGCCTACAATGAATAATGAATACGATGTGGATAAAATTGGGCTAATTCCGAACAGATAAACTAAAACTGGTACTGTAAGAATTGATCCTCCACCTCCTATTAAGCCTAAAGAGATGCCGATTAAACCTGATGCTAAATATGCAATTATGTTCATTTGTAATTTATTTTTGTTTCACAAAACAACGAACTACAAACCAGCAAAATGGTGACCAAAGTCACAAGTGATTAATTAAGCCACTCGATAGTATTTCGGTGAAGCAATACTTCCCCTCTTTGCTCTAATTTTTTAAGTAATCTAGAAATCACTTCTCGAGATGAATTCAAGTCATTGGCAATCTCTTGGTGTGTAATTTGAAGTTCTCGGTCTCCTGATTTTTTGTATTGATTTTTTAAGTAAAAAAGCAATCGTTCATCTAATGCCTTAAAGGTGATACTATCTAAAACGAGTAATAATTCTTCAAAACGAGTTCGATAAGTTTCTAAAACAAAATAATACCAGGTTTTATATTCACGCATTAGCAAATCCATCATCCCGATAGGGATGGTTAATGCTACTGTTTCTTCTACGGATTTTGCTTTTACTTGACTGGTTTCTTGCTTAGTGGCACAAATCAGCGAAAGCGCACAAGCATTACCTGGTTCTAAAAAGTACATAAAAAACTCTCCGCCATCATCTCCTTCTCTGTACAGTTTTACCTTGCCTTCTACGATTAGCATGGTAGAACGGAAATACTGGCCGGTTTCCATTAATACTTCTCCGGCTTCAAACTTTTTCAATACTGCTATTTCCTTCAACTTTTCCTTTAAAGAAGCTTCAAACTGAGGGAAAATCTGATCAATGTATTGTAAAACTGTTAATTGCATAATTTATTTAGATAAAAGTTCCCATTCTGAAGTTTCATAAAAGCTAATTTCGGGAAATTGTTTGATAGCATAATCGATATCAAATTGAGAACCTGCTAAAAATACAGGTTTATTTTCTTTATCATAGGCTACTTTTTGATGATAGCGCTGAATAAATTTTTGTAGCTCTTCTGCCGAAGTAGCCGAAACCCACATGGCCTTTGAAGTATTCATGTGGCGGAAAATGCAAGAAGCCCCATATTCATTCTTCAATCTAAACTGAATAACCTCAAATTGTAATTCTCCTACTGTACCGATAATCTTTCTATTTCCAGGATTTTGAATAAAGAGTTGTGCTACGCCCTCATCACTTAGTTGGTGTATTCCTTTTTCTAATTGTTTGGTTTTCATCGGGTCGGTATTCTCTAATTCTTTGAAAATTTCTGGTGAGAAACTTGGAATACCCACAAATTGCAAAGCTTCTCCTTCTGTTAAAGTATCCCCGATTTTAAAGTTTCCAGAATCATATAAACCTACCACATCGCCAGGGAAAGCTTCTTCTACCAAACTCTTGTTATCTGCCATAAAACTAGTTGGAGAAGCAAATTTGAGCTTTTTGTTTAAGCGATTATGATGATAAAAAGTATTACGCTGAAACTTTCCTGAGCAAATTCTACAGAAAGCAATTCTATCTCTGTGGTTAGGATCTAAATTGGCGTGAATCTTAAAAACAAAACCTGTAAACTTATTCTCCTCAGGCTCAATTTTTCGGCTATCTGTATCTCTTCCTTGTGGCTTTGGAGCAATTTCAATGAAAGTTTCTAGCAATTCTTGAACGCCAAAATTATTTATGGCACTTCCGAAAAAAACGGGAGCTAAATAACCAGAAAGATATAAATCTCTATCAAAAGGTTCGGCAACTTCTTCTATCAATTCTACCTCATCACGTAAAGTATTGGCTAACTTTTCTCCTATTAATTCATCTACTTTATGATCATGCAAATCTTCTATCGTGATTAAATCATCAGCAATTTGCTTTTTATTAGGACTAAAAATATTAAGTTTTTTACGATTGAGCTGATAAACGCCTTTAAAAGAATGCCCGATACCAATAGGCCAACTCAGCGGGCGAGTAGAAATATTGAGTTCCTTTTCTAACTCCTCTAATAAATCAAATGGCTCTTTCCCTTCTCGATCCATCTTATTAATGAAGATAATTACCGGCGTATGGCGCATCCGACAAACTTGCATCAACTTACGGGTCTGTTCTTCCACTCCTTTTACACAATCAACCACTAAAATTACAGAATCTACTGCAGTGAGCGTTCGGTAGGTATCTTCGGCAAAATCCTTGTGACCTGGGGTATCCAAAATATTAATTTTTGCTCCGTTATATTCAAAACCCATTACAGACGTGGCCACAGAAATCCCCCGCTGCTTTTCAATCTCCATAAAATCAGAAGTTGCCGCTTTGTCTGCTTTATTGCTTTTTACCGCTCCGGCCTTCTGTATAGCTCCACCAAAAAGCAACAACTTCTCGGTTAAAGTAGTCTTTCCGGCATCGGGGTGACTTATGATTCCAAAAGTTCTTCTCTTGGCTATTTCTTGTTGTAATGTGCTCATGAATTAAAAAAATCATATCCAAAGTTCAAGGATATGTTATATGAGCCGCAAATTTATAAGTTTAGATAGATTTAATGTAAGCCAACGGTCATTATGATGCCAAAGCCCAAAAAATGGAATGACTTGGCCTCGAAATACCAATTACAAGAAGGCTTTAATGTGATATCAAAAGGCAATCATGACGTTTTTGCACTTGATTTTTGATGACATCAGCCATAAAAATCCCCATTTGTTCAACATCAATAGAAAGAGCAGCGGAGAACTCACGTTATTTAAAAAACGCTAACATTAGGTAAAGCCACCCCACCAGCCAGATTTTTGGTGGTGGAATGACTTTTACTAAAAACTTATTTCTTACCTAGCATCACCAATTCACTCACTATAATTTCTGTGATATAGCGTTTAATGCCTTCTTTGTCGGTATAATTTCTGCTGACTAACTTTCCTTCAATAGCTACTTCGCTACCTTTGTTTAAATATTTGGCCGCAATATCTGCTTGCTTATCCCAAAGGACTAAGCTGTGCCATTGTGTTTCTTCTACCTTTTCGCCTTTGTCGTTCTTGTAGCTATCGTTGGTAGCAATACTCATGCGAGCTACTTTTTTAGTTTTTGAAAGTTCTTTCACTTCTGGTGCGTTGCCTAAAAAACCAATTAAACGAACGCTGTTTCTTAAATTACTCATGATCTTAAAAATTAAAATGTAAATATGATTAACGAACAGCCCACCACCATGGCGAACCGACGATACAAAGGTGAGGGTAGCTGAAAAAATTAGTCGTATGTTAAGCGTTTATATCCGATTATAATCGGTTAGATAGGGATAGAAGCTGAAAGATCAAGGAAAATAAAGGAGGGAAATTTCATCCTTTCGCTTCATCTTTAAACTTTTTCACTAGGTTAAAAAGGTTTAAGCAGAAGCCAACTCGCCGAGACTTACGCTATTGGCTAAGGAGCTCTCCCTTGATGTCGAGATACAGAAAAATTGTTTTTCACTGATAGTTTGATTGTTTTTTGTATATTTATTTTTCCTATCAATTAGTTCTAGTTCACCAATTCCATCTCAAAATTCATTAAAAGTCCAACTAAAGTCCAAGTTTAGTCCATGTAAAGTCCACTCGAAATCCATCCTTTCTTTTAGTATCCTTTTGCTTTCCTTTTGTTCTTTGTTTGTAAAGAGGTCTTTTCTAAAGCTTGGTTAAAATTAGAGCCGAATGAGGTAGATGTTTAAGGAATTAGGATATTATCTTTTCTTCGTGTTTCACTATTTCTAAAAGCAAGTACAAAGAAGATAAGCACAAGGTCTCCATTTTTTTAGGGCGAATTTTAAGCCCTTGAGCCTTTGCTTCATACCCATATTTTCATTAGTTTTAATAAAATATTCATCTATGAATGATTTGAACAGGAGAAAGATCATATTTTTTTGAGGAACGATTAAACGAGAAATAGCAAGCTTAAAACATTCCCTAAAACAGAAAAAGAAGGTGTTGTAAAAGGGAACGTTTGTAGCGCATATAAACTAGTTACCACTAATACTTACCGACAAAATCGATTGACGGAACTTGAAAATTTATTTTGTTTTTTAGTAACTTATAAGTTACCTTTGATTAATGAAAGTCAGGGAAGTCATAGCATATAAAGATTACTTTGAAAGTTTTTTGAAATCTCAACCGCAAAAGGTTCAAGACAAAATTTTCAAGATAATCGAAGCTATTGAAACTCTGGAAAGAGTTCCTTCAAACTATCTTAAATTTTTGGTAGGAACTAATGGACTTTATGAAGCAAGAATTCAATTAGGTTCTAATATTTGGCGTGTGTTCTGTTTTTTCGACAATGACAAGCTTGTTATTTTACTGAACGGCTTTCAGAAGAAAACACAGAAGACTCCGAAGAATGAAATTGAAAAAGCTCTTAAATTAATGACTGAATATCACGACCAAAAAGGAATAAGAAATGGAAACTAAAAGCTGGAAAGAAATCAAGAACGACGTTTACGGAATTAAGGGAACCGACCGAAGAGACGAATTAGAAAGAGATTTTGAAAGTTTCAAAATTGGTTTGCTTTTGCGCAAAGCAAGGGAAGACAAACATTTGACCCAATCCGAACTGGCTGAACTAGTCGACAGAAAACGTGAATATATCTCTAGAATTGAAAATAATGGAAGCAATATGACCCTAAAAACCTTGTTTGACATTGTTGAAAAAGGTTTGGGCGGAAAAGTAAATATTTCCATCGAACTCTAAAAAAGTACTAGTGGTAACCACAAATTTGTATTATAATGGCTGAACTGCTTTACGTTAAATCATCGCAATTAACTAAGTTTATACGGGCAGACAAGTTTTTGCTTTCTAAGCCATTACAACACAAATTCGCCAACCGTTGCCGGCAATGCTCTTAAGACAATGAAACAACTAATAATCACACTGACAATATTGTGTTTTTCGACTATTGAAAGCTGGGGGCAAAAAAACGTATGGAAGCAGGTTGATAAAGAGAGAAGACAGGAGTTTGCTGACAGCAAAGAATTAAAGAAAATTCAAGACTTATTTTCAAGAGAGTCAATTACTCTGACAGAGTTTGAAAACGAAATTGGACTTAAAATTAAAAACAGAGATTCAACCTATCACGACCTCCCACCAAAAAACGAGAGACAAGACCCAAGTAAATGGTATTTCTATTATCAGGTGTGGAGAAATTTAGACTTCAATGTTTCACAATTAGTTAGAGGAGTAATAACAACTAAATTTTGGTTTGACTTTAACTTATTGGTTCGAAATGATACTATTATTGGGGTAAAAGTATCCGAAGGTGGAAGAGATTTGTACGACCATATTTTCGAAAAAAGATTTAATAGTTACGTCAACGAACATGAAACGTTCTATAAAACGAAAATTAAAGATTATAAGAGCAAACTGGGACCATTTAACTTTGACAACTTCGGAACATATATGGGAATTCACCAATCACTTTTAAGAAGTTGTAGAGAGATGATTGATGCATTTGAATCTGAGGACCGAGGACTATTAAATAAATGGTTGAAATCCATGAATCCTGAAAAACAAGCTTACGCTGTCCAAGGACTATATTATTTGGAAAAACATAAAGGACAAAAACCGACAATGGAAGAGCAACGACTTATTGACCATGTTAAAAGCCTGGACAGAGAAATCCATGTAAACCCGATGGTTGAGACGAGCGAGTTATTAAATGCTGACTATTTTGATAAAACGTATTTAGATTTAAAAACACGTGGATATATAAAGAGTGGAGAATGAGCACAGCCGGCAACAAAGTGTTTATGCCATTGTGTTATCGGTCTGACGTTTATTATTTTTAACAACACAACGTCATAAACACGAACGTTATAGGGTATTTTAGCTGAACGAAATTGCAAAAAACTCAAATCAAATTGTTTCACTTTAGGTAAACTTTTATATCTTTGTTTTGTGGAACAAAATCAGAAACATAGGAAGATCATCTTTTTCAAGAATTACTTTCAAGACTTTTTCGAAAAGCAATCCAAAAAGGTAAAAGCAAAAATTGTTTGGACTTTCGAATTGATTGAAGATTTAGAAAGAGTTCCCGAAACTTATCTTAAACATCTGGAAAACACAGAAGGACTTTATGAAATCAGAGTTCAAACTGGTAGCGACATCTTTAGGATATTTTGTTTCTTCGACAAGGGTAAACTAATTGTTTTGGCTCATGGTTTTCAAAAGAAAACGCAAAAGACCCCAAAAAAAGAAATCGATCAGGCACTTAAAATAAAAGCAGAATATGAAAGCGAAAAATAGTATTATGACTCTTGAAGAGTTTAAAGAAAAAAACTACGGAAAACGTGGCAATACCGAACGTGATGAACTTGAAGCGGGCTATGAAAATTTCAAAATCGGGGCATTAATACATGACACTCGACTTGAAATGGGAATGACTCAGGAACAACTTGCTAAAAAAGTAGGAACGACTAAATCTTATATTTCAAAAATTGAAAACAATATAAAAGAAGCTCGTATTTCGACACTTCAAAAAATTGTTGAACTTGGTTTTGGTGGACAATTAGAGCTTTCGATTAAACTGCGCTAAGAAAAAGAAAAACGCCCTATAATCGAGTAGACGGCTCCGCCAGAAACCTAGCAGAGTGCGCCTCTCACACCATCCCGAAAGCGTTCGGGACGGTTCGTAAATTGATGGGTTGAGTTTGTTCTTCCTGTTCCGCTTCTACGGGGCTATCGCTTGCGCAATTCCATCGTGAATTAAGAACCAATTTACGTTCAGTCCTTCCTTGTTGGTGAGACCTGTGCCGTTTAATGACACCTCGTTGCTCCAAGTGATATGACCTCTGCTGACTTCCCTTTATGGTTAACTCGTAACCTAAGAGACCTCCCTCGGTAAGGTAAATACCCTTCAATCTACGCCTGCTGAATCTACATCTATGAGCTTTTGGTGTACTTCGGACTTCGGTGTGCTGTGCCACCTCATCCACTCAATGATGCCTCTTATCCAGTTTCTGTTCGTCAGTGCAGACTTTTGCAGGCTCGCTTACTTCAGTGAATACCTCTCGGTAAACCACCTTGCGACTTGCTAATTCTTCTAGGCCTTACCCCAGCGAATAAGGGACTTACACCCTCTGGATTCCCTTCAATC
This sequence comes from Sphingobacteriales bacterium, assembly GCA_014763615.1. GTDB lineage: Bacteria > Bacteroidota > Bacteroidia > Sphingobacteriales > Sphingobacteriaceae > Pseudopedobacter. Next base: position 90,547 of record JACXVB010000010.1, on the reverse strand, counting down.
TCTTGAAGAAAATTATTTATATTTACCTTTCAAGGCGCACACAACAGGTTTAAAAAATTGTTCCGACTGTGCCATTTGTACTCCTACTACTTTGTATTTTTTGTTTGTGCTGTGCGATAGTTTTGGTGGGTTCTAATATCACAACTTCTTAAACCCTTATAACGTTAGGTGCAAGCGTGGGACGACATACAATCACTGAAAAAATGTGACATTTGTAACAAACAGAAAGAATAGATAAACAGAAATTTGCAAGAAAACGAATGACAGAAAATATAAAACTCGGACTTAAAGAAAACTGGAAACAGTTTACGATTTTGGTAATCGTTAACGCCTTTGTAGGTGGAATGATTGGAATGGAACGGACTATTTTTCCGCAGTTTGCCGAATTGGAATTTGGTGTCGCTTCAAAAACTGCAATTCTTTCATTCATTACAGCTTTCGGTATTACAAAAGCAATTGCGAACTACTATACAGGACGACTTGCAAACAAATTTGGACGCAGAAATTTACTTCTATTTGGTTGGCTTCTCGCAATACCAATTCCTTTTATGCTCATATACGCTTCAAGTTGGAGTTGGGTGATTTTTGCCAATGTGCTTTTAGGAATTAGTCAAGGACTAACTTGGAGTAGTACCGTTGTAATGAAAATTGACCTTGTTGGAGAGAAAGACCGTGGCTTTGCAATGGGGTTGAACGAATTTGCAGGTTATTTTGCAGTTGGTGTTGTTGCTTTTTTAACGGGTTATATTGCCAATACGTATGGCATTACACCTTATCCTTTTTACATAGGCATTTTCATTTCTATTGTTGGTTTCATTCTGACAGCTTTATGGGTAAAAGACACAAGGGTTTTTGTTCATAAAGAAAGTGCAACAGACAACACCGCACAACTTAACAATGTGTTTTCGGAAACTACTTTTAAAAACAAAACTTTAAGTTCAGTTACACAGGCAGGACTTGTAAACAATCTGAATGACGGAATGATTTGGGGATTATTTCCAATCGTTCTGTTTTCGCTAAACTTCGACAATGAAAATATTGGAATAATCACAGCCATTTACCCAACAGTTTGGGGTATCGGACAACTTTTTACAGGTAAAATGTCTGACCACTACTCAAAAAAAGCAATGCTTTTTTGGGGTATGCTTTTACAAGGTTTAGCCATTTTCCTAATTCCTTTCAGCAGCGACTTTTATATTTTAGCTTCCATTTCAGCAATTTTAGGATTAGGAACAGCATTGGTTTATCCAACTTTCTTATCCACCATAGCACAAGCAACAAGTCCGAAACAGCGAGCTGAAAGTATTGGCACTTTCAGACTTTGGAGAGATTTAGGTTATGCTTTTGGTGCAGTAATTTCAGGAGTTACTGCGGACTTATTCGGTATTGAATATGCTATTTTTCTAATTGGTGGACTAACAATAATATCTTCACTAATAATCAAATTCCGTATGCCAGAACAAATAAAAATAACCAAAGACTGTATAGAAGTGGACGAAGTAAAACAAGCACTTCAAGCGAACAAAAAAATTCAAATCATTGACGTCAGAAGCAAAGAAGAATATGAACAAGGGCACATTCCAAATGCCTTGAACATTTCACTTCAAGAACTGAAAGACAAAATTTCACAGCTTGACAAGAACTTTCAATTTGTTACAGCTTGTGGAAAAGGTGGTGGACGTTCAGCAGACGGAGCAAAACTTTTAAAAGAGTTCGGACTAAATGCCATTTGGCTTTGTGGTGGGACAAACAAATGGTTGAATATCAGCGGATGACAAGAACGCCTGCACCTAACAGCTAAGGTTTCGTTGGGCTCGAAGTGTAGGCTCCCCATGTGTAAGCTCCCCCAAAAACAGTAAGGTTTAAAGTAGAATAATTAACTTTAAAACTGTAAAAAATGAATGGACTCATTTTTAATCAAACTATCTCAATTTTTCAAATACTTTTGTTACCAACTATGTAAAAAACTAAAATTTAAATAATGATTAAAATAACTATTCCGGGACACCAAAAAGAAGAACTGTGTTTGCAACATTTAATTCTTGATTTCAATGGTACATTGGCAATTGAGGGGAAATTGATAAGTGGGGTAACAGAAAAATTACTTTCACTTTCAAAGAAAATTACGATTCATGTGCTCACAGGTAATACCTACGGTACGGCCGCAGAAGAATTAAAAGATTTACCATGTAAATTGATTTCAGTAGGCGAAAGAAATCAACAAGCTGAAAAGGAAAATTATCTCAATACAATTGATCATGAAACTGTCATCAGTATTGGTAACGGAAGAAACGATAAGTTGATGCTCCTTAAATCGGCTATTGGTATCGTTGTGATGCAGGCAGAAGGGATGTCGGTTGATGCGTTTATGGCTGCTGATATAGTTTGCCATAACATTTTTGATGCCTTAGATTTATTGGAGAACCCGAATCGAATAAAATCTACCTTGCGAAATTAAAAAAACAAAAGGTATAATAACATTTTGTCCGCATTATTGGGAGATTCCTTGTTAAATGAATCATAAGGAATCTCTCTTGATGGTCATCATCATCCCATCCATCTTCAAGTAAATTACACAAATTTAATGGCGAGATGATCTATTCTATACCCCTCCAGATTTAAACCTAGCGAAGCTATTTGTAGAAAGACCATTTTTACCTTAAGTTTACTCGGTGTAATCACTCATTTATTGCAACCAACAACTGATAGTAGTGATTTCAAAACACACACCACCAAAATTTATACGCCTTTATACTATTTAAATGAAACTAAACCATTTCTCAAATTTTAAGAAATACCCGAAGATTATCCTATCTCTTTTAGTTTTAGCCATCAGTTTGTTTTCAGTAGCTCAGGCACAAACTGAAATAACATGGGAGAAGGGAAACACTAAAACTTCCCATTCGGACGGTTTAGATCGACCTCGAATTAGCCCTAAATGGGCTTATGAGCCTTGGGTGTGGGAGGATATGCAAAATACACAAACCTCTACTTTAAGTTTAGTAAACGGCTATTTAGACAGAGGAATCCCGGTTGGAGGAACCATTGTGGATAGCCCATGGTCAACCGGATACAATAATTTTGAATGGGATACGACCAGATACCCTCACGCTCAAGAAATGATTCATGAGCTGCATAAAAAAGGGGTGAATGTGGTGATGTGGATGACAGGCAATATCAATCGCACATCCTTTGATGCACCATTAAGTAAATCAACAAATTATGATAAAGCCGTTAAAAATGGATATGGTTTAATTAAGCCTAAAGAATATACTTGGTGGAAGGGCACAGGAATTCATGTTGATGTAACCAATCCGGAAGCAAAAAAGTGGTTTTCATCAGAACTCGATAAAATCATGGACATGGGCGTAGATGGTTTTAAGTGTGATGAAGGTGTGGGGCATCTGCCCGAAGAAATCACCACCTATCAAGGAAAACTTTCTTTTCAACAATATAAACCCATGTGGTATCAATTTATGGCTGATTATGTAACGAAAAAAAAATCTTCCGCAATTATTACTGCCCGCCCTTTTTCTTATCAACACGGACCCTTTCATGCCGATGTAAAAGATTGTATCATTGGATGGTGTGGTGATTATAATGGAGATTGGGATGGTCTTACGTTTCAAATGATGAACCTTTATCTTTCAGCTAAAGCGGGTTACAGTTGTTTGCAAGTAGAAGTAGGTGGATATTGGAGCAAAACATCTAATAAGCTTCAACTGATAAGGTATGCGCAATTTGGATCACTGATGCCGAGTATGTGTAACGGTGGGATGAATGAAGGATTGAAAAATCATCTTCCATGGTGGCATGATGAGCAACAGGGCGGAACAGAAACCACAGATATTTATCGTTATTATGCCACTTTACATAGCGAGTTGGTTCCATTTTTGTTTAGTTTGGGCGTAGAAGCTCATCTCACCGGAAAACCAATTGTTAGAAATACGGATTTAGTAATGGGGCAGCATACACTGGGAGAAGATATTTTGGTAGGCGTAATCAATAACGAATATTTGAAAACAATGAATATTCCTGACGGAGAATGGATTGATTATTGGAATAGAAACAAAGTAATTGATGGAAATCAAACCCTGACCATTAGCCCCAGTATCAGCCAATATCCTATTTATTTTCGCAACGGGAGCATCATTCCTTTAAATGTTAAAAACGCAATAACCGGTAATGGAGACGAAAATAGCAAAGGAAAAACTACATTATTGATTTTCCCTGATGGCATGAGCAAGAAAACATTTTATAAACCTAATGGAGAGGGTATAGATTATACACCAGTAAAAATTGAAGTGAATCAATCAAATGGTTTGATTAAAATAAATAGTGAGCAATCACAAGAATGGATTTTGAGAGTTTCAGCAAATGAGGCTCCAAAAGCGGTCATCGGAAGTGATTCTTGGTCTTATGATCAATTAAACCATGTTATTATTATTCATAAAACAGGCAGTGACATTCAAATTTCTGTAAAAGGCCCTATCGGGATTAAAAACCAATAAAAGCAGTTAATGATTATTGTTCAAGAATTTTACTTCAATAAACTTGTATCGGGTTCCCCTAAAAGCCGTTTTAATAGTTTAAAGAAACAACATAAGCAGATGAAATGAAATTATCACCGATAAGAAAGAAGATATTATTCAGTAGTTTATGGATGCTTTGCGGATTACTTTGTTACTTTCCTAAAAGTTCAAATGCGCAATCTTTTAATTTAGGATGGGAAGGGACAGAATTGATTTCAAGAAGTGTTTTTATTGATACACAAAATTGGAATGCGGGATTTGCAAACGGAGATCATTTAAGCGTTACAACAGATTCTAATACAATTCACCTTCATTGGCAATTTGGGTCTGGAAATCGTGATAAATGGGTAGTATATTATCTAAAATTAAATACGCCCATCACCATCAGTGATTCCGATATTATCGGAGTTGATGTAAAAGGTTCGGTAGGTCATCCAAACAGAAATTTTAGTTTGAAATTTGAAGATGGTGTACAACAAGCCGTTTTTACTTCGCATGGTTTAGCGAGCCTCAACCGATGGGTAAACCGGATTTCTACACCTAAAAAGCAGTTTGCTGGAAACCCTGATTGGAATAACATTAAAGTAATCACCTTCGCCGTATTTTCGGATGCCTCCTCAAATGATTTGCAGCCCGATTCAGGCACAGTATCCATCAGGAATTTAAAAATTGCTGATATAAATCATTGGCAAAGAGCCTCAGGATTTGAGAGATTAAAAGCATCCAATTTTCTCGATTCTGTGAAGCTTCAAGCCTTAGACGGAATTATTAAAAGACAAGCAGCCAATGGTTTGCTCTACAGTTGGAAAGAAGATAATGCCTCTTGGTTGTACGGACAAGGACTTGCCTTAAAATTATTGTCGTTAGAAGGGCTATGGGAAAATAAATTACCTGTAAATGATGCTGCAAGAGCGGCAGAAAAATTAGCCAGATTTTTAGCTGGCCAGCAAACGCAAGCGGGTTATTGGCCCAGAGGATGGAATACTTTGGAGGGTACTGTTAGAAGTGTTGATGAAGTGCTTTGGATGGGAGATTTTCCTTGGATGATTACAGGTTTAGCCAGTTATTATGCAAAATCTGGAGATGATACAGTAATTCCATCTTTAAAAAAAGCACAATCTTTTCTTTATGATTTGATTGAACCATCAGGTAAATTTTACACCCTAAACACGGCCACCGGAGAAAAAATACCAGTAACAAATACAGAAGCTTACACCGCTGCAATAAATAGCGTTTACGAACTTGGTGATACGGTGAAAGCCAACACCATGCTCCATTATATTTCATCATCAACATGGGATAATAATTTGCTATATTGGAAAGAAGCTATTGATTTACCTCGACCTACACTTTTCAGCAACACCTGGATGACTATGCTGAGTCATCATAGCAATGATTCTACACAAGCCATCAATAGCCTTTCTTTTGTAGGTAAAGTACTTGCTACTCATGGACCAGGTTTTCCAGAAGGTTTTGATGGCATAGGTCCTATTGCAACTTGGTATGAAGGAACGCTTACTTACATTTGTGCAGGGGGGCCAAATAGCCAAACTTTATTTGATAGTTTAATGCGATATAGGTTTCCAGACGGAACGATGCCTTCATATAACGATAATATTGGTGCTAAAGCAGATATTTGGGCCGTCAATTGGTCTAGTCTTGATGCTACTTCTTGGTTGTATTTTGCTGCTGCAAAACGCTCGCCATTCGTACAATACAATTCTTTTCATTTTCCACCAATTACTACCGGAGTTAATCAGACACCTATAGCTGAGTATATTTCTATTTACCCTGTACCTGCCAAAGAAATAATCAATATATCTTTTCATAAAAACGCCGGAAAAATCAGAGAAATAGCAATTTATAACCTTTTAGGGAAATGTTTAATCAGGAAATCTAATCTATCAGCCGATACAAAAATGCTAGTAATGGATATCTCTACGCTAGCCTCAGGAACATACATTTTTAGCGTAAAAGTTAAGAACCAAAATTTATATCAAAAAATACAAGTTATAAAATGAGCTTCTATCAAAGCTGAATTGTAAAAATTGAATCAAATTTTACACTTATGCAGAAATTGCCTCATAAAAAAGCAAAATTAAAATGGCGAAACAGTTTTAAAAGTTAATTTTGATGAAAGTAATCATCAAACTTTAAGCGACAAAAGTTTTGCGATGCTAGGTGAAAATTGATTTTTTCATCAGTTCACAAAATACAGTATATTGATTGAAGAATTTTATTCTAGCAATAGGATGCAGCATAAAAAGAATAGCCTCATAGATAAACCAAGAGAATATTTGTATAAATCTTTGTGAAGAAATTGCTTTTGGGAATATAAAATTAAGTAATGACTAACCTTAGCAACTTCTAAAACTGTTGTGGTTTTTTAAGGTTAATTAATGAAATATAAATTTTAACACATAAAATAATGATTAATTTAATTAAAAATCTTTTTGGTTTTGGAAGCAAAGTTGACTTTGCACAATTGGTAAAAGAAGGAGCTATTATTGTAGATGTTCGTACGAAGGCAGAGTATCAGCAAGGACATATCAAGGGCTCACAAAATATTCCCTTAAATAATTTGTCGACTTTTTATTCAAAATTGAGTAAAGATAAAGCCATTATTACCTGTTGTGCCTCTGGAATGAGAAGTTCGCAAGCCAAAAAATCTCTGCAGGCAAACGGTTTTACAAAAGTTTACAATGGCGGTTCTTGGATGAGTTTACAAAACAAAGTTAGATAAGTTATAAAACAGAAATCAAATGTCAAAAACGAATCAAATTGGACTAGATAAGCAAAAAAGCAAGTCTCTTGCCGATAATTTAAATAGTTTGCTAGCAGATTATATGATGTTTTATCAGAATACAAGAGGTTTACATTGGAATATCAAAGGAGAAAAATTTTTTGAGCTGCATTTAAAGTTTGAAGAACTTTATACCAATTTGCTCACAAAAGTAGATGAGGTAGCTGAGCGTATTTTAACGCTTGGAGCAACGCCTCTGCATACTTTTGATGACTACAAAAGCGTTACAAAGATTAAAAGCGTGAAAAACGTTTCAGACGGTAAAGAAGGTGTGCAGATTATTCTCGAAGCATTTGAAACAATTATTGTAAGCCAACGAAAGTTACTCAAACTTTCTGCTGATGCTAATGACGAAGGTACAAATGCATTAATGAGTGATTATATCCGCGAGCAAGAAAAATTAGTTTGGATGTATTCATCTTACTTAAATAAAGCATCATGAAAGAAAGAATTTTAACAAATTGGACTTTTTCCAGAATAATTTATCTGGTTTTAGGTGTGGTATTAATCATACAGTTTTCCATCAATAAACAATGGTTTGGTGTTGCTTTTGGAGCTTACTTTGCCTCAATGGGCTTATTTGCTTTTGGTTGTGCCTCAGGAAATTGCGCCTCAGGAAATTGCGAAACTAGGCTACCAAGAAAGATGAATATGAATCGTCAAATTGCACCTGAGGAAGAAACAAAATAATAAAAGCAACTAGAATCTTTTATAGAAATTATTCCTCATCATGCTGACATCGGCTTGATTTTTCTTAGAATGTTCTGTCTATTTTGACCTAGAAAATGGAGCTTAAAATCAGCGAAAATTAAAGGAGTGGGGAGGTAAAAACAGCGAAAAAAAATCTATTCTTAAACTTTACTAATCAAATAGAGAAATAACTATATTGATATCTTGGAGTAATAAAATGCTTGTGAATGATGTAGATTTTGGCTAGTTGGCCACTCAATTTTATTAACAAACAATAATTGAATGAAATGAAAAAATTGTTTTCTATTACTTTAATGTCAATCTTATTTTTGGCTTGCACAAACGGACAAACGGGTTCTACCAAAACAAACCTATCTGCAACAGAGTTTGCAGAAAAAATTAAAGAATTTCCTAATGCTGTCATACTTGATGTACGGACACCTGCTGAATTTTCAGATGGACATTTACAAAACGCATTGAATTTTGATTGGTACGGAAATGCTTTTGATCAGCAAATTGCATCGCTCGATAAATCAAAACCCGTGTTTGTTTATTGCTCAGTTGGTGGGAGAAGTGCTGAAGCAGCTAATAAAATGCGTCAGGATGGCTTCAAATTAGTTTACGAAATGGATGGAGGAATGATGAAATGGAAAGAGGCTAAACTCCCTGAAACTACCCAATAAGACGATAAAATGGTTGATTTGTTTTGCTCTTCAGATGATGATATTATACTTTTTAGTTAAAGATGCAATTATTATTAGAACTCTACATGCGGTTATAAGCCACTAAGTTTGCTTGTTCCTTATTTCCTATTCCAATTTAAAAATTAGCCTATGCGTTTTTTTAGGCAAGTCTTCTCAAAACGAGTTATTGTCTCAAAATGTTTCGGTTTAAAAGCTAATGGGTTATCACTAACTTCAATTTTTTAATTGCAAATAGTTGTTTTTAAATTAATTATAACTGCCTTTTTCTGTAATTCTAATTTCCTTAGTTTTTAGCGATCAAATCAGCTAAATATAAACCCGAAATTTAAGTAATTAATAGCGTTTAATGGATAAGGTCAAACAATTAAAATAAATTAGGAGATCATAAGTACTGATATTGTACCCGATAAAACAAAAAACCTCCTTAGAAGCTAATCTAAGAAGGTTTATGGTGGTGCCTGCTGGGATCGAACCAGCGACACAAGGATTTTCAGTCCTTTGCTCTACCAACTGAGCTAAGGCACCTTGGTAAGCCCTAAGTGTTTGTGCTTAGGGATTGCAAATGTAGCCTCTTTTTGCTAAATCACAAATAATTTTTCAAAAAAAGCCAATTCTACACTATTTTATCATCCAATATCTTGATTGTCAAATTTTTAAAATTAGCCCACCCATTAAAATCGTTTAAAATAAAAATATTATGCTTGCATAGTAAATTTATTACATTTGATTCCTTAACTTAGCTTTGTGAACCCATTTATAAATTGATGATAACACAAATTATTTTCTTTTTAATTTTTGCCATTGCAGTAGTTCTATTTACTATTCAGGTAAAAAAAATTAGCCAAAACATAAAATTAGGTCGTGATATTAATCGCTCTGACCATCCTACTGAACGATGGAAAGTGATGGCAAAAGTAGCCTTGGGGCAAACCAAAATGGTACGCAGACCTATTGCGGGCATCATGCATATTTTCGTTTATCTAGGTTTCATCATCATCAACATAGAAGTACTTGAAATCATTATTGATGGACTGTTCGGTACCCATCGTATCTTTTCCTTTTTGGGCGGATTCTATAATTTCCTGATAGGTGCTTTTGAAATCTTAGCGCTTCTGGTATTAATTGGTGTGATAGTTTTCATGGCGAGAAGATTGATTCTTCGATTAAAAAGATTTTCTGGAGTAGAAATGACCGCTTGGCCCAAAGCCGACGCTTTATACATTCTAATTATTGAAGTTCTGTTAATGACCGCCTTTTTAACCATGAACGCCGCCGATTATAAATTACAACTCGCCGGTTTTGGGCATTATATTCATGCGGGCAGTTTTCCTGTTTCTCACTTCTTAACTGGTTTATTACCTAATCAACCTGAAAAACTAGAACTGATAGAAAGAGCTTGTTGGTGGTTTCATATCATCGGGATTTTGGCATTTTTAAACTATCTACCCTATTCAAAGCATTTTCATATCATTTTGGCGTTTCCAAATACCTGGTACAGTAACCTCAACAATAAAGGCAAATTCACCAACATGAGCAGCGTTACCAACGAGGTAAAGGCGATGTTAGACCCATCCTTCACTCCTCCCGCTGCAGATGCCGTGGGTAGGTTTGGAGCTAAAGATGTTCAAGATTTAAACTGGGTTCAGTTAATGAATGCATACACTTGTACCGAGTGCGGTCGCTGTACCTCAGTTTGTCCGGCTAATCAAACTGGTAAATTGCTGTCTCCACGCAAAATCATGATGGATACCAGAGATCGTTTAGAAGAAGTGGGGAAAAACAAAGCCAAAAATGGCAAAGATTACGAAGATGGAAAGTCTTTGTTAGATGATTATATCAGTCGCGAAGAAATTTGGGCTTGTACAACTTGTAACGCCTGCACAGACGCTTGTCCGGTAAACATAGATCCACTTTCTATCATCCTAGATTTACGTCGCTACGCCGTAATGGAAGAATCAAACGTAACCGGAAGTTTAAACGCCATGTTCTCCAACGTAGAAAATAACGGAGCTCCATGGAAATATTCACCAACTGATCGATTAAATTGGGCAAAAACAGAATAATGAATTTGGGCGTTCGAGCGGGCTTTACATTCATACTGCTACAGGCCTTAGCCACAAGGCAGGTATCCCCCTGCCCGTTCCATTCAGGTGGGTATTACAATTCCTAACGCAAAAAATTGAATTGAGATATGACAAACCATTTTGATATCAAAGTACCTACCATGGCCGAGATGATGGCCGCTGGAGAGAAACCCGAAATATTATTTTGGGTAGGTTGTGCCGGAAGTTATGATGAAAGGGCACAAAGAATTACACAAGCCTTCGCTAAAATTCTTACCCATGTAGGTATTAAATTCGCTGTTTTAGGGACCGAGGAAAATTGTACAGGAGACCCTGCTAAAAGAGCTGGAAACGAATTTCTATTCCAGATGCAAGCCATGATGAACATTCAAGTTTTAGATGGCTATGAAGTCAAAAAAATAGTAACAGCTTGTCCTCATTGTTTCAATACTTTGAAAAATGAATATCCAGAATTAGGCGGAAATTATGAGGTGATTCATCATACACAGCTCATCCAAGAGCTGATTAATCAAGGAAAACTAAAAGCAGAAGGAGGTGATTTTAAAGGCAAGAAAATCACTTTTCATGATCCTTGTTACCTAGGAAGAGGTAACGGGGTTTATGAAGCTCCTAGAGCAGCCCTCGAAATCTTAGATGCCGATTTAGTAGAACTAAAACGCTGCAAAGCCAATGGTTTATGCTGTGGCGCCGGTGGAGCACAAATGTTTAAAGAACCTGAAAAAGGCAAAAAAGACATCAACATAGAAAGAATAGAAGACGTTCTAGCATCACAAGCAGAGGTGGTAGCGGTAAGTTGTCCTTTCTGCATGACCATGATGAGAGACGGCGTAAAACACTTCAATAAAGAACAACAAATAGAAGTATTAGACATTGCTGAAATTTCAGCTAAAGTTAATGGTCTATCCTGATAAGGATTCTCTTTTTATTTTTTAATTTCAGAATCAATGGAAAGGCACACATTAAGGAAATATTGAAAATTACTTCAAAAACTTCTTAATGTGTGCCAGTATTTTAAAATCATCTGATTTCTATCAGATGATTCTCTAATTTGTTCAACTTGAAATGATTACTATCTACCGATAGATTTGATGCAGGAGAAATAGGAAGATATCCGTTTTGATTAAAAAAATTGTTCCGAGACTCTAAACTTCTGTTGTTGATAGCTTCACTTTTCAACCATTTTGTTAAGAAAATGGTGTGCGCTGTTAGCACCATAAACATGATAAAAAGTGACTTTGCTTTGTTATTTTTAATCATATCTCTTTTCATCTTTACGTTGCCTAAGTTATTAATATTAATCTTTTACTCAAATACCTATTTCTAGGTATTTTAAATTTACTGCTGCAATAGTGTTAAATTGCTGTTTAAATTATTCAAATCATCTACAGATAATTCCTGAACTGGAATCTTAATTGCACTCTTCATTTCATCTACATCGCCTTTCGGATCATGGTAAGTTTGAAAAATGACTACATCTCCTTTTGCATGAATAACCAACCATCCTGCATGCTCATCTCCCAAATATTCAATATTTTCAATTTCAGCTAATCTTAAACTGTAATAATCTACAACATGATTGGGTTCTTCAAGCTTATATCTCAAAAAACCATTCTCCGTTACTTCAAATTTATAATTCTTATACCCCAAGTTTATCTCTGCATGATGTTGATTATAAAAAGCTAAAATTGCCGTCCTGATACCCTTAAGAGGTTGTGGATTAGCGAAATAACTCATCGCAATAGTAAAATAAATGCTTAGTGCATTCAGATTGAAGATATTCACGTTCTAAAATTAAAATACTGTAAAAAGCAGTGGCAAAATACTTTTCAACTTATCCACTGATGAGCTAAAAGTTATTGATTTTGAGCTTTCAATTGAATTGACCATTTATAATAACCCACAAAATTCATGAAAAGAGTGAAAAGGTAAAAAATGGATGTTAGATAAAGCTGCTTGTAGAAGTATAATGGAATGGAGAGGATTACCGCAATGATCCAAATAATCCAGTTTTCAATTTTCCTTTTAACCATCAAAATAGTAGCTAAGAATGATAGATCCGTTGTTAGTGCATCAATTGCCACAACATTACTATTTGTAAACCCTTTTAAGAAAAAGAATAAAATAACGTAAAATATCAGGAAGCTGAATAAAAGAAATCTCCAATCTCTGCTTTTCGTTTTATCAATTATAGGTGGTTCAGTATTCCACAATCCTTTGCTCCAGTGGTACCAACCCATTATTGAAGTAATAATAAAATAAATGCTCACAAAAATATCTGCATAAATTCCAGTTCGATAGCAAATACCTATATATAATGTAGAACCTACAATAGTAAAAGGGAAAACTAAAACGCTGTTAAAAATTAGAAGAATAGTACTAGAGAATGAAAAAATTACTGCTAGGCCCTCTAATAAAGTTAGGGAAAGTAAGCCTCTATAAATCTCTTCAAAAATTTCTATCACAAGCTTTTAAACAAGTCCTGTTTCTTTAGAAAACAGCACTAATGATGCGATGTTTGTAGTGCCTATTTTCTTTTGGAGATTTTTTCGATGAGTCTCAACAGTATATTTACTAATATATAAGCCTTTGGCAATTTCTTTTGATGAAGCTCCTCGGCAAATCATCTTTAGAATTTCCACCTCTCGTTTTGTTAAAGTTTCTAAAATGAAGCGATGTTGTAACTTCAAATTCTCTGCTAAAATAGCTCTGATCTGCTTGTCTGTATCCATTTGCGGACTTAAATCAACATCTACATTTAAAACCTGAAGTTTGGTCTTTTCACCCTTTGATTCTTGAATCACTTTACCCCAACCTATAAACCACTTATAGAAATTACTTTGCCGATGCTTACATCTAAAAACGCCTCCGTATTGTTGTTCAGGATGATTAACGAAATGATTTACACTTTTATCTGGTACATTGTAATCATCAGGATGAACCACTTCATACAAATAGTTAATCCCACCCATCCTCTGAATATCCTCTAAGGTATATCCTAAAGTTTGTTCATTGGTCTTATTGCACCAAACCACTCCCTTATCTAATTCTGTGATGTAAATATTTGCGGGTACCTCATTCATGATTTTTTGCAGAAAAGCACATTTTGCCTCTAATTCTTCTAATTTCTTTTCTAATTCTATAATCTCACTACTGACTTCTAGCATTTTGAAATTTAATTACTGTTCATTTTATTAAATATAAACAAGATTGACATAAACTAGATAAAGTTGAGTGTAAAAATTAACTAATTTTATGGCATGATGAATCTCCAATCAAGGGTATGGATATACCAATCTAATAGAGCTTTAAGAAATGAAGAGCTAATACTTATCAAAGAGCGCTTGTCTTCTTTTATTAGCTCATGGACCGCACATAATCAAGCATTAAAAGCTGCTTTTGAAATACGCTATGACAGGTTTTTGGTGTTGATAGTGGATGAAACACAAGCGGGTGCCAGTGGGTGCTCTATCGACAAATCGGTCCATTTAATGAAAGATATTGAACAGCAATTCCATATCAATTTATTTGATAGATTGAATATGGCTTGGAAAATGGATGAACAAGTTCACTCCAGCAGTAAAGAAGATTTTGAAGAACTCCTTAAACAAGGAAAAATCTCCAGTGAAACAATTGTTTTTAACAACCTTGTATCAGATTATGAGCAATACTTACATCATTGGGAGATTCCGTTCAAAGATAGCTGGCATGCTAAAGTTTTCAAATTAGAGTCTATCCTTTAAAATCCCTAGTCTCTCCAAATTTCTAATATTTCTTAAGATTAGGTATTGACGATGGTAAATATAAGCAGTAGGTTTAGCTGGAGACCACTTTAAAGGATTAGGTAACACAGCTATAAGTAAAGCCGCCTCTCCTTTTGTTAAACTGTGTGCAGAGTGATGAAAATAGTTCTGACAAGCTGATTCAGCCCCATAAACTCCATCTCCCATTTCAATCACATTTAAGTAAACTTCCAAAATACGTTGCTTGCCCCAAAATAGCTCTATCAAAAAGGTGAAATATGCTTCAAAACCTTTTCTAATGTAAGATCTGCCTGGCCATAAAAATACATTCTTTGCAGTTTGCTGACTAATTGTACTACCACCTCTAATTTTTTTCCCTTTTTGATTCTTTTCATAGGCTTTTTCCATCGCCACAAAATCAAAACCATGATGGGATAAAAATCGAGCATCTTCTCCAGCTATGGCCGCCTTTTTAAGATTTAAAGATAAATCTTTATACTCTACCCAGCTCTTTTCAATTTTCCAAGGTTTACCATCAAATTTGCGTTCAAAACCTCTTTCAACCATCAGATAAGTGATGGGAGGATTGATAAACTTATAAAATAGGACCCAAGCTATGGTAATTCCAAAAAACCATAACAAAGTTTTCAAAACAAACTTTTTAAGCTTTTTAAGAATTGAAGGAGAGTTGCCTTTTCGCGATTTCATAAAGCTCTAAAATAAAAAATGCTTTTGGGAAATTCCCCAAAAGCATTTTATAATTTTCTTAAAAAAGAATTATTCTGCAACTACAGAAAAAGGAACTTTTACTTTAACTTCTTTGTGTAAGTTTAAGTTAGCGATATAATCACCAACAAATTTCACTTCAGTTTCGAAGGTAATTCTTCTTCTATCCACGTCAAAGCCTAATTTCTTTAATGCGTCAGCAACTTGAATCGTGTTAACTGCACCAAAAATCTTTCCGCTTTCACCCGCTTTTGCACCAATAGAAAGTGTAATACCTTCTAATTTAGCCGCAACAGCATCTGCATCTTTCTTAATTTTTTCTTGTTTAAACTGAGCTTGCTTAATATTCTCAGCTAAAACTTTTCTTGCCGAATCGGTAGCTAAAATAGCTTGTCCTTGAGGAATTAAAAAATTACGGCCATAACCTGGCTTTACAGAAACGACATCGTCTTTCTCGCCTAAGTTTTTTACATCTTGTGTTAATATTACTTCCATGTTAGCCTCCTTTATTTTAAACCGTCAGTTACAAATGGTAATATACCGATATGACGAGCTCTTTTCACTGCTTGAGCTACTTTGCGTTGATATTTCAATGAAGTTCCAGTTAATCTTCTGGGTAAAATTTTACCTTGATCATTAATAAACTTCAATAAGAAATTAGCGTCTTTGTAATCAATATATTTGATTCCGTTCTTTTTAAAACGGCAATATTTTTTTCTGTTATCCTCCACCTTGGGAGCAGTCACATACTGGATTTTGTCTTGTGCCATTAGTTTGCTACCTCCGCTTTGTCTTTTTTCTTGTTAAAAGCACCACCACGTTTTTTCTCATTGTACGCAACTGCATGCTTGTTTAAACTAATTGTTAAAAATCTCATTACACGCTCATCACGTTTTAATTCGATTTCTAATTTGCCGATAACCTCTCCTGAGCATTTGTATTCAGTCAAGTGATAATATCCGGTTGATTTTTTCTCAATCGGATACGCCAGTTTTTTCAAACCCCAATTGTCTTCCATAACAATTTCGGCTCCGTTATCAGTAAGTAACTTAGAGAATTTTGCAATCACCTCTTTAGCAACTTCTTCTGACAACAACGGGGTAAGAATGATAGTGGTTTCGTATTGATTCATTTCTTACAATATTGTTTTTAAGTCTCCGCTTTTTGCGGGACTGCAAAAGTAGAGAATATTTATTTGTAATCCAATAGTTTAGAAAAGGTTTTTCCTGTTTCCATAGCTTCCGATAGTCTGGTGCTTGGCTTTACTCCTCGGTCATTTTCCGTAAACTACAAATGCCCTGCGGGGTAACGCTGTCGCCCCAGTTTTTTAACTTAGGTTCGGTTTGAGTATTTAAGCTTGTCTTTAAGAATTATATCTAATTACTAGTCTAACTATCTAAAGCAGATAATGTTAAATAATTACTTAATTGAAGAAATGGAAATTTCGTCTTGAATAAAGTTATATTGAAAAGACTTATTAAGTGATGGCTGGCCAGTAGGATCACCTTGTACCCAATCCCAATAATTACCCTTAATTAACTCATTAGATACATTTTGAATTTCTATATAAGCCACATTAACAAAAAATTGTTTAACGGCTTTAGCATTTATAGCAGCTGTTAGCTTATCAATAATCCTATTATCGACTTTATAGCTATTATCCTCTGAAATTATCACAACACCCCTTTGCAAATCACCAACATAGCCGTTTCCTTGTGCACAATCTTGCTTTTCTAAAACGTATAACGCATCAATTTCTCCATCTTGGTTGAAATCAGCGTATAATTTTTTAAGAATTTTACTGTAAGAGAACCTATTTTCGTTATCATAATCCTTTTCAAGAAATGCTTGAAATTCTTCTGAACCATACTCTGGACAAATCTTTTGGATTTTTCCTTCCAAAATTTCATTTTCTAACCAAGTCAAATAAGCAGAATCAATTTTAGATTTGAAACTATTTGAGTCTAGCGTTGAAATACTGTTTAGATTATCTTTTTGTTTTTTATCAGGTAAACTACAACTCGTTATAAAAAGAATGCTACTTATTGTAATGAGTTTTAACATTTATTTAAATTTAAATATTACGTAAATCACTTGAAAGCATACTTAGCATTTGATCCCTTTTTTCTTCAAATTGAACTTCTGTAATAATTCCCTTATCTTTTAAGTTACTCAATTTTACCAATTCAATGGTTATATCTTGTCCTCTTATTGCAAGTTTATTATTTGAGTATACAAGACCAGTTATTGAATAAGCAAGTCCAAAAAGCACCCCAAAAAATCCAGCGAAAAAAGCTTCTGAATAAATTGAACTTTCATGAGGAGATTCGCTGGCAAAATAAATCAGTATGAAAATAGAAAATAATATTATACCGATAATCGACATTGCTTTCATATTAAATATTGTTTTTGCGAGTATAGATTTAAATTAGTAATTATAGATTTTGCTTGATTTCTTATTTAGATTTTTCGCTAAGAAAAAAACAGATATAAACACAAATACAGCAATAAAAATTAATCCTTTTATTGTTTCTGATTTATTAAGACCATCAATTACTTTTGTTTCGTTTAATAAAGCATAACTAGAACAGGCACAAAGTATCCCAAATAATAATGATGTTATTATAATATAGAATTCATCATTCTTTTTAGCAGTTTGTATTTTAGTATTTCTACCATATTTGTTATCCCCATCATCTCCATTAGTTAATATTAAAATAAAACTATATATGGGGACTAATAAGAAAATTCCACTTTTACCAACATCATGAATTCTTCTTACAGAAACGGCAATTGTTGGTAAAATAACTAGTAATCTATATAGAGCAGTTACTGGCCCATAACTTAACTCCTTAACTGCTGTACCAAAACTATTGTTTAAATATTTGTCAATTATTGAAATTCCTAAAACATTATCGATAATTAATGTTAGGGCAGTTACAATCACGTTAAATAGTGTGAAGTACCAAAACTCTCTTTCTGATGCTCGTCCTTTAAAAGAAGCATATTTTCTAAATACCTTTATATAATAATTGAATTTTAGATTATCATTCATTTGATTTAGTTAAGAATTAAATTTTCTATTAATTACTTACTTGTGAATTTTCAATTGATTTAATTCGTAACTCAGTTAGACTAAATTTTATTAAATCCTGATTTTTAATGCTTCAAAAATGTTTAGGGGTTAAAAGTTTCTATTTATTGTAAGCATAACTTCCATCCGGTTTTTTATAAGCTTTAGCTACATTTTCCGCTTCTTTTATTCTATTATTCTTTACTAGCCAATCATAAACAGAATGTATTAAAGTATAAATTCCCCTTTTACCCTCATAAGGACTGTCATAATTTGTTACGTAATTATTCCAATTTAAATGTTTAGCCAAATTAATAGCATCCATGCTCTTTTCATTTTCCATTAAAAAATTAGCTAATTTTGATATATACTCTTTTTTATCCATGTTTCTATCTTTCAACTTCTACATAAATTTCTCCATCAGAATTTCTTTGTGTTGTATAGTTTAATTCTACTTCATTATCAATCTTAAATGTTGCAGAACATTCACAAGATTTCGAAGTCTCATCAATAGAGTTGGTACGGATATTAGTTATTATAAATTTTTTGTGGTTTTCTACTATTAAATCTAAGACTTCATTAGGGATAGATTTAATATCTGCGTCGATATACATTTTAATGTAATTTCTTATTTCTTGGCTTTTATTTAACATAGATTCATTCGAAGGTGCAAGAAGACTAGAAGCATTATTTGTAAAATCTGTACCATATAATTCACTCATAATATTATAATGGACATCACCTTGATAAACTTCAAACATAATTTCTTTAACAGTTTCAACAGTATCATCTTCTTCACATTTTGGTGCTTTACTTCCGCAGCCTAATAGCACTACAAATAATAAAAGATATAATTTTTTCATATAATACATCATTTAGAGGCTCAAATGTATAATTTCTTTAAACTCACTTTTTTTACTTGTTTGTACATTATTTAAATGCACTCTATTTTTTCCATTATTGTACATTAATTTTAGAGGATTAAATTATCTCAATGGCAAGAACCACAACTTTAATTGATTTTGAAAAATTGAGTCATTTAAAAAAAATGGCCGAACATAAGTTTGGTAGAACAATTACTACTTCTAAAGATTGTATTGATTTAACAAATGCCTTATTAAAGATTAATAAAAGCGCTAACCTCAATTCACAAACCATAAGACGCCTATTTGGCTTAGTAAAAAATGATTTCTCCCCTTCTATTTATACCTTAGACTTACTAGCCCAATATGTTGCCAACTGTTACTGGGCGGATTATAATTTTAAAGTACAACCAGAAAATAATACACTTGCCTTGGCAGATTGGATCTTAGATTATTATGCCAATGAAAAATTTGGATTTACTCAAGTTGTAGATCTAATTGTAGAAAGTGAAGATTTGCAAAATATGCTATTGGTTAAATTAGCAAAACTCAGATCTGCACATTGGATGCTTTTTGAACACAGACCTTTACGTGATAATCTCAACAAGAAATCTTACATAAAAGCACTTGAGATTTACTTAGATAATAAAGGAACTACAGAAGCCGAGATTTTTGTTTATGGAATGTTTTTTATAAGAGCCTTATTGAGTGGGAATAAAAATGACATTGAAAAATATTGTCAAATTATTGAAGGTTTAACATTATCAAAAGATGTTCACAATATTCCTGCAGGAAGGAAATTTGGTGTTCCTTTAATATACTATCATTTAATAAATGATGAAATTAACTTTAATAAAACGTTTAATGAAGCATTAACAATTAGAGATAATTACACTTCTAGAATGGACTATAACGGAACCAACTTTGATTCTACAATAATTGAACATCTTTTATTAATAGAAAGGTATGAAGAGATTAAAATAGTTTGGGGTCTTCATTTAAAAAGTAAAGAAAAATACTGTACTACGCCTGATTCAGAATGTTATAAACAGTTTAATATACTTATTAAAGCTTACACCTTTGGACAACAAAAATTTAATAGAGATATTATGAGATTTGATTGCAACAAAATGAGAGTAGGAGAACGCAAATATTACAATTTATTTTTTCTTGCATATCTGATAAAATTCACTAAAAAATCTTCTCAACAAAAGCTAATCAAGTTAAATATTCAATATAAAGAACTAATTGAAGATACCGGTTATACATATTTTAAAAATCTAATTAATAATTAAGTGTGTCTCTACTATTTCAATTACTTTCCATTTTAGGTTTTTCTTTTGGTAATAGTTTGTGGCATAAACCTGTACAAAAGCTTCCAGTTACTCTAATAATTGCTTCAAAAAGTTTAGTTACAACGCTGCTGTTTTTAATTGCAATTATCATAACCTATAAATCTTCCTTATTAAATGATTACGGAATAACTAAAAGTACAACTGAATTAAAATTGATTGATATTCTTTACGGTGTTGGTATTTGTGCAATTAGTTATTGGGGATTGTACTTCTTTAATCAATCTTTAAAACACACAAAATCAGGAATCACAATAACCATTTCTGGTGCAGGTACCATTATTGGATTTTTAACTGCAATTTTTATCTACAATGAAAAATTAAGCTTCATTAATATACTTAGTAGCATTATAGGCACATTTGGTTTGTGGTGTTTAGAAAAACTAAATCCAGCATTTTTCAAACTTAAATTCACGAAAGGAATGTTATTTGGTTTACTAAGTATGCTTTTTTGGCGAATTGGTGGTCTCTTTCCGTTAGTCATTAATAAAATTGGAGTACTTCAATTTAGTTTAGTACTTGAATTTACTGTTTTTACAATTAGTGCCGCAATGTTTCTATTGTCTAAAAAGAAAAGAGAAGTGCATTTTGATAATGTGAAACCATTTATCATCATAATTTTATTGATTGCTTTGAGTAATTTTTGTGGCATATTAGGTAATCACATGGCTTTAAAATTTACATCATTCGTGAATTATACCATATTAGGTTTCCTAGCACCTATTGTTACTTTTACTATTTCAATACTTTACTACAAAGAAAAATATTCGCTAATTCAATATATAGGTTTTACAATCATGATATTTGGTGGTATAGGTTTGAATTACATAAATACTATTTTCAAATAACTGTTTATTAGTTTCTAACGTCATAAATATTAATCTGATTCCTTTTATTACATTTTTAATCCAATTAATCATTCTTATATTTGATTATGGCAAAAATTATAGAGGTAAATAAGAATGTTAGTTCAAAAGAATTAGAAAAAGAATTGACAAAAATTCAAAACCAAAAAAAACCTATCGACTTAAAAAAGTATGTAGGTAAAATTGATTTCGGAATTGATGGTCTTACTTATCAATTAGAAACTAGAAATGAGTGGAAATAATATCGTAATTGATACTTCACTCATAATTAATTTGTTCAATGGCTTAAACGGAATTGAACAACTCATTAAAGACCGAAATTTATTTGTTTCAATAATTACCGAAATAGAAATTTTAAGCTTTCCACAACTAAATCCACAAGATAAAAAAATTTTAAAAAAATTCTTATCTGAATGTTATATCATTGATATTGACACTAATATTAAAGACTTAACAATTGATATTAGGTCAAAGCATAAAACCAAGCTTCCTGATGCAGTAATAGCAGCAACAGCAATTTACTTTGATATACCTTTATTTACAATGGGCAAAGGTTTTGAGAAAATTAATGGATTAAATGCAATTATATTTAATTTATCATAAGAGTTCTTTTTAACGTAACCTTTATTAAATAAGCTTGATTGAAACGCTCGCCTGAACGGAATGGGCAGGGATACCATCCTCGAGCTTAAAGCCTTGTGTGGTATGAGCGAAAAGCAAGACTGCAAAAAGTTTTAGGCATTACGGAACCCTTTCTAAAAACAAAAAACCTCTAACAAATAAATGTTAGAGGTTTCTATTAGATTATTTTAACAGAATTATTCTGCTGATTTTTCTTCTTTAGCATCTGTAGTATCTTCTGCAACTGGTGCATCTTCTACTTTAGCTACTGGTTTGTCTTCAACAACTACTGCTTCTTCAACAACTTCAGCAGCAGCAACTGGTGCGGCAACTTTCTTTGCTTTAGAACCTGAACCTCTTCTACGAGTAGATTTCTTCTCAGGAGTTGCAGATGGGTTATAAGTTTCGTTAAAATCAACTAATTCAATCATTGCCATTTCAGCATTATCTCCCAAACGATTACCCAGCTTCACAATGCGAGTGTAACCGCCTGGACGAGTAGCAATCTTTTCTGCCACTTCACGAAATAAGGTAGTCACTACTTCTTTGTTTTGTAAATAAGCAAATACAGTACGACGTGAATGTGTAGTATCGTTCTTAGACTTTGTTAAAATTGGCTCTACATAGCTACGCAAAGCTTTTGCTTTAGCTAATGTAGTTGTAATACGTTTGTGTTCAATAAGCGAAGAAGCCATGTTAGCAAGCATTGCCTTGCGGTGACTGTCTGTACGACCTAGGTGATTAATTTTTTTTCCGTGTCTCATTATTCTATTTGTTTGCGCATACCGTCAGCTCTAGCCCCTATTGGCGAACCGGGAATTATGCGTCATTTACACTCTTTACTAAAGTCCTCTTCAGGGAATTTAGGGGTCTTATTCTTCGTCTAATTTAAATTTAGACAAATTCATTCCAAAAGATAATCCTTTTGATTTTACCAATTCTTGAATTTCAGTTAAAGATTTCTTACCGAAGTTTCTGAATTTTAACATATCAGCCACGTCATAAGAAACAAGCTCTGATAAAGTTCTGATATCTGCGGCTTTTAAACAGTTTAAAGCTCTAACAGAAAGATCAAGATCCACTAATTCTGTTTTCAGAATTTTACGCATATGCAAAACTTCTTCATCAACTTCTTTAGTCTCTTCTTTAGCTTGAGATTCTAGTACCAAGTTTTCATCAGAGAACAACATGAAGTGCTGAATTAAAATCTTAGCAGCTTCTTTTAAAGCTTCTTCTGGATGAATAGAACCATCAGTAGTGATATCTAAAACTAATTTCTCATAGTCGGTCTTCTGCTCAACCCTGAAATTTTCAATAGTATATTTTACGTTTTTGATTGGCGTATAAATAGAATCGATAGCAATTACACCTACTGGCGCATCTGCATTTTTGTTTTCTTCAGCAGCAACATACCCTCTTCCTTTGTTGATGGTTAATTCGATTTCTAACGTAACCGAATCCTCCATGTTACAAATCACAAAATCAGGATTTAAAACCTCGAAATTATTAGAAAACTTGGTAATATCACCAGCTTTAAAAGAATCTTGTCCGCTAATGATTACAAATATTTTTTCAGAATCTCCAGAATCACCGATTTTCTTAAAACGTACTTGTTTTAAGTTTAAAATAATGTCCACCACATCTTCCACCACACCTTTAATGGTAGAGAACTCGTGAGAAACACCTGAGAAACGTACTGAGGTAATTGCGTAACCTTCTAATGAAGAAAGCAGAATTCTTCTTAGTGCATTACCAATGGTAACGCCAAATCCAGGCTCCAAGGGACGAAATTCAAACGTACCATCGAAATCTGTTGATTTCTGCATAATAACTTTATCGGGTTTCTGAAATGCTAAAATTGCCATTTATTTGCCTTATGTTTATCGTTAATTTTTGGATAAAACCACCAATTGCTGACTCCAAAAAAATCAGCAATCAGATATTATCATTATTTAGAATACAATTCGACGATTAAGTTTTCCTTAATGTTTTCTGGAATACTTTCTCTATCAGGATACTGCAAAAACTTTCCTGAAAGTGATTTAGCATCCCACTCTAACCAATTGTATTTGTTGATGGTATGTCCTGCAACTGAATTACTAATTGCTTCCAAAGTTTTTGATTTCTCTCTAACTTCAATCACATCCCCAGCTTTTAGGGTATATGAAGGTATATTTACAACCTCACCATTTACCAAAATATGACGGTGCGAAACCAACTGACGAGCACCAGATCTTGTTGGAGCAATGCCAAAACGGTAAACTGCATTATCTAATCTTGCCTCTAGCAATTGCAATAAGTTGGTACCTGTGATTCCTTCTTTTGAAGAAGCCTTTTTAAATAAATTAGAGAATTGTTTCTCTAAAACTCCATAAGTATATTTTACTTTCTGCTTCTCTTGTAACTGAGTTGCGTATTCAGACTGTTTACCTCTTCTTTTTGAAGCACCATGCTGACCTGGAGGGTAGTTTTTTCTGTCTAATGCCTTATCAGGACCGAAAATTGGTTCTCTGAATTTACGGGCAATCTTTGATTTTGGACCTGTATATCTTGCCATTTTTTTTGGTTTTAAAGTATCTTACAACCTGAAGCTGCAGAATCTTAGCTTTAAAAATTTATTTTTGATTAAACTCTTCTTCTTTTAGGAGGACGACATCCATTGTGTGGAAGTGGGGTAATATCTTTGATCGTAGTTACTTCCAATCCTGAATTTTGTAAGGTACGAATTGCTGATTCACGACCAGAACCCGGACCTTTAACAAAAACTTCCACTTTACGCAATCCTAAATCATGTGCTACCTTACCGCAATCAATTGCAGCTTGTGATGCAGCGTATGGAGTATTCTTTTTAGAACCTTTGAATCCTTGCTTACCAGCAGATGACCAGGAAATTGTTTGTCCCTGATTGTTGGTAATAGTGATAATGATGTTATTAAATGTAGCGTTGATGTGTGCTTGACCTACTTGTTCAACTACAACAACACGCTTTTTAGTAACTTTTTTTGACTTAGCCATCTCTTTACTATCAATTATTATTTAGTAGCCTTTTTCTTATTCGCAACAGTTTTTCTTTTTCCTTTACGGGTACGAGAATTGTTTTTAGTTCTCTGACCACGTAATGGCAAACCTTTTCTGTGACGTAATCCTCTGTAACAACCAATATCCATCAAACGCTTGATATTCAATTGAACCTCAGAACGAAGTTGACCTTCAACCTTAATAGATTCGTTGATGATATTACGGATTGCTGTTAATTCTTCATCGGTCCAATCTTGAACTTTTTTATCTACGCTGATTCCTGCTTGCGCCAAAATAGATTGTGCAGTGCTTCTTCCAATACCGAAGATGTAAGTAAGGCCGATCTCTCCTCTTTTGTTTTTTGGTAAATCAATACCTGCTATCCTTGCCATTTATTATTTGTTGATAGTTTAAAAATTAACCTTGACGCTGCTTAAACTTTGGATTCTTTTTGTTGATTACATAAAGTTTACCTTTTCTGCGAATCACTTTACAATCAGCGCTGCGTTTTTTGATGGATGCTCTAACTTTCATTTTATTTATACCTATAAGTTATTCTACCTTTACTAAGATCATATGGAGACATTTCCAATTTCACGCGATCTCCTGGTAAAATTTTAATGTAATGCATTCTCATTTTACCTGAAATATGTGCAATAATCTCATGCCCATTCTCTAATTCAACACGAAACATGGCATTTGATAATGCTTCTTTGATTACTCCGTCTTGCTCTATAGAGGACTGTTTGGCCATATTTGTTTGATATTTACCTAATTAGCACCGCCTAAAGCGGGATGCAAAATTAAGTAAAAAATTTTAAAATCCTATTTTTTTATTTAAAACTTCTTCTACGAATTCGAAAGTAGATAAAACATCTGCTTTCCCCTTTTTAATCGCTACTGTATGCTCAAAATGTGCGGATGGTTTTTTGTCTATTGTAGAAACGGTCCAACCATCATCCCAAAATTTAACTCCAGACCTTCCTGCATTAATCATGGGCTCAATGGCAATCACCATTCCCTCTTCTAATTTCATACCACTACCCCTTTTGCCATAATTAGGAACCTCAGGCTTTTCATGTAATGCTTTTCCAACGCCATGCCCTACTAATTCTCTCACTACACCAAACCCATTTTTCTCAGCATGTTCTTGAACTGCAAAACCTATATCTCCTATCCTATTCCCTACAATTGCCTTCTCAATTCCTAAATGCAAGCATTCTTTAGTAATATCCAATAGCTTTTGAGTTTCTTCTGAGATATTTCCAATGGCAAATGTGTAGGCAGAATCTCCGAAAAACTTATTCTTAACTACCCCACAATCTACAGATACGATATCTCCATCTCTTAACTCATAATTACTTGGGAAACCATGAACTACTTGATCATTTAGAGAAATACACAGCGTATAAGGGAAACCATTGTAATTCAGAAATGCTGGAATAGCGTGATGATCTCTTATAAATTCTTCCGCAATTTTATTTAAATAAGCAGTGCTAACTCCTTCTTTAATAACTTTTGCTACTTCGGCATGAGTCATAGAAACTAATAGAGAACTTTCTCTAATCAGCTCGATTTCTTCTGCTGTTTTATAAGTTACTTTAGACATTAAAATTAAATTGTAGCTTCTGATCCGGTAGCAACTGGTGAGGTACGACCTTTTAATCTACCCGTCTTCATCAAACCATCATAGTGACGCATTAATAAATGACTTTCTACTTGTTGTAAAGTATCCAATACTACAGCAACTAAAATTAATAATGAGGTTCCACCGTAAAAACGAGCAAATTGTGAATTCACACCAGCGATGATTGCAAATGCAGGAAGTATCGCAACGATAGCTAAAAACACAGATCCTGGAAATGTAATCTTGGATATAATTCCATCAATGAAATCAGAGGTTGCTTTTCCCGGTTTAATTCCTGGTATAAATCCTCCGTTCTTCTTCATATCATCGGCCATTTGATTTGGATTAATTGTAATGGCGGTGTAGAAGAATGTAAAAAGAACAATCAATATTGCAAAAGTAATATTGTAAACAAATGAAGTGTAATCACTAAAAGATGCTAATAATGGAGATTGTGCATTGGGAAAGAACTGTCCGATTGTGGAGGGAATAAACATAATAGCTTGAGCAAAAATGATTGGCATTACACCAGCAGCATTTAGCTTTAAAGGGATATATTGTCTAACTCCTCCATATTGTTTGTTTCCTACAATCTTTTTAGCATATTGAACAGGAACTTTTCGAGTACCCTGAATAATTAGCACTGTGAAAATCACTACTCCAAATAGCGCAACAAACTCAATAAAGAAAGCGATTAAACCTCCTTGTCCGTTTTGCCTACTCAAGAATTCAGCACCAATACCATAAGGTAACTGCGCAATAATCCCCACCATAATTAAAATAGAGATACCATTTCCTATTCCCTTATCAGTAATTTTTTCTCCCATCCACATCACGAACATTGTTCCTGCAGTTAGAATGATGACAGAAGAAATGGTAAACCAAGGTTCTGCTATTAACCTAGCCTCTGGAGCAACTTGTGATTTAATGTACCCGATTGCTTGTAAAGCAGTAATACCAATAGTTAAATAACGGGTAATTTGGTTGATTTTCTTTTGTCCACTCTCTCCTTCCTTTTGCATTTTTTGAAAATAAGGAACTGCAATGCCTAAAAGCTGCACCACAATTGAGGCAGAAATGTAAGGCATTACACCCAATGCAAAAATCGAAGCTCTTGAAAAAGAGCCTCCAGCAAACATATTTAATAATCCTAGCAGTCCATCTTTTGCTTGTTGGTCTTGCAAGGAGTTATGATCCACCCCTGGAAGAACAACAAATGAACCGATTCTATAGACCAAAAGAATTAAGAGCGTGTATAAAATACGCACTCTTAATTCTTCAATTTTCCAAATATTGGATAAAGTTGTGAAAAGCTTCTTCATCAATTATAGTTTTTCTACAGAACCTCCTATAGCCTCAATAGCCTTTTGAGCAGCTGCTGTAAATGCATGTGCTTTTACATCCAATTTAGATTTTAATTCTCCTCTTCCTAACACCTTCACTAAATCATTTTTAGATACTAAGCCATGAGCTTTCATGGTTTCAAAATCAATCACCTTTAAATCGAATTTTTCTGCTAAGTTTTGTAAAATATCTAAGTTTACACCAACATATTCTACTCTATTAGGATTTTTAAATCCTACCTTAGGAACGCGACGTTGCAAAGGCATCTGACCACCTTCAAAACCAACTTTTGAAGAATAACCTGAACGTGATCCGGCACCTTTGTGTCCACGTGTGGATGTTCCACCACGACCTGAACCAGTACCACGACCGATTCTTTTTCTATTTTTTACTGAACCTTCTGCAGGTTTTAAGTTACTTAAATTCATGGTAATTATACTTTTTCTATGGCTACCAAATGATTTACTTTTTTCACCATTCCGATAATAGACGGAGTAGCTTCTACTTCTACGCTTTGGCTGATTTTATTTAAACCTAGAGCCTGCATAGTTTTTTTCTGGCGTTCACTTCTGTCGATAACGCTCTTAATCTGGGTGATTTTTATCTTAGCCATACTCTTAACCGTTAAAAACTTTACTTAATGAAACACCTCTTTGATGTGCAACTGAATGTGCATCTCTCAATTGTGATAAAGCGGAAATTGTTGCCTTAACCACGTTGTGAGGATTGGAAGAACCTTTAGATTTAGCCAATACATTATGTACACCAGCGGATTCTAACACCGCTCTCATCGCACCACCAGCAATTACTCCTGTACCATTTGCAGCAGGTTTTAAGAAAACAAAACCACCTGAAAATTTACCAATTTGCTCATGAGGGATGGTTCCGTTAATTACAGGAACTTTAACCAAATTCTTTTTTGCATCATCAATTCCTTTAGCAATTGCTTCAGTAACTTCTTTTGCTTTACCTAAACCATAGCCTACAACTCCATTTTCATCACCTACCACAACGATAGCTGAAAAACTGAAGGTACGACCACCTTTGGTAACCTTAGCAACACGTTGGATGCTAACCAAACGATCTTTTAATTCAATCTCGTTTGCTTTTACTCTTTTTATATTTATAGTTGACATGCTCTACTCCTAAAATTAAAAGATTAAACCAGCTTCACGAGCACCTTCAGCCAGTGATTTAACACGGCCATGGTACAAGTAACCATTTCTATCAAAAACAACTTCCTTAATTCCAGCGGCAATTGCTTTCTCAGCAACTTTTTTACCTACTTCCTTAGATTGCTCTATTTTAGTACCTTTTGCACTGAAATCTTTTTCTGAAGACGAAGCAGCAACTAAAGTTTTGCCATCATTGTCATCAATAATTTGAGCATAAATTCCTTTATTACTTCTGTAAACAGATAAACGTGGACGCTCTGGAGAACCAGTAATTCTCTTTCTAATTCCCTTTTTTATTCTTTCCCTGCGGGATAATTTAACTCTTCCTGCCATGACAATTATTTTTTAGATGCTGACTTACCTGCTTTTCTTCTTAACTGCTCACCAACAAACTTGATACCTTTACCTTTATATGGTTCTGGAGTTCTTAAAGAACGAATCTTAGCTGCCACTTGACCGAGCAATTGCTTGTCTATTGATTCTAAAATAATTGTTGGGTTCTTTCCTTTTTCTGCTGTAGTTGCAACTTTAATTTCTGGTGGAAGCGCAAAAACAATATGGTGAGAATAACCTAAAACTAAATCTAAGGTATTACCTTGATTGGTAGCTCTATAACCTACACCTACTAATTCTTGCTCTAGTTTGTAACCTTGAGTTACTCCAACAACCATATTATTGATCAAAGAACGATACAAACCATGTAATGCTTTGTGACGCTTTTGTTCTGACGGACGCTTTACTACAATATTGCCTTCTTCTTGGGCAACAATAATATCTGAATCAACTTTCTGATTCAACTCTCCTTTAGGGCCTTTTACAGTTACGATGTTATCAGAAGAAACTGTTAAAGTTACACCAGATGGGATCGCTATTGGGGCTTTACCTATTCTTGACATCTCTTTCTCCTCCTAATTAGTAAACGTAACATAAAACCTCACCGCCAACATTTAATTGCTTCGCTTCTTTATCGGTCATTACACCTTTAGAAGTTGACATGATAGCGATTCCTAAACCATTTAATACTCTTGGCATATTGCCCATACCTGCATACTTTCTCAAACCTGGTTTACTAGCTCTCGCGATGCTACGAATAGCCGGAACTTTAGTTATTGGATGATATTTTAAAGCTACTTTGATAGTGCCTTGAACATCATTATCCTCAAACTTATAGTTTGTAATGTAACCTTTATCAAAAAGTACTTTGGTAATTTCCTTTTTGAGGTTTGATGCAGGAATTTCTACAACCCTGTGGTTGGCCTTGATGGCATTCCTTACTCTTGTAAGATAATCTGCGATTGGATCTGTGTGCATTATTATTGTTTATGATGGTGGTTTCATTATGCTAACTAGCAAAGACCTTCCATCTGTGAAATTCTTTTATTAAAAAACTCAAAGCTAAAAGTCAAAAGATTATGTACTTTTAAATTTATGCTTTTTACTTTCTACTTATTTGATTACCAGCTGGCTTTTCTTACCCCTGGAATTTTACCAGCTAAGGCCATTTCACGGAATGTTACCCTAGAAATACCGAACTGGCGCATATAACCTCTTGGGCGTCCAGTTAATTTACAACGGTTGTGCAAACGTACCGGAGAAGAATTTTTTGGTAATTTATCTAAACCTTCAAAATCTCCCGCAGCCTTTAACGCTTCTCTTTTTGTAGCATATTTTGCTACCATTTTTTGACGCTTTAATTCGCGAGCTTTTATTCCTTCTTTAGCCATTATGAACGATGTTATGATTTTTAAATGGTAAACCGAATTGCTTCAATAACTCTAAGGCTTCTACATCAGTAGTTGCTGTAGTTACAAAAGTGATATCCATACCTTGAATTTTGTTGATTTTATCGATATTGATCTCAGGGAAGATAATTTGTTCAGAAACTCCTAATGTATAGTTTCCTTTTCCATCAAAACCCTTATCATTAATACCTTTAAAATCACGGATACGAGGTAGAGCAACAGAGATCAAACGATCTAAGAACTCATACATATGGTTATCACGTAAAGTTACACGAACACCAACTGGCATTCCTTTACGCAATTTGAAGTTTGAAATATCTTTCTTAGACTTCGCAGCAACTGCTTGCTGACCGGTAATGGTTGTTAATTCGGTAATTGCAGATTCAACAACTTTTTTATCAGTTACGCCTGCTCCAACACCTTGGTTGATAGCAATTTTAAGCAACTTAGGTACTTGCATGACACTCTTATACTGGAATTTATCCTTAAGAGCTACTACAATTTCCTCTTTATATTTATTTTTTAATCTTGGTGCGTAAGCCATTACTTAATTTCCTCCCCAGATTTTTTAGCTATTCTGATTAATTTTCCGTCTTCAGTTCTTTTTCTAGCTATTCTTGTTGCATTACCCGATTTAGGATCAATCAACATTAAGTTAGAAATATGAATTGGGGCTTCCATTTTATGGATACCGCCATTTGGATTAGCTGCATTAGGTTTAGTATGCTTAGAAACTAGATTAGCTCCTTCAACAATAGCTCTGTTTTCTTTCAACAGTACTTCTAATACTTTACCTTGAAGACCCTTTGAGTCTCCGGCTATCACTTTTACTAAATCTCCTTTACGGATGTTTAGTTTGATGTTTTTTTTCTTTTCCATATTATAAAACCTCCGGCGCTAATGATACGATTTTCATGAATTGTTTTTCACGCAACTCCCTGGCAACCGGACCGAAGATACGAGTTCCTCTAGGCTCATCCTGAGCGTTTAACAATACGGCTGCGTTGTCGTCGAAACGGATATAAGAACCGTCTTTTCTTCTGATTTCTTTTTTAGTTCTTACCACTACGGCTTTAGATACAGTTCCTTTTTTGATGTTTCCTGATGGCAATGCACTTTTTACAGTAACCACCACTTTATCACCAATAGAGGCATATCTTTTACCGGTACCGCCTAGCACTCTGATCACTAAAACTTCTTTAGCTCCAGAATTGTCGGCAACATTCAATCTTGATTCCTGTTGTACCATTTTACTTAGCCCTTTCTAAAATTTCAACTAATCTCCAGTTCTTATTTTTACTCAGCGGACGTGTCTCCATGATCAGAACGGTATCGCCGATACCGCAATCATTTTTCTCGTCATGAGCCATAAATTTGGTAGTCGTCTTTACGAACTTACCATAAATTGGGTGCTTCACTTTTCTTTCTACCGCTACAACTATAGATTTATCCATCTTGTTGCTCATCACTAACCCAATTCTTGTTTTTCTTAATTTTCTTTCCATTTCGACTTTAAAAATTATGAATTACTTTCAGAAGAGCTTATCGCTTGACGCTGAGTTAATTCCGTTTTCAAACGAGCAACAACTTTTCTCGTCTTGTTAATTCTTGTAGGGTTTTCTATTGCAGAAACTGCATGAGCAAACTTTAATTTGGTTAAAGTTGCTTTTTCCTCCTGAATTCTGGTAACGATTTCTTCGTTAGACAGGTCTTTTATTTCTGAGTATTTCATTGTTGTTATCATTATGCTTCTACGTAATCTCTACGTACTACAAATTTTGTTTGAATCGGTAATTTTTGTGCAGCTAGACGCATAGCTTCTTTAGCTACTTCAAACGGCACACCTTCTGCCTCGAAAAGGATTCTTCCTGGTCTTACTACGGCAACCCAATATTCTGGGGCTCCCTTACCTTTACCCATACGTACCTCTGCAGGCTTTTTAGTAACGGGCTTGTCAGGAAAAATACGAATCCATACCTGACCTTCACGTTTCATGAAACGGGTTACGGCGATACGAGCGGCTTCTATCTGACGGCTGGTGATCCAGCATTCTTCTAATGATTTTATACCGAAAGATCCAAATGAAAGTTCTGAACCACGGGTGGCTAGGCCTTTCATTCTGCCTTTTTGCATTTTTCTGAACTTCGTTCTTTTTGGCTGTAACATTACTTTAATCTTAAATCGTTAAACGATAGTTTTAATTTCTTTTTCCTCTTGGTGCTCCGCCTCTATTTCCACCTCGGTTTCCACCTTTTCTATCTCCACGATCATTACGATCTCCACCTCTTGAACCAAAATTTCCTTCAGGCTTTCCGCCTTTACCAGTGTTTGCACCTATGTTTGGAGAAAGATCTCTCTTACCATAAACCTCGCCTTTACAAATCCACACTTTAACACCTATTTTTCCATAAGTGGTTAAAGCCTCGCCTAAAGCATAATCTATATCAGCTCTTAATGTATGTAATGGTGTTCTTCCATCTTTATATTGCTCACTACGAGCCATCTCTGCTCCACCTAAACGACCAGAACACATGATTTTAATTCCTTCTGCACCCATCCTCATAGTTGCGGCAATAGAAGTTTTCATCGCTCTTCTAAAAGAGATTCTAGCTTCTAGTTGTTTTGCAACGCCATCAGCAACTAATTGTGCATCTAACTCAGGACGCTTAATTTCGAAAATGTTGATTTGAACATCCTTTTTTGTCAGTTTTTTCAACTCTTCTTTTATCTTATCAACTTCTTGACCACCTTTACCAATTACAATACCCGGACGGGCAGTGTGAATAGTTACGGTGATACGTTTCAAAGTTCTCTCGATAACGACTTTAGAAATACCACCTTTAGCAATACGAACCGAAAGGTATTTCCGAATTTTCTCGTCCTCAACTAATTTATCAGCGTAGTTATTACCGCCATACCAGTTAGAATCCCATCCTTTGATGATTCCTAATCTGAGTCCTATTGGATTAGCTTTTTGTCCCATTTCTACTTCTTAATTAGTTTGAGGTTCAACATTCTTACTATCTACTACCAAAGTTACATGGTTAGAACGCTTACGAATTCTGTATCCACGACCTTGTGGTGCTGGTCTTAAACGCTTTAACTGACGACCACCATCAACCATCACTGTTTTCACAAATAGTTGCGCTTCTTCAGGGCGTTGACCCTCATTTTTTGATTCCCAATTCTTAATAGCAGATAATAATAATTTCTCAACTCTTATTGCCGCTTCTTTATTGGTAAATTTTAAAATATAAAGTGCCTTTTCTACACGTTCTCCTCTGATCAAATCAACAACCAGTCTCATTTTACGAGGTGAAGTGGGGCAATTATTTAATTTTGCTACTGCTTCCATTGCTTAATTATTTTTTCTTTTCAGCGTGACCTCTAAATGTTCTGGTTGGAGCAAACTCTCCTAATTTGTGACCAACCATGTTTTCAGTTACATAAACAGGAATAAATTTATTTCCGTTGTGTACTGCAAATGTATGACCTACGAAATCCGGAGAAATCATTGATCTTCTTGACCATGTTTTAATCACAGTCTTTTTTCCTAATTCATTCATTGTAGAAACTTTCTTTTCTACATTATGATCTATATAAGGTCCTTTTTTAATCGAACGAGCCATTATTTCTTCCTCCTAGCTATGATGAAACGATTTGAATATTTCTTTTTGTCGCGGGTTTTAAAACCTTTAGACAATAAGCCTTTTCTAGAACGTGGATGACCACCTGATGATCTTCCTTCACCACCACCCATTGGGTGATCCACAGGATTCATCACTACCCCTCTTACTCTAGGTCTTCTACCTAACCAACGTTTTCTTCCAGCTTTTCCTAACACTTCATTTGCATGCTCTGAGTTAGAAACTGTACCTATTGTTGCAGTACATGTCACTAAGATCATACGAGTTTCACCTGAAGGCATTTTAACAGTTGCATATTTACCGTCTCTCGCTGCTAATTGAGCGTAAGAACCAGCACTTCTTGCTATCTGACCACCTCTTCCTGGATTTAATTCAATATTGTGAATAATAGATCCTAGAGGAATGTTTGCCAATTTAATGGTGTTACCTACTTCAGGTGCTACAGCATCTCCAGAAATTACAGTTTGTCCAACTTGCAAACCTTCTGGAGCTAAGATGTATCTCTTCTCACCATCAGCATAGTTTAACAGTGCAATACGGGCAGTACGATTTGGATCGTATTCTATAGTTGCTACTGTTGCGGGGATATCTTTCTTATCGCGTTTAAAATCTATTAATCGGTACAATTGCTTGTGACCCCCACCGATATAACGCATAGTCATTTTACCAGTATTGTTACGACCGCCAGACTTGTTGCTTTTTACAACAAGAGACTTCTCAGGAGTACGAGTGGTGATTTCTGTGAAATCAGCACCAACTCTGAAACGTGTTCCTGGGGTTACTGGTTTAAATTTTCTTAAGCCCATAATTCAATTAAATATTGCTATAAAAGTCAATAACTTCACCTTCTTTTAAGGTAATTACTGCCTTTTTAATCTTTGCAGCTCTACCTGAAACCATCCCTGCTTTTGTAGATCTGGTTTTTAATTTACCTACTACTACCATGGTATTTACTGATTCTACAGTTACTCCATACATGGCTTCAATAGCAGTCTTGATTTGTAATTTGTTCGCTCTGTGATCGCACTGGAAAATGTAACGGTTCAATTTTTCAGTTAACACAGTAGCTTTTTCTGTTAATACAGGTTTTTTTAAAATTTCCATATTACTTAGCTAGTGCCTCCTCCAATGTTTTTACCGAACCGGTAGTTAATACTAATTTTCCTGCGTTTAATACATCATATGTATTTAACTCATCAGCAGTGATTACTTTTGTACCTTGTATGTTTCTACTTGATAGATAAACATTTTGATTTACTGAAGGAAGAACCAATAATGTTTTTTCTCCACCAAAGTTTAATGCTCCTAATAAGCTTACAAAGTTCTTAGTTTTGGCAGTATCGAAGTTGAAATCTTCTAATACAACTACACTATTGTCTTTTGCTTTATAGGCTAATGCTGATTTACGAGCCAAAGATTTTAATTTCTTATTTAGCTTAAAGCTGTAATCACGTGGCTGAGGCCCAAAAACCCTACCTCCACCATTAAATAATGGAGATTTGATACCACCTGCTCTTGCACCACCTGTTCCTTTTTGCTTGTATAACTTACGGGTAGAACCTGCAATCTCATTACGTTGCTTAGACTTATGAGTTCCTTGACGCTGATTAGCTAGATATTGTTTAACATCTAAATAAATTGCATGATCGTTTGGCTCGATACCGAAGATATCCTCAGACAGTTGCACCTTGGCACCTGTTTCTTTTCCTGAGACGTTTAATACTTTAACTTCCATCTTACTTCTCAATTAATACGTACGAACCTTTAGCGCCCGGAATAGATCCGCTTACTACCAATAAATTTTGCTCTGCATAAACTTTCACAACTTGAAGGTTTTGAACTTTCACCCTTGAACCACCAGTTCTTCCGGCCATTCTCATTCCTTTAAATACTCTTGAAGGAAATGAAGATGCACCTAATGAACCTGGAGCTCTTAAACGGTTATGCTGCCCGTGAGTTTGCATTCCCACACCGCTAAATCCGTGGCGTTTTACAACACCTTGAAAACCTTTACCTTTAGAAGTACCCACTACATCCACGTAGTCTCCTTCTACAAAAAGATTAACATCAACAGTCTCTCCTAAAGTCTTCTCTTCTGTAAAATACTTGAATTCTACCACCTTACGCTTAGGTGTAGAACCCGCTTTTGCAAAATGACCTTTTAAAGAAGCAGTAGTGTTTTTTTCTTTTTTCTCATCGTAAGCTAACTGCACTGCTGTGTAGCCATCATTTTCGATGGTTTTAACTTGTGTTACTACACAAGGTCCAGCTTCAATCACAGTACAAGGTATGTTTTTACCGTCTGCGTCGAAAATGCTGGTCATTCCTACTTTTTTTCCAATAATTCCTGACATTTCTTTATTTAATTAACACCCATCGAAGCAGTAGGGCTTCGTTCAAGGTGGATACAATATCCCCAAAAGGGACGGCAAAGATAGGAAAGTCTTATTAATTATCAAACACTTATGAATTTATTTTTCATAATTTTTTAAAGAAATTTAATCCTTTTGTTTTCTGCCTGTATTAAAGAAAGTTGACGCCATCTAAATGAACCATCAATGAATAGTAAGATAAGTAATACATTACCAAGTGGTTTACCGTAAAAAAGCTTTATAAAAGCTAAAAATACCATTCAAAAGACCCTTAAGAATTTCCAGTTTACAGATAAGATTCATTAATATTTATAGGGATTTCAGATGTTTAAGAATTTAAAAAAATCAACTCTTTAAAGGCTGAAAACCTCCATTTAAATTTAAGTCCCAAGATTTAACAAGATTATTCCATTAATGCCCGATTCGAGATATTGAATCTATCTTCATAAAGCAATGATTTTTTTACCTCGAATCTTTATCTCAAAAACACTGGTTTTAAAAGAAGTTACCCGAATGTGAGGGTGGTGACATCATTCCCTAGCGATACCCTTCTCAAAAATCTCTATAAACATCACACATTTTTTAAAGCCATATAGTTAGCTTTATCAGCATCTCACCAATCTTCAATCTGAAGTTGATTTACCAATCAGAACAGTTGACTTCCTTAGATTCTACTATTTGATTAAAGTAATGAAAACCCTAATTTATAAGATGATTTTAACTATTTCAAACGATAAGTTTAATCTTAACTCAGCCGTTTAATCAAAAGGGCACTTTGTTCTCTTCCTTTTTCTAATAAAGGTTCGAAGAAATCTTTTGCCGCTTTGAAATGAGCCTTATAACCTTCCAGGTCTTTATATTTGATGATGGAAGCCCACTCTCTAACCGCTGTATGAAATTCCAAATCATCACCTCTAATGCTCTTATCATATAAAGCGGTCTGAATGGTTTCTTCTAACAGTTCATCGTTTTTGAAAAGATATTCTACAATCCCTAATCGCAGTTTAAATGGCGGAGTTTGACCCACTAAATTGTCATAAGGATTAATCTGCAATTGATACCAAGCATCCACCATCGCTAATAAGCTTAAATGAGAATTAGGTTTTGCTAAGGCGCTGTTTGTACCGATACTGAATTCTTTCATGATGGCATCATCAAACAAAATCAGATCATGTTGCCCATGAAAAACAAAATCTCTGGCTTGATAAAGTCTTTCCCTGAAATTCTGCTCGTCTTCTTGAATCATCATCTTAAATAATGCTGATTCTGATTGCGCATAAGCTTCAATTTGTTTAGACGCATAAGGGTTTAAGATTGCTAAACCACCATAAATGTGCGATTTGTAAGAGAATATCCTGAGCGTTGTTAAAATTTTTACATTATCTATTCCAGAAACATAAGCACCACTTTCCCAAGGATAAGTACCCGCATTTTTCCAGGCAGTACCCATGCTTTCAAAACCCATGTGAGTTACCGCTTGGGTATCGGCCATAATTTGATCATGTTGATGAAAATCTTTCAGCTCAATAATTTCAGATTCTAAAGTTTTGAGAATGTGGAGTGCTTTCTGATAACTTTCGGAAGAAATCCGATGTGGAGCAACAATCAATTTTTGTCCTTTAGTTTCAAAACCCGGGCCATGCAAAGCATGAGTCAATATAATTTCTGTATGTGCGGGAAGATATTTTTCAAAGGCAGCCACTTCTGGAGTTTTCACAGAAGTCATCCCAGTAACAATGGCCCCCTCTTTGGTTGCCTCGCCAGCATTGGCTACCACTTGTTCAATTTTCTCAGCCTCAACAGCATAAAAAATAAAATCACAGGTATTCGCTACTTCTTTCGCATCATCTAAAATTTCTATACCTAAAGGAGATAATTCTTCTAATAAAGCAAGCTTTCGGTCTGGAAGATCACAACCTGCTACCGTTAAACCTGCCTTAGCAAAAGTACGAGCATATAATCTACCCATATCTCCTAAACCAATGATTCCGATTTTCATATTGGCTAAGATAGAAAAGATGCTAGATAAAGAAATAAAGAGTTTACCTTTTAGCGATAGGTTAAAAGTGCATTTAAAATCTTATTGATACCAAAAGGTTTATTAAACCGAAGTTGAGAATCATTGAATTAGCGCTTAAAAATAATTTTTACTCATTTATTGCTCTATAAATCCGAAATGAATTAAATTCCCAAGATTGAGCAATATCTTTCTAAGGCCCGAAGTTCTGCTTTTGCTACAAATAAATGAAAATGCGACTTTTCGCCCAAAACCTGTGCATCTTCTAAAGCTTGGTAATATTTCATTCTATTCTCAATATCTCCTTTTATATTAGCAATTACATAACCATTTTTCAGAAGAATTAAATTCATGATTAAACGAGAAGTTCTTCCATTACCGTCTAAAAAAGGATGAATTGTTACTAACCTCTCACTTAACTCAGCCGCTAAAACAACCGGATGCAAATCCCTTTTATGCGCCTGATACCAAAAAAATAAATCTTCCATTTGCTTTTTGATCATATAAGGCTGTGGTGGCAAATGCTTACTTCCACTAATCATAACTTGTACATCTCTATAATTACCAGCATATTTTGGATCAATTCCTTTAAGAATTAAGGCATGAAGCTGCAATAAATCTCTTTCAGAAAAATCAGAATCTTTAGCAATTAGCTCTTTTAAATACACCAAAGCCTCTTTATGATTAATGGCTTCTAGGTGTTCTCTCATGCTTTTTCCAGAAATGGTCATCCCTTCATTGATTACTAAATCCGTCTCTCTTAAAGTAAGCGTATTTCCTTCAATTCGATTGCTCTCAAAGGTGTACTCTAATTCTAATGCCTCAGTAATACGATAGCTCTCCAAATTTCTAAATTGAACCAATTTCTCTTTCAAGAGATCAATATCACTTAATATTTTTGATAAGCTATTTTTAACATTATCCCTGTTTTTTAAGCTATATTTTACTTTATCCTCTGCTAAAGAAAGTACTTCTAACGCAAAATTTCCATAACCAATTTGATCAACAACTTGCTCACTTAGTAAATCAACTAATAGTTCATGTGCGTCTAAACCTAAAAGATGCGCCAGTTTGATTGTCTGCTCTTTTGTGGGTTTCCTAACTCCAGATTCAAATTTGCTAATTAAAGAGGAATCTACTTTTAAAGCCTCTGCAAGCTCTCTTATTTTAAGAGATTTCTGCTTTCTGGCTGATTTAATTTTATGTAACATAAAATTGACTTTTAAATTCATGACAAATTTAGTCAATTTTATTTGTAAAAAAAATCCTTTTTCAATAAGAAAAAGGATTTTCTAACTATTAAAATCTCTCAGACTTTGATTTCAACTTCAACACCTGAAGGTAACTCCAACTTCATTAAAGCGTCAACAGTTTTAGCTGAAGCGCTGTAAATGTCTAATAATCTCTTGTAAGAGCATAATTGAAATTGCTCTCTTGCTTTTTTGTTCACATGCGGAGAACGTAATACGGTGTAAATTTTCTTCTCTGTTGGAAGAGGAATTGGACCACTCACTACTGCACCCGTAGGTTTTACAGTCTTTACGATTTTCTCAGCAGATTTATCTACCAAATTGTAATCGTAAGATTTTAATTTAATTCTGATTCTTTGGCTCATTATTTTTATTTTATGCTTAACCGTTAGAGCTATTTATAACGGTTAGCGGGTTTATTTTTATTAAGTATCAAGATTTAAGTATCAAGTATCGAGCTATTAAGTTTCTTGATACTTGATACTAATTACTTGCTACTAATTTATGCGTTTACTTTACCTTTAGACTTAGCAATTACTTCGTCTTGTACGTTTTTAGGAGCTGGTTCGTAATGATCAAACTCCATCGTAGAAGTTGCTCTTCCAGAAGTAATGGTACGTAATTGAGTTACATAACCAAACATCTCAGAAAGTGGCACCAAAGCTTTGATTACTTGAGCTCCAGCTCTTGTATCCATACCTTGTAACTGACCTCTTCTTCTGTTCAAATCACCCATTACATCTCCCATGTTTTCTTCAGGAGTTAA
This sequence comes from Sphingobacteriales bacterium, assembly GCA_014763615.1. Taxonomy (GTDB): domain Bacteria; phylum Bacteroidota; class Bacteroidia; order Sphingobacteriales; family Sphingobacteriaceae; genus Pseudopedobacter. The sequence goes on along the minus strand of JACXVB010000010.1, from coordinate 49,535 downwards.
AACTTCAATCTTCATGATTGGCTCCATTAACACTGGCTTACATTTTGGTAATGCTTCGCGGAATGCGTTACGAGCTGCTAATTCGAAAGATAAAGCATCTGAATCGACAGCATGGAAAGAACCATCAATTAAACGAACTTTCATACCGGTTACTGGATAACCTGCCAAAACTCCGTTGGATAACGAGTTTTCAAAACCTTTTTGTACAGATGGGATGAATTCACGAGGAATGGCACCACCAGAGATTTCATTTTCAAACTGTAAACCGGTTTTATCATCATCATTTGGAGAAATCACAATTTGAATATCCGCAAATTTACCACGACCACCAGTTTGTTTCTTGTATGTTTCACGGTGTTGAGTTGTTCCAGTAATTGCTTCTTTATAAGCAACTTGTGGTGCACCTTGGTTTACTTCAACTTTAAATTCACGCTTTAAACGATCCATCAAAATATCTAAGTGAAGCTCACCCATACCTTGAATAATAGTTTGACCAGAATCCTCGTCTGTATGTACACGGAAGGTTGGATCTTCTTCAGCTAACTTGTTTAAAGCCATACCTAATTTATCAACATCGGCTTGAGTTTTTGGCTCAATAGCTAAACCAATAACTGGATCTGGGAAATTCATAGATTCTAAAACAACAGGATGCTTCTCATCACAAAGTGTATCTCCTGTTTTGATATCTTTAAATCCAACCACTGCCGCTATATCTCCTGCTCCTACATTTGGGATAGGATTTTGCTTATTTGCATGCATTTGGAAGATACGAGAAATACGTTCTTTATTTTCTGAACGAGCATTATATACATAAGAACCCGCTTCTAAATTTCCAGAGTAAACTCTGATGAAACACAAACGACCAACAAAAGGATCGGTAGCGATTTTAAAAGCTAGCGCAGCAAATGGCTCTTTTTCACTTGGCTTGCATAAAAGTTCTTCCCCTGTATTTGGATTTGTTCCTTTAACACCTTCTTGATCTAATGGTGATGGCAATAACTCCATCACATAATCTAACATGGTTTGTACACCTTTATTTTTGAAAGATGAACCACAAACCATAGGAACGATTGAAGCATCTAAAACTGCCTTGCGTAAAGCATCTAAAATTTCTCTTTCTGTGATAGACTCTGGATCATCAAAGAATTTCTCCATTAATGTCTCATCATAATCAGCAACCGCTTCCAATAATTTCTCTCTCCACTCTTTTGCTTCTTCTATTAAATCATCAGGAATAGGAACTTCAGTAAAAGTCATTCCTTTGTCTTCTTCATTCCAAACAATTCCTCTCCAGTTGATTAAATCAACCACACCTTTAAAAGAGTCTTCAGCACCGATTGGGATTTGTAATGGAACTGCATTAGAACCTAACATATCTTTTACTTGCTTTACCACTTTCAAGAAGTCGGCACCCGCTCTATCCATTTTGTTCACAAAACCGATACGAGATACATTATAATTGTTTGCTAAACGCCAGTTCGTTTCTGATTGAGGTTCCACACCATCAACCGCGGAGAATAAGAACACTAATCCGTCTAAAACGCGTAAAGATCTGTTAACCTCAACGGTAAAATCCACGTGTCCCGGGGTATCAATAATGTTGATATGATAGTTATCTCCTCTATATTTCCAGTTAACTGTAGTAGCAGCAGAAGTAATGGTAATCCCACGTTCTTGCTCTTGTGCCATCCAATCCATTGTTGCAGCACCATCATGTACTTCACCAATTTTATGGCTCACACCTGCATAATAAAGAATACGCTCGGTAGTTGTTGTTTTACCCGCATCAATGTGGGCAGCAATTCCAATGTTTCTTGTGTATTTTAAATCTCTTGACATTATAAATGATTTATAGGATTTTTTAAATGATTACACCGATTTTAGTTTAAAGCTAAAAATCGGTGTAGTCATATTAATCTATGTAATCTGTATTCTTAGAATCTGAAATGAGAGAAAGCTTTATTAGCTTCTGCCATTTTATGTGTATCTTCTTTCTTCTTCACTGCTGCACCTTCTCCTTTTGCCGCAGAAATGATTTCACCTGCTAATTTTTCCATCATGGTTTTTTCACCACGTTTTCTAGAATAGCTGATTAACCATTTCATACCTAAAGCAATTTTACGCTCAGGTCTTACTTCAGTTGGTACTTGGAAGTTAGCTCCACCTACACGTCTTGATTTCACCTCAACAGCAGGCATAATATTATTCAAAGCTTTTTTCCATTGTTCTAAGCCATTTTCGCTGGTTTTAGTTTCAACCATATCAATAGCTTTATAAAAAATATCGTATGCGATGGATTTTTTACCATCAAACATCATATTGTTCACAAACCTGGTTACCATTACGTCATTAAACTTCGGGTCAGGCAGGATGATTCTCTTTTTTGGTTTTGATTTTCTCATTGTCTTGTCCTCCGTTTAATTATTTCTTTTTACCTTTTGTTGGCGCTGCAGCTACTTGTCCTGGTTTTGGTTTTTTAGTCCCATACTTAGACCGACGCTGATTTCTTCCTGCAACTCCCGCTGTATCCAATGCACCACGAACGATGTGGTAACGAACTCCTGGTAAGTCTTTTACTCTTCCTCCACGTACTAAAACAATAGAGTGTTCTTGTAAATTGTGACCTTCTCCAGGGATGTAAGCATTCACCTCTTTTCCGTTGGTTAAACGAACACGGGCTACTTTACGCATGGCTGAGTTTGGTTTTTTAGGGGTAGTAGTATATACACGGGTACATACGCCTCTTCGCTGTGGACAGCTGTCCAACGCTGGAGATTTACTCTTATCCTCCAGAGCTACTCTACCTTTCCTAACTAATTGTTGAATGGTTGGCATTAAGCTTTTTTAAATGTTTAATTACTAAATTGTTAAACCTTTTAAACACTCCTGTGCAAAAGGACTGCAAAAGTAAGATTTTATTTTATGATTTTCAATAGATTGAGAGAAATAAATTTAAATTGAAGCTATTTGTTTGTGATGATATTTTCTGATTATCAAAAACCTCATTCGAGTTCTTCATCAAACTTTTAAAAAACAACTTTAGCACAGATAAAACTACCTTTTGATAGTGATTATAACTTCAATAATCATCAAAATAAACCTTATTAAAAAGGAAATATTCAATTCTAAATACACTTAATTTTACCTCTCAGTTTCCTATTTAGCAGATTATTTTTTTACTTTAAGCTATGAAAAAACATATACTTCTGATTTTATTTACCATTTTATTTAGCCTCAAGTTTGCCAAAGCTCAAACACAAAAAGATATTATACAAATTAAAAAAAGCTTATTGGAACAATTTATTTAAAAAATAAGGAAGTTCTTAACGACAAGGAATTATTTGATATGATCAGTCAAAACCCTGAAACCCTACCCGAAATTAAATTGGCTAAAACAAATAACACCTTCGCCGCAATCTTTGGAGGTGCAGGCGGTTTCATATTTGGTTATCAATTAGGAACCCGATATCAACGCAGCACACCCAATTGGGGAGCGTTGAGTGCCGCGACAGCTTTAATAGGTATTGGCATTCCTTTAGCAATAGCTAGCGCAAAACATACCACAAAAGAGCTGTATCTATTTATAATGAAGGAGACTTTACTAAAAGCAGTAAAAATAAGTTAGAATACCATTTAGGTATCAGCAATAATGGAACGAGTTTAAAAGTTAGCTTTTGAACGCATTATTTTCTATACCTTTATTAAATTAAACTCCTACCGAATTAAGTATAAAATTGAGACTTTGTTGTGGAAAATATTTACTCTAAATATTCTATAATAATCTGTAAATCAATTTATTAAATACTTATCTAGCCAATTAGATAGGATGAATCCTATTCATATATTCCTCAACGAACTATTTAGTCCACTAGGCTAGTAAATCCTTTTTTTAGTACAGTTTAAAATAAAAACATCCTCCTCTACTTTATTCTTAATCATTCTTCTACAAGTCAAAAACAGCTTTGAAGTAGTGATCAACAGATGAATGAGGGAGTGAAAAGAACTTAATTCAATCTTTAAAAATTACGGCGCACCATAATTGCATATCCTTAGTCTCATGGAAATACTCATTAAAAATATGGTGTCTAATCGTTGTAAAATGATAGTAGAACAAGCGTTTTATAAATTGGATATTTATGAAATTCAAACTTCACTAGGTAAAGTAATTACTCCCCACCCCATTTCTTTAGAACAATTAGACTCTCTTAAAACCGAGTTGAGCTATAACGGATTTCAGGTTTTAGAAAACAAGAAATTGATCCTCGTAGAAAGAATCAAGAACGTTATTATCGAAATGATTTATTTTGAAAATGAAGTACTGAGAATTAACTTTTCGTGTTACCTGGCCGATAAGTTGAATCAGGATTATACTTATCTAGCCAATATCTTCTCTGAAACACAGAAAATCACTATTGAACATTTCATTATTTTACATAAAATAGAACGTGTAAAGCAACTGATTACCTATGATGAATTAACCCTTACCGAGATTTCTTACAAGATGCACTACAGCAGTGTCGCTCACCTCTCCTCTCAGTTTAAAAAAACTACAGGACTCACTCCTTCTGAATTCAAAAATCAATTAAATCCTATTCTATTTTGCATTGAAAATGTGTGAATAATGTAACTAATTCTAATAGTTATGTAACATCCTACCTTATGCTTTAAGGTAGGTTTGACATGTTCCTGAACTATATCTAATAGACAAGGACTAAACATATTAATTCATTTAAAACACACATCATGAACCCAAAAATTACTTTGTATAAAAGAGTTGAATTCGCTCTTAAACACAAAGGCCATTCCATCATCACAAAAACCATTTGGTCTCTCATATTACTTCTAGGAGTGACATTATCTAGCTGTAAAAAAGACACCTATACAGGAGAAGTGGTGGGCTTGTGCCCTGTTATTGTGAGCACAGACCCTATGGATAAAGCAGTAGATGTAGTAACTGATAAAACTATCAGCGCAACATTTAATACTTCAATGAATCCTGCAACCATTAATAACAGCACCTTCACCATTATGCAAGGTGTGAATGTAATTAATGGAACTGTGGCACCAACAACTGATGGCGCAGTATTTACTTTTAAACCAACTACTAATTTATCTCCTTTTACAACTTACAAAGGAAAAATAGCTAAAGGCGTTAAAGACACCTTGCGTACTGCCATGGTTGATGATTATACCTGGACCTTTACTACATTACCTAGAATCACCTTGTCGGCTAATCCTGTAAATGGAGGAACTTTATTAGGTGCTGGAGATTTCGCACAAGGCTCTACGGTGACCGTATCTGCTACCGCAGGGTCTGGATTTGTATTTACCAATTGGACAGAAAACGGCGTGATTGTTTCTAAGAGCGTTAGTTATCAATTCAAAATGAATGGCAACAGAAACTTGGTAGCTAACTTTATTCCAATCCCAGTAGGGAACTCTTCTGTAACCTTATCTTCCAACCCCTCTGCCGGAGGAAATTTAAACGGAGGCGGTGCCTATCCAACTGGTTCAATTGTAACAGTATTAGCCGCGGCTAACCCAGGTTACACTTTTAGTAATTGGACAGAAAATAACGTTGTTGTATCTACAAGTTCCAGTTATCAGTTTACTTTAAATAGTAATAGAACATTAGTAGCTAACTTTAAGGTTGTTCCAGCTTCTCAATTCGCATTAATTTTATCATCTAATCCTCCTGCTGGCGGAATGACAGATGGTGAGGGATCTTACACCGCAGGAACTTCAGTAACTGCAATAGCTACTGTTAATACGGGTTATACCTTCAATAACTGGACAGAAAACGGCGTAATTGTTTCTACAAGTGCTAACTACACATTCCCACTAAACGGAAATAGATCTTTAGTTGCCAACTTCAGCGTTAAAACTTTTACATTAAATGTAGTGGCAGTAAATGGTACAGTGAGTAAAAGTCCATCGCAAGCCACATACAATTATAATACAGATGTTATCCTCACTGCAACCCCAGCGGTTGGCTATCAGTTTTCTTCATGGAGTGGGGACTTAACGGGAACTGCAAATCCTAAAACAATCACCATGAATGCCAATAAGAATGTAACCGCAAACTTCACTGCTATTCCAAGTAGTACAGGTATCGGACCAAAACTTCCAGGATTAGGCCTAGCTGGTAATTTTGCCATATTAACTAAATCAGGAATTTCTACAACTGGTGTCACTTCGATTACAGGAGATATAGGTGTTAGTCCTGCAGCAGCCTCTTCGATTACTGGCTTTGGGTTAATTATGGATACTAATGGACAATCCTCACATACTCCTATTGTTGTTGGAAGTGTTTATGCATCAGATTATGCAGCTCCGACTCCAGCTAATATGACAACAGCAGTGAGTAATATGGAAACTGCCTTTACCAATTCTAACGGACTGACTACACCTGCTCCGGTTGTAAACCTTGGCGCTGGTAACATTAGCGGCTTAACAGTCCCTCCTGGTTTATATAAATTTAGTACTGGCGTATTAATTACCAATGCGGGTGTAACATTAACCGGTGGAGCTAATGATACTTGGGTTTTTCAGATCTCTCAAGACTTAACGGTTAACAGCAACGCAATCATACACTTATTAGGTGGTGCTCAGGCAAAAAACATCTACTGGGTAGTGACTGGCAAAGCGACTTTAGATACAGATACTGACTTTAGTGGAGTAATTTTGAGTAAGACCTTAATTTCTCTTAATGCCAGATCAAAAGTAACTGGCAGATTACTCGCTCAAACAGCAGTAACCTTAAATACCGCTACTGTAACCGAACCTCAATAATAATTTAACACGCTGATGTTTATCAGCGTGTTAATTCTTACAAATTATTCACACTAAAAATATCAACATGTCATCCAATCATAAAATCACACAGAAAACCATCATTTGCTCATTGCTCATGATATTTGCCATCAATAGTGCCAAGGCACAAACTTGGTGGTTTGGGGTCTCAGGCGCAGGTAATCTAAATTACTACTCTGGAACCACTCAACGCTTAGATAATAGTTATTTCGTCCCCAAAGCCTTTCACAATGGTACTGGTATTAAACCTTACGGATCCATCTTGATGGAATATAATTCAGATAAAATATTTGGTTTTATTCTTAATGCAGCATACGATGGACGTGGTGGTGAATTTGATGATGTTATGGCGCCATGTAATTGTCCTGCAACATTAAAAACTAATTTAAGCTACATCGCTCTAGAGCCAAGTTTAAGAATCAATATAGGAAATGCCTCTCCTTGGTATTTTTTCATGGGACCAAGAGTAGGTTTCAATCTCGGAAAAGATTACAATTATACCCAGCTTTATCAACAAGATAGAGATGGGACATTTAGTGCTGTTGATAAAACTGTATTCTCGGGTCAAATAGGGTTAGGTTATGATATGATAATCTCTTCTCCTGAAAGTAAAACTTCAGTGGCACTTTCTCCTTTCGTATCTTATCATCCTTATTTCGGTCAAGATCCGCGTAGCATAGAAAGTTTATCCATAAGTACCGCAAGAGCAGGAATAGCCTTGAAATTTGGAAAATCACATGCAAAGAAAGCAATCAAAACAGCAGAAATTGTAGTACCCAATCGTCAGGTTGAATTTTCTGTTAGAGCTCCTAAAATCATCCCAAAAAATCTTGAGGTGAGCGAAACCCTACCCTTGTTAAACTATGTGTTTTTTGATGAAGGAAGTACAGCCATTCCGAGCCGTTACTTTCAGCTAAGTCCGAGTGAAGCGAGCAACTTTAAAGAAGTTCAATTACAAAATGAGCAAGTTCCTAATATGAATGGACGTTCATCAAGACAAATGAATGTTTATTACAACATTTTAAACATCATTGGTGATAGAATGCGTGAAAATCCTAATTCTACTATTGATTTAAGTGGTGCTTCTGCCAATGGCATTGATGAAGGAAAGCTTTTTGCAGATGAGATTAAAACTTATTTAGTAAATGCTTTTGCGATAGATGCCTTAAGAATTACAACTCAAGGTCGTTTGAAACCTTTAATTCCTTCCGAACAAATAGGTGGCACCAAAGAACTAACCTTGTTAAGACAAGGCGATAGACGAGTAGATATTACTAGTAATTCTCCTGCTCTTGCCCTAGAAGTAGGCGGAGGAATGATGAAACCTGTTATGATCCAAACTCAAATACAGAATCCCTTAGACAGTCATTTAATTTTTAATGTGGATGGTGCTTCAAATCTTTTAAAGTCTTATACCATTGATGTTACCGATAATAAAGGTCAAGTTCAACATTATGGCCCTTATTATACTGATAAAGAAAGTATTTCTGGAAAAACTGTTCTAGGGTCTAACCAAGAAGGTGAATATACAGTGACAATGAATGGCATCACTAAGAATGGCGCCAAGGTTAAAAAAGTAACTAAGGTATATTTGGCTCGCCAAGATGGAGTGATAGAGAAGGGATATCGCTACAGTGTGCTATTTAATTTCGACAAAACAAAAACCATTGCTTCTTATAAAAAATTCTTAGCAGAGGTAGTAGCTCCGCTTATTCCAAGTGGTGCTACCGTAATTATACATGGACACACTGATGATATTGGCTCTGTTGATTACAACCAAAGCTTATCTCAAGCAAGAGCTAATGAAACGCAACAAATTTTAGAAAACACACTCAAAGAATCAGGAATAAATGATGTTAAATTTGAATGTTATGGTTTCGGAGAAAATACCGACCAAGCACCATTTGATAATACATTACCTGAAGAACGTTTTTACAACAGAACAGTGGTTATAGATATTGTTGCTTCAAAATAATCGCTTCTTTTGGCCAAAAGCTAAATAATAATAGCCATAAGAAAGCCGAGCTTAAACTCGGCTTTCTTATGGCTTTATAGCGACCTTCAATTTTAATAAAATCTATTTCGGCAAGGGGAAGTTTTTTGTGAGTCGCACTATTAGATGAAGTAAACTTAGATCAGATGCTGCCTTAAAAATGAATTTTAACAATCGATGTGCTAGGTTTTCAGATGTGGAACATAAAGTAATAAACTATAAATCAGACATCTTAACCTTTCTTTCTACTTTATTTCTGTCGAGATGTATGTCTAAAGAATTCAAAACTTCTAAAATCTTAGCCTCAGTTTTTACTATTTAACATGAAAATTGGTATTTTTTAGAATTTAAGATGCTGAATTTCAATATCTCAGCCAATATTAGTTACCCATTTACTCTGTTTTTAATTTCACTCAACGGATTAATTTATACTTTTTTTACAAACTCTGATTTCAGATTCATCGCACCAAAACCATCAATCTTACAAGAAATATTATGGTCTCCATCTGTAAGGCGAATATTTTTCACTTTAGTTCCTGCCTTTAAAGGCTTAGGGGATCCTTTTACTGGTAAATCTTTAATCACCATTACCGTATCGCCATCTGCTAACTCATTCCCATTGGAATCCAAAACTTGATCAGCGTATTCCTCTTTTACCTCCTCATCGTCTGCCTTCCACTCATGAAAACATTGAGAGCAGACCATCAACTCTTGATCTGGATAGGTAAACGCTGAACCACATTTTGGACAAATAATATCAGTGTTCATATATTTTTTTTTAAGACCCCAAAGGTAAAAAACTCAAATAAAATAAGAGCAATTATTAATTCTTAATACGTATGCCTTAATGCCGACCCATTCCTCATATCGGTGTGCTTTCCATTTTCTACAGTTAAACCTCCATTCACAAAAACATATTCAAAACCGATTGAGAAAGCATGAGGCTGCTCGTAAGTAGCTCGATCAATCACGCTATCTGGATTAAAAATCACGATATCCGCTTTCATTCCTTCTTTGATTAATCCTCGATCTTTTAATTGGAACTTCTGAGCGGGTAAAGAGGTCATTCTTCTAACGGCCTCTTCCAAAGTAATTAGCTGTTCTTCCCTCACATATTTAGCTAAAATTCTAGCATGAGTTCCATAGCCTCTTGGGTGCGGCATTCCAAGGCCAAACGCCCTGATTCCGGCATCACAAGCAGGCATATTAAAAGGGTATTTCATGATATTTTTTAAATCATCATCTCCCATTCCATGAAACACGGCTCCTGCTCCGCCATGTTCTACTATGTTTAATACGGTTTCTGCTTCGGCTTTAGCCTGATGCTTTTTTCCTCGCATCAAATTTATTTCTTCAATACTTTTTCCATTATAGGTGGTGTCTGGTGCATAATAAGCAACTACCGCATAATCAAAATGCTTCAATTTTCTTTTTTTAAGGCTAGTTAACATCTCTTCTATTAGTCTTTTTCTAGTCTTTGGCTTTTGTAATCTTGCCATGATTGAATCTTGCCCATCAGCCAATATATCGTCTGGTACCAATGTGCTAATAGAGGTACTGCTTGCTGTATATGGATATTGATCAATTGTTACATCTAAACCATCTAATCTGGCTTGTTTCACCATCGCTAATGTTTGGGTGCTTTGTCCCCAGTTTTGTTGACCTCCAATTTTAAAATGAGAAATCTCTACAGGTAATTTTGCCTCTTTACCAATAATTAATGCTTCGGTAATCGCTTCTTTCACTTTATCAGATTCGCTACGCATATGTGTAGCATAGATCCCATGATATTTAGAGGCTACTTTAGCTAATTCTACAATCTCTAAAGTTTTCGCAAAAGTACCTGGAATGTATATTAGCCCGGTAGATAAACCCATTGCCCCATCAATCATGGCTTGTGCTACAAGAGCTTCCATTTTTTTCATTTCTTCTGAAGAGGGATCGCGATTGACCTTGCCCATTACCGCTTTCCTCACATCGTTATGCCCGATTAAAACACCCACATTGATTGAAAGCTTGACCGAATCTATAAAATCAAGATACTGCTTAATATTTACTCTTGACGATCCGCAATTACCCGTAATTACGGTAGTGACTCCATCATAAATAAAACTTTGTGCTGTTGGAGAGATGGTTTCATCACCTTCTATATGGGTATGAACATCTATAAAACCAGGGGAGAGTATCTTATTTTTTACATCTATTATTTTTCTTGCACTGTCTGATATTGATGGTGCAATTTTAGCTATTTCGTCGCCTTTTATCGCTAAATCAGCTTTGTACCAGCTATTACCTGTACCGTCTAAAATTCTAGCATTTTTAATTATAAAATCATACTGTTGAGCTTTCGCAAGAAAAGAGAACATGGCCAAAAGAAACGTGAAGAAATATTTCATGCCATTAATCTACTAAAGACTTTGCGTTTTTAAACAAAAAAAGTATAACAAGACTGTTATACTTTTTTGGTGGGGATGAATGATCATCGTTAATTATTTTCTCGATATTGATCTTTTGCTTTTTCAATCATTTCTTTTTTTTCTTTTTCATACTCCCGATACTGTTCAGCTGTTAAAATTTCTTTCAATTTTATTTCCTTTTCATCCTGTATGTTTTTCATCGCTTTTGCTTTAGAGAATTTATTATCTGAACTATTAATAATAGTTTGCATTTTTTGAGAATATCTTACATTGAGTTCTGAAATTTTCTCTAGCTGTTCCTGAGATAAATAAAGTTTACTTTTCATTAACTCTGTTTGATAAGTAGCCCGCTCATCAACATTCATTTTTTTTAAAGTTTCCAAATCCATTTTTTGAGCAAATGCCCCTGTGAATGTAATAAAAAGGATTGCTATGGTGGAAATCAAATTTTTCTTCGTTTTCATAATTGTATAATTTAAATTACCAAGTTATTTTATATTCAGTTCCTGATGAAAGTGTTAAAGTTGCTGTGTTATCTCCATTAAACACCAATGTTCCAGTTTTTGTCAACATTGTACCTGAAGAACTTTCAAATTGAAGGTTTAAGTTGATTTGTCCGCTTTTAATTTTTTGAGTTTTTTTATCAATTATTACGTTACATGTACCCGTTAAAATACTGCTAAAACTACGTTGTTTCAGTACAGCACTTTCTTTATTTCCCTCTCTGTTAAAATCTCCTGTAATAGTGGTTTGTGTGGTACTAGGTTGTAATCCGGCTACATTTAAGTTCCCTGTTTCTGTGTCTTGGGCTGTTAAACGTGGGCTAGTGAATACAGAATTACCTGTAAAAGTAAAACTAAACGATTGAGGAACTGAATTTTGACAGGTTAATAATCTAGACCAAGATATTGTTGAATTAAAAGATTTGTTTAAACTGACCCCACTCTTGGTAATAGTAGAGTCCTTAACAACGCCACATTCTAAACTACTAGCATTTTCAACTGCTATACTATTAGAAGTTTCCATATTTAGAATGACACCACCTGTAGATGGATCAACCGAAGCAATCATTACTTCTGCTGCTTCTTCGTCATCAATACTTAACGCCTTATCATTTTTTTTACATGCGCTTAAAATTAAGCTTAAAGAGATGAATACAAAACCAATATTTTTAATGGCTCTGATTCGATTGTTTGTTGCTTGTGTTTTCATTTTTTTGTTTTTAGTTGTTAATTAATTTTACTATTTATAATTCAAAATTATTTCTTGTTGCATGGGGCTTACTCAAAATAATTGGTGAAGCTGAAAAACTTAGGGGTGAATTATCCTTTATATCCCATATCTTTTTTAAATAAGTCTATAAACCCTTTAAACATTAATTTAAATGGATTATAAGAGCTTTCGCCTGAGGTTAATCCATAAATTACTTTTTCTTTTTCAGGCTCATAGGTTTTAAAAATCTTATCCCAAATCATAAAAACACCCCCAAAATTTTTATCTATATAGCCCTCATTTGAACCGTGATGTACCCGATGTGCAGAGGGAGTATCAATGATGCCTTCTAACACTCCCAATTTTCCAATACTTTCTGTATGTAAAAAAAACTGATAAAAAAGATTCAAGGTATAAGACACAATAATGAAATCAATAGGTAAACCTAATATGGCTAAGGGTGCAAAAAATACCGGACTTATTAAGGCACTAAACCAGTTTAACCTATAAGAGGTTGTTAAGTTCATATACACACTAGAATGGTGTATAAGATGAAAAGCCCATAAAGGTTTCCAGCTGTGTGATATTCTGTGAAACCAATAGTAAATAAAATCAGCCAGAATAAAGGTGATGAAGAAAGTGAAGCTATTTGCTTTAAAATTAAATAATGCTTGCCCAGAAATAAAATTGAGAATGAATATCTGATAACCTACAAATACAATTTTAGAGATTTGGAAGCCTATTAAAATTATTATGTTTGCAGCTGTATCTTTTAATTGGTAAACTTTTCTATCGTTCAAAAAACTCCATATCGCTTCTCCCAAAACCAAGATTAACACTAAGGCTAAAATCCATAACCGATGATCTTTTATATGTTCCATTACTTATCTTTTTTTTACTGATGTAAAATTGCAGATTAGCTTAGGGGTGTAACTGGAAAATTGAGGTGAAACTGAAAAATTAAGAGGTGAATTTTACTATTGTCCTAGCCACTTTTTAAAATCTGAAACTTTAGCCTTGCTGATCAATACTTGGTGCTCAGTTTCGGGTTGAAGTTTGAGAGATAATCGTCCGTTAAAATATAATTCCATTTCTTTAATAGAAGACCTTGAAATTAAAAACTGTCGGTTGGCCCGATAAAATATTTCGGGATTTAACTCCGCCTCCAACTGTTCTAAAGTATAATCAATAACGTAATCCTTATGATCCATAGTTTTAGCATATACCACCTCATAAGCAGTATAAAACCAAGCAATTTGTTGTATGGTAATGGGAATTAATTTATCTCTGAAATGAATTAAAAAAGATTGACGATATGCTTGATTCTTACTTACTAAGCCTTTAAGAATCTCCTCGTAATTAACTTCCCTCCTTTTTTCCACACCTATCAATTTTCGGTATTTTGAAATTGCTGAATGAATATCATCCTCATCAAAAGGTTTTAATAAATAATCTATTCCGTTTGCTTTGAAAGCATTTAAAGCATACTCGTCATAAGCGGTTAAAAAAATAATAGGAATGTCTAATTCAATTTTTTGAAAAATTTCAAAAGTTAAACCATCTGAGAGCCTGATATCAGAGAAAATTAAATCTACCTCTAAATTCTTTTGACTTAAAAATTTAACCGCTGATTCTACACTATCTTTAATAGCTGTTACCGTAAGATTATCTTTTAAGTTCTCTAATAATGCTTTGAGGTATCTTGAGGTTGCAGGCTCATCTTCAATAATCAAAATCTTGGTCATACTTTTAATTTATAGGTAACCATACTATAAAATGATCTTCGGTTTTCTTAATTTCTATTGGCTGTGCTAATAAAATTTGAAACCGATCATTCAAATTACTCAAACCAATACCTGTGGAGGGTTCTGGAAATGGGTTTAAATTTAAAGGGTTGCTAATCTCAATTCCTCCCTCAAAACTTTTAATTTTTACTTTTAAAGGTTGATTTCTGGACGATTTATTATGCTTTACTGCGTTCTCTACCAATACTTGTAAAGCCATAACAGGTATTTTATGCTGCAATTGGTTTGAGGAAATATTAATATCTAATTCAAACGCATCCTCAAACCTCATCTTCAATATATCTTCGTAATATTTCAAAATCTTAAGCTCTTCTTCAAGTGTAATTAAATCTTGATACTGAGAGTTTAGTGTGGCTCTAAAATATTTAGATAACTGATGAATAAAATGCAGTGCTTTACTTTTATCTTCGCTTACAACACCCGATAAAGTACTTAAAGCATTAAAGAAAAAATGTGGGTTAAGTTGCTGTTTTAAATTAGTTAGCTCGGCTTTCAAAACTGATGTTTTAAGCTTTTCATTTTCTTTTTCCTTTCTTCTGCCTTCTTCAAAAACTTTTAAAACTTCCGATTCCAGATAAATCAATATAGAGGCTACGGTAAATCTTACCAAATTTCCGTCGGCAGGTAGAAGGCTGTTCGATTTAAAATTTATTAGATATCCAAAATAAATACCTATTGCAGAAAAAATGAGAATCAGGCTAAATAAAATGATGTATTTATTGAGTTGATTGAGATAGTTAAAACTTAACATAGGATATAAAATATCTCTTAATAGTACTAAAAACCCCAAATAGCTGAAAATAAAGCCTAAAACCACCCTAAAAAGAAATAATATGGAGTTAAACTTTATAAATTCAACTAATCGGCTCTCCTCACTAGCCAACAATAGTGGTAAGTTAATGACCAAAGTGATAAAAAGAGCACTTAACAGGATGATTCTTTTAATAGATTGATTTTTCATTCACCATAAAAATCGGAAACAATGTTTATAATAAGGAGAAATAAATTAGGTGAACCTGTAAAATTTGATGGTGAAGCAGAATGAACATCTCTTGATGAGAATTTTTTTATAATAAAAACAACAAGAAGACAAACTCAAAAATAAAGTAAGGTTTTTTTACAATACAGTTTATGAGCAGGATTTTGTTATCTGAATTTTGAGAGGTTTTCTTTTCGTGTGTACCATCAATTCATCAGGCTAAAAGATGTGGTAAGCTTTTTTTAATCAATTGAGGCTTTCAATTTTAACAAAATTTGTTTGGAGACTGGAAAGTTTGATTTGGGGATGTCTAAAATATTAGAAACCTCTTCTCCCAATAAAAACCTCATAAAGCCAGCAATTTCCTGATTTTTGATTTGCTTTTCATCATTCAAACTATAGAAACATTGGAGTAGAGATTTTGTCAACTCTTTACCCGCTATTGATGACCGAAAATGTCTATCGCTAATAGCTTTTTCTAAATCGAAAGCTTGTTTACCGTTTTTGGGCAATAAATCATCATGCAAACCTAAGGCCTTACCCACCCAACTCCAATAACCTATATAATCCGTTTGCTCTTGGTAAGAAATGGTAAAACCCATTTTCCTGAGACCTCTGATTACTATCAAAGAAAAAGACAAATTGGTGCCTGCCATATCTTCTTGGTTTACAGGCAAACCCAAAGTATTATCCCACTTTGATTTTAGAAGATAAAATCTGCCAGCGGCATGCATCACTCTTACTTTAAATAACTGAACTTTTGCATCGCCATTTTCTTCAAAACCTTTAGGGTTCATCATTGAGGCAACAAACATTCCAGTTTCTTCTAAACGTTTTGCCACGTCTTTATACATTCTTTCGGTTTGATAAAGGACCATTGCGCCATCAGCAGCAGCATAACAATAAGGCAATGACAATAGACCTAATAGTTGAAGAATGTAAGTTGATTTTTGCTGGTAAAACTTTAAGGCATTTTTTCTTTGAATTTGATTAAACTCTCCGATTCTTATCAACTCATCATCAAACCATTTTGCTTCGGGTATTTCAACTAAAAAATTAGCCCAATTTGCATTGGTTTTTAAATTGGCTAAAGCTAAATCTAATTTCTTCTTTTTTTCATTATCAGAAAAATATAAGCTAACAAAATCATCTGCAAGCCGGTCTCCTAATTGTCTGAAATAATTTAAGTCTATCAACATCAAATTGATAATACAAATGATAAGAAATTGTTTGATTAAAGCGAAATACGCCAAAAAAAAAACCCAAAAGCGAAAGGCTTTTGGGTTTTATGCAAAAGGATGATTAAAATTATTTTCCTGCAGCTTTGTTTTTCATTTCTTGAACTTCTAAACGAATAGCTTGAGAAAGGTTTTTCAAATCTTGCATACCTTTTCTAACTCTTGTTCCTGCTGCGCTGTTACCTTTGTTGTAAAATTTGTCAGCATCTGCTTCTAATTCTGCAACTAATTTTTTTACTTCTTCAAATTTTTTCATTTTAAATACTCCTTTTAGTTTTTATGGTTAGTATATTAATTACTTATTTAGCTAATGTAGAATGTTTTTTCGTAAATAAAAATATTTTAAAAGCATAAAACCTGCTTTAAAACCCTTTTTTTTCCACATTTTGGGGGCTTTAAACATTCCTAGCATGAGGCTAAAACACAACTCCTTAATTATCAATTATATATGAATATGCTAAAATAAAAAATGCCCTTAACAACAAATTAAGGGCATTTTTGAACGCTATATATTTTTTTTAAGCTGTTACTTCTTTTTTCTCTAAATAATATCCTTTTTCTAATTTATCGCGAACTTCGCTAAAAGCACTTAATGTTCTTTTAACATCTTCTAACGTGTGCGCAGCTGTAGGAATTAATCGCAACATGATTAATCCCTTTGGAATTACCGGATAAATCACGATGGAACAGAAAATACCATAATTCTCTCTTAAATCCATAGTGATTGCGGTAGCTTCGCTTAATTCTCCCTTTAAGAAAACTGGAGTTACCACAGAATTGGTATTTCCAATATTGAAACCTTTATCTTTTAAGCCAGTTTGCAAAGCTGCTGCGATCTCCCAAAGCTTAGCTTTTAACTCAGGTTGTGTTTGTAGCAATTCTAAACGCTTTTTCAAACCTATGACCATGGGCATAGGTAATGATTTAGCAAAAGTTTGAGAACGCATATTGTATCTCAAATAATTGGTGATTTCTTCTGTGGAAGCGATGAATGCACCAATCCCTGCCATAGATTTTGCAAAAGTTGCGAAATATATATCAATTCCATCTCTACAATCTTGTGCTTCATGTGTTCCCGAACCGGTTTCACCCATCGTTCCAAAACCATGTGCATCATCTATCAATAAGCGGAATTTGAATTGCTTTTTAAAATCAACAATCTCTTTTAGCTTTCCTTGTGCGCCAGACATCCCGAAAACACCTTCCGTGATTACTAAAACCCCGCCACCAGTTTGCTCTGCCAATTTGGTAGCTCTTTCCAATTGCTTCTTTAAGCTATCCATATCGTTATGCAGATAAACATAGCGTTTACCCATGTGTAAACGAACGCCATCAATGATACAAGCATGTGATTCTGCATCATAAACAATGACATCATTTCTGTCAACCAAAGCATCTACCGCAGATAAAATTCCTTGATAGCCATAATTTAATAAAAAGGCATCTTCAAATCCCGTGAATTTGGCTAAAGATTTTTCTAATTCTTCGTGATGGTTTGAGTTTCCAGACATCATTCTGGCTCCCATTGGATAAGCCAATCCATAATCTAACGCTGCCTGCGCATCTGCCGCTCTCACCTCCGGATGATTGGCTAAACCCAAATAGTTATTCAAACTCCAAACTAAATGCTCTTTTCCTCTAAAATTCATGTGAGGTGTGATTTCTCCTTCCAATTTTGGGAAGGAGAAATATCCATGTGACCATTTTTGGTGCTGACCAAGTGGACCCATGTTTTTTGCTATTTTCTCAAAAATATCCAAACTCTTATCTTTTTTGATTGATGTAAAATAAAAAACCTTGCAAAGTTAACTTTTCTAAGCTTGATTAACAAAAGTTTAATGCAGATGAAAATCAGCTAAAAAAGAAAGCCATCCAAGAAATTGAATGGCTTTCGTATTCTTCTTTCTATTGCTAATCCACATTATCATGCAGAAATGAATTATTGGGTCTGATTTCTGTTTGCCCATCTTCATCGCTACCTAAAGTAAATCTAGAAACCTGAGATTCTGATGAATGAGGCACTTCTTTTAATTGCATTTGCTTTCTTTTATATGCTGGCTCATTTTCCAACTCTTGCAAACCACTGGTAGAACGCAATTTCATACTCAAATCTTTAAGACGTAAAATACGCTCTTTAGATTTACGCAATTGCTCTTCTATAGATTCATCCGTTTTATGGTCATCAAGACCGGCAATAGGCTCTTCTTTTATTTCTTCTTGAACCTCAGCTAAAGGCTGATCAAATTCTGATGCGGACAATTTTAGATTGAAACCAAAATCTTGCACTTCCTCTGTTTCCTCCACTTTATCATCTTCTACTAGCTGATGTTTTACCACTTCTGGCTCGGCTTGTACCTTATCCTTAACACTAAACATCTCTCCAAATAGATCAGCCTGAGGAACTTTTTTATTTTCCTCCCCTTTTACAAAAGGGATATTTGATTTCGCTTCAGCAGGTTCTTCAACTTTTGAATCTTCAACCTTTTTGGTGAACTCATTTATTGGTTTAATTAAAGGTGTATCAGTAGTTAAAAACTGTTTTTTTGGGGCACTTTGCTTGGTTTGCTCTCTTTCTTCCTTAGTTTGGAAACCAGTAGCAATAATCGTTACGGAAATTTTATCTCCTAAACCTGCATCGTTACAATTACCCCAAATTAAGTCGGCAGATAAGCCTGCCTGCTCTTGGATAAAATCAGTAATGATACTTACCTCATCCATCGTCACTTCTTTTTCGCCAGAAGAAATATTCAATAAAATATATCTTGCACCTTCTATCTCATTGTCTTTCAATAATGGAGAGGATAGTGCGCCTTCTACCGCTTTTAAAGCTCTATTTTCACCTTCGGCAGCATAACTTCCCATAATGGCTACACCGCTATCTTTCATCACGGTTCGCACATCTTTAAAATCCACGTTGATGTAACCCGGTACAGTAATGATTTCTGCAATTCCCTTTGCGGCCGTAGTCAAAATGTCATCTGCCTGACCAAAAGCTGAACCTAGCGTGAGGTTTCCGAAGATTTCTCTTAAACGATCATTAGAGATCACTAAGTAAGAATCTACATATTTTTTCAACTCTTCTAAACCTTCTTCGGCTTGCATTCTCCTACGCTTGCCTTCGAAAGAAAATGGGGTGGTAATAATTGCAACGGTAAGGATATCTAATTCTTTTGCAGCTTTAGCGATAATTGGACTCGCTCCGGTGCCTGTTCCACCACCCATTCCGGCGGTAATGAAAAGCATCCGGGTGTTAGAACCCAACATATCTTTTAAGTCGTCAATATTTTCTATGGCAGAGTTTTTGCCCACCTCAGGAATAGAACCAGCCCCCATCCCTTCTGTTAAGCTAGCACCTAATTGTACTTTGTTAGGAATGGGACTTAATTCTAATGCTTGAGCATCTGTGTTACAGATAATGAAATCAACACCTGTGATTCCTTGTCTGTACATGTGATTTACTGCATTACCTCCGCCACCGCCAACACCAATAACTTTGATGATTGATGACTTTTCTTTTAACATTTCAAACTGCATATCCTTAATAATCAGCTTTTAATTTGATTTCAAATTGATTTTATTCCTCTTGTAATATTAAAGAATTTTCCACATTAGTTATCCACAATTGTTAATTGTGTGGAAAACTTAAGCATTGTTGAAAATTATTTCAAAAAATCCTGATCAGAGATATCATCCTTGATGAATTTCTTAGTTCCTTCTAACAAGGATGCAAATAATCCTCTATTCTTTTTCTGGCTAGTTTCCACGATCGGTTCTTTCCCAGTACTTACGTAAGTTTCTTTTTGTAATTCGCTTTCTACCTTTTCTATCCCTTTGATTAATAAACCTATACCGGTAGCATACATTGGGCTTTTTAAGTCCTCATAAATTCCTTTTGGTAAGGTTTCATTTTTGGCCAAATGCTCGTTCGGATAACCCACACGGCAATCCAAACCGGTAACGTACTCAATCAATTGTGGTAAATGTTTCAGCAAAGCACCTCCACCCGTTACCACAATTCCTCCGATTAATTTTTTCTCATATCCAGAAGATTTGATTTCATAATGAACATGATCTATGATTTCTTCCATTCTAGCCTGAATGACATAAGCTAGATTTTTAACAGAAATCTCTTTAGGCTCTCTGCCTCTTAAACCAGGAACACAAATGATCTCATTTTCTTTGTTTTCTTCGGCTAAAGCCGAGCCGAATTTCACTTTCAACAATTCAGCTTGGTTACGCATCACGGCACAACCTTCTCTAATATCTTCGGTTACACTATTTCCTCCGAAAGGAATAACTGCGGTATGTCTGATGATGCCTTCATGGAAAATAGCCACATCAGTAGTACCACCACCTATATCCACCAAAACCACTCCAGCTTCTTTTTCTTCATCACTTAAAACAGATTCAGATGAAGCTAAAGGCTCTAAAATCAAATCTTGAGTTTCTAAACCCCCTTGATCCACACATTTCATGATGTTTTTGATGGCGGTAACCTGACCGGTAATGATATGGAAATTAGCTTCTAACCTTACGCCAGCCATGCCTACCGGATCTTTAATCCCTGGCTCATTATCTACGGTAAACTCTTGAGGCAAAACATGTATGATTTCTTCACCAGGATTCATGGCCAACTTATACATGTCATCAATCAAGCGATCAATATCTCTTTTATTGATTTCACTACTGAGGTCTTTTCTGGTTAAAATACCACGATGCTGTAAGCTTTTGATATGCTGACCTGCAATTCCTACGTTCACAATCTTCACATCAACGTTAGATTGCGCACTACCTTCTTCAACTGCTTGGATAATCCCTTTTACCGTTTTGGCAATATTAGAAACCACACCGCGAGTCACCCCCGCAGATTCTGCTTTTCCTAAACCTAAAACCTCGATTTTTCCATGACCATTTCGTCGGCCAACAATCACACAAATTTTGGTAGTTCCAATATCTAATCCTACGACTATTGGTGAACTTTTTTGCTCTTTACTGATACTTTTTTCCATGATTAAAGTACTTTTTTTGTTGAATCCTGAATTGTATTTAATTTTTTAGCTAAACTATCTTGTTCTGATGGAGATGGTTTAGCCATATTATTTTTTAATGTTGAATCTCTTTTTACACAAACAATTTGTCCGTCAAATTTCAAATTAATGATGCTATAAGCATCCCAACCTACCTTTGGAATGGCCTTTTTATAAAAGAGCTTTAAGTTTCTGAATTTAGTCTCCATCCCATCTACATCGCCGAAAATGATTCTTTGATTCCCAACTCTAGGCACTAACTCAATATCATTTTTATCATCCACATATAACTGAACAATTTGATTTGCCCAAAGCGGATCTTTATCAATAAACTGCGCCATGTGAAACAGGTCTTTGCCCATTTGATTTTTAAGTGTATCCACCTTGCCATCAAAACTTTCTACAATTTCTCCATTGGCTACCAAAACTCTTGGCGTAAAATGGTCTGAAAGTGGCACTTTTAATCCATTCTGATCAATATAAAAATCCTGCCCAGACAGGTTAAAAATTCTTAAAATAGGCACTCGTTGCCTTACATCTGCATGTAAAACACCATCCATATCTAAATACACTTTAGCATACTCAATAAATGGATTGGCTTTCAACTTATTTTCTAAATCCTGAATATTAATACCATCTAATCTTCTTCCTACCAATAAGCCCCCATTTTCATTTAATATGGCATCTACCTCAGAGCGCTCAACAAAAAACTGATTACCTGGTAAAATCACATTGATTTTTTTACAGCTACTTTCCGCTTTTTTCACTTCAATAAAACTCATCAAAGTAATCAAACCGCTAAGGCTTAATGCCCAAACAATGGTAATTAAAACCGCTCTCCAATTGATCCTTTTAAGCATTTTGTAAAATATTTTTTAAAGGGTTCACCAATTGATCAATATCACCTGCACCCACGGTTAGAAGCAATTCTGGCTTTTCTTTTTTTACCATCTCTAAAGCCTCCTCTTTTCCACAAACACGCACCTTATCCATTGCTATTTTTTCTGCTAACATTTGGCTATTAACACCAGGTATGGGCAATTCTCTGGCAGGATAAATCTCTAATAACAATAACTCATCAACTGTTGCTAAAACCTCTGCAAATTCATCAGCAAAATCTCTAGTTCTGCTAAATAAATGAGGCTGAAAAATAGCGGTCAATTTTTGATGTGGATACAAAGCCCTCACCGCCTGAAAACAAGCTTTCAGTTCTTCAGGATGATGAGCATAATCATCGATGTAAATGTGATGTTCTGTTTTCACGAGGTACTCGAATCTACGCTTTACCCCTTTAAAAGAAGCTAAACCTGCTCTGATTGCTTCTTCAGAAACACCCATTTTTAACACTGCGGTAATAGCGGCAACTGCATTTTCTACATTGTGCTTTCCGGGTAATCCTAAATGGAGATTAAGCAAAGCCTTTTCTTCAAAATGATAATCAAAATAGAATTCATGATTCTCGATGCTGATATTTTGGGCTTTCGCCGATGCTGCAACTTCTACTCCATAAGTGATTCCAGAAGTTAGCGGCAAACCCAATTTATAAATTAAAAATCCATCGGATTTTAATTGATGAGCAAATTGCTGAAAAGAGGCTTCCAACTGCTCTTTTTTACCATAGATATCCAAATGATCGGCATCCATTGAAGTGATAATGGATGTATCGGGATGCAGGGTTAAGAAAGAACGGTCATACTCATCTGCCTCTACCACCAAAACACCACTCTGACCGAACAAAACATTGCTGTTAAAATTAGCGCTGATTCCGCCTAAAAATGCCGCACAATCTATCCCTCCAACTCTTAACAAATGTGCTATTAAACAACTGGTCGTCGTTTTGCCATGTGTTCCGGCAACGGCAATAGTTTGCATCCCTTTAGAAAGGATACCCAATACCTCGGAACGCTTGTATAATCTAAAGCCTTTATCGATAAAGAAATTTAAAATCTCACTATTTTTTGGAATAGCGGGAGTATAAATTACCAAAGTATCTTCTGATTTTTGCTGAAAAGAAAGCGGAATTAAGGTACTCACATCTTCATAAGAAACTTTGATGCCTTCTGCTTCTAAAGTTTTAGTAAGTGGAGTAGATGTTTTATCATAACCACAAACCACCAAATCTAAATGATGAAAATAACGGGCCAAGCCGCTCATCCCGATACCACCGATACCAATCAAATAAACTCTTTTGATGTTGACTAATTCCATCATCTATTTAGCGATTTTCATTACTTCTTCTGCAATATGTATGTCGGCCGAAGGCAAAGCCAATGCTGCAATGTTCTTAGAAAGTGTTTGCATCTGCGCTATATCTTTCAGCAATTTCAAAGTTTGCGCCACCAAATCTGCCTCTGCATGACGATCTGAGATTAAAATTGCAGCTTCCTTATTCACCAAAGCATCCGCATTTTTGGTCTGATGATCTTCGGCCACATTCGGCGAAGGCACCAAAATCACCGGCTTCTTCACCATACAAAGTTCTGCAATGGTCCCTGCCCCAGCTCTCGAAATTATTACATCCGCCATCGCGAAAGCCAAATCCATCCGATTTAAAAATTCCTCAATCCTAATTCCCTTGTCTTTTGAGAGGTTGCCCACCTTTTCTATAACTCCTTTATAGTAATATTTGCCTGTTTGCCAGATAAGTTGGACACCTTCTTTTTGAAACTGCTCCATCCCTGCCAACATACAATTATTTAAAGTGGCTGCACCTAAACTTCCCCCAACCAATAGTACCGTTTTTTGATCAGGATTCAGTTCAAAAAAGGCTGCCGCTTCCGCCCGCTTTCCGGCTATCTCTATGGCACTTTCTCTTATCGGGTTTCCTGTTTTAATCAATTTATCCGCAGGAAAAAATTGACCCATCCCGTCAAAAGCCACACATATTTTTTTAGCTTTTTTTCCTAGATATTTATTGGTCATCCCTGCATAAGAATTTTGCTCTTGAATGAGGTAAGGAATCCCTTTTAAAGAAGCCGCATACAATAATGGCCCAGAGGCATAGCCGCCAACACCTACCACCGCATGAGGCTTAAAATCTTTGATGATAGACAAAGATTTTCTCACACTTCCCAAAATTTTAAAAGGTAATAGCAAATTTTTTGATAAAGCACTTCTTTGAAAACCTTGAATATCTAAACCTATAATTTTATATCCGGCTGCTGGTACTTTTTCCATCTCCATCCTGCCGATAGCCCCAACAAAAAGAATCTCTGTTTTAGCATCTAGCTTTTTTAAAGCGTTAGCAATAGCTACCGCAGGAAAAATATGTCCTCCTGTTCCGCCACCGCTAATGATAATTCTTTTTGCCATTCTTTAGTATTTAGTAGCTAGTATCAAGTAGCCAGACCATTGCATTCCTTATTTAATGTTCAATTACTATATTATTAATTGACTTAAAAACATTTGATACTCGACATCAATATCTTGCTACATGATATTAACATCTTTATACGCTCTATTAAGCCATCGCCGGGATTTCTCCTACAATTACTTTATCTTCTTTACTTCCTTTTGTTTCTGATTTATATTCTTCCACATCTTTACTTACCGATAAAATAATCCCGAAAGCAATACTGGTAAATAATATAGAGGTCCCTCCCATGCTCACCAAAGGCAATGGAACTCCGGTTACCGGAAACAGATTGACTGCCACCGCCATATTGGATAAAGCTTGAATGGTTAAACTAAAGCCCAACCCCGCCGCCAATAAAGCCCCGAAAGCTTTGGGTGCCTGTGTCACAATTTTGATGATGCGATACATCAAAATGACATATAACAACACGATAAAAGCACCGCCCACCATCCCATATTCTTCTACAATAATGGCAAAGATGAAATCGGAATAAGGATGTGGCAAGAAGTTCCTTTGCGTACTATTTCCTGGCCCTTTACCAAAGACACCTCCCGTTGCAATGGCTATTTTCGCTTGGTTTTGTTGGAAAGTTTTATCAGAGTTTTGCATCTCTGGATGTATATAAGCTTTCACTCTGGCAATGTAAACCCCTCGCCGTGGACCCAAGAACAATACAATCAACAGTAAAATACCTAATCCGACACCCACAATGCTCAATTGCGAAAAGCTTACTCTGCCAATTAATAAAATCAAAACACCTACGCCGGCCAACATCACCGCAGTAGAAAGATTAGCCAAAGCAATTAAAATAAATACTGCACCCATGGGCGCTAACAACCAGATTACCGTAGATTTAAAATCTTTGATATTGGTTTGTTGCTTGGTTAAAGTTCTAGCTAAATAGGTGATTAAAGCCAATTTCGCCAAATCTGATGTTTGGAAAGTTAAGCCCGTCCCCGGTATGGCAATCCATCTACTGGCATCGTTCACGTGGCTACCAAATATCAATGTATAAAATAATAAAGGAATAGTGATAAACATCAACACCTTTGAAATACCAGCGTAATAACGATAATTCAATAGGTGAGCGAAGTAAATCATCACAAAACCAATCACAATAAAAAGTAGATGTTTCAGCATCAAAGACTCTGAACCCACTCCTCTTTTATAGGCCAATGTGCCGGTAGCACTGTAAACAGCCAACACAGAAATCAGCGAAAGCAAGATGATGATGAGCCAAATCCATCTGTCGCCTTTGGTATGATCTAATATGGCTTTTATCATATCATAATTCTTTTACGGCAGCCTTAAATTGGTTGCCTCTATCTTCATAATTCTTGAATAAATCAAAGCTGGCACAAGCCGGAGAAAGCAACACCGTACTTCCTTTTTTTGCCAGATGGAAAGCTACTTCTACCGCCTCGCGAGCAGAAAAAGTATTTACCATCACCTCTACTTCATCTTCAAAAGCATCATGTATGGCTTTATTATCTTTACCTAAGCAGATAATGGCTTTTACTTTTTGTCTCACCAAATCCAGCAACATGCTGTAATCATTTCCTTTATCCACACCGCCCATAATCAACACCACATCGGTATTCATACTTTCTAAAGCATACCAAGTAGAGTTTACGTTGGTGGCTTTTGAATCGTTGATGAATGTGATGCCCGAAATGTTGGCCACATGCTCTAAACGATGCTCGATATTTTTGAAATTACCCATGCTTTCGCGGATGGATTCATTTCTCAAGTCCAGAACTTTAGCTACAATGCCCGAAGCCATGGAGTTGTACACATTGTGTTTGCCCTGGAGTGCTAAATCTTTAATAGTCATATCGAATTGATCAGTATTGGTGAGTGCTATAGTTAAATTGTTCTGTTTTAAATAAGCGCCATTGCTCAGCTCATGCTCGATGGAAAATGGATGATGCTGACTTTTGATGTTCATGTGCTTCATCTCTTCGGCGATTACCGGATCATCATCACAATAAATGAAATGATCTTTTGGCGTTTGATTTTGTACTATTCTGAATTTAGATTTGATATAATTTGCCATTTGATAATCATATCGATCGAGATGATCAGGCGTGATATTCAGCAAAACGGCAATATCCGCTTTGAAAGCGTACATGTTATCCAACATGAAACTGCTGATTTCTAACACATAATATTCATGAGATTCTAAGGCCACTTGCCTGGCAAAACTTTTCCCGATATTCCCAGCCAAACCCACATTCAAACCCGCTTGCTCCATAATGTGATAGGTGAGCATGGTAGTGGTTGATTTTCCGTTTGAGCCAGTAATGCATATCATCTTGGCATCGCTATATCTTCCTGCAAATTCTATCTCAGAAATGATGCGAATACCTTTTGCATTGAGCTTTTGGATAATCTCTACTTTATCCGGAATGCCCGGACTTTTTATCACTTCATCGGCGTTTAAGATGAGGGATTCGGTATGTTGTTGCGCTTCAAAAGGAATATTCAAGCTTTCCAATTCCTGCTGATAGCTTTCTTTAATTGCTCCAAAATCAGACACAAAAACCTCAAACCCTTGCTTCTGAGCAAGAATAGCTGCTCCTACTCCACTTTCTCCAGCTCCTAAAACCACCATCCGCCTAAGCCCAGTTTTCCCTTTCTGAGCAGGAGTAATAGTGGAGTGATTTGAAGGTATATTTCCTTTTTCTTGCATCTTGGTTCTTGTATCTCTTTTTATCTTAATTTCAGGGTGACAATGGTGATGATAGCTAGTAAAATGCCCACAATCCAAAAACGACTGACAATTTTAGATTCGTGATAACCTTTCTTTTGAAAATGATGGTGCAGAGGCGACATCAGAAAAATCCGTCTTCCTTCACCATATTTCCTTTTGGTGTATTTGAAGTAGGAAACCTGCATAATCACTGATAAATTTTCTATCAAAAACACCCCACATAAAATCGGAATCAACAATTCCTTACGAATCATGATGGCAAAAACGGCGATAATTCCTCCGATGGTTAAGCTGCCCGTATCGCCCATAAAAACCTGAGCAGGATACGCATTGTACCATAAGAAACCAATGCAAGCCCCTACAAAAGCGGAAGCAAAAATTACCAGCTCGCCAGAGTTAGGGATGTAAATGATTTTCAGATAATCAGCTATAATGGTATTACCAGAAACGTAAGCTAAAAGTGCCAAGGTAATCCCAATAATTGCCGAGGTTCCTGTTGCCAATCCATCAATACCATCGGTAATATTTGCCCCATTAGAAACCGCCGTAATGATCACAATCACGAAAAGTAAAAACACCATTAAGGCATATTTTTCATACCCGGGACCCATAAACTTCAGCACTTTGGCATAATCAAACTCGTTATTTTTATAAAAAGGAATATTGGTTTTGGTCGATTTTACATCCTTAGCATAATAAACACCGGTAGCTTTCTCCACTCTAATTAACCGCTCTCCTTTTTCATTGATGATTTCTTCTTTTACCCCACCCGGAATCTGACGAACATTGGCCCCAGCAGGTACCTCGCTTACAATCTGACGAATCAAGATATTTGGATTGAAAAACATGGTATAGCCCACGATGAGCGATAAACCCACTTGACCAACAATCTTAAATTTGCCCGCAAGACCTTCCTTATTTTTCTTGAATACTTTGATGTAATCGTCTAAAAAGCCGATGGCGCCCATCCAAAGGGTAGTAATCAGCATCAAAACGATGTACACATTTCCTATTTTAGCAAAGAGTAAAGTTGGGATGAGAATACCTGCAATAATAATTAAGCCCCCCATGGTTGGGGTTCCTTGCTTTTGCGATTGACCTTCTAATCCTAAATTTCTCACCGTTTCACCTACTTGCTTATATCTCAAATAATTAATCAAACTGCTGCCATAAACAGTAGTAATAATCAAGGATAAAATCATCGCCATCCCTGCTCTAAAAGAGATAAACTGAAAAAGTCCAGTTCCGGGAAAGTTGAAATGTTTATCCAAATAATTAAAGAGATAGTACAGCATATTTTTCTGTTTTTAACTTTTATTTAATTGAGCAAAACACTCGTTCAGTATTTTTTTATCATCAAAATCTGTTCTTACTCCTTTTATTTCTTGATACTTCTCATGTCCTTTACCCGCTAGAAGGATAATGTCACCAGGCTTTGCTAAATGACAAGCCGTTTTAATCGCCTCTCTTCTATCGGTAATTGACAATACTTTTCTTTGATTTACTGGCGAAACGCCCGTTTGCATTTCCCTAATGATTTGTTCTGGATCTTCTGATCTTGGATTATCAGAGGTTAAAATCACTTTATCGCTCCAATCACAAGCGGTTTGAGCCATGAGTGGACGTTTGGTTTTGTCTCTATCGCCGCCACATCCAATGATGATGATTACCTGCTCATTTTTAGATCGAATATGATCAATGGTGGTCAGCACATTTTCTAAAGCATCAGGCGTATGAGCATAATCTACAATACCCACCACCTGATTAGGTGCAATCAGGTAATCAAACCTACCTTCGGCACCATTCAATCTACTCAAAATGGTGAGCACTTTGGTTTTATCCTGATCTAATAATAAAGCCGTCCCGTAAACAGCTAATAAATTTGCCGCGTTAAAAGTGCCTACCAGTTTAAAGTAAACCTCTTCTCCATCCATATCAAGGTGTAAACCCGAGAACTGATTTTCAATGATGCGAGCTTTAAAATCTGTGAGCGATTTAATGCCATAGGTTTTCTTATGTGCTTGGGTATTCTGCAACATCACCAAACCATTTTTATCATCCGCATTGGTTAAGGCAAAGGCTGATTTATCCAATCCATCAAAAAATGCCTTTTTGGCTTTAATATAATTGTCGAAGGTTTTATGGAAATCCAAATGATCATGAGTGATATTGGTAAAAATCCCTCCGGTAAAAGATAAAGCCGCAATGCGATGCTGTGCGATGGCATGAGAGCTGACCTCCATAAAGCAATAATCACATCCCTGATTGACCATTTCTGATAAGAGGTGATTTAAAGCTAGAGGATCCGGAGTGGTATGCGTAGATGGAATAATTTGATCATTGATTTGATTTTCTACGGTAGAAATCAATCCTACTTTAAAACCTAACTCTCTAAATAATTTATAAAGTAAAGTGGCAACCGTAGTTTTTCCATTGGTACCGGTAACGCCTACCAATTTCAATTTCTTTGAAGGATGATGATAGAAATTAGCCGCGATTACACCCAAGGCTATAGCCGAGTTACTGACTTTAATATAAGTTACCCCTTCTTTAAATACCGATGGCATCGCCTCGCAAATAATGGCAACCGCACCTTTTTGGATACAATCATCTACATAAGCATGTCCATCTGAAAGCGTTCCTTGGATAGCTATGAAAAGAGCACCTTTCTTTACCTTTCTAGAATCAAACTGAATAGCAGCGATTTCTAGCTCCGTAGAACCAGCTACTTGCTCCAAAGCCACGGTGTATAATATGTCCTTGAGTTTCGCCATTTATTCTAATTCGATTAAAATTTGAGTTCCTTTATAAACAGGCGTACCTGCCGCTAAAGATTGACTTTTCACTTCACCAACACCTTTAACCATTGGTTTTAAACCTGCATTACCTAAAATGTAGAGTGCATCTTTTAAATTCATCCCAACTACATTAGGCACATTACCTTTTGTTAATTTAACATCATGATAAACCATCCCATGATTGGTATCTAAAGTCATTTCTTCTGTATGGGTAGATGCATATAATGCCTTGATTCCAAAATCTTGATAAACTCTTTCGGCAGATTTCTTATCTCCAGCTTTCACCTTAGGCATTTTGGTATTGCCTACCAATTGCGGAATTTGCTCTTTGGTGCTCATCTCTAAATCGCTTCCATATATGATGTCTGCAATTTCACGGAATACCGGACCTGCTACCGAGCTTGCATAATAGGAGCCTTTGGTTGGATTTTGTATCACCACAATCATGGAGTATTTTGGATGATCAGCTGGAAAGTATCCACAAAAGGAAGCTTGATATTTCTTATTTCCTTTATAACCTTTCGCACCATCTGCCACCTCAGCAGTTCCTGTTTTACCCGCAATCTCATATAGCGGATTATTGATCGCACTCGCTGTTCCTTCAACCACTACTCCCCTCAACATTTCTTTCAACATAGAAAGTGTTTTATCAGTACAAACTTTCGGATTAATGGTGCGAGCCTTAAATTGCTCCACCGTATTTCCTAATCTTCTAATCTCATGCACAAATAATGGCGCAATCATTTTACCATTATTGGCCACCGCATTATACAAAGTCAACATTTGAATCGGGGTAATTCTAAGCTCATAGCCATAAGCCATCTGTGCCATAGAAATTCCACTCCAAGATTTATTTTTAGGGGTTTTAATCAAAGGAATTCCTTCTCCTGCAATCTGTAAACCCAATTTTTCATTCAAATGAAGACGGTATAAACCATCGGTGAATTTAGATTGCTCGTCTTTATAATTTTTATATATCTGCCTTACAATGGCTACGTTGGAGGAAAGCTCAAAGGCTTTTCTCATGGTCAGAATCCCTTCATTGGCATGATCATCCCTGAAAGTTTTATTATATAATTGAAAGTTTCCTCCATAAGTATTGATGGTATCATTGATATCAAATTTACCATCATCCATCGCCACCATATAAGAAGCCAACTTGAAGGTAGAGCCTGGGTCGGCACTTTGAGCAATGGCGTAATTGTAAATCTCTCTGTACTCTCCATCCGCCACTTTGCTATAATTGGCAATAGCCTTCATCTCTCCTGTTTTCACTTCCATCACCATCACGCAACCAAAATCAGCAGCACTTTTAATCAATTGTTTTTTTAAAGCTTGCTGCGCTAAATCCTGTAGGTTTACATCAAGAGTAGAGATGATATCTGCTCCATCTTTGGGGGCTATTTCTGCATCCTCGTTCACTGGCATCCAAACCCCACCTGCAATACGCTGTACCAATTGCTTTCCAGTCTCTCCGTTGATATAACTACCATAAGCCCCTTCTAAACCAACTGCTACCTTCGCATTCGCATTGTAATAGCCAATGGTTCTGGAAGCTAAATTTTTAAAAGGAAGGATACGCCTATTCTGTTGTTCGGCTATCATCCCTCCTGCATATCTTCCCATATTGAAAATGGGGAATTTCTTAAGCACCTTTAAATCCTGATAGCTGACGTTCCTTTTGATTAAAAAATAGCGCTCTCCATCATGCCGAGCATTTCTCAACATTCTGGAATATTCTTTTTCTGATTTATCATGAAAATAATTGGCTAAATCATAAGCTAAAGAATCTACCTTGCTGTAAAAAACTTCATCTTCTTTAATGCCTCCAGCCAATAAGTCCAAACGGATATCATATTCAGGAACAGAAGTCGCCAACAAGCTGCCATCGATAGAGTAAATATTCCCCCTTGCCGCCTCCACCTCTGCATATTTAGTACTCAAACTTGACGCCATCTTGCGGTATTTATTTCCCTGAAAAACTTGAACATGTACCATTTGAGCCAGCACTGCAATGGCAAACAAGATGATGAGCCCGAAAGCAGCATAAACCCGAAGCAGAATATTGGTTCTAATGTTCATCTTGGTCTAACTTTAATTTTAGGGGCGGTTCAACAGATACTTTTAAGCCCAACAGGGTATCTACTCTTTGCATCACCTCTGTTTCTTTGCTACGAAACATTAAATCCGCTTTCAAAGTCTTAAAATCCCAACTCAACTCTTTTACTTCCTTATTCAGTTTATCTATTTTCCTGATGTTCTTTTCTGCAGAGTGGCGATTGCCGATATAAATCATCCCTAGAAAAGCCAAGAAGATGATGAAAGGCAAAGCTTCGGTGGCCGCCTCTTTAGAGATGGCTCCTTTTTGAAAAAGATTACCGAAAAAACCAGGGCTTGAAGAAGTTTTTTCCTCCTTCACTTTTGGGGCTTCAAGTTCCGGTTGCTCTTCTTCAATTTCCGTCTTTAACCTGTTTGTCATTTCTTAATCGCTATTCTTAATCTGGCGCTTCTAGCTCTGTTATTATTTCTGATTTCTTCTTCTGAGGCAGTAATCGATTTACTCATCACCTCAAAAGGTTTAATATCATTTCCGAAAAAATCCTTTTCTACCGTTCCTGAGAATTTCCCTTTGGCCATGAAATTCTTCACCAAACGATCTTCTAAAGAGTGATAAGACATCACTACCAATCGCCCACCGCTACTCAACACCTCCACGCTCTGTTCCAAAAAAGCTTTCAAAGCTTCCATTTCTTGATTCACCTCAATCCTTAAGGCTTGAAAAACCTGCGCCAAGTATTTATTTTCCTTTCCTTTCGGGATGAGCTTTTGTATCACGGCTTTCAATTCACCTATGGTCTCGATGGGTTGCGCTAAACGAGCCGTTACGATGGTTTTTGCTAGCGATTTGGCATTTTGAATTTCCCCATAAATCCCAAATAGCTTATGCAACTCCTCTTCGGCATAGGTATTCACCACCTCTTTCGCCGTCAAGCTCGCCGATTGATCCATCCTCATATCCAAATCCCCATCAAATCGAATCGAAAAACCTCTTTCTGGTACATCAAATTGATGGGAAGAAACTCCTAAATCTGCCAAAATTCCATCTACCGGAATCAAATCATGCATCTTTAGATTATTCTTTAGGTATCTAAAATTCTGATCAATGAACAAGAAGCGCTCATCATCTAAAACATTCTTCTGCGCATCTGCATCTTGATCAAAAGCCACCAAAAGCCCATCTTTACCTAAATGCTTTAAAATTTCCCTCGAATGACCACCACCACCAAAAGTGACATCTACATATTTACCCTCAGGTCTGATCGCCAGACCCGTTATACATTCTTGCAACATCACCGGAACGTGATATTCAGACATCTTTATTCCTTCCTAAACTACCCATCACCTCTTCTGCGAGATTGGCAAAGTTTTCAGGCTCATCATCCAAAGCCGCATCGTAAGTAGCTTTATCCCAAACTTCAATCTTATCAAATTGGCAAGCCAGCACCACCTCGGTTTGGATACCCGCATATGCTAGCAGCGGCTTAGGCAACAACACTCGTCCTGAAGCATCTAAAGTCAATTCCGTAGCACCACGAGTGAAGTAACGAATGAACTCACGCGTCTTTTTCTCATAAGCATTCAATTGTGCTAACTCTGTTGTAATCCTATCCCACTCTGCTTTGGTATAAATCGTCAGGTGCTTTTCAAAACCACGATGGATCACCAAGCCCTCTGCATCTACTGCAGGCAATTGCTTCTTCAAACCGGAAGGAACCATTAAGCGGCCTTTCGCGTCGAGTTTACAATCAAATTCTCCTATTAAGTGAGACATGGGTCTATAGTTCTGACAATTTCTTATGTAAAATTAAAGATTGTTACCACTTTTTCCCACTTTATACCACAAAAAGTTTTCAACAGTCCTAAAAGCACTGCAAATCCCCACTTAACTGTATTTTTAGGCAGTTTTGGCGGTGGGAGAAAAAGGCATAAAAAAAGCGCTGAGCGAGAAACTCAGCGCTTTTAGGCCAGGATTGACTGTAAATTTTATTCGTTAATCGCCTTTACGCCAGGCAATTCTTTACCTTCCATATATTCTAATAAGGCACCACCACCAGTAGAGACATAGCTTACTTTTTCTTCCATGCCAAACTTGGCTACTGCGGCTGCAGAATCTCCTCCACCAATCAAAGAAAAAGCCCCATTTTCTGTAGCTTCTACTACGGCATGTGCCACAGATTTAGTTCCATTTTCGAACTTAGACATCTCAAAAACACCCATCGGACCATTCCACAAGATGGTTTTAGATTTCTTAATCACCTCTGTAAAAGTAGCAATAGTGTCATCGCCGATATCTAAACCCATCCAATTGTCTTTGATATGATCATTGTAAGCATTTCCAGTTTCTGCATCATTAGAAAAAGCATCTGCAATTACAGAATCTGTGGGAATTAACATTTTCACGCCTTTTTCATTGGCTTTTTTGATCAATTCTTTAGCCAATTCTAATTTATCATCCTCTACCAAAGATTTCCCGATATGCCCACCATTGGCTTTAATGAAGGTGTAGGTCATCCCGCCACCAATCAATAAATTATCTACTTTATCCAGCAAACGCTCTATCAGTAAAATTTTGTCTGAAACCTTCGCACCACCCATAATTGCGGTAAACGGACGAGTAGGATGATTCAAAACTTTCTCTGCATTGGCCAATTCGGCGCCCATCAAGTAGCCGAAATATTTGGCTTCAGGGAAAAATTGCGCAATCACTGCCGTAGAAGCATGCGCTCGGTGTGCGGTGCCAAAAGCATCATTGACATAGACATCTCCCAGTTGGGCCAGCTTCTCTGCAAATGCTACATCGCCTTTTTCTTCTTCTTTATAAAATCTTAGGTTCTCTAACAATAATACTTCACCTGATGTTAAAGCTGCTGCTTTTTCTTTAGCTTGTGCGCCAATACAGTCATCGGCGAAAGCCACAGACTTACCTAATAAGTCAGACAGATGCTTCACAATATGCTTTAAAGAGTATTTATCGGTAGGTCCGTCTTTTGGTCGGCCTAGGTGCGACATGAGAATCACACTACCTCCATCTTTTAAAATCTTCTGAATGCTGGGCAAAGCGGCCGTCATTCTTTTATCGTCTGTAATGTTGAACTCGGCGTCTAAGGGAACGTTAAAATCCACACGAATGAGGGCTTTCTTTCCCGAAAAATTCAAATCATCAATTGTTTTCATTATTCTTTTGGTTTGTGCTGCTAAACTAAGGAATGTTGATGGGAGTTGAAAGTTTTAGTTGGTTGATAGTTCATGGTTGATGGTTTATAGTTCATAGTCCATAGTCTATGGTTGATAGCTGATGGTTAATGATGGAAAGACTGGAGACTGGAGTAGGAAGTTGAATGATTTGGTGATTTGAAAATTTGATGATGGCTTCTAGTCAATAGACCATAGTCGATGGTTCATGGTCTTTGGTTAGGAGTTTGATGATTTGAAAATTTGATGATGGCTTTTAGTCGATAGACCATAGTCGATGGTTCATGGTCTTTGGTTAGGAGTTTGATGATTTGAAAATTTGATGATGAATAGTTTACAGTCTTTAGTTGGGAGTCTGAAGTCTGGAGTGAAAAGTTTAACGACGAATAGAGGATGGTTGATGATTTGAAAATTTGATGTTTGATGACCGATAGAAGGTAGAGCTCATGATCAAGAACATCCCTTTTAACTTTTGACTTTCCACTTTTTACTTTTAACTTTTTACTTTTAACTTTTAACCTCCCCCTCACTGAATCTTCAAATACATGGTTTTATGCGGACCAATCCCGGGAATATCGAAAATATCGCTGATAAACTCGAAACCCAAACTTTGGTAAAATCGAAAAGCTTTCTGACGGGCATTACACCATATATAGTTCACTCCTTTCCCTCTTAAATAGACGATGGCAAAATTCACCAATCGGTTTCCATAGCCTTTACCCTGATGGGCTAAAGCGGTAGCCATCCCTCTCAATTGAAAAGCGTCTCCAGCAAACCCGTCCCGAGCTTGGTGATGAAATGAAGCTACGCAGATGATTTCACCCTCTAAAACATAGCCTAAATGAAAGGAATCCTCCGCATCATCATGAAGAAAAAAACATTCTTCATTTTTCAACTTTCCTTCTCTAAGAATGGTATTTCTTAAAAGGAGGACTTCCTCAGGTTGTAAAAATTTAATCATTTCTCTTCTCTATTTCCTCTAGTACATCTACCAAGCGGTTAGAGTAGCCATATTCATTATCATACCAACCCACCACTTTTACCATCCCACCTACAATGGAGGTTAACAAGGCATCAAAAACACAGGAATGCGGGTTATTGATGATATCCACAGATACAATAGGATCTTCGGTGTACTGTAAAATCCGTTTTAAAGGTCCTTCCGCTGCGGCTTTGAAAGCGGCATTGATTTCCTCTACCGTAGTGGGTTGATGATTCAAGATACAAGTAAAATCGGTTAAAGACCCATTGAGTACCGGCACTCGGATGCCTGCTCCTCCCAAATTACCTTCCAAATGAGGAAAAATATGGGTAATGGCTTTAGCCGCCCCCGTAGTAGTGGGGATGATAGAAGAGGATGCCGCTCGGGCTCTTCTTAAATCGCGATGAGGTGCATCATGTAAATTCTGATCGCCCGTCATAGAATGTACAGTAGTAATGTATCCTTCTCTGATGCCCCAATGCTCATCCAATACCTTCACCATGGCCGCCACATTATTGGTGGTGCAAGAAGCATTAGAAAGAATGGGCGACGCCCAATCTATCTCCTGATCATTCACACCTAAAACGAGGGTAGGGATTTCCTTATCCGGAGATGGAGCGGATAAAATCACTTTTTTTGCCCCAGCTATTAAATGCTTTTGAGCTAATGCGGAGGTTAAAAATTTACCGGTAGATTCTAGCAAAACCTCTATCTCCAAAGCTTTCCAAGGAAGTTGAGCGGGATCTTTTTCGGAAAGGATTTGAATCGAATGCCCATTAATGATGAGATGATGTTCATCATGAGACAGGCTACCTTTAAAATTCCCATGTACCGAATCGTATTGAAATAAATGCGCTAGGGTTTTGGTATCTGTTAAATCGTTAATGGCTACTAAATGTTGCAAAAGTCCCCTATCGGCTAATAGATGCACTACGGTTCTACCTATTCTTCCAAATCCGTTGATCGCTAATCTCATTGGTTTAATTTTGCTGCAAATCTAATGAATGTCAGACAAACGAAATTGTTTTTGTTTTCTATAAATTTTGTCATGCTGAATGAAATGAAGCAGCTTTTCGAGAATAGCTTACAGTTCCTTCGCTCTGCTCAGGATGACAAAGCGTATTTTTTTGTCATGCTGACGATAGGAAGCATCTTAACTGCATTCGTGGTACAGTTTGTAGGAAGTCCAAGGCAAGCTTCATTCCATTCAGGAGGACAAAGCTTGTTTTTTTTGTCATGCTGACGATAGGAAGCATCTGCAAAGCATTCGTGGTACAGTTTGTAGGAAGTCCAAGGCAGGCTTCGCTACGCTCAGGATGACAAAGCTTGTTTTTTTTTGTCATGCTGACGATAGGAAGCATCTTAACTGCATTCGTGGTACAGTTTGTAGGAAGTCCAAGGCAGGCTTCATTCCATCAAAGCTTGTTTTTTTTGTCATGCTGACGATAGGAAGCATCTGCAAAGCATTCGTGGTACAGTTTGAAATTAGATCCCTGTCTGCCCTCCGGCGGATAACCCTCCTCCGGCGGATAAGACCCTCCTCCGGAGGATAAGACCGACAGGCAGGCCTCGCTCCGCTCAGGATGACAAAATAAAAATTCATAATTTAAGAAATCACCCTAATTCTGTAATTTAGTTTAATGAGACCTTTAGGAACTTATAATTTCTTCGTTTACATCACCACCAATTCTTATAAACGTGTTTTGTACACAGGCGTCACTAATGATCTAAAAACCCGATTATTACAACATGAAGAAGATTCAAGAAATAAAAAGAAACACTTTGCAGGAAGATACAATGCTTATCATCTCATTTTCTGGGAACGGTATGAATATATTCAACATGCCATTGAAAGAGAAAAAGAAATCAAGGGATGGAAGCGATTAAAGAAGATAAATCTAATTAATGAGTTTAATCCAACTTGGAAGTTTTTAAATGATGATATCGAATAATTTTTTGTCTTGCTGAATGAAATGAAGCAGCTTTTCGAGAATAGCTTACAGTTCCTTCGCTCCACTCAGGATGACAAAGCTTGTTTTTTTTTGTCTTTCTGACGATAGGAAGCATCTGCAAAGCATTCGTGGTACAGTTTGTAGGAAGTCCAAGGCAGGCTTCGCTCCGCTCAGGATGACAAAATAAAAGGCTTGTAGTCCTCTTGTCCCATCAGGGTCTCTGACAATATCCTGATGCAACCAAATACTGAAAGTTTAGGAGCATGGATTGAACAAGCTATCAATCAGATGTGGATTACTTGATAAAGTATTCTAACTTAAAATTCTTCCTTTCTTTGATACGAATTAAAACGGTAGTCATCAAATTGATGAACATACATAAAGCCAAGAATAAAAATATGAGTACAAAATTTCCTAGCTCCCTAAATTCTAAAGCGATGTAAATAAACAACAAATTGGTGATGGCTAACACAAATGTAGTTTGCATGTGGTTCAATCTCAATTTCAAAATCCTATGATGAACGTGATTTCTATCGGCCCGAAAAGGAGATTTTCCTTTTAAAAGCCTCAAGGTAAAAACCCGAAAAGTATCAAAAAGTGGGATAATAATAATAGCCACCGCCGTAGCTGGGGCAG
Organism: Sphingobacteriales bacterium; assembly: GCA_014763615.1. Classification (GTDB taxonomy): domain Bacteria; phylum Bacteroidota; class Bacteroidia; order Sphingobacteriales; family Sphingobacteriaceae; genus Pseudopedobacter. The sequence continues at coordinate 10,362 of JACXVB010000010.1, read as the reverse complement.
AATAAAACACTGGATTGCTATTTTGAGGACTAAACTTGTTCAACTCGATAAACTTAATTGCCAAAACTGAGGCAATCAAGCCAATCAGTAAGCTTCCTGTATCGCCCATAAATATTTTAGCTGGACTATAATTGTAAAAGAGAAATCCAATAATGGCACCAACCATACTAAAAGCTAAGGTGGCCAGTTCCATTTCTCCCATGTGAATGAACAATAAAGCGAAGGTGAGACAGACGATTAAACCTATTGTACCTGCTAAACCATCAACCCCATCAATTAAATTAAAAGCATTCACTACAAACATGATTACCAGAATGGAGATCATGATGCTCGCCGCAAAGGGAATCTCCTGTACATCAAAAACTCCATATAAACTGGTTAGCCTTACATTTCCTAAAAACACCAACATGGTGGCTACCAAAAATTGCATTCCAAATTTGGTACCTGGACCAGCCCCTGCTAAATCGTCTTTCAAACCTACTGCAAAAAGAATGATGCAAGAAGTCAAAAGGATATTAGTCGGCAGTTGCGCATCGTATTTGGCAAATAATAAAGATACGATGGTGAAGCTACAGAAAATGGCTACCCCACCCAATCTGGGAATCCCATGATCATGTTCTTTACGATGGCTATGTAAATCATCATATAAATGACGCTCTTTGGCCACAAACATGATCGAAGGAATGGCTATAAATGCTAAAGCAATTGCTACTAAAATCACTAGAACATAATAGAGCCACTCGATATTGCCGAGCGAGAAATCCGACATCATGCTGTAAAATTAAATATTTTTATGCCAATATTGATTGATTTTTCTCAGCGGCTTTAAAACAGCGGTGAGGTATGGAAACGGAATACCGTTTTTTTTCATGGCATTTCTATCTTCTATATTCGCTTTCCATCGGTTATTTATACTTTTATTACTCAATCCGCCTACACGCATCTTTACTAAAACTTCTGGAATATAAATAGTTTTGATTTGATGTTGATATAAAAAACGGAGGATTAATTCATAATCTGCTGCCGAGGTAAATTGCAAATTATAATTTCCAAATTGCTCAAAACAAACTTTTCTAATGAATAATGTAGGATGCGGAGGCATCCATCCCCAAAGAAAATCACCCTGTTGAAAAGTTCCTGCTTGCCAGTGCCGAATCACTTTATGGATATTCTTCCGATCTACATATTGCAAATCTCCATACACTGCCATCAATGTATCATCTGCCTGAAATAGCCCAGCCACTTTTTGCAACACCTCTGCAGAAGCAAAAAGATCATCCGAATGCAAAATACCAATGACCTCTCCTTTAGCTTGGGCTATCCCTTTATTTAAAGCATCATAAATACCACGGTCTTTGGAAGAAAAAAAACGCTGTTTAGGCGTTTGCTCTTCCTCAATGATGGCCAAAGTTCGATCAGTAGAGGCACCATCCATGATTAAATGTTCCACCCAAGGATAGCTTTGTTGATTGAGGGATTGTATAGCCCCCTTGATAAAAGCTTCTGAATTAAAAGTGGCGGTGATGATGCTGATTAACATGTTGTCAATAATAGGAATTTTTAGGTAGATGCAGAAGGCTGGAGGAGGAAATGGATATATCCAATAAATGTGTTGAGCAGGGTCAGCTAAAATGAGACCCTGCTTGGACATAAAAATCTTGTCGTTTGAAAATTATCTACTCCACCATATCGGTTAAAATCCACGTAAATTCATTATATTTGTAATGAGTAATTTATAAAACCATGGAAACTGTTTTATTAGAAATCAATAACGAAAAGGCATACCAGCTGTTACAAAGTTTAGAAGATTTGAAACTCATTAAAATGCTAAAAAAGAGTAAATCTGAAGAAGTTAATCTATCAGACAGGTTTGCTGGCGTTTTAAAACTTTCAGAAACTGAATATAACAAATTTCAAGAATCGCTGACTGAATCTAGAAATGAATGGAATAAGAATACCTTATAGATTCAAATATTCTTATTGGTTACCTAGACAATAAACTCCCTAAAAATGGCATGACCTTTATGAACAAAGTGGTTAATGCCACCCCAAATATCTCCGCCATTACAAAAATCGAAGTTTTACGTTTTCAAACTTCCGACTATAATCATCAGATATTAAAAGACTTTATAAATAGTTCCATAGTGCATCATCTGGATAACCCAACGGTTAACCAAACTATTGAGTTATGCAGATTTAAAAAAATTAAACTTCCCGATGCGTTTATCACTGCAACAGCCATTATCAATCATCAAATTTTGATTACTAGAAATGTTGCTGATTTTAAATCCATCTCTTCCCTTGCATTATTGAATCCCTTCGATCATGATTTTAAAGTATAAAAATTGTTTTAGCTTGCACTTCGCTCTGCTCAGAAAGACGTTAAAAAGGAAGATTGAAAGGTTGGATGAATGGGGTTTACTTTAAGCTTTCTGCCTTCCAGCCTAAACCTTTAACCTTATAACCTTCCTAAAGCTTTTCGCCTCAGCCTTCCGCCCAATATTCAATTTTGTCATCCTGATGGCGATCAGGAGCTCAGGTAATTTTGTTTCAAAACATATATTGTGCTATTGGTAATGGTTTAGCCTTTTGCTTTCCGCCTTAAGCCTTTAACCTTATACCCTCTTAAACCTTCCTTCCTATATTCAATTTTTGTCATCCTGATGGCGATCAGGATCTCAAATTATCTTGTTTCAAAACATATATTGTGCTATTGGTAATGGTTTAGCCTTTTGCCTTCCGCCTTAAGCCTTTAACCTTATACCCTCTTAAACCTTCCTCCCTATATTCAATTTTGTCATCCTGATGGCGATCAGGATCTCAGTTCATTTTGTTTCAAAACATATTTTGTGCTATTGGTCATAGTTTAACCTTCCGCCCTAAGCCTTTAACCTTATACCTTCCTAAAGCCTTTCGCCTCAAAAGGGAGCCTGAGGCCTGCCCGATAAGGTGATTTTTTTAAAATATTTGAGCTTTCTTTAAAATTTAACTATCATTGAAATGAAAATGTAACCGCGAATGAAGATTAAAGTGCTATCGCAGCCCGCTTATTGCTTTCTTTTATTAATTTTCTTGTTTTTTGGAAGTTCTTGTAGCTACAACAATACGGCTCATCTACTCAAATTTCCTAAATCTTTCCCTAAAGACAGTCTCAAAACAGTGATTGTAGCTAATTCTACAAAGGAATATGAGCAATATAAAATCAAACCTTTTGATGTGATCACCGTGAGGAACCTGCAAGATGCAACCCTGTTAGGCTCCAGAAGCGGAGAGCAAGGAGGGATTAGCAATTATAAATATACTGTAACGTCTGAAGGAATGGTAACCTTACCCGTAATTGGGGAGGTGAAGATTGCCGGCTTAACCCGTGAAGGGGCGAAAAATCTGATTCAATCGCTATATGAAAAAGAATTATTTAAAAACCCCATTATTGAATTCACGGTGAATAGCCTCAAAGTGACTTTATTGGGTGCTTTTAAAGCGCAGGGTAATTATGTCCTAGAAAATGAGAATTATGATTTGATTGATTTGATTGGGCAAGCCGGAGGGATAGATGAGGATGTGAATATCAAAACCGTCAGAATCATCCGAGGAGATCGTAAACATCCTGAACTGATTATGGCGAACCTGAACAATATCAATACCCTCAGTAGTCCTAAACTTAAATTGCAAGATGGCGACATCATCATCGCCGAGAAATCCAAATTCGCTTCTTTTGTTGCTAACACTCGAGATATAACCCAAATCGGTTCTGGTATAATACTATTGCTCAATGGATATATTATTTACAAAAATTTCAGTAAATAAGAAAAATGACCACAGACTCTTCTTCAAATAAGGAACAATTAATCAATCAAGAAATTGATTATATCAAGATTGTTAAAATCTTATGGAGCCGTTGGTATTGGATAGCCGCCAGCTTAATCATTTGCTTGGTATTTGCCTATCTGTATTTATGGTACACCCCATCCACCTATTCTACCACAGGAACCCTAAAATTAGATAACAATAATAATCAAGCCAGTGCCTTATTAAAAGCTTCAAATGCCCCCATTGGAACAGGAGGGAAAAGCATTGAAACAGAAAGTTTTGTACTCAAATCTAATCCTATTCTTTTACAAGCTATTAGTCAATTAAATTATCGAGTAGGCTATTTCATTAAGGGGAGGTTTCGCACTAAAGATTTATATCCTTTTGCCCCATTCCAAGTAGAAATCTTAAGCGAAGACAGTTTGAATCGCTATCAGGGTCTGGTTAATTTTAATAAGATAGATGAGCAAAGTTTTGATTATAGCTATTTCCGAGGCGAAGAGCGGATACTTCTAAGAGGTCGTTTTGGTAAAGTCATTAAGGTACCTGGTTATGAATTAAGAATCAAAGATTCTATTGGTATGGATCATGCCGATTATTGTTTTTACCTGCATCAGAAAGAAGATTACCTAGGCAGAGTTTCCAAAGGACTCAATATCAAAGAACTATCTAAAGGAAGCAATATCATTAGTTTGTCCCAAATCGATGAAAATCCCGTTTTTGCCCGTGACGTCATCAATGCCATTATGGAGGCTTACATTGAGTATGATAGTCAAAGTCAAAAACAGAGTGCTACGCAAACCATTGATTTTATTGATCAGCAGCTCAAAAACATGTCTAGTGATTTGATTCTAGCACAAAACCAGCTCAAGCAATTCAAGCAAAATAATCGAATTATAGATATTGGAAGCTATGCAGCCACTAAAACTAAAGAATATACAACCCTTCAAACCCAACTGCTCGATACTAAAGTTCAGAATATTAATCTGGATTTATTAGAAGACCAAGTCAAACAGAACAAGAATAAGATTTATCTCAATTTCAATATTGAAGGAGAAATTAGCTCCCTATTACGGTCTTTAATTGAAAAATTAAATACTTTAATCATTGATCGCTCTAGTAAAATTATCACCTATAAAGAGGATGCGCTCCCTATCCAAGAAATAGATCGTCAAATTACAGACATCCGAAGTGCCATCATCCGCAATATCCAATCCTTAAGGGAAAAACAAAATCGGGAAATTGCTTTGATTAAATCTGAAATGGCGGATGCGGATCAAAATATTGCTGCGATACCGGAACAGCAGCTTTCTTTCATGAATTTGCAAAGGAATTATGATTTGAATGATAAAATCTACTCTTTGTTTACCGAAAAGAAATTGGATGCCGAAATTACCCGTTCAGCCATCACCCCTTCGGTGAGCGTGGTGAATGTCGCCTCCCTGTCTCGTAAGGTGATTGCTCCACAAGCTGGAAGGGTCTATACTTCTGCCATTTTAATTGCCTTAATCATCAGTTTATTGGTGATTGTCTTGGTTAGGATTATCAACCCTTATATCTATGATAAGGAAACGGTGGAGAGCTATACCGACTTACCCATTATTGGAGTAGTGAAGAAATTCCCGACCAAATTAGATAAGAGTAATAAACAGGTCCTCTCCTTAGAAAAACCCAAATCGGTATTTGCCGAATCTATCCGTTCGGTAAGGACTAACCTCAGCTTTTTGGCGGCGCAAAAGAAATCTAAAGTCATTTGTATTACGTCTGAGATTGCAGGAGAAGGGAAATCCTTCATGACCATCAACCTGGCCTCTACTTTGGCGCTGATTGATAAAAAAGTGGTGATTGTGGCTGCCGATTTAAGAAAATCTAAAATGCACAAAGCTTTTGAGGTGGATAATGATAAGGGATTGAGCACCTACTTAGCCCATCAACATGAAATTAAAGACATTTTATTAGAAACCCATGTCGATAACCTGGCATTCGTTCCTTCTGGACCTAATCCTCCTAATCCTTCGGAGTTGATCCAATCAGAAAGAATGCAAAGTTTGATTGATTACCTTTCTGCACACTATGATTTTGTATTGATTGATACCGCCCCATTGGGTTTGGTTTCCGACTCTGTCCCATTGATTCGCAACTCAGATATCAATTTATTTGTCATCCGTTCTGGGGTATCTCGTATTGGTGCGGCTACCGTTCCTGCCAAAGTGAGTAGGGAGTATAACCTCAACAATGTGGTGATTGTATTGAATGCCTTTGAGAACGATTCTCTATATGCTCGTTATTACACCACTAATTATTCAAATAGCTATTATAACAGCTATTATTATTATGCGGATTATAGTGGTTATTATGGTTACGGCTATTATGAAGATGAAAAACCCAGTTGGTGGAAACTGATCAGTCGCCTCAAATATCAGTTGAAAAAGCGTAAGGAAAGTGATTAAAAGAATTTCCCATGTGTAGGATAGCCGGCCTCATCCATCCTCCCTTTTCTGGAGCAAAGCTCAGGCAGCACATTCAGGCGATGTGCGAGGTACAAAAGCATGGTGGGCCCGATGATGAGGGTTTCGAAATTCATGAAGCCCAAAATCTAGCTTTGGGTCATCGCCGACTATCTTTGTTAGACTTGAGCCCTGCTGGGCATCAACCCATGCGCCATGGTACTTATGAAATTGTTTTCAATGGAGAGATCTACAATTTTGAAGAAATCAAAAAGGACCTACTGAAACTCGGGCATAATTTTTATAGCCATTCAGATACTGAGGTTATACTACATGCCTACCAACAATGGGGCAAAATTTGCTTTAGTCGTTTCAATGGCATGTTTGCCCTAGCCATTTATGATCAAGAACAACAAGAAATTGTACTCGCCCGTGATGTAGCGGGTATTAAACCTTTATATTATTACCAAGAGGGAAAAAGCTTGGCCTTTGCTAGTGAAGTGAAAGCCTTTGCCCATTGTGGTATTCCTTTGGCAGAAGACCCGAATTGGAAAATCTATTTTCTTTCTTTTGGCTTTATCCCAGAGCCGCACAGTACCTTAGAAAAGGTAAAACAATTAGCCCCTGGAACGGCGTTAAGCTTTCATCTTCCCAGTGGGCAAGTGCAATCCTTTTGTTTTGAGAAATTTAGCTATGAGTCCCTCTACACTCACCCTCAAGAAGTAGCCGAACTGATTCGCAACAAGCTGTCTGCTGCCGTTGAAAGACATCTGATTTCGGATGCGCCTATCGGCGTTTTTTTAAGCGGTGGGATCGATTCGAGCATCATTTCCATTTTAGCGGCGCAAGCCGCTCAAAGACCCATCCAAACCCTTTCCGTTTCTTTTCAGGAAGGTGCTTATGATGAATCTGTTTATCAGCAAATTGTTCAACAACAAATTGGTAGCCAGCATACCCATTATACCGTTACGGAGAAAGATTATTTAGCTGCCCTGCCTACTTTAACAAAAGCCTTCGACCAGCCCAGTAACGATGCCATCAATTCTTGGTTCATCTGCCGTTGTGCTCAACAAAATGGATTAAAAGCGGTGCTTTCGGGTTTAGGAGGAGATGAACTTTTTGGAGGCTACCCTTCTTTTAACCGCATCCATAAAGCCAATAGCCTCAGGCATCTTCCACTCCGGTTATTTAAGATTGCAGACCATCTATCGGATGATCGTTTAAAAAAGCTAGTCTTCTTGAATGAGGAGCGTACCTATGCCGATTATCTTTTTCTCCGAGGGTTTTATACGCCTAAAACCATCTCTAAGCTTTTAGATGCTACAGAAACCGAAATCAAAACAGCATTGAGGGCTTTACAATATGATAGTCCGGATCAATCGCATACGCATCCTAAAAATTATGTGAGCTGGCTCGAGCAAAACATTTACATGCGCTCGCAACTGTTGAAAGATACCGACTATATGAGTATGCAGCATGGCATAGAAGTACGGGTGCCTTTTTTAGATAAGGAGTTTTTACAGCTAGCCCATCAGATTGACCCCCTGATCAAATTTGATGCGCAAAGACCTAAGGGCTTATTGATTGATGCTTTTAAAGATATTTTACCTGCTGCGGTGTGGGACAGGAAGAAAATGGGCTTTACCTTCCCTTTTCAAGAATGGAATAAAAAACATCCAGAAATTCGTAAAATCAGCGAACATGGTAACCGGCAGGTGGCTAAATTAGGAAAGCTATTTTTAAACAATAAATTGCATTGGTCGCGTTGTTTTGCCCTCTTACAGATAGAACAATATTTGCCCCAAAAAGATGCTTTATTTTTGACCCTCAAAACCTTTAGCCTTACGGGAGGGATAGAAAAAGTGAATCGAGTATTGATGAAAGCGGGTACCGATATCCAAGCCGAGCATCTCATCCGTTTTTATGCCAAAAGCCTCTATGATGATTTACCTGACGAGAAGTATATTAGCTCTCGGCGTTTTCAAGGTTTTAAGCAACAGCTCCTCCCCTTTATCTTCTGCAGTGTGGCCAAAGGTATCCGCTGTGATGTGGTGATGCTGAGTCATATCAATTTAGCCGCGGTGGGGGTATTGATTAAATTATTGAATCCTAAAACCAAAATTTTAGTACAAGCGCATGGCATTGAAATTTGGGGGCCGCAAAGCTGGTTAAAGCGGCTTTTCTTAAAAAAGGCAGACATGATTTTGGCGGTGAGCCGCTTTACGCAAGACGCTTTAATAAAAAATCATCATCTCCCTCCAGCCAAATGTATGGTATTTCACAATAGCTTAGATCCTTATTTTCAAATAAGTCCTCAGCCGAAAATATTGGATCATCTGAAAGAAAAATATCAAATTGAGAAAGCGGATCAAGTACTCATGACCCTCACCCGCTTGGTTTCATCTGAAAAATATAAGGGTTATGATAAGGTGATACAAGCGATGGCCCATTTAAAACCGCAGCATCCGAGGCTCAAGTACTTCATTTTAGGGAAGTATGATAAAATCGAATCCGAACGTATCCTACAGTTGGTTAAACAATATGGTTTAGAGCGGGCTGTTTTCCTCACTGGATTTGTACCGGATGACGCCATCAGCAGTCACTTTGCCTTAGCGGATGTATTTGTGATGCCCAGCCAAAAAGAAGGTTTCGGAATTGTATTTATTGAGGCCATGGCCTGTGGCTTGCCAGTGATTGCAGGGAATGTAGATGGTTCGGTAGATGCCTTACATGGCGGAGAATTGGGCATCTTGGTGAACCCCCATGAGCTGGATGAAATTGAGCAGGCGATTCTTCACTACCGTGAGCATCCCCTAGCGCAACAACCGGAGGTATTGAAAGAGAAAGTGCAAACTTATTTTGGATATCCTCATTATAAGGATGAACTTCGTAAATTATTGATGAATTAAGCATAGATGCAAGAAGAAAATTGGGATTTAGAGCTCAAACCGCAAAGTCATTTATTTGAGCTACACCTTAAAGATGTTTGGCGCTACCGCGATTTGTTACTTTTATTGGTACGCCGAGATTTTGTAAGTTTTTACAAGCAAACCATTTTGGGACCGCTGTGGTTTTTTATCCAACCCTTATTCACTACCATCATTTACTCTTTTGTATTCGGGAACTTGGCTGGCATTTCTACCGATGGCTTACCACAGCCCCTCTTCTACATGGCGGGGATTACAGCTTGGAATTATTTTGCCGATTGCCTCAATAAAACTTCCACGGTATTTAAAGACAATGCCGCTATCTTCGGAAAAGTTTATTTCCCACGCCTCATCATGCCTTTGAGCATTGTGGTGAGTAATTTGGTGCGTTTTGGCGTACAAATGCTCCTCTTTTTCCTGTTCATGGCTTATTATGGCTTTATTGGAGCCTCCTTTCAGATGAGTTGGTATGCACTGCTCTTTCCAGTGCTCGTGATTTTGATGGCACTACAAGGCTTAGGTTTAGGGATGATCATCTCGGCCATGACCACCAAATACCGTGATTTGGCTTTTTTGGTCACCTTCGGGGTGCAATTATTGATGTATGCCACCACGGTGATTTACCCACTTTCTACCGCTCTGGAGAAATACCCTAAATATGCCTGGATCATCCAATATAACCCCATGACGCCTATTATTGAGGGTTTTCGTTTAGGATTTTTAGGTGAGGGCAGTTTCAGTTGGATCAGCCTAGGCTACACGGCCGTCGCGACCCTATTGATTACTTTTTTTGGATTGATTATTTTCAATAAAGTAGAAAAGAATTTTGTGGATACGGTGTAGCGTCTGGAGTTGGGAGTCTGGAGTTGGGAGTCCGAAGTCGGAGGTCGGGAGTTGGGAGTCTGAAGTCGGAGGTCTGAAGTCAGAGGTCCGAAGTCGGGAGTGGAAAATGGGAAGTTGGAGTAATGGGTTTTACTTTCTGCTTTTCGCCTGATGCCTTCCACCCAACATTCAATTTTGTCATCCTGATGGCGATCAGGATCTCAGCTCATTTTGTTTGAAAAATATATAGTTCTATTGGTAATAGTTCCGCCTTAAGCTTTCGGCCTTCTGCCCCAACCCCTTAACCTCATACCTACTTTCTGCCTTTCGCTTTTCGCCTTCCGCCCAACATTCAA